>NZ_PSYX01000002.1:0-730677 GCF_003586325.1 Haloferax sp. Atlit-10N
TAAGCTCACCTGCGTTCTGGTCAGTACTGGAGTGAGCGATCCTCTGGGAAATCCAGTTCGCCGCCCCCACTCATACAGAGCCCACTGGACTTCGGTCCAGTGGGCTTTTTTCATTTATAGCGAGCGGTAATCGCTCGCTCGCACACCGCACAGACAGCGACTGCTCTCTCGGTCGAGACAGCGAAAACGCCCGACTCAGGTCGCACACCGTCAGGCTTAAGCACAAGACAGGGATACCAGTAACTGCGCCAAGGTGGCAGAGTTCGGCCCAACGCATCCGCCTGCAGAGCGGAACCCCCGCCGGTTCAAATCCGGCCCTTGGCTTTTCTCTTCGAACGCAACTCTCGCGAGCGACGCGTCTCGGTATCGAAGCAGCGACTGACGACGCTATCGTACGAGCCGCTGTTCGAGCGCGCTGACCGCGTCGGCGTCGCCCAGTTCGTGTGCGAGTTCGAGGGCGTCAAGTGCAGTCTTCCGCGCTCGAACCCCGGCTTCGACAGAGGAAAAGCACGCTGCAGCGCGTCGTAATTCGGCGAGTGAATCGGAAACGTCTCCGGTCTCACAGAGCGCCGTAGCGTACTGTCGGCGACACCGGCCTTCGAGAGCTGCCGTCGGGGCGGATTCGATTGCAGTTCTGAGCAGGGAAATCCCGTCGTCAGTCTCTCCCGACCGCACGTACACCTCTCCGAGCGTCACGCTCGCGAGCGTCCTCGGCTCGTCGCCGAGTCCGGACGCTCGTTCGTGGGCGCGTTCTGCGACCGTTCGCGCGTCGTCGAGATCGCCGCTGTCCAGGAGGGTTCGAGCGCGGACTGTCTGGAGTTCGGTCCGCTTCGACTCGTTTTCTTCGAGGAGGTCGATGGCGCGTTCGGCGTATTCGATGGCGGTCTCCGGTTCACCGAGTTCAGAGAGCGTTTGGGCGAGACCGTAGTACACGTCCCTTCGAATCCAATCGAACTCCGGGTCCTCGACGTCGTCGAGAAGCGATTCGTAGCGCTCGCGCGCGTCCTCGAGCGCGCCGCGGTCGAACGCTATCTTTCCGAGGTTGTTCGATGTCGACGCGATGCCGATGGAGTCGCCGATTTCGACGCGGATGTCGAGCGCGAGTCGGGCGTATCGCTCCGCTTCGTCGAGCGTCCCGTTTTCGAGTTCGATACGGCTGAGAACGGCGAGGCTCAGCGCTTCCCCCCACGGATACTGAATCTCGCGGCGAATCTGGAGACTCGTACGGGCGTGCGCTGCGGCTGACTCGAACTCTCGGAGCGTTATCTCGACGAGTCCGAGGTTCGCGAGCGTGCTCGCAACTTTCGTATCGTCTTCGAGGTCGCGGCGGAGTCCGAGCGCTCGCTGGTAGTAGACTTTCGCGGCCTCCGGATTGTCGGTCTGTGCCTCGATACCACCTAGTGCGTTCAACACGTCGCTGCGGCCCACCTCGTCGTCGATTCGACTGAATCGTTCGAGGGCCTCCTGTGCGTATTCGCGGGCGGGCTCGAACGAACCGCGGTAGCGTCCGACCTCGGAGAGTCCGGCAAAGCCGTCGGCGCGCGCGCGGACCAGTGCCGTCTCGTCGAGGCGCTCGTCGTCGAGCGACGCGAGCGACTCGAACTCTCGTTTGGCGCGTTCAAGTTCGCCCCCGTTGACGAACATGCGGGCGCGCCACCGACGAACGTCGAGTCGGAGCGTCCCGTCGCAGGCCCGCGGCACGTCGACGTCGGAGTAGTCGGTCTCGGCGTACAGCTCGGAGAGCGTCGGCGTGTTGACGCCGAGTTCGAACACGCTACGGACGAGTCGTTCTCCCCACGTCGCGGGGTCGCTCTCGATAGTGCGAACGATATCGGCGGTGCCGCCGAACACCGATTGGACGGTCCGGCGCGCGTCGCCGTCGTCGACGAGCGAGCAGAGCGCGTCGAGACATCGCTCGAACCGGCGGCGGGCGCGACGCTCGGATTCGAGGTCGAGCAGCCGCTGGAGGAAACGAGCGGACCACGTCTCGTGGACCGCGCGAACCCGCTCGCCGTCGGACTCGTCGTCGCCGAACGCGGAGTAGAGGACGGTCCGTTCGAGCGCGTCGAGCGCTTCTTCGACGACCGATTCGTCGCGCTTCGACTCGGTGAGCGCGTACGCGAGCGGCGGCGAGACGCCGATGCCCGAGGCGTTCAGGAGATTCACGAGAACGCCGACGTCGATGCCGAGTCGCTCGTCGACGCGTTCGAGGTCGGCGTAGACGGAATCGATATCGTCGAGGAGGCTCGTCGGGGCGGCGTTCCCTCCGGCTGCCGGCTCGGCGTGCCGGGCGAGTCGATGCAAAAAGAGATACATCTCTCCTGGTTCGAGGTCTCCGCCCTCGTTCGGGGTGAGTTCCTCGGGGTCGATATCGACGTTCGTTCCGACGGTCGCCTCGAAGTGCTCGACAAGTCTGGCCCGCTCGCGGGCGTCGACGACGGGAACGGGGACCACGTCTATCGATTGTCTCCGGTGGAATTCGAGGCGAGCGGTGCCGCGGAGCGAGTCGTCGCGCCACTCGCTTTCCCGACTGTCGAGGAGGAACGTCACGCGGTCGTCGTCGTCGAACTCGCGGACGAGTTCGAAGATGCTGTTCGCCTCGGTCCGGGTCGCGTCCTCGACGACGACGAGGACGTGCCCGCTGGCTTCGGCGAGGTACGACCCGAGGTGCGCCGCGGAGGTAAACGGGTCGTGCTGGCCGGACTTTCGGTAGAGGACGGTACCCTGCTCGTGGTCGTACCACCGGCACGCGACGGACATACAGACCGTGCTCTTTCCCGCGCCGGGCGGACCCGTCACGACGTGGTCGGTACCCGAGCGGAGACGGGAGAACAGGTCGTCAGTCACGTTCTCGCGTCCGTCTTCGGTCGGGCGTTCGCGGTCGAGCGCGTAACCGGCGCGGACCTCGCCGAGGTCGAAACCGGCGCGCCAACACGCCAGCGGCGGCGAGACGCCGACGCGGTCGAAGTACGCCGGAGCGAGTCGGGCGAACCCTTGCGACCGCAGCACCGTGGAGAGCGCCGGGCCGCGAATCGCTGCACTCCCACCGCGGTCGTCAGTTACGCTCCGGGGACCAGCCGTCGTCGCTTTACCGTCCGCATCGCCCGCTTTGGCGTCCGCGATGTCGGCTTCGGTTTCGGGAGCGTCACCGTCGGCGTTTCCGTTGAGGTCGAACGGGCTCGCGGCTTCCCAAATCGACTGCACGCGGCTCCGGGCCCACGCCACGGCGCGCTCGCTCGTGTTCTCGATGACGCAGCGGGCGCGCGCGTCGTCGTCGTAGGCGACTACCATCGCGTGGGGCGTCCCGTCGAGCGTCGTCTGCGCGATGGCGAACGGGGGAACCTCGCCGACCCGAAGCTCGCAGTCCGGGACGGTCTGTACGGTTTCGAGAAACGCCGGGTACGCCCGCCAGATAGCGGTGACGACGGAGTCGGGCGCGACGAACCGACAGGAGTGCCCGTCGACGAGCCAGGTCGTACACCGGTCGACGAACGTCTGACTCGGCAGGTACGGGAGGACGAACGTCCCGTTGGTCGTCGCTTTGAGCCTGTTTCCGAGCGCATCGAACGGGTGTGAGACGCGCGGGTCGGTCCGCAGTTCGTCGGCCCCGACGACGGCCTCGACCGGAAGCGGGTAGTCGGCGGCCGCTCCGGCGACGAACGAGTCGAGTTCGAGCACGTCGGCGGCGGCGTCGCGAGTGGCGCGAAACAGCGAAATGAACTGTCCGCCCTTCAGCGACGTGGTGTAGTCGCCGTCGTCGACGACGAACCCCGCGGCGGTCAGGTCGCGTATCGCGCGGTCGACCGTCGAGCGGGAGTACGGCAGCGCCTCGGTCAAGTCTCGCTTGTCGAGGCGCGTACCGTCCAGCGCGTTGAGGAAGTCGAACCGATCGGCGGCGAGTTCCAACTGTTCTGTGACGAGGTCGTCGTCGCGCGTCACGACCAACTCCCGGTTCGGCTCCGTCGAACGACTGGTCGGTATCTCATTGGCGGGAGGTTCGGCCAATAGTTTCAAAAACCCTTGTCAATCCACAGCTTCGACTGTTCGTCTGCACCGTCGTATTGGGGGCGGGAGTCGCCGCCGGCAGTCGCGCGACGCGGTGACACGCTCCGAGGAAAAGTAATCGTTATACGCCGCGTGGCCCATGCCGAAACCATGCAACGACGCGCCGCGGTCATCTCCGTCGTGTTCTTCCTGGTCATCGGTGCCGGTGCATACTCACTTATCGCGACTGCATCGACGCCGTCGGTCAGTTTCGAGAACCCCGAGTACTCGCTGGCACAGGGGGACGAGTTCTCCGTCCCCGATAGCGACCAGGCGTACACAGTGTCGTCGATAACCGAAGAGGAGGAGTCGGGCGGTCACGGTGGTGGCACCACGCTGGTCGGCTCTGGTGAACTCACCTACGTGAACGACTCCGCTCGCTTCACCGAGACGTGGGACAACGAGAGCACCGTCACGCTCGACGGCACGGACTACCGTGTCGAAATCGCCAACGTCTCCGACCCCACCGAGGCGACGCTGGTCGAACTGTACAACGAGACCGCAATCCTCCAAGCCGACTCGAACGCCGACAACGAGACCGTCACCCGTGACGGCGAGCGCTACGTCGTCGTCAACGATTCGACGCTCGTCTCGGTCGACGAGTACTTCCCGGCGAACGAGACGCGCACCGTCGCCGAAGGTGACTCCTTCGACTACAACAACCAGTCCGTCACCGTCGACGCGGTCGAGACCTCCGGCGTGACCCTCGAGTGGTTCGCGTCCGAGGAGAACACCGTCACCGTCGAAAACGAGGCGAATCTGACCCTCTCGGGACAGCAGTACCTCGCGTACTTCCCGGACGGCGAGACGCTCGTCCTGACGCAGAACTACGACAGCTACCAGGCACAACTGTCCGAAATCGACAGCTTCCACGAGACCGAAAACGGCCTCTGGGGCATCGCCATCGTCTCGTTCACCACGGTCATTCTCCTCATCGGCATGGCGTTCCTCCCGTCGCGGTACTGAACGCCCCGTCCGTCACCGTTTTTCGCGCGCTCCGACCGCCCCGAGCCACGCGGCTCCGGCACCGATGACGACCGCCGACAGCGACCCGACTATCTGGAGCGCGGCGACCGCGACGACCGACCCGCCGGCCGCGTAGCGCCACGGGGCGCTCGCGAGCGTTCCGAGGCCGACGAGAACGAGGAACGCGCCGACGGCGACCAAGAGCCACGGCTCCGTCCGCGCGGGGGTTCGAGTGGACATACCCTGAGAGAATCGCCGCGCGAGGACAAAAGCGAGACGGCGAAACGGACTACCGCCGGAGGAAGTCGAGGAAGCGGTAGTCGTGGTCCGGCGTGTAGGCCCGGAATAGGAGACTGTTCGTGAGGACGGACACTGACGACAGCGCCATCGCGCCCGCGGCGAACACTGGCTGGAGGAGGCCGAGCGACGCGAGCGGAATCATCGCGGTGTTGTAGCCGAGCGCCCAGAACAGGTTCTGTTTGATTTTCGCGAGCGTCCCGGCGGAGATGCGGATGGCCTTCACCACGTCGAGCGGGTCGTCGCGCATGAGCGTCACGTCGGCCGCCTCGATGGCGACGTCGGTTCCCGAGCCGAGCGCCGTGCCGACGTACGCGGCGGCGAGCGCGGGCGCGTCGTTGACGCCGTCGCCGACCATCATGACTCTCGTTCCGTCGGCCTGCAGGGACTCGACGGCGTCGGCCTTGTCCTCGGGGAGGACGCCGGCGCTGACGTTCTCGGGGTCGATGCCGACCTGTTCGGCGACGGCGCGGGCGGTCCGCTCGTTGTCGCCGGTAATCATGTGGACGGTCGCGCCACGGTCGCGGAGCGCGGCGACGGCCTCCGCGGCCGACTCCTTGATTTCGTCCGCGTCGGCGACGACGCCCGCGAGGTCGCCGTCGACCGCGACGAGCATCGCGGTCTTCCCCTCGCTTTCGAGGTCCTGGAGCGCGTCCTCGGCGGGGGCGGGGTCGACACCCGCGTCCGAGAGGAATTTGCGGTTACCGACGAGGACGGTTTTCCCGTCGACGGTCGCGCGAATCCCGTGACCGGGGACGTTCTCGAAGTCCTCCGGGTCGGCGAGGTCGAGGCCGCGGCCTTCCGCGCCGGCGACGATGGCGCGGGCCAGCGGGTGTTCGCTGTTGCGCTCGGCCGAGGCGGCGTACCGGAGCACCGCGTCCTCGTCGAGCGTCTCGTCGTCGGCGGTGACGACGCCGGAGCCGTCGGCGGCGGGGCCGACGGCGACCACGTCGGTCAGCGTCATCTCGCCTTTGGTGAGCGTGCCGGTCTTGTCGAAGACGACCGTCTCCACGTCTTTGACGCGTTCGAGCACGTCGCCGCCCTTGAACAGGACGCCGTTTCGCGCGCCGATTGCCGTCCCGACCATCGTCGCGGCCGGGGTGGCGAGGCCGAGCGCGCAGGGGCAGGCGATGAGCACGGCCGACGCGAAGACGACGACGGCGAACTCGAACGTCGAGACCGCGCCGCCCGCGGCGACGGGGCCGCCCGCGACGAGCCCCCAGACCGGGAGCGACCGGATGAAGCCCGCGAGCGCCTCGGGGAAGAGGAACCAGACGACGCCCCACAGGAGGGCGTTGGCGATGACCGCGGGCACGAAGTACGCCGAGATGCGGTCGGCGAGGTTCTGAATCTCGGGTTGGCGGCCCTGCGCCTCCTTGACGAGCGAGACGATCTGCTGGATTGCGGTCTCGGAACCGACCTTGGTCGCCTCGACCACGAGGACGCCGTTTTGGTTCACCGTCGAGCCGACGACCTCGTCGCCTTCGGCCTTCGAGACGGGGACGGACTCGCCGGTGACCATGGACTCGTCGACCGCGGAGTCGCCGTCGACGACGACGCCGTCGGTCGGAATCTTCTCGCCGGGACGGACCTTCATGCGGTCACCGACCTCGACCTCGTCGAGGGGGACCTCGCGTTCGGTCCCGTCGTCGTCGACGAGCGTCGCGGTGTCGGCTTCGAGTTCGAGGAGCGTTCGGAGCGCCTCCGACGCCTGTCCCTTCGAGCGGGCTTCGAGATAGTTCCCGAGCGTGATGAACACCAAGATGAGCGCGGCGGTGTCGAAGTAGAGGCTGCCGGCGAGGAGGCCGACGAGGACGGCGACGGAGTAGAGGTACGCCGTCGAAGACCCCATGGCGATGAGCACGTCCATGTTGGCGGTTCGGTTCCGGACGAGCGCCGTGTAGGAGTTCTCGTAGAACTCGCGGCCGAGGTAGACCTGCACCGGCGTGGCGAACGCGAAGCCGACCCAGCCCATGGGGACGCCCGTGCCGGGAATCGTCTCGGGGAGGCCGCCGCCGAACAGTTCGACTGCGAGCATCCCGAGGAGCGGCAGCGACAGCGCCGCGCCGAACAACGTCAGGCGCTTCTGTCGGCGAATCTCCTCGTTGCGGGCGGCGTCGCGGGCGTCTTCCGCACCCTCCTCGTCGCCGGCGTCTTCGCGGACGGGCGTGTAGCCGGCCGCTTCGACCGCCCGGTACATGTCGTCGAGGCTCGCGTCGGCGGGGTTGTAGGTGACGTGCGCCTCGTCGGTGGCGAAGTTGACCTCGGCGGCGACGACGCCCGGAACCGACTCCAGCGACTTCCGGTTCGCGTCGGCGCAGTTCGCACAGCTCATCCCGGTGATGCCGATGGTCCGGGTCTCCGAGAGCGCCTCGTAGCCGGCGTCCTCGACGGCGTCGTATATCTCGCCGAGCGATACCTCCTCGGGGTCGTACTCCACGGAACCCTCGTCGGTGGCGAAGTTGACGCTGGCGCTCGCCACGCCGTCGAGTGACTCCAACGCCTCGCCGACGGTGCGCGAGCAGTTCGCGCAACTCATTCCGCGGATGTCTAAGTGGGCCGTTCGGCTACTCATCTCATCTATACGTACGTGCCCCTCTCTTACCTCGATTGTCCCTTCAGAACCGAGCGTCATCGAGGGGCCGAACTTTGGATTCGAAACCGCTGGCTTCGAGGCTCAGTCGCCGTTCACGCCACCCACTCGTCGCCCGCCCGGTCAATCATCGTTCGCGCCGGCTTCGAGGCGGTCGTACCGGTCTTCGAACCGGCCGAGACAGGACGAACAGCAGAAGTGGTAGAGCGTCCCGCCGATGCGGGCGCTCTCGCCCTCGCTCGTCACCGTGTTGCCGCACTCGGCGCACTCGAGGGCGAAGCCGGTTCCGTTGACCGTCGGCGTCCACTCGGCGGATTCCACGAGGCTCACCTCGTAGTCGCGGACCCGCGAGAGGTCCACGAGCTTGTCCAACTGGGCGCGGACGGAGTCCCCGTCGAGCCGGGCGTGAACGGTCACTTCGCCGTCCGCCGCGACGAACAGGTGGTGGACCGGGTCTGCCGCTCGGAGGGCGTCGCGGACCTCGTCGACGAACTCCGGGCGGACGGTGAGTCTGACGAGTACGGGCGTCCCCCCCGAGAGCGTCGACTGGTCGAGGCCGACGGTGAATCGGCGAATGATGCCCTCCTCGCGGAGGCGGTCGATACGGTCGGAGACCGCCGGCGCGGAGAGGCCGACTTCGGCGGAGATGTCGCTGAAGGGTCGGCGGGCGTCTTCGGCGAGGAGTTCGAGGATGTGGAGGTCTGTTTCGTCGAGCGCGCGCATGCGACTCAGTTGGTACCACGATGTCATAGGTGTTCCTCGCGTTTGGCTTTCGAATCGAAAGTTAACGTCGGGAGTTTGTCGACCCGACGAAAGGGAAATCCACTAAATCGGGAAGCTCCTATCTCGAACCGCATGTCGACCACGCTCACCGTCACCGGGATGACCTGCGAACACTGCGAACAGCGCGTCGCCGACGCCCTCGCCGGCGTCGACGGCGTCGAGGACGCGACCGCCGACCGCGAGGCGGAGCGGGCGACCGTCGAGGGCGACGCCGACACCGACGCCCTCGTCGCGGCCGTCGAAGAGGCGGGCTACGACGCGAGCGCCTGAATCCGAGACGCGCCCGACCCGGACGGCGGGGAGAACTGGGTGTCACGACTGGGGGTACCGGTTCGATGCGCCGACCTGAACGGTTTTCACCGGCGACCCGCTACCCCCGACCATGCACGCGCGGTCGTGGGCGGCCGTCCTGTTCGCGCTCGTCATCGGACTCCTCCTCGCGCTCGGCGTCGTCCGACTCGCCGCCGGCGACACCGGCGACTTCGCGCGGAACGCCGGCATCGCCGCCCTTCTGACGGTTTTCGCCGTCGCGCTGGTCAGAGACTGGGCGTCGAACGCGGAGTGAGGGTCGGCGACCGGGAGCCTCGCCCGGCCGATTCCACGGGAATTTATCAACAGATTGTCTTTCACTTCGGGGGCAGGCGGTTACAAGAGGCCGCGGTCCCAATCCCGCCTGTGTCTCCACCGAGCGACGACGACTTTCGCACGCACTCTCCGACGGCCCCGATAGACGATACGCCGACCGTCTCGTGTTCGCGGTGCGGCGAGGAGTGGGACCTCTCGTACGAACTGGACGAGCTACAGCTCGGCAACCAGTCGGTCGAGCAGTTCGCGCTCGACCACCGTCGCCACACCGGACACTTCCCGGACGACGTCTCGCCGTGGGTCGTTAGCTGCCGACAGTGTCCCGACGGCGAGCAGTTCCTCTCCGAGGCCAGCGCCCGTCGATGGGCCCGCACCCACGCCCGCCACACGCGACACGAGGTGGCGATGGACCACGCCGACGACGACGGGGTCGTCATCACGCCCGAGTGAGTCGGGGGGACGGGTCAGTCTCGCCCGACGACGGCGGCCGTCGGCCGCGTGACCGGTGGAACCCACGACACCGCGTCGAGACGTATCTTCGCGTCCGCGCCCGCCGAGGGTACCGGTTCGAATCGACGTGGACGGCCCGCCGATTCCCAGTTTCCGAGGATTCGAAAATCGGTCCGGGTTTATAATCTCCCGGCGGCCCACGCTTCACATGTGAGGTGACAGACGATGGCCGCAACCGGCGAAATCGAGATGCTGGGGAACCGGATGGAGTTCGACTACGCCGAGGGCGTCACCGGCTACGTCCTCGTGTTCGCCCGACTGGTCACGGGGTATTGGTTCCTCCACGCGGGGGTGACGAAGTACCTCGCCGCCGAGCCGTTTAACGCGGGCGGCTGGCTCGTGAACGGCACCACCGGCGCGCCCGGCCCGGTCCACGCGTTCCTCGCGTGGGTCGGCCAGACGCCGTGGATGCTCGAGTTCACGAACTTCATGGTCCCGCTGGGCGAGACGCTCATCGGGTTCGCGCTCATCACCGGGGCTGCCGTCCGACTCGCCGCCGCCGGGGGGACGTTCCTCATGACGTTCTTCTACCTCGGCAACGCCGACTGGGGACACGGGCTGGTCAACGGCGACCTGCTGGGGCTCGTGCTGTTCCTCGTCGTCGGCGCGCTCGCGGCGGGCCGCATCCTCGGCCTCGACGCGTACCTCGAGGAGATAGAGTTCGTCCGCCAGCGACCGAAGCTCCGGTACCTCCTCGGCTGAGGGGATTTCGGCCACGCTGGGCCGCGTTCGTCCGGCAGTCTGCCGGCCTTTCTCTCGGACGTCGTTACCGCTGATTCGCGTGCGCCAGCCGCTTTGCGGGCCGTTCTCCGCGTGTCGGTGGATTTAGGAGTCCCTAAAATCCGAAAGTGGTTTATTGTATTAGGGACGCCTAAAACGTATGAACGAAGACGGAGCCGGCTTCGACCACGCGTTTCGACGGGCTGTTCTCACGGGGGCGGTCTGAGCCGTGACCGACCAAGGCACCGAACCCGACTCGACGGACGTGGTCGTCGTCGGCGGCGGTCCCTCGGGGTGCGCCGCGGCCGTCTTCACCGCGCGATACGGCCTCGATACCGTCGTTTTCGACCGGGGCAACGCCGCCTTCCGCCGGTGTGCGTACCTCGAAAACTACCTCGGCTTCCCCGCTGGTATCGGCGTCGACACCTTCACCGCGCTCATGCACGAACACGTCGCGGAGGTCGGCGCGGACTACGTCGCGGACATGGTCGTCTCGGTCGAGCGACCGGGCGACGATGCGGGTGGAAACGCGAGTGACGCCGACGAGAACGCGGACGCGAGCGAGACCAAGTCGAGCGTGTTCGACGCCGACGCCCGGCGCTTCGTCGTCCGTACGCAGGACGGCCGCCGGGTCGAAGCCGACTACGTCGTCGCCGCCGCGTGGTACGACGGCGACTACCTCCGCGGCCTCGACGACGAGGACGCGATGTTCGAGGAACACGACCACCACGGCGAGGTCCACGAGCACTTCGATTCCGACTACGCCGACGACGACGGGCGGACCCCGGTCGAGGGGCTGTACGTCGCCGCCCCGTCGGGCGAGCGGAACGCGCAGGTCGGTATCGCCGCCGGACATGGCGGCCACGTCGCCCGGTGTCTCGTCGAGGACCGCCGGCGCGAACGCGGCTTCCCCGGCGACCTCGCGGCCCACTACGACTGGCTCCGCGCCGACACCGAGTTCCAAGGCGAGTGGGGCGACCGCGACCGCTGGCGCGAGTGGTTCGAAAGCGAGGTCCCCGACGACGCCGACCTCGACGACGAGCGCCTCGCGGAACTCCGCGAGTCCTACATCGACCGGGCGTTCGACACCCGCCGGACCGACCACGAGGTCGAGACCGCCGAACCCCGCGGCATCCGGCGACTCGTCGAGGTGATCGGCACCGAACGCGTCCTCGACGCGCTCCCTGACGAGGCGCTCGCGGACTCCCTCGACGGACGCGAACTCGGAGGTGTCGAGCAGTGAGCGGGACGACGCCGACAGAACAGTCCTCGGGGTCGGTGCTGAACCGGCTGTTCGGCTGGATAGACGGTTCCCTCGTGTCGCTTTGTCTCGTCAGCCTCGTGGTCGTCGTGGCCGGCGGCCTCGTGCAGGTCAGCTTCGGCGCCTTCTCGATGACCATCGGCGAGGCGTGGCGCGCCGTCTTCGACCCCGCGGTCATCTTCGACCCGCAGGTCTGGCAGGTGTTCCTCCTCGGCGGCGAACTCCCAGACCTCAGTCGGCGGACGCTCATCGTCTGGAACATCCGGCTCCCGCGGGTGTTCGTCGCCGCTCTCGTCGGCGCGAACCTCGCAATCTCGGGCGCGATTTTCCAGGCGGTCACCCGGAACGAACTGGCCAGCCCGTTCATCCTCGGCGTCTCGTCGGGGGCCGGACTGCTCATCCTCCTCACGCTCGTCGTCTTCTCGGGGCTCGCGGCGTACCTCCCGCTTCTGGCGGCGCTCGGCGGGATGTTCGCGTTCGTCCTCGTCTACCTCATCGCGTGGAAGAACGGCACCTCGCCGGTCAGGCTCGTCCTCGCGGGCGTCATCGTCGGCACCGTCTTCCAGAGCCTCCAGACGGGGCTGTTCTTCTTCGTCGACGACATCGGCGTCGTCCAGTCCGCCATCGCGTGGACGACCGGCTCGCTCACCGGAACCGACTGGGAGCAGGTTCGCATGGCCCTCCCGTGGTCGATTATCGCTATCGGCCTCGCGCTCGGGAGCTCCCGACAGCTCAACGTCCTGCTTCTGGGCGAACAGACCGCCCGCTCGCTCGGGATGTCCATCGAGAAGGTCCGATTCGCCCTCTCGGGCGTCGCGGTCCTCGCGGCCGCGGCGAGCATCGCCGTCGCCGGCATCGTCGGCTTCGTCGGACTCGTCGTCCCGCACTTGGTCCGGAACGTGGTCGGCAGCGACTACAAGCGCCTCGTCGTCGGCTGTCTGTTCGCCGGCCCGGCACTGATGGTCGCCGCCGACGTGGGCGCGCGCCTCGCGCTCAACCCGATTCAGCTCCCGGTCGGGGTCGTCACGGGCCTCGTCGGCGGGCCGTACTTCCTCTACCTCATGCGCAAACAGCAGAACATCGGTGAAGTGTGATGTCCGAACAGCAATCAGGAGACTCCCAACAGATGGTACAACACGGCGAAACGGACGCGACCACGGACGGACGCGCGAGCGTCGAAGACGGCTCGACACGCGAGAGCGCGCTCACCGGTGACGCACTCGAACTGTCGTATCCGACGAGCGAGGAGCCGGTCGTCGAGTGTGACCGAATCGACATCCCGCGCGGCGAAATCACGGCGCTCGTCGGACCGAACGGCTCCGGCAAGAGCACGCTCCTGAAGTCGCTCGCCAAACAGCTCTCGCCCGACACCGGGAACGTCTATCTCGACGGGAAGTCCATCACCGAGTACGACGACAAGGCGTTCGCGCGCGAGCTGGGACTGCTCTCTCAGCAACACGACTCGCCCACGTCGCTCACCGTCGAGGACCTCGTCTACCACGGCCGGTACCCCCACCGGAGCTTCTTCGAGCAGGTCAGCGACGACGACCACGACGCGGTCGAACGCGCCATCGACCTCGCGGGCGTCGAGCACATCCGCGACAAGCAAATCGGCAACCTCTCGGGCGGACAGAGTCAACTGGCGTGGATTGCGATGGTGCTCGCACAGGACACCGACGTGCTCCTCCTCGACGAGCCGACGACGTACCTCGACTTGCACCACCAGCTCCGCGTGCTGGAGACGGTCCGCCAACTCAACGAGGAACGCGGCGTCACGGTCGCGGTCGTCCTCCACGACATCGCGCAGGCGGCGCGCTTCGCCGACTACCTCGTCGCCATGCAGGACGGCGAACTGTACGACTGGGGCCCGCCGCGCGAGGTCGTCACCGAGGAGCTCCTCGCCGACGTGTTCCGTGTTGAGGCCGCGGTCAACTACACGCCCGACCCAGAAATCGTCCCCAAGCACTCGCTGTAGCGGTTCGGCGCTCTTTATAGACTCTCAGTTCCGTTCCGTTCCGTTCCATCGCCACGTCACAGCTGCTCCGACCGGCCGCGACCGTCTACCGGACGGCGACGATTTCGATGTCGAAGACGAGCGCCTTCCCCGCCAGTTCGTGGTTGAAGTCAACCTCGACGGCGTCGTCGCGGACGGCGATAACGTCGCCGTGGAGCCCGTTTTCGGCGTGGACGTGCAGGCCGACCTCGGGCGTCTCGCCGACCATTCCCTCGAACGTCTCGGGGTCGTAGGTCCGAATCCGGTCGGGATCGAACTCGCCGTAGGCGTCTTCCGGCGGGACCGTCACGGAGGCCTCCTCGCCGGCCGACATCCCGACGACGGCCTCGTCGAGCCCCGGAATTATCTGCCCCGCGCCGACGACGAACGTCTGGGGGGCGTAGTCGTCGCGGTCCTTCTCCTGGGCCTCGTACAGGCCGTGTTCGACCGCGACCTCGTACCGCGAGGTGTTGAAGACGGTCCCGTCTTCGAAGCGTCCGACGTACGCGAGCGCGACTCGGTCTCCCGACTCGATTGCCATAGCGGGGCTCGGCGGAGGACGCGCATAAAAGTCGTCATCGAGGCATCCCGCCGGGGGTTTACTGCGGTTCAGGCGGGCGTCCGAAGCGCCGGCGGCCTGTTGCTGTCGGCTGTCGTCGCCATCCCAGCTACGGTCCCGTTTTCGACGCCCTCGACCCACGCCGGGGGTGCCACAGTCGTCTCGCCGACGCGGCCGTAGGTCCACTCGAAGCGCACCCAGTAGAACCCCTCGTCGGAGACGAGCGCGTAGGTCGCCGTCGCGTCGGCGACGAACCCCTGCTCGTCCACGTGAGCGACGAACTGGTAGTCCTGGACCGGTTCGACGCCACCGATGGCCGGGCGTTGACTCCCCTCGATTCGGTAGTACGTGACGTTCTCGTCGGTCACTTTCCCGGTCACGTTCGTCGCCCGCGTGTCGAGGTACTGGCGGACGAGCCCGCGGTTCAACCCCCGTGGCTCGAACTGCACCGGCGGCGCGGTGGTGTTGCCGTTGACCCGCCGGGTCCGCTCGACCCCGTCTTCGGTCTCGGCGACGTACCACGCGTCCCCGTCGTAGTAGACCGTCTCCAGTCGGGTCCGCTCGCGGCCCGACTCGACGGTTTCGGCGATAACGTACCGCTCTCCGGCGACGGCGATGTCGGTGTCGTACTGTCTCCGCGTCGAGTTCGGGCCCGCGCCCTCGGGTCGGTAGATGTCGACCCACAGCGTGTAGGACTCGTCGGCCAGCGCGCGCTCGTGGGCCGCGCTGAGAGCGGTCAGATTCTCGATGCCGTCCGGCCCGACACCCGGTACGCGCTCCAACTCGCCGGGTTCGATGGGTTCGACCGGCCCGGGGCGCTGGCCGCTCCCGAGTCCCGGCGCGCCGGCGTTCCGCGGTTCCGACCCGGAGGCGGTCTCGGTCGCCGCGGTTTCCGACGGTTCCTCCGCCGCCGCGTCGTCGCGCTCGGGCGTGGCCGTCGGCGGTCCCGACTCACCGGCCCCGCCCGTCCCGACTCCGGCGGACTGCATCGACCCATCGAGCGGCGAGGGAACGAGGTCGAGGGCGACAGCCGCCCCGCTCACGACGGCGACGACGACGAAGAGCGCGGTGATTCCCCGGGCGGCGTCGCGGCCGACCGCGGCGGTTCGGTCCCCGAGCCGTCGGACCCTCCGCCGGGCGCGCATCCGGAGCGGCGGCCGGAGGTCGTCGAGCGACGCGCCGAACTGGCGGCGACAGACCGCATCGGCGTCCTGCCGGTCGATGGCGTACAGGAGTGCCTCGGCGATGTCACCGGCGTCGAGGTGTCTCACGCCGGCCGTGTCTCGCTCGGCCGCCGCCGACGCTCTCGACCGACGGCCGAAGACGGGTCGAATCCGAACCGACCGGCCGCGGCGCTCGGCGCGGACGACCCCCGCCTCGACGCGCGTCTCGAAGCCGCGGGCGGCCCAGAGGTCGGAAACGAAGGCCAGTCGCGCCCGTGTCGGGAGGCGTTCGAGGCGGGCGACGACCGTCCGGTACCGGTCTGCTCGCTGGTCGGCGTTCATCTGGTGCTTCTCTAGATAGAGGGGGCCGACGGTGATAGGCACTTCTGCGGGTCCGGGGTTCGCGACGGTCTCCGCCGGTCGAGTTCCCGGCTCAGACGACCCCGTCGAGGAGCGATTCGAGGACGGGCGCGACGCCGAGCACGTCGAAGACGACGAGCAGGTAGTAGGCGCTGACGACGAGCATGACCGCGCCGGTGACACGGTTGATGGCGGTGGTGTGTCGGGCGAACCACCGGGTCGCCCGTCGGCTGTACCGCTCCGAGACGAGGGCGAAGGCGAGAAGCGGCGCGCCGATGCCGAGGCCGAACGCGAGGAACCCGAGGAGGCTCTCGGCGGCGGTGTCGAACAGCACGGGGACGCGCGCGAAGAACAGGGCGATGAAGCCGGGGTTGCAGGGCAGGACGATTGCGCCGAAGAAAAAGCCGTAGGCGAACGCCGACAGCGCCGGGTGGCGCGTCTCCGGCGGCTCGACCGTGGGGAGCCGCGCGAACACCTTCGCGTCGAAGAGGAGCGCGAGGCTCACGACGAAGAGGACGCCGAAGGCCGCCGGCGAGACGACCTCGACGACCGCCGTGAGCGACAGTTCGAGGAGGAACGAGAACACGACGCCGACGACGAGCATGAACGATACCGCGCCGGCGGTGACGAGGCCGCCGAGGACGGCTATCGGGAGGCCACCGTCTCCGTCTCTGTCTCCGTCCTCACCCTCGCCTCCGTTCCCGTCGCCGCGGCCTCTCGAACCGCGTCCGTCGGCGGTCCCGCCGGCTGGTGACGGCGACTCCGCGTTCGCCCGCGAACTCTGCCGCGCGAGGTACGCGAGGAAGCCGGGATACAGCGGGAGGGCGCAGGCCGCGGTGAGCGGGGTGCCGACGCCGAGGACGAACAGTTCGAACAGCCGTGGCGCGAGGTCGGTCAGCACTCGTCGACCCGCTCGCGGAGGAACGCGGTCGTCTTGTGACCGTCCTTGAGCCGCGTCGCGCTCCCGTCGGGACAGAGCCGGACCATCGGCACAACCGGGGCGCTCGCCATCGACGAGCCGAACTCGGCGGTGAGGGTCTTCGTGACCGGTTCGGGCGAGACGGCGTAGCGCCAGTCGAAGCCGTGGTCCTCCGCGTGTTTCCTGACCTTCTCGGCGTCCTCGTTGGGGTCGATGTCGAGCGCGACCGTCAGCACGTCGTCGCCGACGGCCTCGTGAAACTCGACCAACTCGCGCTGTTGGCGCAGGCAGTTCGAACACCACACCGCGAACGTCTCCAGGAGAATCGGTCGGTCGAGGAGCCCCTCGATAGTGAACGTCTCGCCGGTGCGAACGTCAGTGAGTTCGGTCGTCCGCCACGCGCCCTCGTCGGTCGACGCTCCGGTCGACCCGTCCCCCGTCGTCGTCGCGTCACCCCCGGCGTCGACAGTTCCGCCGCCGCTTCCGCCGAGGCAACCAGCCAGCCCGACCGTTCCCGCCACGGCGCCCGCGCCCGCGAGCCGAAGGACGTCTCTCCGCGTCGGCGTTCCTTTCATATCGTTGTAGGGTCGCTATCGGAGCTTAATTCGGCCGCGTTGGGGCGCGGGTGACGCACAACCCCGAGGTCGCGCCGGGGCGCACGTCGGACGGGCCAGCCGCCGGTCTCCGGTCAGTCGCCCGCGCTCATCTTCCGGGCGTGCTGCGGGGGGAGCCGAAGTTCGTCGAGGCCGGGGAGGTGTTCGATGTTGTAGACGACCTGTAGGTCGTCGGTCACCGGGAGGCTGATACACGACAGCCGGACGCCCTGTTCCAGCATCTCCTCCGAGAGGATGTGGTTCGAGGGCATCTTCACGTCGCCTTCGACGACCGCCACCGCGCAGTTCGCGCAGGCACCGCCGCGACAGGCGAAGGGCCAACTGTGGCCCGCGTCCTCGGCGGCCTTCAGGAGGTTGGTCCGCGGCTCGACGAACACCTCGCCGTAGGCGTCGCCGTCGAGGCCGCTTTCGGCGGCCTTCTCGAAGAGGTCGTCGTCGGCGAGCGACCAGCCGCGGTCGGTGAGCACGTCGTAGTCGAGGAACTCGACCCGCGCCCCGCGTCGTTCGGGTTCGGGTTCCGGGTCGGCCCCGGTATCGGAACCCGCGCCGCCGGTCCCGTCGCCCGTCTCGCCGTTTCGGGCGGTGCCGGCGTCGTGCTGTCCGTTTCGGCTCGCCCCCTCGTCGGCCGGGCGACGGCCGTCCGTCTCGACGGGTTCGAGTTCGTCGCCGGGTTCATAGCCGGCTCGAATCGCCTCGTAGGCCGTCCGAACCGCCTGAAATTCCTCGGCCGACCCGCCGTGGTCGGGGTGGGCCGATTTCACCCGCCGACGGTACGCGTCGACGAGTTCGTCCTCGTCTGCGTCCGGGTCGATGCCGAGCGTCTCGAACGGGGAGTCCACATCGGGGCTAGTAGGAACTCGCGAGCATAAATCCACGGCCGCCGGCCGTCTCGTCGTGGTTTAGTCCTCGAATCGAGGCAAGGCCCCGACGACCGACGCGGCCGCGAGTCGCGGCGGTTTTGTAGCGGGCTTCGCTTCCTTCGGGTGTGAGACGCGGGATTCGGTTCGCCGTCGGCGCGGGGCTCGGTATCGGAGCGCTCGCGGCGTACCTCTGGTACGTCGGCCCGGAGGAGGTCGGTTCGCGCGTCGCGGCCGTCGCCCCGTGGGCCGTCGGCGTCGTCTGCGTTCTGATGCTCGCCGAGGCGACCGTCGACGGCCTCGGCGTCTGGGCGTCGGTTCGGCCCCTTCGCGGCGGGCTCTCGCCGCGGGCGAGCGTCCAGTTCGCGTTCGCCGGCGACTTCTTCGACGTGCTCAGCCCCGCCGGCCCGGTGAGTTCGGAGCCGATCATGGCGCAGTTCTTCGGCGTCGCGACCGAGACGAGCTACAGCGAGGCCCTCGGGGTCCGCGGCGTCGCCAAGTACGTCAAATCCGCCGCACAGCTCCTTCTCTCGGTCGCCGTCGTCGGCGTCCTCTTTCTCGACGCACCGACCCCGCGGTTCGTCCTCGTGACGCTGGCCGGCGCGGTCGTCGCGCTGTTCGTCGTCGGTGTCGCGCTCGTCTGGGCGCGAGACGCGCTCTCGGCGGTCGTCGTCGCGGTCCTGACCCCGGTCGTCCGCGCTGTCTCTGGACTCACCCGTGAGACGCCGCTCGGCCGCGACGCCGTCGCCGCCGCAGTCGAGCGGTTTTGGGAGCGCGTCGTCCACTTCCGCGACGCGCCGGAACTCCTCGGCGTCATCGCGCTCAGCGGCGTCTTCGAGCAACTGCTCACGTCGCTCGCGCTCTGGGCCGCGCTCGCCGGGACCGGCACGAGCGTTGCGTTCCTCCCCATTGTCGCCGTCATCCCGCTCCCGCAGGCGGCGAGCGTCGTCCCCGTCCCGGGAAGTCTCGGGGCGTACGACGTGCTCCTCGCTGGCGCGCTTAGTCTCACGACGGGCGCTCCGGCCGCGGGGGCGGCCGCGGCGGTGCTCGTCGTGCGGACGTTCGAACTCCTCGTGTCGCTCGGGTGCGGCGGGGTCGCCACCGGGTTCCTGCGCGGCTTTCGGGCCTGAGACGGAGTCGAAAGAGCGCCCGTCGCGTCGGCGCGAGGGGACGAGACGAAAAACGAGTCAGTCGGCCGCGCGCTCGTGAATCGGGACGCTCGCCAGTCCGACCGCGTTCGATTTCGAGGAGACCGAAAGCGTCGCGTGCCAGCCTTCATCGGCCGGCGTGACGTGCAGGGAGACCGGCTTCCACGACTCCGCCCGGCGGTAGAGGTCGAGGACGACCGGTAACACCGGAAGCCGTCCCTCGCGCGCCGAGAGTGCGTACCGTTCGAGGGTCAATTCCGCGGACCTCGTCCCGGAGTCAGGACCGGGCCGCCACGACGAGCAGGTGTACGACCCGACGAGGTCGAGTCGCTCCATCTCCGCCAGCGTCGCCTCCAGCGCCCCGGCCGACTCGGGCCGCGACGAGAGGTTCGAGGCGGCGCGTTCGAGCACGTCCGCCTGCTCGGTCGACGTGAGGTGGACGTGGAGCGCCGTCGCCATGCTCTCCAACAGGCGCAGACAGAGGTCGTCCGCGCTGGACATCGTCTCCGCGAGGTCGAAGTACGCGTCCATCACCGCCGTCTCGACAGTCCGATGGTCGGCGTCCACGAGCGCCTCGAACACCGCCGCCGCGACCCGGTGGCAGAACTCGACCCGCTCGGAGCGCCCGCCGCCGGCGCACTCGGGTCGGCCGTCCGCGTCGGTTCCGAGGTCGCAGGGCGGTTCGGGAAGACCGGGCGTCGCACCGGCGGTCGCCCATCCCTTTGCGGTCGCGTCCGCGCCGCCGAAGCCCGGAACGTCGTCGTGTTCCGAGACGATGAGGTCGTAGTACGGGACGTTCGGGTCGTACCGCCGGAGCGCGGAGCGGTACTGTCTCGCCGCGCGGGCGGCGGCCTCCGCAGTCGAACGGTCCTCGAACCGGAGCCCGTCCACCGGGACCGGCCGCTCTCCGGTCCGTCCGCAGACGAGTTCGTACGTCCCGTCGTCGCTCGCGAGCGATTCGATGTGAGTCCGAATCTGGGTGAGTGTCGTGCCGACCATAGTGTCTCTGTGTGTTGGTTCGCGGGCCGTCGCCGACGCCGCGGTCCGTTCGTCGTTCGCTCGACAGATTGTTTAGGCTAACCTAAAACGTGTTGGTTCGGCCGGTCGGAGGCCCCACGAGGACCGGCGGCTCTCGACTGTACGCTCGACCCGACGCTCGCTCGCGGCGACCCCGACCCGGTTACGACGCGTCGGGTGCCTCTTCGCCCGGCCTGTAGAACGTCCGGTGGAACATCTTGTACGAGTCGGTGATGGGGACGATGGTGTAGCTGTCGACCACGTCGCTGTCCTGCAGGAGTTCGCGGACGTAGCTGTTGATACTGCTCAAAGAGGACTGCCAGACGCGAATCAGCAGGTCGTACTCGCCGATGCACTCCGCGACCTCGTAGACCAGCCCCTCGTCGAGGAGCCGTTCGATGAACGCCGTAATTTCGTCGTTCGTGGAGCCCTTGTCGTACGAGATGTGGACCTCGGCGTAGGGGTAGTCGGCCGCCCGAAAGACCAACAGCGCGAAGATTTCCAGAATGCCGTCCTCTTGGAGCATCTTGCGGCGCCGCCGCGCGGCCGTCCGAGAGAGTCCGACGCGGTCGGCGAGCTCCGTGTCCGAGATTCGCCCGTCCTTGTTCAGTTCGCGGAAGATGAGATAGTCCTTCTTGTCCATCCGGTCTTCGAGAAGTTCGACAACGCGCGGGTCCTCTATCCACTCCTGCGAATCGGGCATTGCTATTCTCACGGTTATACCGCTTAGCTTCATATATATGAATGTTTCTTCAAAATCTCCGAATCGGATACAAAGTGTGAACGAATCGTTTACTCTCAACGGCGCGGCCGACGACCGGAATCGCAGGCCGTCGGTGGAACGCGGATCTCTGTCCCCAAACACTTTTACTCCGCGTTCTCGGAGGGTGTCGGCATGGTACGCGGAAAAATCAACCGAACGAACAAGGCCCTCGCCGATTGGGCTGATATCCTCACCGAGATCGACGAGGTTTCGGCGGAACTCGAAGATTCGGGCTGGGAGACGCTCGTTCTTCATCCGGGAGACGTCGCCACGACGGACGCGGCGGCGGCCGCCGACGCCGGGTTTCGGCTCCTCGTCCCGGATTCGGAGCTCAAAACGCTCTACTCGACCGTTTCAGAGCCTGACACGGCGTTCGACCAGTTCGAGGTCTACCGCGCCCGCGACACGAACGTTCGAATCTTCGTCGTCGTCGTGAAATCGGAAGAAACGATGCAAGCGGTCCTCTACCCCGTGTTTTACGACCCTGGAACCGACCGCTCGTTCGTCGAAACGCTTCGGACCGAACCCGAGATTCGGACGACGGTGAGCGACCTGGGGGACACCCGTCGTTGCTCGTTCCGACACACCGAACCCGCCTTGTTTCTCCCGGAATAACTGTTCGCGGCGGCGTCGATTCCGTCTCGTCCTCGGCCGCGCTCGCCGCGACGTCCCGTGATTGTCGCGCCGACTACTGTCCACTACTACCACTTTTGACTGTGCATATCTGTTCTTAGATAACTGAAGTAGAAGAGAATCAGCTTCTATTTCTTTCTATGGTGCGTATTCGTCCATATCTGTGTGTTCTCGGCCCTCTCTATAATTATTACAAAGTCATGATTAGATGAATCAACTTCTTTTATCGACGATATGTTTAATCACTAGGAAAGCTTTATACGAATAGGGTATCCACAACTCTCCATGCCAACCGGCAACATAGAACGCAGAAAACTCCTGAAACTCATGGGTGCGGGAGCGACGAGCGTCGCACTCGCGGGTTGTCAGGGGACCCAGCAGACCGAGACCACCGAGGGCAGTTCGGGTGGCGACTCGACGACGACCGAACAGACGAGCGACGGCGGAAGCGGCGCGAGCGGCGGTAACGACTTCCACTTCGTCGCCGGGCAGGTCTTCGGGACGCTCGACCCCGCAGAGCAGGTCGACTACACGCAGGGGCTCGCGGCGCAGAACCTCTACGACGAACTCATCACGGTCGACGCCGAGACGCTCCAGCCGACGGCGCACATCGCCGAGAGCTGGGACACCGAAGACGAGGGGAAGACGTGGGTGTTCACCGTCCGCGACGACGTGACGTTCTCCGACGGCACGCCGCTGACCGCCGACGACGTGGCGTACTCGCTCACCCGGATGCTGGAGCTCCAGCGCGGGTACTCGTCGTTCTGGCTCGACTACCTCGACCCCTCGAACATCACCGTCCGCGACGAGCAGACGGTCGCCTTCGAGTTCAATCAGGCGTACGGCCCGGCGCTGGCGACGTTCGTCCAGTTCTACATCGTCAACAGTACCGTCGTCCAAGAAAACGAGACCGACGGCGACTACGGCAACGCCTACCTCCAGAACAACTCCGCCGGCTCCGGCGCGTACGTCCTCGACAACTGGGAGCAGGGCAACTCCATCGAGGCGTCGGCCTACGAGGACTACTGGAAGGGCTGGAGCGAGGACAGTTTCGACACGTTCCGCTCGACGGTCATCACCGAGGAGTCCACCATCAAGACGACGATGCAGCAGGGCGAAGGCGACATGACCGACCAGTACATGGGCACGCAGGCGTACGCCGAGATGGACTCGTACTCCAACGTCCGCGTCCCCGAGGTGCCGCAGCTGCAGTTGTTCCACTTCCCGCTGAACTGCCAGAAGGCACCGACCGACGACATCAACGTCCGGAAGGCCATCGCCTACGCGTTCGACTATGACAGCGCCGTCAACGACATCATCGGCGGCGGCGGCGTCGCGGCCGGGCCGGTCCCCCGGGAGATGGCGGGCCACAACGGCGACCTCGTCCCGATGGAACAGGACCTCGACAAGGCCAAGGAGTTCCTCGACAAGGCGGACTACTCCGTCGACGAAATCAACGAAATCGGCCTCGAACACGTCGTCGTCGCCGGGACCGAACTCCAGCGCCAGATGGGGCTTCTCAACCAGGCCGGGCTGAGCGAACTCGGAATCGACCTCGAAATCAACCCGCTGCAGTGGGCCCGCCTCACCGACCGCGCGACGAGCGCCGAGTCGACCGCCCACATGACGAACATCTTCCACACGGCGAAGATGCCGTCGCCGGACAGCCACACCTACCTGATGTACCACCCCTCCTCGTTCGGGTCGTACATCTCCCAGTCGTGGTACTCCACCGACGAAATCGCGGCCACCCTCGAAGAGGCGCGCCAGACCTCCGACCTCCAGTCGCGACTGGAGACATACGAGGAGGCGCAGGCGCTCATCGTCGAGGGCATGCCGAGCGTCTACATCGCCAACCCGCCGTACCGCATCGGCATCAACGAGAACGTCGAGGGCTGGCAGTACCGCGGCGTGATGTCGTTCGACTGGGACGTCCACTCCATGACTCGCAGCGGCGAGGGCCGGGCGAAGTAGTCACCCGACGACTTTCGACGCCCCGATTCGGGCCGTCTTTCCAACTCACCAATGTCATACGTAGATTACCTCGTTCGGCGCGCAATCCACTCGGTCCCCGTCATCTTCGGGCTGTCAGTGCTCATCTTCCTGATATCCCGTGTGATTCCGGGCGACCCCGTTCGGTTGGCGCTCGGACCGGAAGCAACGCAACAGCAAGTCGCGGCGCTGCGGGCCGAGATGGGCCTCGACCAGCCGCTGCCGATGCAGTACGCTGACTGGCTGTTCGGCGTCGTGCAGGGCGACTGGGGAATGTCGCTTCGGACGAACAACAACGTCTTTTCGGACATCGTCGCCCGCCTGCCCGCGACGCTCGAACTGACCGTCGTCACGCTGTTTTTCGCCGTGCTACTGGCGATTCCGTTCGGCGTCGTCGCCGGAACCAACAAGGACCGCTGGCAGGACCACCTCTCGCGTATCACCGCCCTGTTCGGCGTGTCGATGCCGCGGTTTTGGGTCGCAATCGTCCTGCAAATCGTCTTCGTCGTCAGCCTCGGACTGTTGCCCCTCTCGGGGCGGCTCAGCGACGGCGTCGCTCCCCCGCCGGCGGTCACGCACCTGTATCTGGTCGACAGCCTCATCGCCGGCCAGTTCGGGACGTTCCTCGACGCGGCCACGCACCTCCTGTTGCCGACCGTCGCGCTCGGCCTCGCCACGCTGGCACAGGTGATGCGGCTCATCCGCTCGGACATGATCGACGAGCAGCGCAAGGACTACGTCCTCGCCGCCCGGGCCTACGGCCTTCCGAACGCCCTCATCGAATACAAGTACATGCTACAAAACGCCTTTACGAGTTCACTCACGGTGGTCGGCCTCGCGTTCGGCTTCCTCCTCGGGAACGCGTTCCTCGTGGAAATCGTCTTCGCGTGGCCGGGGATGGCGCGCTACGGCGTCCAGGCCATCCTCTATCAGGACTTCAACGCCATCGTCGGCGTCACCATCGTGGTCGGTATCGGCTTCGTGACCGCCAACTTCGTGGTCGACCTGCTGTACGGCTACCTCGACCCGCGGGTGCGGCTGGAGGAGGGATAGCCGTGTCTACGAAGACCTCGCTCCCGTTTTTCGATACCGAGAGCGCCGCCCGAAAAGAGCGGATTCGACAGCTCAAACGCGGCTTTCGGACCTTCGCGGGCAACAAGCTCTCGCTCGTCGGACTGGCGATGATTCTGACGCTCGTCGTCGCGGCGCTCCTCGCGCCGTACATCGCGCCGTTCCCCGAACACGCCGGTGCGGGCGTCTACTTCGACCAGGCGAGCGAGCCACCGAGCGCGACGCACCTGATGGGCACCGACACGACCGGCCGCGACATCTTCAGCCGCGTCCTGTTCGGGGCGCGCTTGTCGCTCCTGATGAGCGGCATCGTCCTCTCGATCGCCATCTCCATCGGCGTGACGCTCGGGCTCATCGCGGGCTACCTCGGCGGGACGACGAACACCGTCATCATGCGAGTGACGGACATCTTCCTCGCCATTCCGCCCACGCTCCTCGCCATGGCGGTGGTCGCCGCGACCGGCGCGTCGCTGTTCAACGTCATGGTCGCCATCGCCTTCTCGTGGTGGTCGTGGTACGCCCGCCTGGTGCAGGGCGAGGTGCTCTCGATAAAGGAAGACGAGTTCATCGAGTCGAGTCGGGCGCTCGGGTCGGGGTGGGTGCGGACGACGTTCAAAGAGATTCTCCCGAACGTCGTCAGCCCCATCACGGTCAAGGCGACCCTCGACATGGGCTTCGTCATCCTCGTCGGCGCGGGCCTGTCGTTCCTCGGCCTCGGCGCGCAGCCGCCGACGCCGACGTGGGGCGCGATGATTGCACAGGGCCGCAACTACGTCACGAGCTTCTGGTGGATAGCCGTGTTCCCCGGGCTGGCGATTTCGTTCGCCGTCCTCGGGTTCAACTTCATCGGCGACGGCCTGCGCGACGTGCTCGACGTGGAGGTGGACTGAGATGGCCGACCCCATCTTGGAGGTCAAGAACCTCCACGTCCACTTCGAGACCCACGACGGGACGGCCGAAGTGATAAACGGCATCGACTTCAGCATCGACCGCGGCGAGACCGCGGCGCTCGTCGGCGAGACGGGCTGCGGCAAGAGCGTCACCGTGAAATCCATCATGGGACTGCTCCCCTCGGCGACCATCCCCGAAGGCGAGATTCGCTACAAGGGCGAAGACGTGCTTTCCCTCTCCGACGCCGAGCGCCACTCGCGGCGCGGCAAGGAGATGAGCATGATAATGCAGGACCCGATGACGAGTCTCAACCCCGTCTTGACGGTCGGCGAGCAGATGATGGACGTGCTGAAGTGGCAGGGGCGACCGCGCCTGTCGCTGTCGAAGCTCGTCCGCGACACGCTGTCGACCGGCGCGAAGGCCGAACACAGAACGCGGGCCATCGAGATGCTCGGCGAGGTCGAAATTTCGGCCCCCGAGCGCGTCTTCGAGAGCTACCCGGTCGAACTCTCCGGGGGGATGCGCCAGCGCGTCCTCATCGCCATCGCGCTCCTGTCGGAGCCGGACCTGCTCATCGCCGACGAACCGGGCACCGCCCTCGACGTGACGACCGAGGCGAAGGTGCTCGACCTCCTCGACGAACTCGTCGAGGAACGCGACACGAGCGTCCTCTACATCACCCACGACCTCGGGGTCGCCCGCGAGGTCAGCGACCGAATCAACGTGATGTACGCGGGCGAAATCGTCGAGCAAGCGCCGACCGCCGACCTGTTTGCGAACCCCCAGCACCCCTACACCCGCGGGCTGTTGGAGAGCATCCCGACGCTCTCGACCGGCATCGGCGACGGCATCGAGGGGCACCTGCCCGACTACACGAACCCGCCGGCCGGCTGTCGGTTCGCCGACCGCTGTCCGCACGCGGAGGCGGCCTGCCACGAGGCGTACCCGTACCCGCGGCAGACCGGTCCCGACCACGCGACCGCGTGTCACCTGTTCGACGGGTTCCCGGCCCGCGAGCGTCACGAATCGCTCGCCACCGACCCGGTCAACATCGGCACTGCGCCGTGGCTGACCGGCGGCGACGCTCCCGGCGACATCTCCGCCGACGGGGGGACGGACCAATGAACGACTCAGCGTACACGACCGAACCGACGGCGGCGGCACAGCCCGACCGGGACCTCGACGACCCGATGGTCTCGGTCGAGAACCTCAAGAAACACTTCCCGCTGTTCGAGGGCATCTTCCAGAAGAAGGCGGGGGAAGTCCGCGCCGTCGACGGCGTGAGTTTCTCCATCGCGGAGGGCGAGACGTTCGGCCTCGTCGGCGAATCGGGCTCCGGCAAGACGACGACCGGCCGGTCGATGCTCCGCCTGACGGAGCCGACCAGCGGGCGGGTCGAAATCGACGGCCAGAACGTCGTCGACCTCTCCGACGGCGAGCTCAAGCGGTTCCGCCGGAACATGCAAATCGTCCACCAGGACCCGGCGTCGAGCCTCAACCCGCGACACCGCGTCAAGTCGATTATCGAGGCCCCCCTGAAGATTCACGACTACGGCGACTCCGAGGCCCGACTCGAACGGGTCGAGGAACTGCTGGACATGGTGGACCTCCCGCGGGAGTTCATGTACCGCTACCCCGGACAGCTCTCGGGCGGCCAGAAACAGCGCGTCGGCATCGCCCGCGCCGTGGCGCTCAACCCGAAGTTCGTCGTCCTCGACGAGCCGACGAGCGCCCTCGACGTGAGCGTGCAGGCCCGAATCATCAACATCCTCGAGGAGATACAGGAGGAGTTCGGCATCACCTACCTGTTCATCACCCACGACCTCTCGCTCCTGAAGAACGTCGCCGACCGCATCGGCGTCATGTACCTCGGTCGGCTCGTCGAGGTCGGCGACGTGGACTCGGTGTTCGGGTCGCCGCAACACCCCTACAGCCGGGCGCTCCTCTCCGCCATCTCGACCATCAGCGAGGAGGACGAACTGGCGAAGCCCGACCGAATCACGCTCGACGGCGAGGTGCCGGACCCGCGGGAGAAGCCGAGCGGCTGTGCCTTCCGCTCGCGCTGCGCCCACGAGTTCGACGCCTGCGCGGTCGAGGAGCCCGAACTGTACGAGCGCGGCCCGGACCAGGTCGCCCGGTGTTTCCTCCACGACGACCGGTTCGAGGAGGGCGCGGAGTGGGAATGACCGCAGAGCGCGCAGCGCGCCTCGCCGCCCTCCGGCGGGCGCGACGGAACCGCCCGTGGACCGATGAACTCCTCCGATCGTGCGCGTCGGACCCGGCGGCGTTCAAGGCCGCCCAGCCGGCGTGTTCGGCCTGCGACCGGCCGTGCCGCGACGACGAGGTCTGCGCCACGGCGGTGGCGAAGTCCGACGGGCTGTTCGAATCGATGGGCCGCGACCAGACGTACCACCTGCTCGCGGCGGGCATGAAGCGGCTCCGGGCGCGGGGGACCGCGACGCTTCGCAACGCCGACAAACAGCGGCCGAACGCCTTCCTCAGCGTGACGGCCGACGACGCAGACGCCCCCGAGGAACCCCAATGACGACAGACGACACGCGGACACAGACGGACGGAACGCAGAGCGCGCCAAGAGACGACGCACAGCCCGCGCCGACGGACGGGCCCGCGCCGACGGACGGCGAGCGGACGATAACGGCGGAATGGGTCGAAGACGTCGCGGTCGGCGGCGCGGTCCTCGGCGGCGGGGGCGGCGGCTCGCTGGCCAAAGGTATCGAGTTCGGCGAACTCGCCGTGGAGTACGGGCGGCCGACAATCGTCTCGGTCGCCGACCTCGACCCGACGGACGTGGTGTTGACCGTCAGCGGCGTGGGCGCGCCCGCCGCGACCGACAGCCACGTCGACCCCGCGGACTACGTACGCGCGGTGGAACTGTTGGTGGACAGACTCGCGGCCGACGGGACGACCGTCGGCGCGCTGATGACGAACGAGATGGGCGGGTTCGCCACGGTGAACGGGCTGCTCCAGTCCGCCGTGACGGGCCTCCCGCTCGTCGATGCCGCCTGCAACGGGCGGGCGCATCCGACCGGGCCGATGGGCTCTATCGGGCTGTCGCAGGACTCCGAGTCGGTGCAGGCGGCGGTCGGCGGCGTGCCGGGCACCGCGGCCCGACTGGAGACGGTCGTCGAGGCCGAACTCGGCACGGCGGCGTCGCTCGTCCGGCACGCGGCCGAAGACGCCGGGGGCCTCGTTGCGGTCGCCCGCAACCCGGTTCCCGCGAGCTACGCCGAGGCGAACGCGGCGCTCGACACGTACGACCAGGCCGAAGCGGTCGGTCGCGCGGTCAGGCTCGCTGACGACGGCCGCGACGCCGCCGAACGCGTCGCCGACGCCGTCGGCGGCGAGGTCTCGCTCGTCGGTCCCGTCGAGTCGTTCGCACTCGAAACGACCGGCGGCTTCGACGTGGGCGAGGTCGAAATCGAGGGGCGCGAACTCACCTTCTGGAACGAGTACATGACGCTCGAACTCGACGGCGAGCGCCTCGCGACGTTTCCGGACCTCATCACGACGCTCGACGCCGAGACGGGGATGCCCGTCTCGACGGCGGAACTCGCGGAGGGCCGGTCGGTTGCGGTCGTCGTCGCGCCCGCGGCGAACCTCTCTTTGGGCGCGGGGATGGCCGACCCGGCGCTCTTCGACCCGGTGGAACAGGCGGTCGGAAAAGCGGTCAAATCACACGTATTCAACTAACCCAACTCATGTTCGACAAGATTCAGCAAGCCTACGACATCCTCAGCCGTCCCGACGCGGACGGCGAACTGGTACGCGACGCACTCGAAACGTACGGTCTCGACACGGAAGTGACGACCATCTCGACCGACGAGGGGTCGACCGACTTCGTCAAGACGGTCGTCCCCGGGGCCGACCGGGACGCGCCGACGCTCGGCGTCATCGGTCGCCTCGGCGGGGTCGCCGCCCGGCCGGCCGAACTCGGCCCGGTCTCCGACGCCGACGGGGCCATCGTGGCCCTCGCGGTCGCGCTCCACCTCGGCGAGATGCGCGCCCGCGGCGACGTGCTCGCCGGCGACGTTCGCATCGCCACGCACGTCTGTCCCGACGCGCCGACCTCCCCCCACGACCCGGTGCCCTTCATGGGCAGTCCGGTCGATACGAGCACCATGAACGAACACGAGGTGGACGAGGAGATGGACGCCGTCGTCTCCGTCGACGCCACGAAGGGCAACCGCGTCCACTGCGAGCGCGGCTTCGCCATCACGCCGACCGTCAAGGAGGGGTGGGTGCTGAAGGTGAGCGACAGCCTCCTCGACATCCAAGAGCGGTCGACCGGCCGCCCACCGAGCACGCTCACGCTCACGATGCAGGACATCACCCCCTACGGCAACGACGTGCACCACATCAACAGCATCCTCCAGCCGGCGACGGCGACCGACGCGCCCGTCGTGGGCGTGGCGACGACGAGCGTCTCGCCCGTCCCCGGCTGCGGGACCGGCGCGAACTACCTCACCGACCTGCTCGACGCGACCGGGTTCGTCGTCGAGACGGCCAAGGACTTCACCCGCGGCCGCGCGTCGTTCTACGACGAGACCGAGTACGACCGACTCACGTCGCTGTACGGCTCGATGGGCCGCCTCCAGACGCTCGGCGAGGGCGTCTGAGATGTCGACGCTCGGACTCGTGACCATCGGACAGGCACCCCGGAGCGACGTGACGCCCGACATCGCGGCGGCTCTCCCGCCCGAGGTGGACATCGTCGAGGTCGGCGCGCTCGACCAATTCGACTCGGCGGCCGAGGTCGAAGCGGCGGTCGGCCCGCAAGAGGGAGAGCCGGTGTACGTCTCCCGGCTCGCCGACGGGACGCCCGTCACCGTCGACCGCGAGTCGGTCGTCGAACTCCTCCGCGAACGTATCCGCGCCCTCGAATCGGAGGTCACGGCCATCGGCGTCCTCTGTACGGGCCACTTCCCGCCGTTCGACGCCGGCGTGCCCGTCTTCGAGCCGAGCGACCTGCTTTCTGCGTGGGTCTCGACCATCCTCGACGGCGGGACCCTCGGCGTCATCATGCCCAAGGAGGAACAGGAGGCCATGACGTTCGAGAAGTGGGCCGACTACGACCTCGTCACCGCCGCGGGGTCGCCGTACGCCGACGAGGACGAGGTGTCCGCGGCCGCCGCCGAAATCGGCACCGACGCCGACCTCATCGTGATGGACTGCATGGGCTACACGCCCGAAATGAAAGCGACCGTCCGCGAGATTACGGACACGAGCGTCCTGCTCGGGCGGTCGGTGCTGGCGAAGACCGCCGAGGAGGTGCTCTGACGTGGCCGACCACCGCGCCGTGGCGAAGCGACTCCTCGCCGAGAATATGAACGCCCATCCCGGGGAGACGCTCCTCGTCGTGACCGACACCGACACGAACCACATCGGGCGGGCGCTGTTCGATGCGGGGGTCGAACTCGGGCTGGAGTCCGGCCTGTTCGAGATTCCGCCGATGGAGCGAAACGGGATGGAGCCGCCCGGGTCGGTCGCCCGCGCGATGGAGTCGGCCGACATCGTGGTCTGTCCGACCAGCGCGTCGCTGACGCACACGCGGGCGCGGGAGGCCGCGACCGAGGCCGGCGCTCGCGTCGCCACGATGCCCGGCATCACGGACCAGATGTTCGGAGAGGGCGCGATTACGGCCGACTACGAGGAGGTCGAGCGCCTGACGGCGGCGCTCACGGAGAAGCTCACCGCGGCCGACGAGGCCCGCATCGAGGCCGACGGCGCGTCGGCGACGATGTCGCTTTCGGGCCGCGACGGCATCCCGAGCGACGGCATCATCGCCGAACCCGGCGACTCCGGCAACCTCCCGTCCGGCGAGAGCTACATCGCGCCGGTCGAGGGAACGGCGACCGGCACGCTCGTCTTCGACGGCGGCCTCGCGGGCGTCGGCGTCCTCGACGAGCCGCTGACGGTCGAACTCGACGAGGGGCGCATCACGGCCGTCGAGGGCGCGGCCGCCGACGAGTTCCTCGACGCGACGAGCGGCGACGACTGCGCCCGGCGAGTGTGCGAACTCGGCCTCGGGACGAACCCGGCGGCGAGCATCATCGGGACCGTCCTCGAAGACGAGAAGGTGTACGGAACCTGCCACGTCGCCTTCGGCGACAACCTCGGCTTCGGCGGGACCATCGACTGCGACTCGCACCTCGACGGCGTCATCCTCGAACCGACGGTCTCGCTCGACGGCGAGGTCGTCGTCGCCGACGGCGAGGTGCTCGTGTGAGCGACCGCACGCCCGCAGGCGGTGACCGCGCCGGCACGGACCGCACGAATCGCACAGACCGGCCCGCGCTCGCCGCGGCGGTCGCCGACGTGCCGGACCTCGCCCCGTGGCTGGCGCGTCGCGCGACGGTCCGCCAGTTCGACACCGACGCCGAAATCCCCGACGACGAGGTCCGCGCGATGGTCGACGCCGGGCGGAAGGCCCCGACCAGCGGAACGACCCAGATGTACAGCTTCGTCTGGATACGCGACCCCGACCGCCGCGAGCGGATTCACGAGCTGTGTAGCCGCGGCACCGTGCAGGTCGAGGAGGCGAGCCACTTCCTCCTCGTCTGCATCGACCTCCGCCGGATTCGACTGCTGTTGGAGCACCGCGACCGCGAGTTCCGGACGGCGCCCGCGATGGGGCTGCTGGAGGGAGCGATAGACGCCTCGCTGGCCGCGATGGGCGTGATGCTGGCCGCAGAAAGCCGCGGTTACGGCGTCTGTCCCATCGGCAACATCCTGAACAACCTCACCGAGGTCGCCGCGACGACCGGCCTCCCCGCGGGCGTCCTGCCAATTTTCGGGCTCTGTCTCGGCGTCCCGCGCCACGGCGAGGCGACCGAGCACGCCCCGCGGGTCCCGCTCGACGCGGTCCTCCACGAGGGCGGCTACCGCGACGCCACCGACGACCAACTCGACGCCTGCTACGACGCGATGAACGAGATGTACGGCGACAGCGTCTACGGCGACGACCGCCGCGAGTGGCAGGAGACGCTCGAACGCTACTGGGGACCGACCGGCTTCATGAACCGCCGCGAGGGCGAACTGCTCGACGCGCTCCGCCAGCAGGGGTTCTTCGAGGCCCGCGGTATCGACGAACCGGCGGATACAGACCCCCGCCGGGACGCCGACCGGAACACCGGAGGAACCGCCTGATGGTCGAACTCGGCGTCCTCCGCGTGCTCACGCTCGACGACCCCGAGGAAGTCGCCCTCCACGGACGGCTCATCGAACGGCACTACCCGCACGTCTCGACGCTGTCGCGGTGTATCCCCGCCCACCCCGACGGGATTCCGAACGCGGCCGCCGAGGCCGACGCCCTCCCGCACATCGAGGCGCTCGGCCGCGAGATGGCGACCGAGGTCGACGCGCTCTGCGTCAGCTGCGCGCTCGACCCCGGCGTGGAGGCGCTCGGCGACGTGCTCGACGTCCCGGTCGTCGGCGCGGGCGCGAGCGTGGCCGCCGTCGCGTCCGCCCGCGGCGAGCGCGTCGGGACGCTCGGCCTCGAAAACGGGGCCGGGTCGAGCATCCGACATCTGCTCGGCGACCGGCTCGCGGCCGAGGAGGTCGTCGAGGGCGCGGCGACGACGAACTACCTCACGACCGACGAGGGTCGGGCGGCGATTCGTGCGGCGGTCGACCGCCTCGTCGACGCCGGCTGCGACGTCGTCGCGCCGAGCTGTACCGGCATCTCCTCTTCGGGCGCGATTCCCGACGTGCGGGCCGACGTTCCGATACCCATCGTCGACCCTGTCGTGGCGATGGGCGCGGTGGCGACGACCGCGGTCGCGCCGCCGCGTCCACTACAGCAGTAGGTTGCCGGACCCGCCCCGATGGCATTCCGCGCCGCTCGCGCCGCGCTCGGGGCGACTCGCGCGAGCGTTTTTCTCGACAGTCGTCGGCCGATTGTAACGGGTCGCAGTAAGGAGTCCCAGGCTTCGAAGGCTTCTATCCCCGTGTTTCGAGTCGCCCACGGCTCCGGAGCCGTCCGCCTCAGTCGGCGGGGTCAGCGTTTTCGAGCCGCCACGTGAATATCGCACGGAGCACCGCGACGAGGCTGTTCGTCTCGCCCACACCCCAAATCGCCGTCTCCGAGCGAGGGTCGGACGGAGTCGCGTCCCTGCCGTTGACGAGCACGCTCGCGAGCGTTTGATTCCCGTCGACCATCATGAGGCGTCCCGCGGGCGTGTCCGACCACATCCAGAGCGTGTCGAACAGCTCCGCGTCGGGGATTTCGTCGCGAATCATCCCCTGAACGTCCGGCGAGATTCCCGCCACCCGAATCGAGACGCCCCGGCGTGCCGCCTCCCCCAGCGCCTCGACGATGTCCTCGGTAAGCAGTCCCTCGACGGTCATGTAGACGATTTCGTCCTCCGCGCCGCCGATAAATTCGAGGACACGGTCCGTGACGGCAGGCTGGCCTTCAACCGTCCAGACGCCACGCTGTTCCTGCTTGCGCTGGGTAGTTCCGAGTTCCTGAAGCGCCGTCGTCAGAAGGGAGGTCCGCTGTCTCATCTCCTGTTCGAACTTCTGGCACGTCGTCTCCGCGGATACCACCCAGAACTTCTTCGGTGAGGACTGTTGGATGTCGACGAGTCCCCGCTCGCGTAACTCGTCGACCGCGTCGTACACCCGAGTTCGTGGGACTTCGGAGACCTTGCTAATCTCCGTTGCCGTGCCGGTACCGAGGCTGGTGAGTGCGACGAAGGTCCGTGCGGCGTACGTGCTGAGGCCGAGTTGTTTCAATTGTTCGATTGCGACAGAACGGAAGTCGTCGCCCGAATCAGTACTCATAATGGGTGCCTCGATGTCTGCGAAACTCAGCCACGACGAGTGGCTGAGGCGGCACGTGTCAGTTGTGGTTGGGACACAGTACTCCACTGTGTGCCGCAGTCGCGATTCGTCCCGGCGCCGTATAGTTGTTTGTGATTATCTGAGTGAATTCATTACGTGTCGATTATCCGCGCGTAACGTACGAAAACTATGGAAAGTTACCCTGTCACTAAGAGCATAACAACACCGTGTTCAGAACCACCGTGAAAACACGGTTTTAACCCCGAATTAACTCAGTTGGCTAACCTTGCCGAAACGTATTCACTCAAAAAGTAACAATTGTTATCCGTTCGCCGATACAAGCGTTCGTGAGGAGACGGGACGCCTCGGAGTTCGGTTGAGACATATGAGCACGGGAGATTCACAAGAGGACGCTATCGACGTACTTCAGCAACTCGGACTCAAAGAGTACGAGGCAAAGTGTTTCGTCGGTCTCACTCGGGTCTCGACGGGCACGGCGAAGCAACTCAGCGAGATTACCGACGTACCGCGGACTCGCGTGTACGACGCCGTTCGCGTGCTGGAGGCACAGGGGCTCGTCGAAGTCCAGCACTCGAGTCCGCAGCGGTTCCGGGCCGTTCCGCTCGCGGAGGCGACCGAGACGCTCCGTGCGCAGTATCAAAACCGAATCGACCGGCTCACGAACGCGCTGGAGCGGACCGACAGAATCGACTCGGGCGAACAGGGCTCGGTTCAGGAAGTCTGGGCGATGTCCGGGGCCGAGGCCATCGCGAACCGGACGCACAAGCTCATCGACGACGCGGACGACGAAATCGTACTCGTCCTCGGCGACGACTCGCTTCTGACCGACCGGTTCGCCAATGACCTGAACGTCCGAGCCGAGGATGTGGACGTGATCATCGGGGCGGCGACCGAATCCCTGCGACAGCAGGTGCGGGCGGCCGTCCCGAGCGCGACGACGTTCGTTTCCGGTCTCGAATGGCTCCGCGGCGAGAGCGCCGACGAGAACCTCGCTATCGGCCGGCTCTTACTCGTCGACCGCTCGTCGATTCTCGTCAGCACCATCGTTCCAGACACCGGCGAAGAACACGCAATTTTCGGCAGTGGATTCCAGAACGGCCTCATCGTCATCTCGCGTCGGTTGCTGTCTCAGGGATTGCTCGGCCGCGACTCGGATTAATCCGCTAACGACGCTGCCGTTCGTTCGCACGCCGGGTCCCTCGACGGCGCTACAGTACGTCGCCCGGCAGTTCGTTTCGGTGGTCGTCGATGACGCGCAACAGCGGTACGATGTCGTTGAAGCGCGGACCCCTGCGGATATTGTACCAGTTTTCGTTCGGCTCGATGAGGCCCATCCGTTCGAGTTTCGGGAGGTGTACGTGATACATCTGCAGTTTCAGTTCCCGAATGTCGGTTTCGGGTGTGGCGCGGCTGTTGCCGAACGCGGCGTCGTTAGAAGTCGATTTGAGAAGCGCGAGAAGTAGTTGGCGTCGCTCGACGTGCTGTATCGCCGAAAGCTGTGAATCAAACGAGAGGCCGGGAGCTTCGTCGCTCATCGTGCACGACAGTACAACCGGCGCGGGCCTCAATGGTAGACAAATTCATGTCTACAGTCTTTTTGATTATCTGAGTGATCCTCTGGGCGCTCTTCGGTACAGGCCGGTTCGGTCCGACGTTGAACGACCCCGCTTGCGACGTATCCATGTAGTGTTAACAATGGACGTACACGGACGAGCGATACATCGCACGCCGGCCCCAGTTAGATACTCGAATTCGAAATAGAATACTCGCCTCGTGAGCGCCTCCATCGAGAATTATTCATAAAGTAAAAAGATTGCTTTGGCTATAACCAAGACTTAATTCAAAATCAGTCAATTTTATCACCCAAAAGCGGTAACCGGTTGTGTATGAATGGCTCCGACCATGACTGGTGGCCGAACCAGTTGAAACTCGAAATCCTCGACCAGAACGCACAACAGACCGACCCGGTGGGCGAGGAGTTCGACTACGCAGAGGAGTTCCAGAAGCTCGACTACGAGCAGGTGAAAGCCGACCTCGAAGAGCTGATGACCGACTCGCAGGACTGGTGGCCGGCCGACTACGGTCACTACGGGCCGCTTTTCATCCGGATGGCGTGGCACAGCGCCGGCACGTACCGCGCCCACGACGGCCGCGGCGGCGCCTCCGGCGGGCACCAGCGCCTCCCTCCTATCAGCAGTTGGCCGGACAACGTGAACCTCGACAAGGCGCGCCGACTCCTTTGGCCCGTCAAAAAGAAGTACGGGAACCAGCTCTCGTGGGGCGACCTCATCGTCCTCGCCGGAAACGTCGCCCTGGAGTCCATGGGCTTCGAGACGTTCGGCTTCGCGGGCGGCCGCGCCGACGACTACGTCGGCGACAAGGCACCCAGTTGGGGTCCCGAAGAGGAGTGGGAGACGACCTCCCCCGACCGCTTCGACGAGGAGGGTAACCTCAAAGAGCCGCTCGGAAACACCGTGATGGGCCTCATCTACGTCAACCCCGAGGGTCCCAACGGCGAACCCGACCTCGAAGGCTCCGCGAAGAACATCCGCCAGACGTTCAGCGGCATGGCGATGAACGACAAGGAGACCGTCGCGCTCATCGCCGGCGGCCACACCTTCGGGAAGGTCCACGGCGCGGACTCCGGCGACAACCTCGAAGCCGAGCCCGAGGCGGCTCCCATCGAGGAACAGGGTCTCGGCTGGGAGAACGAGTTCGGCTCCGGAAAGGGCCCCGACACCATCACCAGCGGCATCGAAGGGCCGTGGACCAGCGCGCCGACCCAGTGGGACATGGGCTACGTCGCCAACCTGCTCGACTACGAGTGGGAAGCACACAAGGGCCCCGGCGGCGCGTGGCAGTGGCGGCCGGCCGACGAGTCGCCGGCAGACAAGATTCCGGACGCGGCTCCGGACGCACACCTCCCCGACCAGTTCGTCGATCCGATGATGCTCACCACCGACATCGCGCTGAAGAAGGACCCCGACTTCCGCGCGGTGCTCGAGGAGTTCCGAGAGGACCCTGCGGAGTTCCAGGAGTCGTTCGCCAAGGCGTGGTACAAGCTCCTCCACCGCGACATGGGCCCGCCGTCCCGACTCTACGGTCCCGAGGTCCCGGACGAAGCGATGCTGTGGCAGGACCCCATCCCCGACGCCGACTACGACCTCATCGACGAGGACGACGTCGAGGAACTCAAAGCCGAGCTTCTCGACTCGGGCCTCTCTGTCTCTCAGCTGGTCAAGACGGCGTGGGCCTCGGCGTCCACGTACCGCGACAGCGACAAGCGCGGCGGCGCGAACGGCGCGCGCATCCGGCTCGAACCCCAGCGTAGCTGGGACGTCAACGAGCCCGCCCAGCTCGATGACGTGCTCGGCACCCTCGAAGGGATTCAGGAGTCGTTCAACGCCGCGCAGTCCGACGACACCCGCGTCTCGCTCGCGGACCTCATCGTGCTGGGCGGCGCTGCGGCCATCGAGCAGGCGGCGGCCGACGCCGGCTACGACGTCGAAGTACCGTTCGAGCCCGGTCGGACCGATGCGTCGCAGGAACAGACCGACGTCGAGTCGTTCGAGATGCTCAAGCCCGACGCCGACGGCTTCCGGAACTACATCGCGGACGACGTCGACGAGCGCCCCGAAGACCTGCTCGTCGACAAGGCGGACCTCCTCGACCTCTCGGCGCACGAGATGACCGTCCTCGTCGGCGGCATGCGCGCGCTGGGCGCGAACTACCAGGACTCCGACCGCGGCGTCCTCACCGACGAGCCCGAGACGCTCACGAACGACTTCTTCGTGAACCTGCTCGACATGGACTACGAGTGGGAGCCGGTCTCGGACGACCAGTACCTGTACGAAGTGCGCGACCGCGAGACGGGTGACGTCGAGTGGGAGGCCACTCGCTTCGACCTCGTCTTCGGCTCGAACTCCCGTCTGCGCGCCATCGCGGAAGTGTACGGCGGCGACGACGGCGAGGAAGAGTTCGTCGAGGACTTCGTCGAGACGTGGCACAAGATCATGAGCCACGACCGCTTCGACCTCGAATAACCGCGCTCCCCGCCGCTTTCGGTCGCGGTTGAGGCGCGCGAAGTCGGTTTCCGCGGCGGCGTCTGCGGTCGCGGTCGCCGCGGGCTGACTTTTTCGCTCGCGTTCTCTGACTCGTCCTCGAGCGACTGCAGACGCGAGTCGGCGGTCGTTCGTCGGTCTCGACTCGACCCGACTCGGCCGGACGCCGTCGGGCGTGACCCGGTTCAGTCGTCGGCCGGAACCTCGCAGTCGAACGTTTCGAGCTGCTCTTGCAGGCCGCCGGTCTGGCCCCTGAGGTCATCGAGTTGCGCTCGAATCTCCGAAATCGTCGCCGCTCTGGACTCGGCTTGGCTCGCCAGCGCGTCGCTCTGTTCTGCGATGTCCCGCGAGTGGTCGGCGATGCCGATAATCGCGTCGACCACTTCTTCGGTCGTCCGCGCGCCGTCGTCGGTCGCCGTGGCGACCTCGTTGACCGACATCTCGACGCTCTCGACGATTTCCGAGACCGCCGCGAACGCCTCGGCGGCGCCGGTCGTCGTCGACCGTCCGGTTTCGAGTTGCGCCCTCGTCCGTTTCATCTCCGCCTGCACGCGCGCCACGTCCTCGACCGTCTCGGTTATCGTCCGCTCGATGGCCGCCGAGTGGTTCTGCGTCTCGTCGGCGAGGGACTTCACCTCGTTCGCGACGACGGCGAACCCCTCGCTGCCGTCCGAGGCGCGGGCGGCCTCGATGTTCGCGTTGAGCGCGAGCGTGTTCGTCTGCTCGGCGATTGACTCGATGAGGTCGGTGCTCTTGGAGACGTCGTCCATGCGGTCGTCGAGCGACTCGACGAGCGACGCGAGTTCGCCGACGCTCTGTTCGACGTTCTCTATCACCTCGATGGCCGCCGCCGCGGTGCCCGTGCCCTCGTCGGCGGCCGTCGCCGCGTTACTGGCCTCGTCAGAGACCTGGTCGGCGTTCGCGGCGATTTCCTCGATTGTCGCCGAGAGACTGCTCAGTTCGTCGGTTGTGGATTCGAGGTTCTGCGCCTGCTCGCGCACGTCCGTGGCGAACGCCCGCACGTCGGCCGCGAGCTGTCGTTGCGTCCGTTCGAGCGTCTCCGCGTCGTCGTGGGCCGACCGCGTCGTCCGCTCGACGGTCGCCGCGAACGCCCGGAGGTCGACGATGGTCGACGAGAGGTCGCGCTTCATCGCCACGAACGCGTCGCTGATGGCTTCGATAGCCTCGATATTGGTGTTCTCGGGCGGGTTCGCGGTGAAATCCCCCTCCTTCGACTTCGCTGTGAAATGAATTGCCACCCGTTTATCAGGTTTGGTTCTCGAAACGGGGAATGTGGCCACTAAAACCCATGTATTGTGGCGTTTTGTGGGATTTTGCCATCCGAATATTCGATTGGCGACGGGTCTTCGTGTGGTTGACGAGTCTCGTCGTTGGATGTCTCTCGGCCCGGAGGGGACAGCAAGTTAGTAACGAACGAAGTTGAGTGGGTTCGATGGGGGATTCGGTACGAGACGATGCACCGCTCGTCCAGACGAAACCGCGACAAACTGGACCCGACGGGAGTCACGTGAGCGTCAGCGAACGTGACTCCCGTCGGGGGAGTGAGCGAAGCGAACGGACCCGACGGGATTTGAACCCGCGACATCTTGGTCCGGAACCAAGCACTCTGTCCACTGAGCTACGGGCCCTCAGCGGAGAGAGCTACACGGCACCGACGTAAAACCGTTGTGGAACCCACGCCGGCGGCCGATTACGTTCCGGTCGCGTCGGCGTCGACGACGCTGTGTTTCCACGTGCCGCGGGTGAACCACGCCGTGGCCGCAATCGCGCCGAGAATCTGTCCCACGGCCATCCCGAGCCAGATGCCCGTCTCGGCGAACCCGAACTGGAACGAAAGCAGGTAGACGATTGGCACGCGGCCCAACCAGAGCGCGAACAGCGAGAAGCCGAGGGCGGTCTTCGTGTTCCCCGCGCCGCGGTACGCGCCGAGGACGACTTGGAGGACGCCGATGAACCCGAATTCGAACGCCCGGATGCGGATGTACTCGACGCCGAGGTCGATGGTCTGGGCGGCCGACGCGGTCCCGGTTTGGAGGAAGAACGCGACGACGGGTTCGGCGAAGACGTAGGCGAGCACGCCGGTGACGAGCATGACGCTCGCGCCGACCTTGGCGGCGAGCCAGACGGCGCTCTCGGCGCGGTCGGGTTTCTGTGCGCCGAGGTTCTGGCCGACGATGGTGTTCGTCGCTCGTCCGAGGCCGAGCGCCGGGAGGAACACCAGCGACGTGAGGCGGTTGCCGAGGCCGAACGCGGCGACGACTTCGGGGTTGAACGTGACGACCATCGCGGTGAGTGTGATGAAGCCGAGGGCGGTGGCGGACTGCTCGATGGCGCTCGGGACGCCGATATCGACGATTTTCTTGATGTACTCGAACTGCGGGCGGAAGTCGCCGAGCTGCACGTCGGGGCCGGCGCTCGTCCCGAAGATGACGTAGATGCCGATGATGGTGGCGACGGCGCGCGAGAGAACCGTCGCGTACGCCGCGCCGGCGACTTTGAACCCATCAAAGCCCGTGGCGGTGAAGAGGCTCGCCTGAAGGCCCTCTAATCCGAGCATCGAAAACAGCGGATTGGCGTCGAAGCCGAAGATGAACACGGGGTCGATGACGATGTTGATGACGACGCTGATGAACATCACGACCATCGGGGCGCGGGTGTTGCCGTAGCCGCGCATGAGCGCGGAGAAGACGAAGAAGCCGAAGAGGAACGGCAGGCCGAGGAAGAACACGCGCATGTAGTCGCCGGCGAGGGGGATGACCTGCCCGGCGGTCGCCTCCGAGCTCGGGAGGACGCCGAGCATCGCGTCGGTGGCGAAAAAGCCGATGACGCCGACGACGACGGCGATGACGGTGATGAACGTGAGCGTCTGCCCGGCGACGGTCCCGGCGGAGCCCTCGCTTTTCGCGCCGGTGTACTGCGCGACGAGCGTGCTCCCGGCGACGGTGAAACCGCCACCGACGGAGATGAGCAGGAAGATGAGGGGAAATGCGAGGCTGATGGCGGCGACGGCGTCGGTCGAGAGCCGACCGAGCCAGACGGTGTCGGCGAGGTTGTACGCCACCTGGAGGAGTTCGGTGACGATAATGGGCCACGCCAGTTCGAACATCGGCCGTTTGAGGTCGCCTTCGGTGAGGGAACCTCCTTCGGGGAGGGACACTGAACAGGTGAGACACGCGGAGACCGTTTGAAAGCGTCGATAGGCGTCTTCACCCCTCGGATTCACCTCGCCGACAAGCGGGAGCGACCGGGAGCGACAGCCGCGAACCGTGAACCGCGAACCGCGACCCTCGGTGCCGAACGGGACGGGCGCGGCTCACCGAAACGGGTGGCGTCGAGAGAAACGGTGGGTGGTTGCGGTTCGTCGCGTTACGGCGCTTCGCCGGTCTCGATGGCGAAGTCGGCCTTCGGGTAGGCGACGCAGGTGAGCGTGTAGCCGTTGTCCATCTCCTCGTCGGAGAGGGTCTCCTGCGTGTGGTGCGTGATGTACTCCTCTGCCGGGCCGTCGGTAATCTTCGCGGCACAGGAGACACAGGAACCCTGCCGGCACGCATAGGGGAGGTCCATTCCGGCGTCTTCACCCTGGTCGAGCACCGTCTCGTTGCTCGCCAGTTCGATGGTCTCGCCCTGCTTGACGAACTCGACTTCGAAGTACTCGACTTCGTCTTCGGGCATGTCGGCGGGGCTCGGCTCTTCTTCCGCCTCCTCGCCTTCGAGTTCGGCGCCCTCTTCGCCGCCCGCGACCGCGGCGACGCCGCCGCCCCCGCCGATGGAACGGTTCATCGGCTCGGGGAAGTCGGTCTCTGCGACGGTCGCCGCGCGGCGTTCGAGGACTTCCTGTGTGATGTCGGCGGTCGGCTCCCAGCCGGTGCCCTTCGAGTAGTGCAGGGCGACGGCGAGGAGTACCAGGACCAATCCGGCCCCGACACCCACCAGACTGATGACTGCCATACCGGCGGATATGGAGGGAGGGGTTAAGGAAATTGTGATTGTGGCGGCACCCGCGGGCGGTCGATTTCACCGCCGAGACGCGGGTCTCACGCGGATTCCCACAATATCGAGGCCGCCCCCGGTATCGCGGTCGCGCCGACGGGGGCCGGCGTCAGACCCCGTCAGTCGTCCTTCCGCGCGACCTCGTGGCGGCCGAAGCCGTACCGGAGCCGGTTGGCGAGGCGACGGGAGAAGCGGTCGTCGGCGCGGGAGCCGAACCGCTCGGCGAGCGACTGGTAGATGAGCGGGACCGGGACCTCCTGTTCGAGCGCCTCTTGGACCGTCCACGTGCCCGTCGAGCCGCCCGCGACGTGGTCGTCCACGTCGCCGAGGTCGCTTCCCTCCTCGCGGAACGCCTCCTCGCAGAGTTCGAGGAGCCACGAGCGGATGACCGCGCCGTTGTTCCACGTCTGCGCGACCGATTCGAGGTCGAGGTCGTACCGGCCCTCGGCGAGCAGTTCGAAGCCCTCGCCGTACGCCTGCATCAGCGCGTACTCGACGCCGTTGTGGACCATCTTCACGTAGTGGCCGGAGCCCGACTCGCCCATGTGGCCGTGGCCGGCGGGGCCGGTCGCCACTGCGTCGAAGACGGGAGACAGCTCGTCGTAGGCCCACTGCGGGCCGCCGACCATGAGCGAAAAGCCGAGTTCGGCACCGGCGGGGCCGCCGGAGGTGCCGCAGTCGAGGTAGGCCGCCGAGCACGCCTCGGCGCGTCGCACGGACTCCTCGAAGTGGGAGTTGCCGCCGTCGACGACTACGTCGTCCCCGTCGAGATGCGGGTCGAGGTCGTCGAGGGTCGCGTCCACCGCGTCGCCCGCGGGGACCATGAGCCAGATTCGCTTGTCGTCGCCGAGCCGGTCGGCGAGGTCGGCGACGCTGTCCGCGGGTTCGGCACCCGCGTCGGCGGCCGCCGCGACGGCTTCCGCCGAGAGGTCGAAGGCCACGACCTCGTGCCCGGCATCGAGCACTCGGTCGACTACGATGCGCCCCATCCGGCCGAGGCCGATGACGCCTAGTTGCATGCGTCGGCATCGTCCGCGGGGGGTGGTAGTGGTTGTGGTTTGGCGCGTGCGCGGTCGCCGTCGGTCCCGACCGCTCAGAGCCGCGCCAACAGCGCCTCGGCCAATCGGTCGCCGGCGTCGTCGTCGGTTCGGAAGAACAGTTCGGGCTCGATGAGTTCGACTTCGAGGAGGAGGAAATCGTCGCCGCGCTCCACGCCGTCGACGCGGGCGTACAGCGGCGGGTCGCCCCCGAGGTGGGCCGAGACGGCGTCGACGACGCGCCGGGCGTTGTCGAGCAGCGTCTCGCTTGGCTCCTCGACGTGGACGCTTCCGCCGTGTTTCTCTTGGACGCGGTAGTCGCCGGGTTCGGGGCGCTTGACCACCGCGTGGCTGAACTCGTCGCCGAAGAAGACGAGCGACCACTCGCCGTCTTCGATGTCCGGCGCGAACTCCTGAACCAACACGTCCTTTTCGGCGACGAGGTCGTCCACCCACGGCTGGGCGTCGGCGGCCTCCGCGCGGCTCAACTGTCTCGTCTCGAACGCGCCCGCGCTCACGGCGGGCTTGACGACGAGCTCGTCCCACCCTCGCGTCTCGAAGACGGCTTCGAGGGACACGTCGCCGCCGCGCTCGACGTACTCGGTCGGCAGCGTCGAGACGCCGGCGTCGGCGAGGTCCCGCAGGTAGAACTTGTGGCTGTTCCAGTCGAGCGTCGTCGGCGGGTTCCACACCGCGCAGTCGGCGTCGGAGAGGCGGTCGACCCACGCGGCGTAGGCCCTCGGATGCCGGTAGTAGTCCCAAATCGACCGGACGACCACGGCGTCGAAGCCGTCCCAGTCGACCGACTCGTCGGACCAGACGACCGGCTCCGCCGCCACGTCACGCTCCCGGAGCGCCGCGAGGAACGAGGCGTCGTCGTCGACGAGTCCGGGGAGGTCCTCGGAGGTGGCAAGTGCGATGGAAGTCACGGGGGTGGATGGCAGACATCGGGCGATAAGCGTTCTGTAACGCTCGGTCCGTTCGCCGCAATCACCGCTTTCGGGACCGCGGTCGGGCGGCTTCGCGGCCGCAGACGCCGACGTTTTTACCGCCCCGCGCGAGGCTCGGGTATGGACGAACGCATCCACGAGCACGCCGCGGTGCTCGTCGACTGGAGCGCGCGAATCGAGGCCGGCGACGACGTGGTCGTCTCCGTCGGTGAGGGAGCTCACGACCTCGCGGTCGCCGTCGCCGACGCCCTCGGCGAGCGCGGCGCGAGCGTCGTCACGACCTACGCCTCCGAGGAGGTCCAGCGGGCGTACCTCCGCGCGCACGACGGCGACTTCGACCTCCCCGAACACGAACTCGCCCTCTACGAGACCGCCGACTCGGTGCTCTTCCTCGGCGGCACTCGCAACACGGCGGCGACCGCCGACGTGCCGACCGAGACGCGGCAGGCCTACGGCCGCGCCACGAGCGAGGTCAAAGAGGCGCGCATGGACACCGACTGGGTCTCGACGGTCCACCCCACCCGCGCGGCGGCCCAGCAGGCGGGCATGCCGTTCGAGGAGTACGCCGACTTCGTCTACGACGCGATTCTCCGCGACTGGTCGGAACTCGCCGACGAGATGGCGAACATGAAAGACGTGCTCGACGCCGGCTCGGAGGTGCGCATCGTCAAGGCGGACACCGACCTCACGATGTCAATCGAGGGCCGCACCGCGGTCAACTCCGCGGCCTCCGTCGCCTACGACTCCCACAACCTCCCGTCGGGCGAGGTGTTCACCGCACCCGTCGAGGACGCGGTCGAGGGCGAGGTGTTCTTCGACGTGCCGATGACGCTGGAGGGCCAGCGCGTCGAGAACGTCCACCTGACGTTCGAGGGCGGCGAAGTGGTCGACTTCTCCGCGGGCGCGGGCGAGGACGCGCTCGCCGGCATCCTCGACACAGACGAGGGCGCGCGCCGCCTCGGCGAACTCGGCATCGGGATGAACCGCGGTATCGACCGCTTTACCGACAGCATCCTCTTCGACGAGAAGATGGGCGACACCATCCACCTCGCGGTCGGGCGGGCGTACGGCGCGTGCCTCCCCGAGGGCGAAGACGGCAACCAGTCCGCAGTCCACGTGGACATGATAACCGACATGAGTGAGGACTCGCGCATCGAGGTCGACGGCGAGGTCGTCCAACGAAACGGCACGTTCCGCTGGGAAGACGGGTTCTGAGCCGTCACACCGACGGTTTCTGAACTCGCCGTCCGCTGGGGTTGAGACGGTTAAGATACCATGTTGAACGGTAACTTTGCGCTTACTAAAACCGTCTGAGGACGTAGCTGTCGGCTATGGCGCGATTCGGCCGAACGAGGCGGCGGTTCCTCGAACTGGTGGGGAGTGGTGCGGTGGTGGGTGTCGCTGGCTGCCTCGGTGGTGGCGGCGAACAGGAGACGGAGACGACAACGACAGCAGAGGAGACGGACGACGACCACGACGAGGAACGTCCCGAGGGCGTCTCCGCGGAGGAGTTCGAACACGGCCCGGTTCCGGAGGCCTACCGGACGGCGCTCTCGCAGGCGAACGAGCAGCGGGACCCTGAGAACCTGTTCACGAAGGAGGCGGTCAAGTTCCAGGAGGCGGACGACGCCGTCGAGGCGGGCCTCACCGAGGCCGGACGAGACTGCGGCAACTGCGCCGAGTACATCCCCGACAAGAACGGCGACGGCTTCGGTGCCTGCGCGAAAGTCGAGGGCTACGTCGACCCCGCAGACTGGTGTTCGCTCTGGGAGTCTATCGAGGAAGCCGAAGGCGAGACGGGCGGAGACGAGACCGCATCCGTCGCGTGAGGCTCACTCCTGAGCCACGCCGATGTTCTTCAGCGACCCGCCGCACCGCGGACAGACCTGCTCGTAGACGCCGTGTCCCGAGCGGTGGCCGCAGGCGGTACACTCGTACCACGAGCGCTCGACGAGCGTCGTCGGCTCCGCCTCGACTAACATCTCCGTCCGGCGTTCGACGAGCGCATCGGTCCGGCGCTCGACCAACTCCGTCGGGGGCCGTTCGACGAGGTCTGTCGGCTCGGGGCCGACCAGCGCCCTGGATTTGGCTTTGACGAGGTCTGCAGGCTCACGAGTGGTGATATCGTTGCTCATGAGACGATATACGCAGTGTCGGATGTTAACTCTTGCCAGCACCTGTCGTTCCTCCCTGACGCCGCCGAATTCGGCCGTTTCGCCCCGATTCGGCGGGTACGGTCCCGAGACGCGCTTTCGACGTACTTTTTATCCGCGACCGTTTTCATCCGCGCATGGCAGAATTCATGGTCGTCGTCGCCGACCCCGACACCGGTGCGACCTACCAAGTCGACGTCGAAGGACAGGACGCAAACCGATTCCTCGGCCGCGACCTCGGTGACGAGGTCGACGGCGCGGCCGTCGGTCTCGACGGCTTCACGCTCGAACTGACGGGCGGTTCGGACAAGGCCGGCCGACCGATGCACCCCGACGTGCCCGGCGGCGCGCTCAAGGAAATCCTCGCCAAAGACGGCATCGGCTACAAGCCGTCCCGCGACGGCGAGCGCAAGCGCGTCACCGTCCGTGGCCGCGAGGTCTCCGGCGAGACCGTCCAGATCAACGCGAAGGTCGTCTCCGGTGAGGGCGACGTCGCCGCCGCCTTCGGCGAGGGCGACGACGAAGAAGCGGACGAATAACGCCGTCTCACTCCTCTCTTTCCCGTGCCAGAGCAACTGCCCTCCGACCATCCGTCGGTCCAGACGTTCCGCGCGAACATCGCCCGGAGCGGCGGTACCCGTCGCCCCTGTCTGCGCGTCCCCGACGACGTGACCGCCGAAGACGGCGATTTCGTTCGGCTCCACCTCGACGGCACCGCCTATCACGCCCGCCTCTCGGCCGACGCCTCGGGGCTCGTGATTCGCGGCGCGTACGACAACAAGCGCCTCGCGCGCACCCCGAACAACGGCGAGAATCGGCTCGTCGAGTGGTGCCGAGAACACGACCGGGCCGACGGCGACGCCGTCGAACTCGACGAACTGGACGACGGCTACCAGTACGGCCTCCGCGTGCCGGGCGTCCGGCAGGTGTACCGCGTCACCGAGCGGCCGAACGACTCGCTTTCGAGCATCGCCGAGAAGTTCGGCCTGTCCGACGAGTGACCGGTCGCACTCCGAGACACGCCGCTTTTACGCGCCGACCGCCCTAGGCGGGGTATGAGCAAGGTAACGGAGTACCTCGCAGGCGAGCGCCTCGACGACGTGGCGCTCTATCTCACCCACGAGTACCTCGACAGCCAGGGCAAGCTCCCGAACATGGGCGTCGAAGTCGAAAACGGCTACGTCCTCGTCGTCCCCGGCGACGACGGCCGCCGGGCCTTCGCGGCCGGCACGGGCATGGACGCCATGGAGTTCGCCCAGACCGCCATGGGCAACGACGGCGACATCGACGACGACCTCAGCGGCGGCACCTGCCCCGAGGCGGCCTCCGAGGAGAACCACGAGGTGAAGTTCATCTTCTCGTTCGCCGAGGCGCAAAACGAGGAGGTCGGCGGCATCTACGAGGAGGGCGACGTGGTCCACGCCTACGCCAAGTGTACCTGCGGAACGACGTACTCCGACCGCTGGGTCGTCGACGACGCGTAATCGACCTCCGTTTTTCCACGCCGCGTTTCGAGTTCGGCTTCGACGTTAGCGCTCGGTCTCGACGCCTTCGTCGTCCGCCTCGTCCGCGTCGTCGGTTTCGGCTTCCGCTTTCTCGACCGCGTCGGCGACCTGCTCGAACGCCCGGAGGATGACGCGCTTCGTCGTCGCGCCCTGCGTCGTCCAGTGGTGGGCGTAGTCGAGCATGTCGTCGTAGATGTCGGGCTTACAGCCGGCGGCCTTCGGGTGGCCGCCGCCGTTGACGAGGTCGGCGACCTCGTGACAGCGCTCGAAGTCGTCGGAGCCGCGGATGCTGGCGCTCCCGGCGGGCTTGACGACGACCGCCGCGTCCGCGCCCGCCTCGCGGAGGGCGTCGGCGACCTCGTTCTGGGAGCATCGTCCGTAGGTAACGCCGACCGTCCAGTCGCCGACGGTCTTCAGTTCGGCGCGGTCGACGGCGGCTTGGATGAGGTTCTCCTTTTCGACGCGGCGGTGGGCGATGTACTCCTCGACGACCGGCGGGAGGTCCGCGCCGTACGCGCCGACGACGGCGACGTACTCCTCTTTCGAGGTCCAGTAGGCGTAGTCCGCGAGGTCCTGACTCCGCTCGTCTTCGTTCAGCCAGAGGTCGTGGTCGCGGGTGACGGCCGCGAGTTCCGAAAAGCGCTCGTCGAACTCGTAGTCGAGTTCGCGGAGCGTCACGTCGGTCGAACACTCCTCGTCGGACTCACCGACGACGAGGTCGACGCCGGCATCGCGGACCGCCTCGGCCACCTCGGGCTTCCACTGGTGGTGGTCGTACCAGTGAATCTCGCCGGCGGTCTCGACGAGCGCGGCCAGTTCCTCCTCGACGTACTCGAACTTGTCCGGACAGAGGTCGCAGACGTACACCTCGACGCCCTCGGGGGCGTAGTCGGCGACGCGCTGGAGGTCGTCTTCGAGCGAGTACGGGCTCGACCCCATCAGCGCGACCGGCGATTTCGGTCGCTCTTCTTCCTCCTCGTCTTCCTCGGCGAGGGCGGGTTCCTCGTCGTCTTCGTCTTCGTCCTCGTCGCTGAGTTTCTCCTCGATTCGCGCTTCGAAGTCGGCCACGTCGAGGGCCGCATCGTAGGCTTCCCGGAGGAGGGCGACGCAGCCGAGTCCGTCGGCGTCGGTGTCGGTGACGACCGCGACCGACGCGTCTTCGAGTTTCTCCTTGGCGCGCTCTTCGGCGCGTTCCTCGTCGAACGAGTCGGGGTAGAAGAATCCGGCTCCGGGGAGCACGGACTTGCGGGGGAGCGAGAGCTGAGAACTGTCGATGAGCTCGTCTTCCATACGCCGAACTCGGGCGCGACGGGGAAAACTCCTCCCGATTCCGTCGGCGGCGACCACATCGAGCGTCTCGCGGCCCGCGACCGAACCGAGTCCCGCAGCCCACTCAGGCGGCCTCGTCGCTCAGTAAGGAGTCCGTCGTCCCCTCTTCCAACTGGCGGACCGTCAGCACCGGCACCGGACAGGTCCGGACGACGCGCTCGGCGACGCTCCCGATGAGAAAGCGGTTCTCGCCGTGGCGGCCGCGGGTGCCCATGGCGACGGCGTCGGCGTCCACCTCGCGGGCGTAGTTCGAAATCTCGGCGGCGGGGCGGCCCTCTCGAACCGCGAGGGTCACGTCGCGGTCGGTCGCGGCCTCGACCTCGGCGAGCGCCTCCTCGCCGCGCTCGGTGAGCGCGTCGCGCATCTCGTCGCGGAGTCGCTCCGGCGCGGTCTCCACGTCGCCGGCGTCGACGACGTACAGCGCGTGGACCGACGCGTCGAACCGCTCTGCGAGGTCGACCGCGACGCGGACCCCCCGGCGGACGCTCGCCGAGCCGTCGGTGGCGATGACGATGGTGTCGAACATGCCTACGGGTTCACAGTGGGGCGGCATAAAACCAGTCTGGGACGACCGACCGTCGGGACCGTGGGGTGAGTTTTTTGTCGTCGCCCGACGCAGGTGGGGACATGTCACCGCGCCCGCTCTCTATCGACCTCGTTCTCGTGCCGGTCGACCAAAGCGACGAGGCGACGCGCGCGGCGGAGTACGCCGCCGCCGTCGCGGCCGAGTACGACGCCGCGGTCCACGCCGTCCACGTCCTCGGCGAGGACGTCGTCCGCGCCATAGAGCAGGGCGTCGTCGACGAGGACGCCGTCGCCGAGGACAGCAAGGCCGTCACCGACACGGTCTCGGCCCTCGCCGACGAGGCCGACGTCCCGGTCACCTCGTCGGTCGCCTACGGCTTCTCGCGAACGAGCAAGCTCCGCCACCCCGGAAGCGTCGTCCTCGACACCGCAGAAGAGCTGAACGCGGACTTCATCGTCGTGCCCCGAGAGCCGGTCTCGGGCGACCCCGGCGAAGTGCTCGCCAAGGCCGCCGAGTACGTTCTCCTGTACGCCAGCCAGCCCGTCCTCTCGGTCTGAACCGCAGGTCGTTGTCGCCGTGACTCGCCGTCGCCCTCAACCTCCCTCGTCGTCCGGGGGTTCGGCGAGTCGGATGGTCATCTCCAGCTCGAAGCTCTCTGCGTCGCTCGTTTCGAAGCCGACGGTCTGGTAGAGGCCGACCGCCGCGCGGTTCCAGCGCTCGACCGTGAGCCACACCTTCTCGACGCCGGACACCCGGCCGTAGCCGAGCAGCGCCTTGATGAGCCGCGTGCCGATACCGGCGCGCTGGTACGTCTGGTGGACGAAGATGGCGAGTTCGTAGGCGTCACCGTCGGGGACGAGCGTCGCGTGACCGGCCACCTCGCCGCCGTCCCACGCGATGACGTTCAGGCAGTCCTCGTCGAGGATGTTCTCCAGCCAGTCGCGGATGCGGTCCTCGCGCCCCGGCGGGATGCCCTGCGCCCGGTCCGAGGGGTCGAACGCGTCGTACATCTCGACGAGCGCCTCCATCTCCTCGTCTGAGCCGTCGTAGGCGCGCACCTCGATGGTGCGGTCTTCCCTGTCGGTGAACGACAGTGGCGGCGCGTCGTACGGGTCGGCGACGGCGTCGGAGAACGTTCGGTCGCTCATCGTACTAGGGTGACGGTCACGTGGGAGTTCAGCAGGACGAACTCCGCGATGCTACCGATCTGTATCTTCCCCATCGGACTCGTCTCGCCGCCGCCGAGCACTAGTTGGTCGAACCCCTCGTTCTCGGCGAGGTCCACGAGGGCGCTCCCCGCGTCGCCGTCGAGCAGACGGACGGTCGCTTCGACGCCCCGTTCGTCGAGCAGTTCCGTCACCCGCGTTTCGATGTCCTCGCGCGAGCGCTCGACCGACGGGTTGTCGACGATGGCGACCGTGAGGTCGTCGTCCACGTTGGCCGTCCGTTCGACCGTCTTTTCGAGCGCTCGGATGGAATCGTCGCTGCCACCGATTCCGAGCAGTACCTTCATGATTCCCAATCTCGCGGTCGCGATAGAAAACCCTTGCCCGGAATCGGGGGGCGACACCCCCGCCGGCGGGGGGACCGCACGTCGCGGAACCCTTTTCGGCCGTGCCGCGGTAGCCCGCGGTATGACAGACGAGTCCGACGAGTTCGAGACGGGCGCGAGCGACGCCGAGGAGGGGGCTCGCCCCGATGCGGACACGCGAGCGGAGGCGGACGAAGCGGCGGCAGACGCGGCGGCGGCAACTGCGGAGTCCGCCGCCGGTACCGAGAGCGCTCCGGCCGACGATGACGCGACCGACTCCGAGGCCGACGAGGTCGCGACCGACTCCGAGGCCGACGCCGCCGGAGCGGGTTCCGACGCTGAAGGTACTGAGGACGCCGAAGACGCCGTTCCGGAGGACGTACAAAAGTACGCCCGGTTCAAGAAAGTCGACGGCGCGCAGTACGACCGCGTCAACGACTTCCTCCGCCAGCGGACCTACGTGACGGCCCGCGAGTGGGCCATCGCGCGGCTCTGCGCCGACTTCCGAACCGAGACGGGCGTCGAGATGACGAAAATCGGGAACAACCTCCCCGAGCTCGTCCCCTTCATGACCGACACCTACACCCCGCAGGCGGTCAATCAGGCCCGCTCGGCGTTCCGAGACAAGGTCCGGAAGTCGGGAGCGACGTTCCTCTACGGCGCGATGTCGGGATTCTTCACGGCCGAGGAACTCGACGAGATGATGTACGAGGTGACGGAAATCGCCAAGTTCCTGCTCGAAGTCGAGGGCGTCGACCTCTCGGTCGAAGAGGAACTCGAAGCCGAAGAGCGCATCTCCAGCGTCATGCGCGAGGTCCGCGAGGCGAGCACGGAACTGCGACAAGAAGAGCTGTCGGACGAGGAGTGAGCCCTCGCGGCCGGGGTCGGTTCGGAGCCGACTCCGCGCCGACTCGGGGTCAGGGGAAAAGCGGGTCCGGTTCCGACTGGACTAACTCGACGCGTCGGTCCGCCTCGACCGGCCGGACGTAGAGGCGCAGTTCGCCCTGTTCTCGCGCCTTCGTCGCCATCGCGTCCACTCTGTCCAGCCCGTAGTACAGCGGGACGACGACGGCCTTCGACGCCGCGGCGTCCTGGACGACCGAGACGACGAACACGGTGTCGTCCTCGCGGGCGCGGTACACGTCGTAGCGGTCGAAGGCGGCCGATTCGACCCACGTCGACAGCGACTCGAACTCGCTTCCGGGGACGAGCACGTCGAAGCCGACGCGCTCCGTCGCCTCGGGGAGGGTCGCCGGCGGCAGCACCGTCACATCGCCGGGATGGAGCACGAGCGTCTCCCAGCCCTCGTCTTCGTACTCGGCCGCGGTCGCCTCGGCGTCCTCCACGACCGTCTCCCAGAACGACAACAGTCCCGTGAGTGCGTGCGGTTCGTCCGCGTTCGGGTCACGACCTCGGGGAGGCGTCTGCTCGTCGGTCATGCGTGTCACTCCCTCGGGGTGTCGGACGGGAAAAGGATTCGCTTGCATCGGGGTCGTCCGACTCCCGGCCGACGCCCCGGCCGCGACGGAACTGCTATCTGTCTCCCCGCCGACAGTCGGCCCGATGCGATGGTCGCTCCGCGCGGTCCTCGGCTCGCTCCAACTCCCCGTCGCCGGTGTCGGGGCCGCGCTCCTCGCGTTCGTCTGGCGGACCGCCGTCACGATGCCTCCGCCGCCGCCCGGAAGCGACGGCTTCGCCCACGGGCTCGCGGGCTTTTTCCTCCTCGTGTTCGGGCTCGTCGGCTTCGTCCTCCTCGCGGGCGGCCTGCTCATCCCGCCGGGACCGGGATACGGCGTCGAGTTCACTCGCAACCAGCGCTGGCTGTTCGCCTACGCGCTGGTCTCGCCGGCCCTCGCCGTGGGCGGCTTCCTCGCGACCGTCGTCGCGTCGTCAGCGCTCGGCGGACTCGGCGGTCTCGCCGGGTCGGCCGTCTCGCTCGTCGTCCTGACAGCGCCGCTCGCGGTGCTCGTCGGCGTCGGCTGGAAAGGCGCGCAGGTCGCGGCTGCGCGGTTCTGACGGGCCGGCCCTCGGTCGGTTTCCGCCTCCGGTCAGTCGCGGACGTTCTCGCCGGCGACTTCGCCGAACCCGTCGCCATCCCAGACGAACTCGCCGCGGAGCATCGTCCACTCGGGGAACACGCCGGTGTGGCCCTCGAACGGGGTCCAGTCGCACTTCGAGTGGAGGTCCGCGCCGCGAATCTCGCGGGCGGCGTCGAGGTCGTAGAGCGCGAGGTCGGCGTCAGCGCCCGCCTCGATGCGGCCCTTGCGCGGCAGGTCGAACACCTCGGCGGGGTTCGCGGCGACCACGTCGCGGACTCGTTCGACGGTGAGGTCGCCCTCGACGACCGCGCCCAGAAGCAGGGGCACCATCGTCTCGACGCCGGGGACGCCGCTCGGGGCGTCGAGAAGCGACTGTTCTTTCTCCTCGCGAGTGTGGGGCGCGTGGTCCGTGGCGACCATGTCGATGCGGCCGTCGGCGAGGCGCTCGAACATGGCCTCGCGGCGCTCCTCGGAGCGCAGCGGCGGGTTCATCCGACCGTAGGTGCCCAGTTCGGCGAGGTCGTCGCGGGACAGAAACAGGTGGTGCGGCGTCGCCTCGCAGGTCGCGCCGCCGTCGCGGGCGGCGTCGACGCCCTCGGGCGTGCTCGTGTGGGCGATGTGAATCTGCGCGCCGGTCTCGCCGCCGACGCGGACGGCGCGCTCGACGGCGGCTTCTTCGGCCTCGGCGGTGCGGTAGGCGCTCCACGCGTCGGCGTCGGCGTCGTGGCCAACTCCCCCGAGGTCGCCCTCGATGGCGGACTCGTCGAACAGGTCGGCGTCCTCGGCGTGGACCGTGACGGGCACGCCCGCCTCGCCGGCGCGTTCTGCGGCCTCGGAAAACAGGTCGGCCTCGATGCCCATGTCGCCGGTCGAGTCGGCGAGGAACACCTCGCCGAGGGCGAAAAGCGGGCGGTCGAGGAGGCTGTCGGGGTCCCAGTCGGCGGTGACGCCGCCGTTGATGCCGTAGTCGATACACGACTTCGCGGCGCGCTCGGCCTTCGCGTCGAAGCCCGCGCCGTCGGTCGTCGTCGGGTCGGTGTTCGGTTGGTCGGCGACGGTCGTCACGCCCCCCGCGGCGGCGCTCCGCGCGCCCGTCTCCCACGTCTCTTTGTGTTCGAATCCCGGTTCGCGGAAGTGGACGTGCACGTCGATAGCACCCGGTAGAAGCAGGTTCTCTTCGGCGTCGACGGTCTCTTCGTCGGCGACGGGGTCGAGGTCGCCGACCGCCTCGACGGTCCCGTCCTCGACGCGGACATCGACCACGCGGCCGTCGGCCAGCGTCGCGTTCTCGATTCGCATACGAGGGGGTGCGACGCGCCGGGTGCTAAGTCCGGCGGTTCGGGTAGTGACCGCGGTTCGGAGAGCGGCCGCGGCCGGCCGCGTCGGCGCGTCGTCGGTTACGCCCGGAGTCGCTCACGCGATGTCGACCGCGTCCTCGACTCGGGTCGCCGGGTCGCCGACGAAGACGGCTTCGAGGGCGTCGCAGACTGCGTCCGAACTCGTCGGGCCGCCGGCGTCGGCGACGCTGCCCACCGAACCCGGGTCGAAGGGGACCTCGATGGCCTCGTAGACTGGCGCGAGCACGTCGGCAATCTCGTCGCGGTCGGCGACGACGACCACGCCGGAGACGAGCGCGCTCTCTTTTCGGACCCGCTGGGCGATACCGCAGAGCTTCCCGCCCGCTTGGACCGAGTGGTCGCCTGGGCAGTACGAGTTCGCTGGCTCGCCCCGCCGTGCGGGCACGCCGAGCGTTCGCAGGGCGCGGACGACGGCGGTCGTTCCGGCCTCGTACCGCGCGTCGAGTCCGCTTCGGGCGTCGTCGAGCGGGAGCGCGTGAGCGAACGCGACGGTGGTTCCCGTGTAGGCTACGGCCCGGCCGCCGACGGAGCGCTCGATTGCCGGAAACCCGCGCTCCTCGGCGGCGGCGACGGCCTCGTCGTACCGCGGGGCGCGGGTGTCGCGCCTGCCGAACGCGAGCTGTCGGTGCGGCGTCCACGCCCGGAAGGCCGGTTCGCCCGTTTCGCCCGCCTCGCGGAGCATGGCCGCGGTGACCGCCCGGTCTGCGTCTCGGTCGGGCCCGCGGCCGCGGATGACGCGCATGCCCGAAGGAAGCACCCCGACGTACCTAAGCACACCCGTCCCGTCCCGACGACCATGCTGCGACTGCCGCGGTCGGTCCTCTCGCACTTCGAGCGCTTCTCGCTCTACAACTCGCCGTACCCCGCCCACGACAGCGGCTGTGCCGTCGACCTCTACGTCGCGGACGACGACCCGGTGGCCCGCTCGCCCGTCGCGGGCGTCGTCCGCGAGACGCGGACCGTCCGCGCGCCCGACAAGCCCTACGCCCACGACGACGAGTACCTCGTGCTCGTCGACGTCGACGCCGAGGCCACCGGGCTGGACTGGCTCGGCGACGCCGGCGACGACCCCCGCGACGGACTGGTGGCGCGAATCCTCCACGTCCGACCTGACGTCGCCGCGGGCGACGAGGTCGCGGTCGGCGACTCGCTGGGACGGCTCGTCCGCTCCGGCTTCTTCGCCCCGTGGGTCGCGAACCACGTCCACCTCGGCTTCCGCCCCGCGGACGCGAACCAGCACCGCGCTCGGGGGTCGCTCCCGGTTTCGACCGACGTGACCGTCTCGCCGCTCGACTGGGACGGGACGGGAACCGTCGTCGAGACGGCCGAGACGTTCGTCGTCCTCGACGCCCCGACGCGCGCCGATGCGGACGTCGGACCGGACGAGTTCGTCGGCCTCGCCAGCGACGAGGGCGTCGTCCTCGACGGGGGCCTCGCCCACTACGGGTTCGGTGGCACGCTCTCACCCGTCGCGGACGGGCAACCCCTGTCGCTCCTCGGCGAGCGAGTCGGTCGGACCGCCGGCCGGGACGTTCCGTGGGCCGACTTCGACGTGCTCGTCGACGGACTTCGTATGACTGGGTTGTCATTATTCGCGTCCCGAATCGACTTCGGGACCAAGGTCGTCTGTCCCGGCCACGACCTCGCCGTCGGCGACGAGGTGTCGGTCGCGATTCGCCCCAGCGACGACCCGGTGCGCCTCGATTGATTCGACAGAAATGATTTAATACTAACACGAACGCGCCGCCCGGTGCCGACCGACCGACTCCCTCCATTTTGGGGTTAGTTTTTAAATGCCTTTACTATGAAAGGCCGAGCCTCCGCAAAAAATATCCTTCGCTCGTCCGTATTTTTCTCTGTTTGTGAGACTCGATATACGAACGTGCACCGTCGCTTCGGTCTTCGACGCCGCCGTCTCCGTGCCGCGATGACCGACGACCGCGACACCGGGTACGAGGTCGAACTCGGTCACCCGCTGGCCGGCGTGTCTCCCGATGCGACGCTCGAAGACCCCGAATTCGAACTCACGTTCGTCGGCGGTATCCCGGTGTCGGGCGAGCCGGTTCCCTACTTCGTCGCCCGCGGGAGAGACCGCGAGGAGCTCGACGACTTCCTCGACGACCACGTGAACATCGAGTGTTTCGAGCCGGTCTCCGACGGCCCCGAGGGACGGCTCTACCGCTGTGAGTGGGCGACTCACGAGGGCGGCATCATCTCGGCGATTCGCGAGTGCGACGGCATCGTCCGGCAGATGGTCGGCACGAGGTACGGCTGGTCGCTGTCGGTGTACTTCGCGTCGAACGAGCTGACTACCCGGTTCCACGACGCGTGTCTCTCCCGCGACATCGATATCGACGTGCGCCGGGTCGAACCGGCCCGCCTCGACGAGCGCCACCCGCCCGACAGCGACCTCTCGGAAAAGCAACTCGCGGCGCTTCGGCTCGCCTTCGAACGGGGTTACTTCGAGACGCCGAAAGAGACTGGCCTCGACGACATCGCGAGCCGATTGGGCATCAGCGAACAGGCGCTCTCACAGCGACTCCGGCGAGCGCTCCGACACCTCGTCGGCTCGGCGATAGACGATATCGACGATATCGACGACATCGACCGCGACTCGCGGTCCGAGTGAAGAGCCGACGACGCGTCAGAACGGGACCGTGGTGGGGATGTGGCAACCGGGCGCGGATTGCCACGGTGGTGTCGAGAGTGAACCGCGACGGAGGCGACCTGCGGTCTCTCCGGCGGTGCGCCCGTGTGGGGGGTGCCACCGACGCATATCGGTACGCCGATTCTAGTAATATATCTGACCCTTGTGTGGACAATCGGTATTTAAGCGGCGTCGAAGTAATCGAGGTACTCCGAGGCGAACGCACGGACCTCGTCGTACGTCGGCGGCGACCCGTTTCGGACGAAGTGTCCCGCGACGGCGTTGCCGACGACGAGGGACTCCGCGCGGCCGAGGTCGAGGACGTGCGCGAGCGCGAGTCCGGCGTTGAAGTGGTCGCCGGAACTCGTCGTCAACACCGGGTCGTCCGTCCGGGGAACGCCGACGGTCGCGGCCCCCTCGTCGTCGATGAGGTGGGCCGCTTCGATGCCGTGGCCCGCGAAGCGGCTGACGCCGAGGTGGTCGAACGCCGCCTGCGACTCGCGGCCGAAGTCGTCGCTCTCGACGCCCGCCAACCGCGCGAGATAGCGCGTCTCGTAGCGGTTCGCCGACGCGACGACGCGCACCGCGTCGTCCAGCGCGGACACCTGTTCGACGCCCGCGGCGACCACCTCGGGCTCCCGCTTTCTGAGGTCGCCGGGGTCCAAAAGCAGCGTCTCCGGCGGGTCCGACAGCGTCGGCCACAACTCCTCGCGGAGGCCGCGGGCCACGTCCGGTAGCTCGGGCATCTCCGACCAGTAGCCCATCCCGACGAGTTCGGTCCCGTCGACCAACTCGGCCAGTCGGTCGAGGCCGACCCGCGACTCGATTCCGGCCCAGTCGAGCGTCATCAGCGCGCCGATTTCGGTGAGCATCAGCTTCCCGTCGTCGAACTCGACGGCGTCGGTGTAGCCGGGCGACCCGAGCGTCTCCAGCGGGAGGTGGCCGAACTCCTCGACGAACGGCTCTTCGACCGGGTCGCCGAGACAGCCGACGACCCCGGGCTCGAACTCCAGTCGGTCGAACGCGCGGGCGAGGTGACTCACGTGCCCGCCGGTTCGGACGTTCGACTGAATCCACTCGAAAGAGAGCGAACTCTCGGCTTCGACCGAGTCGTTCACGCGGTCGGCGAACGCTTCGAGCGTCGGCACCCGCTCGTAGGCGTCGGCCGACTGCCGCTCGGAGACGAACTCCCGAACGCGGTCGATGTAGCCGTCGAACCCGAACAGCACCCGCCCGCCGTCGACGGTCTCTGGGAGCGACTCCCGGCAGGATTCGACCGCGCGGACCGTCGTCTCGTCTGGGGTTTCCATGGCGCCCCGTTCGGACGACCCCCAATTAGTGTTGCCGCCGGCGGCGACACTCTCGCGGCGTCAGCGGTCGTTTTCGGAGGCCGTCAGCGGTCGCTCTCCGTCGTGATTTCGAACCGCGCGCCGCCGGCGTCGCTCTCGACGAACCAGACGCTCCAGCCGTGGGCGTTCACGACGCTCATGACGACGCTGAGTCCGAAGCCGGTCCCCTCCGAACTCGTGGTGTAGCCCGCCTCGAAGATTCGGGGGCGGTCGTCCGGCGGAATCCCCGGGCCGTCGTCTTCGACGTAGAACCCGTCGCGGTCGCCGAGGGGGCCGACGCTGACGGTCACGTCGTCGCCGCCGTGACGGATGGCGTTCGAAAAGAGGTTTTCGAGGAGCTGTCTGAGCCGCCCGCGGTGGGCGTCGACCGCGACGTCGCCGTCGAAGGTGAGCGTCGCTTCCGGCGCGTCGCTCGCGGCGGTCGTCCACGCTTCCTCGGCGACGGAACCGAGCGACAGCCGTTCGGCCTGCTCGACCGTCTGGCCGTTTCGCGCGAGCGCCAGCACGTCCTCGACGATGCCGGCCATCCGCTCGTGGGCGTCGGCGACGCGGTCCAACTCGTCGCCGTCGTCCCGCTCGCGAGCGAGTTCGAGGTAGCCCATCGCCGCGTTCAGCGGGTTCTTGAGGTCGTGGGAGACGACCGACGCGAACGATTCGAGCTGCTCGTTCTGGCTGGCGAGTTCGCGCTCGCGCCGCCGCAGGAGCTGTTCGCGCTCGACCCGGTCCAAGACCGCGCGGGTGTTGGCGGCCAGCACCTTCGCCAGCGCGATGCGCTGGTCGGCCAGCGAGCCCTCGTCGAGGGAGGCGACGAAGAACACGCCGTGGTCGTGAATCGGAACGATGAGCTCCTCTCTGACCCCGGCGTCGAGGATGAACCGCTTCGGGTTCGACTCCACGTCCCGGTAGAGGTTGTGCTCGCCGCGCTCGAACACCTCCCACGTCAGGCCGGTCCCCCGCGGAATCGGCGGCACGTCGCCGAATACCTCCCACGCCTCGTCGGTGAACGCCGCGGGGACGAGCGCGTCAAGCGACTCGTCGTACAGGAGGACGCCGCTAATCGCGTAGTCGAGGACCTCGGTGGCGGCCTCGCGGACGATTTCGGCGACCTCCTCGCGGCTCGTCGCGCCCGTCAGCCGCCGGGTCGAGGCGTGGAGCGCGTTGAGCCGCCGTTCGTACCGCTTTCGCGCCGTGACGTCCGTCGAGATACCCACCGCGCCTTCGACAGCGCCGTCGTCGCCGACGATGGGCGAGACGGTGAACTCGACCACGTAGTTCCTCGCCGGAAGCGACAGCTCGATTTCGAACCGCTCGCGGTCGCTCTCGCCGTCGAGGATGGCGTCGAGGGCGGCCTGGGCGCGTTCGTACTGGTCGGCGGCCAGATACCCGGCGTCGCGGAGCGCAGAGATGTGCCGGCCGACGAACGCCGACATGGGGATGGTCGTCCGCGACAGCGCGGTCTCGTTGATGAACTGGACGACGCCTTCGCCGTCGACCACGTACGCGCCCTGCCCGATGCTCTCGACGATGGTTTCGTACCGTTTGAGCCGCTGTTCGTAGCTCCGCTGCTCGGTCACGTTCCGCGAGGTGACGACGAACCCGCCCACCGAGGTGTCCGCCTGGTTGCTTCCGACGGATTCGAGCCACGTCCACGACCCCTCGGCGTTCCGGTGGCGGTACCGGACGGGGTCGGTCCCGTCGGCCCCCGTCTGGAGCGCGTGGTCGAAGACGGCCTCGACGCGCTCCCAGTCGTCGGGGTGAATCACGTCTGAGACGCGTCTTCCGACCAGTTCGCCGGGGTCGAAGCCCAGTACGTCGGCGGCGGAGGGGCTCTGGTACTTGATTCGCCCGTCGGTCCCGACGAGGGTCACGAGGTCGCGCGCCAACTCCACGAGGCCGCGGAACTGCGCCTCCGTCGCCCGCTGTTCGGTCACGTCGCGCATGGAGACGAGGACGCCGTACGAGCCGTGGTACTCGATGTCCTTGACGTTCGCCGCACACTCGCGGACGTCGCCGGCGGCGTCGACGAGGCGGACTTCGTAGCTCACGGGCGCGTCGCCGCCCCGCCGTCGCGTCTCGGAGATGCGCCTGACTTTCTCCCGGTCGTCGGGGTGGATGACGTCCAGGAGCGCGGTCTCGGCGAGTTCGTCGTCGCTCCGGCCGGTGAGTTCGGTCAGCCGGCGGTTCCAAAAGCGGAAGTCGCCGTCCTGCGCGATGAAGATGGCGTCGTGGCTCTGCTCGACGACAGTCCGGTACAGCGAGTTCGAGTCGCGCCCGCTCGACGCCCACCGTGAGAACTCGATGGTGCGCTCGATTCGCGCGGCGACTGCGGCGGCCGCCTTCCGCGTCTTCGGCAGGCTGACGACGATAGCCCCGCTTCCGTGGGCCGACCCGCCGGCGGCCGCGGTCCCGCGGGTGACGAGGAAAAAGACGGGGACGACGCCGACTCGGTCGCGGACGCGGGAGACGAACTCGGTGTCCACGTCGCCGCAGAGGACGACGCCGCCGACCCCGTCGTCGAGGGCGTCGAACACCGCGTCCGGTCCCGCGCAGGTCTCGGTCGTGAAACCGCGTCGCTCGACGGCCTCGACGAGGTCGACGGGGCACTCGTCGACGAGGACGACGCGGGAATCGCTCATACCCGTACCAGTCCGGGAAACTGTATATATCTCACGTGATACCGACCTGACGAGTGTCCGACGAGACCGCCTCCGACCGTCGGTTACATGCCATTTGACACACTCGTTCGTGACATGACCGAGGACTTTCCCGCCGAGGCCGCGGCAATCGTCCAGCGGCACATCGAGGACGAACACGGCTACCTGTCGTGGCTCAACACCCGCGTCGACGCCATCGAGCGCGGCCGCATCGTGATGACCATCCCGTACGACGAGAAGCTCACTAACACCGTGTCGCCGCCGACCATCCACGGCGGCATCGCGGCGACGCTCATCGACACCGCGGGCGGCATCGCCCTCCGAACGATGCTCGACGACCCGCTCGCCGGCGGCGTCGCCACCATCAACCTCAACGTGAACTACCTGCGGCGGGCGTCGGGCGACCTGACCGCGGTCGCCGAGGTCGTCCGCGCCGGTGGGTCGGTCGGCGTGAGCACCATCACCGTCGTCAGCACCGACCCCGAGGAGGACTCGGACGTGGCCGCCCGGCAGTCGCCGTCGAGCGACTGGAACGACGCCGTCGCCACCGGACAGGGCGCGTACCGGCTCTTTCGGGAGTGAGGAGCGGCTACGGTCGCAGCCGCGGCCGCAGTCGTGCCCAGCGGGGCCGTCGACCTACTCGAACGCCACGTCCGCGAGGGTCGCCGTCTCGCCGAACAGCCAGTCGGCGTGGTCGACGGCGTACTCCTTGTGCCCCGCCTCGATGTAGCCGAGCGCGTCGGTGACGAGAATCGGCCGGTAGTCCCGCAGGCCGGCGCTCCCGGCGGTGTGGAGGACGCAGACGTTCGCCAGCGTGCCGCAGACGAGCAGGTCGTCCACGCCGTGGCTGTCGAGCCACCCCTCCAGTTGCGTCCGGTAGAACGCGTCGTAGGTGTGCTTCTCGACGACGAGGTCCTCGTCGCGGACGTCGAGGTCGCCGTGGAGGTCGGCGTCCCACGTCCCCTCGACGACGTGTTCGCCCCAGCGCTCGAACTCGTCGTAGTAGTGGTTGCCGTCGAACTGTTCCGGCGGGTGGACGTCGCGGGTGTAGACGACGTGCGCGCCGGCGTCGCGGGCGGCGTCGACGAGGTCCGTGACGGGTTCGATTGCGGATTCGCTCCCCGGCGCGAACAGGCTCCCGTCGGGGTGACAAAAGCCGTTCTGCATGTCGACGACGACCACCGCGGTTCGGTTCGGGTCGAGTGCCATACGCGTCGGTTGCGCCGGGACGACCAAAACAGTACGCGCCGCCCCGATTCGACGCTCGAACCCGACAAGGTACTTCACTCCGGAGTCCAAGGGTACGATATGCGAACGACCGGTCTCCGCGCCGTTTTCGCCGCCCTACTCTTGGTTCTCGCCGGCTGTGCCGCCCCCACGGCCGCGCCCGGCGGTGACGCGCCGCCCGCGACGCCCGACCCGGACAGAGACGGATTCGCCGACCCCGACCGGGACGTGCTCGGCTGGGAGGACGGCTACTGGTACGACGAGGCCATCGACGTCGACCAGTCCGACGGCCTCAACGAGTCCGAGATGGAGGCGTACGTCGCCCGCGGGATGGCCCGCGTCGAGCACATCCGACAGTTGGAGTTCGACGAACGCGTCCCCGTGGACGTCATCTCCCGCGCCGACTACCGCAGCGGCAACGCCGGTGGCTCCGGCTCGGCCGACTCCGAGTTCAACCGCTGGAACGACCAGGTGTGGGAGGCGCTCTTTATCACCGGCGAGTCGACCGGGAGCGCGAGCGCCATCTCCGAGACGACCGGGAGCTCGGTCCTCGGCTTCTACTCGCCGTCCGACGACGAAATCAAAATCGTCACCGACTCGACCGACGAGCCGACCATCGACAACGCCACGCTCATCCACGAACTGGTTCACGCCCTGCAGGACCAGCACTTCGACCTGACCGACGCCCGCTTCCGCGGCGAGACGCAGGACGGTGATCTCGCCATCGACGGCATCGTCGAGGGCGACGCCAAGTACGTCGAACGGCAGTACGTCGAGCAGTGCGACGCCGGCGCGTGGGACTGCGTCGTCACGCCCGCCGCGGGCGGCTCCGGCGGCGGGTCGGGCGGTGGCGGTCCAAACCTCGGCATTCTGCTCACTATCTACCAGCCGTACTCCGACGGCCCGGTCTACGTCCACGACCTGTACGAACAGGGCGGTTGGGAGGCCGTCAACGACGCCCTGCGCAATCCGCCGGCGTCCACCGAACAGACAATCCACGTGACCGACGAGTCGCCCCGCCCCATCTCCTTCGCCGACGAGGGGACGAACGGCTGGACCACCTTCCCCGAACAAGGCGTCGAGGGCTCCGACACGGTCGGCGAGGCGTCGATGTTCTCGATGTTCTGGTATCAGGCCCGCACGTCCGGCGCGCAGACCGTCCGCGTCCAGTCCATCCTCGACACGAACTCGCGGTACGACACGTACAACTACGACGCCGCGCCGTCGAACGGCTGGGCGAACGACCGCCTGTTCCCCTACCGCAACGAGGCCGGCGCTGAGACCGAGTACGGCTACGTCTGGGTGACCGAGTGGGACACCGACGGCGACGCACAGGAGTTCCACGACGCCTACCTGAACATCCTCAGCGCCAACGACGCCAGCCAGCGGGACGACGGCATCTACGTCATCGAGGACGGCTCGTTCAACGACGCCTTCCGGGTCGTCCGCACCGGCGACCGCGTCGTCATCGTCAACGGCCCGGCACCCGCCGACGTGGACGAGATTCGACCGGGGCTCGCGTCGTAACCCCCGCGTCGAGACGCTTTTTCGTCTCCCGCCCCTGCACTCGCTATGAATCGCCGCCGCCTCGCCGCAGTTCTCTCAGCCCTTCTCCTCGTCGTCGCCGGCTGTGCCGCCCCCGTCGCCGACCCGGACGCCGCGGGAGACGCGCCCAACGACGCGGACGGGACCGCGGACCCGGCCGACGACTGGTCGTGGCCCGACGACCCGCCGACCGACCGACTGGGCTGGGAAGCCGGCTACTGGCACAACGAGTCCATCGCGGTCAACCAGTCCGACGGCCTGAACGCGACGGAGCGCGAGGCGTTCGTCGCCCGCACGATGGCCCGCGTCGAGGTCGTCCGCGAACTGGAGTTCGAAGAGTCCGTGCCGGTCGAGGTCATCTCGCGCGCCGAGTACCGGAATCAGTCCGAGGAGCCCGCCGACCCGGTCCACAGCGACTGGAACGACCAGGTGTGGGAGGCGCTCCTGTTGGTCGGCGAGGACCGAACTATCGACGAGGTGTTCGACGAGCTGTACGGCGGCGCGGTGCTCGGCTACTACTCGCCCTCGGAGGACCGCATCGTCATCGTGAGCGACGACGACCAGCCGACCATCGACCGCCGGACGCTCGCCCACGAACTCCACCACGCCCTGCAGGACCAGCACTTCGGACTCGACGAGTCGCCGTCGACGCAGGACGCCCAACTCGCCGAAAACGGGCTGGTCGAAGGCGACGCCCGCTACGTCGACCGGCTGTACGAGGAGCGCTGTGAGACCGAGTGGGAGTGCGTCCCCCGGCCGCCGGCGAGCGGTTCGGGAAGCGGCTCGTACGACTACCCGGTCTTCCTGACCATCTACGCGCCCTACAGCGAGGGTGCGACGTTCGTCTCGGACCTGCGCGAGCGCGGCGGCTGGGCCGCTGTCGACGACGCCTACGCCGACCGTCCGGCCTCGACCGAACAGATTCTCCACCCGAAGCGGTACCCCGACGAGCGCCCGGTCGAAGTGACGGTCGAAGACCGGTCGTCGGCGGCGTGGACGCGCTACGACACCGACCCCGTCGCCGACACGGTCGGCGAGGCGTCCATCTTCGCCACGTTCTGGAAGCACCGCGCAATCGACCGGGCGCGGCTTCAACAGGACACCGGCGCGTACTCGCCGTACAACTACACGGCCGGTCCCTCCGAGGGCTGGGCCGGCGACGCGGTGGTTCCCTACCGGCCGGCGTCGGACGAGACCTACGAGACGAACCCCCACGAGCGCGGCTACGTCTGGCAGACGGTCTGGGATACCGAGGCGGACGCCGAGCAGTTCGAGCGGGCCTACGTGACCTACACGCTGAAGCTCCGCCTCGGCGGGTCGTACGCGGGCGAGGACACCTACCGCGTCGACGACGGCCCCTTCGCGGACGCCTATCGGGTGACGAGAGAGGGGAACACCGTCACCATCGTCAACGCACCGACGGTGGAGCAGTTAGACGAGGTTCACCGTCGGGAGTGAACCCAGTGGCCCGGAACCGTGGTGGAGCTGTCGCTCCGATTCGTCGAAGAAAATTCCTCTTCGACGCACGTGACCGATTATACACCTTTTTCATCGGCCGGGTGGAATCCGCGCCAATGAGTGACTTCGATATCGTCGGTCCCGAGGCCATCCGCGGCGGCGTCGCGACCGACGCCTACTTCGAGCGGACCGAGGCGACCCTCCGACACGCGGGCAAGAACCCCCGCGTCGTCGCCGAGGTGACGGCCGACCAGTTCCCCGACGGCGACTTCGAGCTGTTCGCCGGCGTGAAAGACGCCGCAGAACTGCTCTCCGGCCGCGATATCGACGTCGACGCCATGCCCGAGGGCCTGCTGTTCGACGGCGGCCCCGTGATGCGAATCGAGGGTGACTACCTCGACTTCGCCCGGCTCGAAACCTCGCTTCTCGGCTTCCTCTCGCACGCGTCTGGCTGTGCGACGGCCGCCCTCGAAGCCCGCGCGGCGGCCCCCGACTCGACCGTCCTCTCGTTCGGCGCGCGGCACGTCCACCCCTCCATCGCCGCGATGGTCGAGCGGAGCGCCCTCGTCGCCGGCCTCGACGGCTTCTCGCACGTCGCCGCCGGCGAGATTCTCGGGAAGGAGGCGTCGGGGACGATGCCCCACGCGCTTCTCATCGCCTTCGGCCGCGGCAATCAGGCGGAGGCGTTCCGCGCCTTCGACGAGGCCGTCGACGAGGACGTGCCGCGAGTCGCTCTCTGCGACACCTACGGCGACGAGACCGAAGAGGTGCTGCAGGCGGTCGAGACGCTCGGCGACGACCTCGACAGCGTCCGCCTCGACACCACGTCCTCGCGCCGCGGCGACTTCCGCCACATCGTCCGGGAGGTCCGCTGGGAACTCGACGCCCGCGGCCACGAGGACGTGGGCATCTTCGTGAGCGGCGGCCTCGGGCCGGCGGAACTCCGGCACCTCCGGGACGTGGTCGAGGGATTCGGCGTCGGCGGCTACATCTCGAACGCCAACCCGGTTGACTTCGCGCTCGACATTGTCGAAGTCGACGGCGAACCCACGGCCAAGCGGGGCAAGCTCTCCGGCGTGAAGGAGGTCTACCGCACGGCTGACGGCGGCCACCACGTCGCCCTCCGCGGGCGGCCCGGCCCGACCGACGGCGAGGCGCTCCTCGAACCGCTCATCCGCGACGGCGAGGTCGTCTCGGAGTTCGACTTCGACATCGACGCGGCCGCGACGCGGGCCAGAGAAGACGCCGAGTTGGTCGGCTTCGGCGACGAGTAAGACGCGTTCTCGTTTTGCGGCGACGCTCGGTGCCGTCGCTCGCCAGTTTGGTTCTCCCCCCAAGGAGTCGAGTCGTCGCCGCGACGACTTACAGCGCTTCGACGCTCCCGCCGTCGTCGCGCTCGCGGAAGACCTGCCCTTCGAACAGGGTAATCATGGTGTCGTCGTCCTGCCACGCCAGCGGCGACAGGCCGGCCTTGCGGCAGGCGTTCGTGAGGAACTCCTCTTTCGACCAGCCGAGCTCGATGGGCAGGGTCGGGTACATCCAGCCGTGGGTGCCGCCGGCGTCGATGGCGACCCCGTGCGTGCCGAGTTCGATGTCGGCGACTGGGTCGTTAGTCAGCGTGTAATTGTTGACGATACAAACAGAGATGTTCAGATTCGGGAGTTCGGGTGCTTCGATTTCGGTTTGGCACGAGTCGCCCGACGCGGCCTTGATGGCCGCGTCGACGATGGCGTGACCGAGCTGGTCTTTCCCCCGATATGCGCCCGCACAGCCCCGCAGCCGACCGCGCCCACGTGTCGACTTGATGCGGACGAACGCCCCGGTTCGGGCGTAAAACGCGTCGCGCATGCTGCCCGGTTGCTCTCTCTGTCCGTGAAGAACGTACGATTCGACCGATTCCCGCGCTAGTTCGACCGCCCGCGCCCCATCCTCGTAGGTGAGGTGTACGGTCTGCGCCTCGGACATATTATCATTCAAGTTCTGTGGTGACTTCAACGCTTCCCTCGAATGTTATCGGGTTGTTATGTAGAACCGGTGCCACATAACGGGCGACTAAACCCGCGTATGACCCCGTTAATCGAACCGCTTATCCGACCGACCGGACTAGGGTAGGTCGGCAGAGAGAGCCCAGTTCCCGTGCCCGAGACGGGCATGAGGAAAGTCCCCCCACCGTCCGAACGGGTGACCGGGCGCAAGCCCGGAGTCGGAGACGGCTGGCGCTGGAACAGAAACGAGACCGCTCGACTTGACCGATGATGCGCGCGCGACGGCTCCGCCGTCGCCGGCGCGGACGGTTCTCCCGTCCGCGTGCGAACCGACCCGTAAGGGAAGGGAGTTAACCCGCAGAGGGAGTGAGATGGCGTCGCCATCTCTGACGGTCGAGAACGGATGGAACGGCGAATCCTCACCGGTGCAAGTCCGCGCCGCGAAGGTAGTTCGGACGGCGCGTCGGGTTCGCCCGTCGCGCCCTCGGGGCTCGCCCCGAGAAGGACGCGGACGCTGAGCCGAATGCTGGGACGAACAGAAGGGGGCTTACTCCTCTCAGCCGCTTTCGAACGCTGAGCGGCCGCTTTACCGGCCGAATCGCGGTGTCTGGCTCCGACAACCGAGCGACTGAACCGCCCCGGGGCCGTCGGGAAACGCTCTTGACCGTTCGCCGCCGCAGTCTCGGTATGCGCGGTTCGACCCTCCTCGTCGCGGCGCTCGTCGTCCTCGCCGGCTGTGCCGCACCGGTGTCGACCGGAAACGACGCGACGACTGCGACGACTTCGACGACCGCTCCGGCCGCGACGACCACCGAAACGCCGTCGACCGCAGTCTCGACTACTGCTCCGCCAGCGACCGCGACTGCAACGCCGACCGCGTCGCCGACGCCCGAGCCGACAGAGACGTTCACGCCCGCCTCCGGCTACGGCCCGTGGGGCTCCGAGCCGGTCGTCGTCGCCGTCGAGGCCGCCGCCGCCGACCGCGACTACACCGCGCTCGTGAGCGAGGCGACGACGTTCTGGGAGGCGAACGACGCGCGGTACCTCGGCTACGAGGTCGACTACGAGGTCGACGCCGACGCCCGCGACCCGGACATGGTGGTCCGCTTTTCCGACACCATCCCCGAGTGTAGCGGACAGGCCGACGCGGTCGGCTGCGCTCCCTACATCACCCGCGCTCGGCAGATAGACCGCCCCGAAACGGTCTACATTCGGACCGGCTTCGGCGACGAGTCGACGGTCGAAATCATCGAACACGAACTCGGCCACACCCTCGGACTCGCCCACGGCGACGAGCCGGCCGACCTAATGAACGCCACGGGTATCCTCTATACGCTCCCGCGGACGAACGCGACCGAGAAGGCGTTCCCGTGGGACGACCCGAACTTCACGGTTTACGTGGACGACGCGAACGCCTCGGACCCCGACACGGCCCGCGAGCAGGTCCGTCACGCCCTCGATTACTTCGCCGACGGCGCGCCGGGGATGCCCGACAACCTCACCTACTCCTACGTGGACGACCCGGCGGACGCCGAGGTTCGCATCTCCTTTGCGGACTCCTCGCCGTGCGCCGCGGGCGCGGTCTCCTGTGCCGCCGCCAGCGGCTACGACCCGGACGGGGACGGCGCGTTAGAGACGTATGGTAGCTACCGGGTCATCCTCGTCGACCTCGACACCGAGGCCGTCGGCTGGCACGTCGGCTACTGGACCGCACACTACCTCGGCGCGGAGGCCGACGACGAAAAGCCAGAGCCGTTCCGGAACGCGACGTACAACGAGCGCCGGAGCGAGTGGTGGACGTAGCGCCGTCGCCGCGTCGCCCGCGCCGGCGCGTTTCGCGCCGAAAACGGCGGTGCTCGTCCGGTCGAATCGGCCGAGTCCTTCTTTGGGACGGCCCCCGTAGGAGCAGTCGTGATTCCCACCGACAGGCACGGTGACGCCCACGCCGCCTTCGACGAGGAGTCGTTCCGCGACGCGCTCGCCGAGTTCGGGGGCACCGATGCGGAGCGTCGGGTCGTCGCGCGCCAGGCCCGCGACCTCGCCGACTCGGGGCAGGCCGAAGCCGACCGCGGCGCGGCGCTCACGGGCGACGAAATCGTGCGGAACATGCGCGACGCGCCAGAGGGCGGCCCCGCGACGCGCTGGAACTGGTGGCTCGGGGCGCTCGAAGCCGCCTACGGCGGCTACCGCGAGTTCCAAGTCCGCCGCATCCCGAAAGCCTGAACGTCGTCTTCCCTGCCGTTCCGTGGCTCCATGTCCGTTCTTTCGCTTCTAGCGACAGCGATACGCCACTTTCTCGTCGCTGTCGTCGCGTCCGAGTGTCGTCTCGGACGGGTGCGGCCCGACCGGACACCCCCGTATTTCCGACCGTTCAAAACCAAAGCAGATTACACGCTTGTTACAGAAAGGGTGTGTAACGCGTACGACCAACCCTACCGGTGATGCCTACTCTACAATGACAGACAACTACGACGTGATTATCGCAGGCGCGGGCCCTGCAGGTGGACAGGCGGCACGAGACCTCGCCGCCCGAGGCTACGACGTGTGCGTCCTCGAAACCGAGTCCGAAGACGAGTTCCCCTCCAGAAGCAACAAGTCGACCGCCGGGACGTTCCCGTCGACGATGGCCTCGTTCAACATCCCCGACGAGGTCGTGATGAACTTCACCGACGATGTCGTCTTGGAGTCCCCGAACCACCACTACCACCGGCACCAGCCCGGTGCGGTCCTCGAGTTCGCGGACTTCAAGAACTGGCTCGTCGACGAGGCGGAAGCCGACGGCGCGGAGTACCACTTCGACGCGCGCGTCTCCAAGCCGATCATGGAGGGCGGCGAAATCGTCGGCGTCCGGTACAACGGCGACAAGGAAGTGTACGCCGACATCGTCATCGACGCGACCGGACCGAGCGCGCCGCTCGCCAAGGCCCTCGACGTGTGCGACCTCAATCGCCAGAAGCAGGCTATCGGCATCGAGTTCGAGTTCGAGGGCATGGACCTCGCGCCCGAGGGCTACGGCGACCTCACCGACGCGATGATGCTTCGGCTCGACCACGACATCGCGCCCGGCGGCTACTCGTGGATATTCCACACCGGCGGCGACACCGCGAAGGTCGGCGTCTGCTACATCCAAAACGAGGGACACCGCCACAACGCCAAGTCGGGCTACACCATCGACGACTACCTCCAGTACTGGCTTGACACCGACCCGCGCTTCGCGAACGCGGAGCGCATCGCGGGCAAACAGCACCGCGGTTCCGCGCACATCCAGCTTCCGGGCCGCATGAGCACGGACAACTTCATGGCTATCGGCGACACGGTGCCGACCGTCGACCCGCTGTGGGGCGAGGGCATCGACAAATGCATGCGCTCGGGCCGGGCCGCGGCCGCGACCGCCGACCGCGCGCTCACGAACTCCGACCGCGACACCTCGGCGTCCGAACTCGCCATCTACGACCAACTGTGGCACGAGCGCGTCGCGCCGAAGGTCAAAAACCGCCTGTTCATGACGGAGATGCTCTACCGCGCCTCCAACGAGCGCTACGACAAACTGCTCGAAGACCTCCATCGCCTCCCCAACGAGCAGTTGGACGCCGCCAACGGCGGCAGTCCCCTCGCCATGTTCCGCATGCTCAAGTTCGAAGACCTCTCTATCCTCGCCTCGACCGCGAGGGACTGGTTCTCGAACTGAGCGCCGGACGGAACGGGCATCTCTCTCGGTCCCCGCGGTTCTCGTCTCTCGTCTCGATGCGGTCTCTCTTCTCTCCGCCGCTCACTCGCTTTCGTCGCGCTCGTCGCGCTCCCCGCCGCCGTCGCCGAGCGTCGCCAGCGCGTCGGCCAGTGCCGCCCGCGCCGACGCGACGTGTTCGTCCGCCGCCTCGTCTTCGGTTTCGCCGACGTTCGACAGCAGGTGTTCGACGTGGCCGAGTCGCCTCCGAACCACGTCGTCGTCCGGGAGCGGGCCGACCGCGAGGTCGCCCGCGACGGCCTCCGCCTCGCCGAGCCACCGGCTCGCCGCCTCGCGGACGGGTCGGGTCGCCGTCGCGGCGAGTCGGTCGTGGAGCGTCGTCACCAGTCGGTCGAGGTCGTCGCCACCGCGGTGGGATTCGGGGTCGGAGCCGGTCACACCTCCGAAGACGGCGGCCGGCGTGAAAAGCGTCGAGTGCGGCGGGACCGACGAGCAAAAGCCCCTCCGGTCGGTACTGCCGGCAATGAAACTCCAGTTCCTCGGCGGGGCCGAGGAGGTCGGGCGCAGCGCGATTCTCGTCAACGAGTCGCTGCTGCTCGATTACGGGATGCTGACCGGGAACCCCCCGCAGTTCCCCGTCGGCTCCGTCGAGCCCGACGCCGTCGTCGTCTCGCACGGCCACCTCGACCACGTCGGGACGGTCCCCTCGCTCCTCTCGGGCGACGACTGGCCGGCGGTCCATTGGACGCCGCCGACCGACGAACTCGCCCGGACCCTCGCGCGCGACACGCTCAAACTCCACGGCGGGAGCTACAACTGCCCGTTCACCGAGACGCACGTCCGACGGATGACCCAGCAGTCGGAACATCACGACTACGGCGAGACGTTCGCGGCCGCCGGCCACGAGGTCACGTTCTACAACGCGGGGCACATCCCCGGCAGCGCCCACGTCCTCGTCGACGACGGGGAGACGCGCCTGCTATACACCGCCGACTTCCACACCGACGACCAGCGGTTGGTCTCGGGCACGACCGACCGCCCGGACGCCGACGTGGTCATCTGCGAGTCCACCTACTCCGACGTGGAACACGACGACCGCGCGACCGTCGAAGAGCGGTTCGTCGAGTCGGTGCGGACGACCGTCTGGGAGGGCGGCACCGTCGTCGTCCCTGCGTTCGCCATCGGCCGGACGCAGGAGCTTCTCATGGTGCTCGACGCCCACGACATCGACTGCTACGTCGACGGCATGGGGACGCGCGTGCTGCGGATGCTCCGGAACCACCCCGACTACGTCCGCGACGCGGCGGCGCTCAAGCGGGCGAAGTCGAACGCCCGAATCGTCTCGGGTCGAGACGGTCAGCGAAAGCGCATCGCCCGGCAGAACTCGGTCATCGTGACGACGAGCGGGATGCTCTCGGGCGGCCCGGCGATGACGTACATCCCCGAGATTCGGCGAGACCCGACGAACAAAATCTGTCTCACCGGCTATCAGGTCGAGGGGACGCCGGGCAGAGAACTGGTCGAACGCGGCCGGTGCGAACTCAACGGCGGGGTCGTCCCCGTGGCCGCTCGCGCCGAGATGTACGACTTCTCCGCCCACGCCGACCGGCACGGGCTCCTGTCGTTTCTCGACGACTACCGCGGCGCGCCGGTGTTCGTGAACCACGGTGACCGCTGTGCGACGTTCGCCGAGGAACTCCGCGCCGACGGCTACGAGGCCGCGGCTCCAGAAATCGGAACGACGGTCGAGGTCTGAGGCGCGCGGCGGCCAGCGCGGAGCGACCCGACGTCTCCGGTCTCCGGCGCTCAGTCGCGCTCGTCGTCCGTTTCCGGGACCTCTATCGACCGGCTCGCGGCGACGCACGCGGACACGCGAAGTCGCGTTCGCCGCGACCGAAAGCGACCGAGGAACGAGCCGAACGCCCCATCGGATGAATCCGAACTCATGCTTTTAGGTTGGCCTAAATAATATTAGTCGTTGCGGTCGGCGTGCGCACTCTCTCCGACGGAGTCGGCCGTGCACCGACTCCCCGCGACCGCCTTTCGCCGACCGCTACCTGGCCGGAACCCCTTCGTTTCGCCTGCAACGCGACGACCGTCCCGAGTTCCGACGCGTCAGTCGCGTTCGAGTCGCTCGCGGCGGCGGTCGAACTCCTCGTCGTCGATGTCACCGCGGGCGTAGGCCCGGCGGAGTTCGTCGAGCGCGTCGTCGCCTCCGTCGCCCCCGTCGCGCAGGGCGCGGAACAGGAGGACGCCCCCGCCGACGACGACTGCGAGGACGAGCAGTTGGCCGAACAGTCCCATCCCCCACATCCACCACGGGACGGTCCCGCCGGTTCCGCCGTGCATCCACGTGTCGTGCATCCAGCCGCCGCCCCACCCCATCGGCATGCCGCCGCCGAGGCCGGCCATCCCGAAGAGGACGGGGAGCGCGAACAGCGCGGCCAGCGCGAGCAGGACGATGCCCGCGAGTCGCGTCGAGTCGTTTGTTGTCGTCATAGTGTTCACCGGAGCGGTGGTGTCCGCCCCACAGGTGTCAGTACGCGCTCCACGTTTAGGTCGATTGTCGCTTCGAGCCTTCGGCTCCGCCGTCGGCAAAGCTTCTATTCCGCCGCTTTGCGTCGCCCTGACTTTGGAATCTTCGACGCGGGTGGGCGCAGCGTTCGCTCCCCGCCAGTCGTGATTCTTCGCCGACAGCTGTCGGTTCATACTTGAACCTCGCTGTCCTCTCGCCGGTATGCCTGGTCGGTTGAACGTCCTCGTCGTCAGCGGGGACGCCGCCGTTCGCGAGCGTCTCGCGACCGAACTTCCCGATTCGGTCGGCGACGCCACGACCGACGTCCGCGTCTCGACTGCCGACAGCCTCGACGCGGTTCACGCGGTGCTCGAACGAAGTCGCATCGACTGTCTCGTCGTCTCGACCGAGGTCACCGACTCGGAGGGGCGACCGCTCGTCTCGAAACTCCGCGTCGACGGTGTGCCGCTCGTCTCGTTCGAGCGGCCGACCCCCGACGAGCACGACCTCGACAACCTCGGGCACGTCGTCTACGACGCCGCCCGCAACACCGTCGGCTCGCTCGACCACCGCGCGCTCTTCGAGGCCGTCAACGTCGGTCTCGCGGTTCGCAACCTCGAAACGCTCGAACTCGCCGACATCAACCAACACTATCTGGACATCCTCGGCATCGACCGCGCGTCGGTCATCGACACGACCCCCGCTCACGTCACCGCGGACGTTCCCGGTTACGACGCCGAACGCGCCCTCGACGAGGTCGAGACCGCCCGCGAGGAGGGCGAACACGTCTTCACGTGGCCCATCGAGAACGCGTCGGGTGACACCGTCTGGATTCGCGTCAGCCTCACCGTCGCCGAGATATCGGGACGAGACCGACTCATCTCGACGGTCGAGGACGTGACCGAAGAGCGCCGGCGCGAACGCGACCTCGAGGCGTTCAAGGGCGCGGTCGACGCCGTCGACGCCGGCGTCACCATCACCGAGAACGACCGGCACACGTACGTCAACGAGACCGCGGCCGACATCTGCGGCTACTCGGACCCCGAGTCGATGCTCGGGACGGGCTGGGGCCACCTCCACGACGAGTCGGAGCTCGAACGGCTCAGAGAGACGATTCCGCCCGCACTCGAAGCCGACGGCAAGTGGCAAGGCGAGGTGGCGATTCGCCGGCCCGACGACGAGCTCGTCCCGGTTCGGTTCTCCATCACGTCCCTCGAAGGCGACCGCAACGTCATGGTCTTCCAGAGCCTCTCCGAGCAGAAGGCGCGCGAGGACGAACTCGAACGGAGCCGCGACTTCCTCGAACGCACCCAGCGCATCTCGAAGGTCGGCGGCTGGGAACTCGACCTCACGGCCGACACGCTGGCGTGGACCGACCAGACCAAGCGCATCCACGAGGTGCCGCTCGACTACGAGCCGAACGTCGACGACGCCATCGAGTTCTACGCCGCCGAGGACCGCGACCGGGTCCGCGAGCTGTTGGACCGCTGTCGGTCCGAGGGCATCCCGTGGGAAGACGAGTACCGACTGGTGACCGCAGAGGGGTCGGAGCTGTGGGTCCGTACCCGGGGCGAACCGGTCATCCGCGACGGCCGGGTGGCGGCGCTCAGAGGGACGATTCAGGACGTGACCGCCCGCCGCACCCGCGAGCGCGAACTCGAGCGGACGAACGCCGAACTGGAGGCGCTCAACCGAATCGTCCGCCACGACATCCGAAACGACATGGCCGTCGTCGTCGGCTGGGCGGAGCTACTCCGGGAACACGTCGACGGAGCGGGCGCGGACATCCTCTCGCGCATCCTCTCGACGGGTCGCCACACCATCGAGATAACCGAGGTCGCCCGCGACCTGATGGAGACGATGAGCGGCGGCGGCGTCGAGACGCGCCCGATGTCGCTCGTGAACGCCGTCGAGCGCGAACTCGCGGTCCGCCGCGAGGCGTTCCCGCACGCGACGTTCGAGGTCGACGGCGAGATACCCGACGTGGCGGTGCGCGCGAACCCGCTCATCGCGTCAGTGCTTGGCAACCTCTTCAACAACGCCGTCCAGCACAACGACGGCAGCGCCGTCGTCACCGTCTCGGCGACCGTGGACGACGACGCCGACATGGCGGTCATCCGCATCGCCGACGACGGTTCGGGTATCCCCGACGCGCGGAAGTCGGTCGTCTTCGGTAAGGGCGAAAAGGGACTGGAGAGTACCGGAACCGGCCTCGGGCTCTACCTCGTCCACCAACTGGTCGACTCGTTCGGCGGCAAGATTCACTTCGAGGACAACGAACCCGCGGGCACGGTCGTCGTCGTCTCGCTCCCGCTCGCGTCGGCGGACTGAGCCGAGCGCAACGCTCTCAGACCGTGTCGGTCGGCTCGTGCGACTCGGCCATCTCGGTCGCGGCGGCCGCGTACGCCGCTTTCGTCTCCTCGTCGGAGACGCGGCCCAGTTCGTCCTCGGGCACGTCGACGGCGGCGTAGGTGTCGCGCACGTCGGACTCGAAACTCGTCAGCGAGCGCTCTTTGCGGTGGTAGCGCGTCCCGTCGGTGGTCGCGTACACGAGGATGATGATGTTCTGTTCGTCGTCCGAGTAGGTCCGTTCGACCAGCCACGTTCGCACGTCGTTCGACATGGTCGATAGTACGCGACGAACCGTGATACGTCCCCGGCCGATTCTCAGTCCTCGATGCCGAGCTCGTCGAGGAGCGTCTCCAGCGTGTAGCTCTGGAGCGCCCGGTGGCTGTCGCGCATCGCGGAGATGACGAACGTCGAGTTCGTCCGCTCGACCTCCGGCGTCGCCTCGAAGTCGCTGATGAGACGCTCCACGCGGTCGGAGTCCGCGAGGTGGGCGACGACGATGAAGTCCGTCTCGCCCATGGTGAAGTAGAGCTGCGTGACGCCCTCTATCTCCAGCAGTTTGTTCCCGACTTCCTCGTACGACCCGCTGTAGTCCGCCAGCACCTCCACGACCACGGTGACGCCGAGTCCGAACGCCTCTAGGTCGATGTCGTAGAGGTCGTTCTCGATGACGCCGTCGTCCTTCAGGTTGTTCAGGCGGTAGTGGATGGTCGACACAGGGATGTCTGTCGCTTCGTGTAGCTTCTCGGGACTGCCCGTCCCGAGGTCCGCGATGGCCTTCAACAGGCGCACGTCGCGTTCGTCCATACCCTCTCGTTGCGGTCGGTGACGTAAGTCCTTGTTCTGTCCGCCGTTTTCGCCACCTCTCTCGCGCTCTCGAACTATCACGAATTATAGAAACTTTAGAACAGCAAAACCCAGAATTCTTCCTCTAAAATTCAATTCAAAACAAATCTCTTGTAGAAGGATTTAACAAGACGCGTCTCTGAGAACTGAAACAGATTCGACCATGACGCGAACCACTTGGAGAAACATTCCGACGACGCCCCTGCTTTTCGTCGCGCTCGCGGCGATGTGGGGCACCTCGTTCGTCGCTATCGAGGTCGGCTTGGAGTTCTTCCCGACGCTCTCTTTCGCCGCGCTCCGCTACGAACTCGCGGGGCTCGTGATGCTGGCGTACGCCTGCTACTCCACCGACCGCTGGCGACCCGAGGCCAGAGACGAACTGCTCGCGACGGCCATCGGCGCGGTGTTCATCATCGCCGCCTACCACGGCCTGCTCTACCTCGGACAGGAACACGTCCCCGGCGCGGTGGCCTCTATTATCATCAGCCTCTCGCCCATCCTGACTGCGGTCTTCGCCTCCGTTATCCTCACCGAGGGGTCGCTGGGAAAGACCGGGACGCTCGGGCTGCTCGCCGGGTTCGCCGGTGCCGTGCTCGTGGCTGACCCGGTCTCGGCGTTCTCGGGGTCGTCCGGGTCGGCGCAGGGACTCGGCATCGTCCTCATCTTCCTCGCGGCGGTGTCGTTCGCGCTCGGTGCGGTCCTCACCCGCCCGCTCCGGAGCGACCTCCCGGTCCAGTCGATGCAGGCGTGGTCGATGCTCCTCGGTGGCGTCCTGCTCCACGGCTGGGCGCTCGCCCGCGGCGAGTCGCTTTCGACTATCGAGTTCGCCCCCGCCGGTATCGCGTCGTTCCTCTACCTGACGCTCGTCTCCGGCGCGGTGGCGTTCCTCCTCTACTTCGAACTCTTAGACCGCCTCGGGCCGACCGAACTCAACCTCATCGGCTACGTCGAACCCGTGGTCGCGGCGCTCATGAGCTGGACGCTCCTCGGACACGTCATCGACACGACGGCGCTCGTCGGCTTCGGAGCCATCTTCTTCGGCTTCGCCGCGATGAAAAAGGAGATGTTGGTGTCGGTCGCCGTCGCGGTCCGGCGACGGGTCGCGGCCTGAAGCCGGTCCGCGTTTCGAATTCTCTTCTGTTCTCTTCTCTCACTCCGCTTCCGCGGGGATGCTTCCCCGCAGGCCGACAACCCGGGCCACGCTGTCGCGCTGGACCAAGATGAACCCCGAGAGGATGACCCCGAAGCCGAGAACGGTCGCCGACGAGACGGACTCGCCGAGGAAGGCCCACCCGGTGACGGTGGCGACGACCGGCATCGCGTAGGCGACGAGGTTGCCGCGGACGGGGCCGGCCTCCGCGAGGAGCGCGAAGTAGACCGGGTAGGCCGCGGCGGTCGCGGGCATGCCCACGTAGAGAATCGCGGCGACGAGTTCCGGCGACCACGCGACCTGCGTGACGGACTCGCCGAGACCGAGGCTGGCGGCGTGGATGCCGACGGCGGCGACCGCCATCGCCCACGCGGTCTGCGGGAGCGTCCCGATGGACGGCCCGACGCGCTTGAGCAGGACGGTCCCGAAGGCGACCGACAGCGCCGAACAGACGATGAGCGCCTGTCCGACGCTCCCGCCGCCGAGGACGCTCTCGGGGCCGACGATGACGACGACGCCGACGAGTCCGAGCAGGATGCCGGCGGCGTCGACCGCGGAGATGCGCGCGTCGTCGAGGAGCAAGACGGCGAACACCGGGGAGGCCACGGGCATGATGCTGTACATGACGGCCGCCGCGCCCGTCGTCGCGTGCTGCTGGCCGAGGAACAGGAACACGTTGTTCGCCCCGAGGACGAACGCGGCGCTGGCGAGGATGCCGAGCGCGTCCGCGCGGGTCCGCGGGAGCCAGTAGCCGCCGCGGACGGCGACGAGCGTCAGGAGGACGACGGCGGCGACGTCGACGCGGAAGGCCGCAAAGAGCACCGGCGGGACCGAGCCGATGGCGGCCTTGATGCCGACGAAGGAGGTGCCGAACAGCACCGCGGCCGCGACGAAGAGGACGAGGGTCCGGTGACGGCTCACGCCACCACCCCCCGCGCTGTGGCCGGCGTTCGATTCGCCGGGTGGGCGCGGGAGGTGGAGTGCGGTCGACGCTCGGTGCGTGGACGGCGTAAGGGCGTCGTCTGTATCACAACACATCCTGCGACTTCCGAAGGCATATGTCTAACGATTGGGCTTGTTGCAACACAATTCGAGCATTCGAGACACAGATTCACACGATTCGTTGACTAAATCAGGATAGAAGTTCTCATGGGTGGTGTTGCCACGAACCGTCGGGGTCGCGCAGACGGTCGCGCCGCTCGGGGCGTCGAACGCTCGTCGAAAATCGGGGGGCTGCGGTCAGTCGCGCTGTTCGGCTTCGACGCGGTCGGCGTGCTTTTCGAGGTCGGCCGCGAGGCTTCGAGCCTCCTCGGGCGACAGCGTCAGTTTGTCGGCGTGCGGCGGGAGCGCGTCGAGCTGCGTCCAGTCGAGTTCGAGTTCGAGGGTAATCTCGTCGGGGTGCTTCCGCGGCGAGGTGACGTTGCACACCGCGAACGCCGACTCCTCGAAGTCGTGACCCGTCGCCGACGCGTCGACGAGGTCCAGCGTCGTGTAGGCGTTGACCTTCAGGATTCGGTCTGGCATCTGTGATTGAGTATCGGCGTCGTCGTAAATAGGTAGCGCGGCGGCGAGTCGTCACCGACGCGGATCGGTCCCGAGACAGGTCCGCTCAGTCGTCGCTCGCGATGGGCGTGCCGTCACCGTGGGTCGGTGCGGGACTCGCGTCCATCGAGTCGTCTTCCGCGTAGGGGTACCACGTGCGCTTCGTGTTGTGCATCATCGGGTCCTCGTAGCTGGTCTCTTCGGGTTCGACCAGTTCGGCGAGGTCCTCCTCGTCCGTCCGGGCGACGAACTCGCGGAACGTCTCGTCGCCCTCGCGGCGCTCTTCGAAGTTCGCGAGCAGGTTCTTGATGGCACCCGGCACCTCGTCGACGGGGACGCGCTGGGTGACCCACTCGGCGAAGTTGGGGTTCTCGCCGAGGCCGCCGCCGAGGCCGATGTCGAGCGCCTCGACCGGCTCGCCGTCCTTGCGGGTCTTCATGCCGCGGAGGCTGATGTCCGCAATCTGCGGCTGGGCGCAGGAGGCCGTACAGCCCGAGAGGTGGATGTGGAAGTCCTCGACGCCTGCGGGGAGTTCGACGTTCTCCTTGAGCCAGCGGGCGTAGCGGACCTGCCGGTTCTTCGTCTCCACGATGGAGAGCGAACAGAACTCGGTGCCCGTACAGGCGATGGAGCCGCGCATGAACGGGTGCGGGTCGGGCGAGTAGTGGTCGAGGAGTTCCTCGTCCTGCAGCGCGTCGAGCTTCTCTTCGGGAACGTCGGTGATGATGACGTTCTGGCGCTGCGTGACGCGAACCTCGCCGGAGCCGTACTCGTCGGCGACGCGGGCGAGCTCCTTCGTGTCGTCGACGCCCATGCGGCCGACGAGGACGTCGAGTCCGACGTAGTAGTTGCCGTCGGCCTGCTCGTGGATGCCGACGTGGTCCGCGTGGCCGCCGTTGGCGTAGCCGGAGTTGTAGGAGTACTCCGAACGCAGGTCTTCGCCGGCGGTCTCCAGTTCGAAGTCGACGAACTCCTCCTGGAGGACGTTGCGGAACTTCTCCGCGCCCCACTCGTCCATCAGGAACTTGATGCGGGCGTTGTAGCGGTTGTCGCGGTCGCCGTTCTCGCGGAACAGCGCGGAGATGGCTCCCGAGACCTCGGCTGCCTGCTCGGGAGTCACGAACACGTCGATGTCGCGGGCGAGCCGCGGCTCGTTCCGCGAGAGGCCGCCGCCGATGCGGATGTTGAAGCCCCTCGTCTCCTCGCCGTCTATCTCCTTGGTCGCGGGTTCGAGCGCGAGGTCGTTGATGTCGCCCTGTCCGCAGCCCTCGCGGCAGCCGGTGACGGAGACCTTCCACTTCCGCGGGAGGTTCGAGTGGTCGTCGTTGCCTTTGAACGTCTCGTTGAGCTCCATCGCGACGGGGAGCGCGTCGACGTGCTCGTGTTTGTCCTTGCCGGCGACGGGGCAGCCGACGATGTTCCGCCACGAGTCACCACAGGCCTGCTGCGTCGAGAGACCGACCGATTCGAGTTTCTCGAAGATTTCCGGGATGTCCTCCAGTTTGATCCAGTGGAGCTGAATCGACTGGCGGGTCGTCCAGTCGACGTACCCGTTGCCGAAGATGGGGTTCTCGGCCGGGCCGCGAGCGTACTCGTCGGCGACTTCCGCGACGACTTCGGTCTGGCCGGGCGTCAGCACGCCGTTCGGCGTCCCGATGCGCATCATGAAGTAGCTCTCTTGGCCGTTGCGCTGGTGGTACAGCCCCCACCATTTGAAGCGCTCGAACCAGGCGTCTCGCTCGTCTTCCGGGATGGTGTCCCAGCCCTGCTCGGCGAATTCGAGCAGGTGCTCTCGTATCTCGTTACCGTAGACCTCCGACTTCCAGCGTTCGACGTCCGTGGGCATTCGTATGAATGTCCATATACGTGCCCACGTAAGGCCCCGAGCGTACCGTCAACCCTTCCCGGTGCTGCCCAAAAGCGGAGAATGTTGCCTATTCACTGTCGTCGCCGCGTCGAACCGGGAGGACGACCCGCTCGCGGTCGATATCGACGAATTCGCCCTCGCGGAGCCTCCCGACCGGAACCCAGCCGGGCACGCCCGCGTGGCCGCAGGCGATGCACTGGCCGTACACCTTCGCGGAGACGGTTCTGCCGTCCGCGCCGACGTCGAGGACGTTCTCGACGACGAAGTCGGGAAGCTCGCACCCACAGAATGACGGGTCGTCGAGCCGCCAGAGTTCGCTCACGCTCACTTCTCTGGCGTCGTTCACGGAGACCCACGCCCCGTCGTCGAGGACGCGCAGGGAGACGCTCATGGCTCACCCTCCGCGCTCCGGCTACCTATGCGGGGCGGCGCCCGCAATCCCCGCGGGGGAGCGCGACGCGCGTTCCGGCGGTCGTTCCGCCGTAGTCGTGCGATTGTGGCCGAAATCGGCCGTCAGAGGTAGGGGCAACCCGTTCCGGTAGCCGGGAGTGGGGGTACACATTACAGGTGCGGATTCCCTTATGCGGGTCCGCCCGGTACGTGGTGGTGATGAGTGACCACCGCACCGCCGTCCGACAACACGCCTCCGCCGACGTCGCCCCAGAGCTGTTCGAACCGTCACGGGAGGGCGACGCATGACCGGCGAGGCAGAACTCGAACCCGAACGCGACTGCGAGGCCGACGCCGAGGTCGAGTCGTCGACCGAGGCGGAGGAAGAAGACCCCACGGCTCACCTCAAAGACCTCGAAGACGGTGCGGGCTGTACCGAAATCTGGTCGCACCTCTCGGAGTCCCGCGAGGAGTAACCGCCCGCCGACCGGCCGCTGACCGCCCGCAATCGGTCGCTGTCGGCGTATCCCCGCCCCGGCCGTCCCTCGTTTGCCGGCCTCCAGCCACTCGCCCGTATTCCGCCCAGCGACCGTCCGCGCGCGAATCTCGCCTCTCGGGGGGACGTTTTTAAGCCAGAACGCGTTACCGATTCGTAGATGACGAACGACGAACGCCGACGAACGACTGAGGTCCCGGCCGACCGACGGGAACCGGTCGGTGAACCGGTCGTCCGCGGCGACCCCGCCGTCACGGGCGACCGCGCCCGCGAGGCCGTCGGCTTCGACCCCACCGACCCCGACAGCCTCGCCGAGGCCGCCAGAACGGTCCGCTCGTTTTCGGAGTCCACCGCCGGCGACGACGACCACGTGTTCATGCTCCGCGGCGCGGCCGCCTGCGCCGCGCTCGTCCGCGGTGTCGGTTCCTACAAGCGCGCCGCCGAGCGCGCCGGCGGCGACGTATCCGTCTCCTTCATCCGCAAGTGGGCCCGCGTCCACGACCTCCCGCAGTCCGTCCGCCGACACGTCGCCCGGGGTAGAATCGCTCCCACGGCCGCAAAACACATCGCCCGCGTCTCCGGCGACGCCAGACTCCACCTCGCGTGGGCCACGCTCGACGCCGGCCTGACCGTCCGCGAGGTCCGCCGCCTCGCCAGCGAGGTCAACGACGGCACGCCCGTTGTGGACGCGCTCTCGGCCCACGGCGTCGATATCGGCACGCTCGAGGTGACGCTCCCCGCCGACGTCTATCTCGAACTCCGCCGTCGTGCCTCGCTCGAAGACGCCGCTCCCGGCGACGTGGTCGCGGACGCCCTCGACGACTACCTCGACTGAAGAAAGCGCGTCGCAGTCTCCCGAATCACGTCCCGCGCGACCCCGACTTCTTCCCACTCGACGGTCTCGTCAGGGAAGTGCGCCTGGTCGATGTCGCCCGGTCCGAACAGCACCGTCGGGATACCCGCTTCGACGTAGTGCCGCGAGTCCGCCCCGTAGGTCACGCCGACCGGCTCGTCGTCGCGGCCGTCCGCCCGCAGCGCCCCGCGCAACGACTCCACGACCGGTTCGTCGGCGTCGATTTCGGCCGGCTCGAACTGCACCGAAAAGCGCTCGAACACTGGCGGGTGCGCCGAGAGCCACTCGTCGTCGGCGACGACGCGCGCCAGCCGTTCTTCGAACGCCGATTCGACCGCTGCGACCGTCTCCCCCGGCGCGACGCCGAGTCGCCACTCCGCGGTGAGCGTCCCCGCGACGCTCGACGCCCACGACCCGGCCTCGACGCGGCCGACGCAGACGGGCCACGGAATCGGGTAGTCGAAAAGCGGATGAGTGACCGCGTCGGTCCGCTCCGATTCGAGGTCGAAGAACGCTCCGCGAATCGCCTCGAACTTCTCGATGACGTCCACTCCGCGCCACCGCGAGGCCGCGTGTGCCGTCCGCCCGGTCAACCGGAGCCGCTTCATCACCGAGCCCTCGGTGGCGACGACCGGCTTGACCCGCGTCGGTTCGGCGACGAGCGCGGCGTCTCGCTCGAACGGATAGGGGGTGTCGAGCGCGGCCGCCGCGGCCCCGATGCCGCCTTCCTCCTCGCCGACGACGCTCTCGACGACCACCCGCCCGTCGAGGTCGAGATGGCCCGCCTCGACGGCGTCTCGGAGGTCGAGCGCGGCGAAGACGCACGCCGCGAGTCCCGCTTTCATGTCGGCCGCGCCGCGGGCGCTGACGGTGCCCGCGTCGTCGTCCCAGTCGGGTACAAACGGGTCGTGGGTCCACAGTTCCCTGTCGGCGGGCACCACGTCGACGTGGCCGTTGAGGACGAGCGTCCGGCCCGCGTCGGGGTCGCCGAACTCGACCACGCCGGCGACGCTCGGTCGGTTCGCCGCGTCGATGTCGTCGGGGTCGTCGGGAAACGACGGGTGTTCGGCCAGGCGCGCCGGGTCGGCGGTCCACTCGTGGGTGTCGAAGCCGAAGTCGTGTAGCCGGTTTTTGACCCACTGCTGAGCAGGGGCCTCGGCGCGGGCGACGCTCTCGAACCGGAGCAGCGTGTCCACGAAGTCGCGCAGGTCCATATTATGGGGGACGTGAACGGGGTACAAAGCAGGAGGGGGCGGCGAAAATAAACGCTTATCAGTATCCCCACTTAAAGAAAATCCGAGGGCTGGTAGCTCAGTTAGGCAGAGCGTCTGGCTTTTAACCAGACGGTCGGGGGTTCAAGTCCCTCCCAGCCCGTTTCTGCGACGGACTTCGTGCGGAGTGCAACGGCTCTGGAGTCGTCGAATCTGGGGGCGAGTCGCGCGGAACGTAAGCTACGCTTCGCCGTCCTCACCGGCCGCGTCGTCTTCTCGCTGCCTGATTTCCGCCTCCACCGGCGGCTCGAGACTGATGAGCTCGTAGAACTCCCCGTCTTTTCGAAAGCCGAGCACCACCTCGTCGACCCCCGTCGCCTCGTCCAACGTTAGCGTTAGATACTCTTCTGCCACGTCTGGTAGCCCTCCGAAACGTGTTACTCATCCAATCACACAACTGTTCTGGCAGACCCACAGTTCCGTGCGAAATTCGGACACGGCCGGTAACCGCCGCCCCGTGTTCATGCGAGAATCCTCGGAACTCGCGAATAGGACGTGTAGTCCGCCCACACTTCTGACGCATTCCCACGCGGGCGACACTGTGCGCTCACGTCGTCGGCTCAGTCGGTAGCAGTCCGGAAGCGGCAAACACCCTCCGCCCCGTGGCCACCGCCGACGGGTGGCAGGGGGCGACCGAGCGCCCGAAGACGTTCGCAACTGCACCGGTGAGTCCGACGCCCGCACCGACAGCGCGTCCGGGCAGGCCAAACTCGTTCAGGTCGGCTGAGCCCGCCCGGCGATTTTCGGTTATTCGAGGTCGAGGAGCGTCGCGGCCTCGTCGAGGAACTCCGCGTAGACCGACATCGCGTCCTCGATGGGTTCGGGCTCGGTCATGTCGACGCCGGCGGTTCGGAGCACGTCGAGTGGGTACTCGCTGCCGCCGAGCGCGAGCGCCTCGCGGTAGTCCGCCGCGGCGGCCTCGCCCTCCTCGCGGATGCGCTCGACGATGGCCGCCGCCGCGGAGATACCCGTCGCGTACTGGTAGACGTAGTAGTTGTAGTAGAAGTGCGGAATGCGCATCCACTCGCGGGCGATGCGGTCGTCGGTCGCCGCGGGCTCGTAGTACGCCGCCTTCAGGTCGCCGTACAGCTCGTCGAAGCGGTCGGGCGTGAGCGCGCCGTCGTCCTCGATTATCTCGTGAATCTGGAGCTCGAAGTCGGCGAACATCGTCTGGCGGAACAGCGTCGAGCGGAACCGCTCGAGGTACTCGTCGAGGACGTGCGTCCGGAGCTCGTCGTCGTCGACGTTCTCCAGGAGGTACTCGGTCAGGAGCGTCTCGTTGACCGTGGAGGCGACCTCGGCGGTGAAAATCTCGTAGCTCGCGTCGTGCCACGGCTGGGCGTCGTTGGCGAGTTCGGAGTGCATCGAGTGACCCAGTTCGTGGGCGAGCGTGAACATCGACGCCGCGTCGTCCTGGTAGTTCATCATGATGAACGGCTGGGTGTCGTAGGTGCCCGCGGAGTACGCCCCGGAGCGCTTACCGCGGTTCTCGTACACGTCGACCCAGCGGTCCTCGAGGCCCTCGGCCATCCGTTCTTGATACGCCTCGCCGAGCGGTTCGACGGCCTCGACGATGTACTCCTTCGCCTGCTCGTACGGAATCTCGGGGCCGTGGTCGCCGGTGAGCGACACGTACAGGTCCCACATCCGGAGTTCGTCCGCGCCGATGGCCTCACGCTTCAACTCGGCGTGGCGGTGGAGGTGCCCGAGGTTGTCGCGGACGGTGTCGAGCAGGTTGTCGTACACCTCGACCGGGACGTTGGGGCCGTCGAGGGCGGCCTCGCGGGCGGTCTCGTAATCGCGGATGCGCGCGGTCTTCACGTCCTTCTTGACGCTGTTTTTCAGCGAGGTGCCGACGGCGTTGCGCACGTCGGCCCAGCGGTCGTAGAACTCCTCGTGGACGGTCCGGCGGAACTCGCGGTCGGGGTGCTTCTGGAGCTTCGTGAAGTTGCCCTGCGTGATTTCGACCGACGTCCCGTCGGGCTTTTCGACGGTCGGGAACTCGAGGTCGGCGTTGGCCAGCATGGAGTAGATGTCGCTGGACGCGCCGGTCACCTCCGAGAGGTCGGCGAGAACCTCTTCGACCTCCGCGGAGCGGGTGTGTTCTTTCGTCCGGAGCACGTCGTCGAAGTAGTGCTCGTAGGCGTCGAGTTCGGGCTCCTTTTCGACGAACTCGGCGACGCCGTCGCGGCCGAGTTCCTGCAGTTCGGGGTCGAGGTAGCTGACCGCGCTACGGGCCTTCGACGCCAGCGCCTCGGCGCGACCGGCCTGCGCCTGGTACTCCTGGTTCCGGGTGTCTTGGCTGCTGCGGAGGTTCGCGTAGGAGACGACCATCGACACCTCGCGGAGCACCGACTCCATCGTCTCGAAGAGTTCGAGGAGCGTCTCGGGGTCCTCGGTGGCGCGGCCCTCGTAGCTCGCCAGTTCGGGAACGCGCTCTGCGACGTCCTCGTACGCCGCCTCCCACTCCTCGTCGGAGGCGTAGATGCTGTCGAGGTCCCACTTGTACTCCTCGTCGATGTCGCTCCGCTCGGGAACCGAACTCATGTCGGGTGATTCGACGCACGCGCGGGTGGTAAGCCTTATCAATCGACGGGCGAAGCGGGGTCGAGGAGGGCGGTCGCGTCGCGGTTAGTGTCGGGTCGCTCTCGCTTCTCGGACCTGCGAGCCGTCCCGGACTAAATCCTCGCAGTGCGGACAGACGCGGGGGGCGTCCATGCCCTCCGGGGCGAACACCCTGACGTAGCCTTCCGTGACGAAAGAATTGCAGTTCTGACATGTAGGCATGGCGGTCGTGCGTACCACGTCAACTGAGTTAGATGTTATGGGCGATTTTCGGCAGCCGACACCGGCATCGGATGCGGGGCTCGCCCGGGCCGACCCACCGGCGCAAACCACTTTGACCGGCGGGTGTGTGGAAGCCCCATGGACGACCTCTCCCCCGCAGTCCGCGAGGCGTTCGCCCGGACCTGGGTCGACGACCGCCCGTGGGCGTTCCTCACCGATCTGACCGCCATCGGCGACCGGATGGCCGGCGGGCCGGGCGACCGTCGGGCGAGTACGCTCGTCGCCGACGCTTTCACCGACGCGGGCGTCAGGCGCGTCGAGTTCGACCCCTTCGAGATGGCCCGGTGGACCCGCGGCGACACGACGCTCGACCTCACCGCGCCCGACGAGCGGCGCTTCGAGGCCGTCGCGCTCCCGTACGCCCCGCCGGCGGCCGTCTCCGGCCCGCTCGTGGATGTCGGCTACGGCACGCCCAGCGAAATCGACGCCGCCGACGTGGACGGCGCGCTCGCCGTCGCCAGCACGACGACCCCCGCCGGCGGCCGGTTCGTCCACCGGATGGAGAAGTTCAACTACGCAATCGACGCCGGTGCGGTCGGCTTCGTCTTCGTCAACCACGTCCCCGGGCAACTCCCACCGACCGGGGCGCTCCGCTACGACGAGGAGGCCGCCGCCCCCGCGGTCGGCGTGAGCGCCGAAACCGGGTCGTGGCTGACCGACTACGCGGCCCGCGGCGGCGAGGCGACCCTCGCCGTCGACGCCGAAACGACGCTCGGCGAGAGCCGGAACGTCGAGGGTCGCGTCGGCCCCGACACCGACCGCGAACTCATCTTGTGCGCCCACTTCGACGCCCACGACATCGCCGAGGGCGCGCTCGACAACGGCTGCGGCATCGCGGTCGTCGTCACCGCGGCGCGGCTCCTCGCCGAGATGGACCTCGACCTCGGCGTCCGCGTCGTCGGCGTCGGCGCGGAAGAACTCGGGCTGACCGGCTCCGAACACCTCGCCGACCGCCTCGACCTCGACCGCGTCGCCGCCGTCGTCAACGTCGACGGTGCGGGGCGGTTCCGCGACCTCGTCGCCCACAGCCACACCTCCGAGGCGACCGCCGAGGTGGCCACCCGGGTCGGGAACGAGACGCGCCACCCGGTCGAAATCGAACCCGAGCCGCACCCCTTCAGCGACCAGTGGCCGTTCGTCCGCGCCGGCGTCCCGGCGCTCCAACTCAGGAGCGAAAGCGGCGAGCGCGGCCGCGGGTGGGGCCACACCCACGCCGACACCCGCGACAAGGTCGACGACAGAAACGTCCGCGAACACGGGATGCTGACCGCGCTCGTCGTCCGCGAACTCGCGGCGGCGGCCGCCGACGGGGAGATTCAGCGGCTCGACGACGACGAACTCGCCGCGGCGTTCCGCGACGCCGACTTCGAGACGGGGATGAAGGCCGCGGGTATCTGGCCCGACGGCTGGGAGTGAGAACCGCGGTCAGTCGCCTGCGGACGGGTCGGAGCCTCCGTCGCGGTCGACGCCCGAGTCGTCGCGCCCGTTTGCCTCGCTGTCGACGACTTCGACCGTCAGGTCCGCGGCCGACAGCGCGCTTTTTGTCGCGGCCTCGACGACTATCCCGGCCCCGATGACGACGTAGTACATCCCGTAGACGAACGTCGGGACGGCGACGAGGAGGTAGAGCGCGAGGCCGGCGATGCCCGTCGTGCTGGCGAGGAAGCCGCCGACGGCGTTGCCGACGCCGATGATAAACAGGCCGAAGACGATGCGGAGGGTGGCGTCCCACGCGGCGGACCGGTCCATGCCTGAGCCGACGGCGAGCCGCGTGATGTGTCTACTGGTCGATACGCGGTGCGGACCCGCGAGAAGTCAGTCTCCCGCGCGTCAGCACACCGCGAGGAGTTCGTCCAGCGAGTCGAGTTCGTAGGTCGGTTCGGCGGCCAACTGGTAGCCGTCGCGGTGGGGTCGGCGGATGAACGCCGAGTCGATGCCGGCGCGGTCGGCCGCGACCACGTCGACGTTGCTGTCGCCGACGTAGAGCGCCGAGCCGACGCCGAGTTCGCCCATCGCGCGCTCGATGTAGTGGGGGTCCGGCTTCTTCACCCGAGCGCCCTCGACGGTCGGGTCGCGGCCGTAGGCCACCTCGAAGCGGTCGTCGATGTCGAACACGTCGAGGATGTGTTCGATGGTCGCGTGCTGGTTGTTGCTCACGACCGCCAGCGGGTGGTCGATGTCGTCGAGGGCGACCACGTCGTCGTACAGCGGCTTCGTCCCGTTTTCCAGACACGCCCGCTGGGTCGCCGCGGCGTGACTCTCGTGGTGCGACCAGAAGTCGTCGACCGGCACGTCGTGGACCGCACAGATGCGGCGCAGGCGCGTGAGTCCGCCGTTGATGACGCCGTCGACCGTCTCGGTCGTCGGCTCGACGTCGAACTCGGCGAACGCCCGTCTGACCGCCTCCCGTTGGACTTCGAGGAGCGTCGGCTTCGTCAGCACGCCGTCGTTGTCGAAGATGACAGCGTCGTAGCACATGGTCGGGGTTTCGCACCCGGGCCAGGATAACGTTACTATGTGCGACCCCAACCGCTCCGGAGAGCTATTGACTCCTTGCGTCTCCGCGGCTCCTCCCGACGCCGCCGTTTTCGCCGGCGGCGTCGGCGTTCCCGTCGCTGAGGTCGCCCGCCCGCTCGACCCCGTTGCGGATGCGCGAGCCGACGCGCCAGCCGATGCGGTCCGCGAGGGCCTGTTCGCCGAAAGCCGCGGCGGTGCTCTCGGCGGCCATCGAGTCCACGTCGAACTCGACGTTCGGGTAGTCGACCGCCGTGAGAAGCAGGGGGGTCGGCGGCGCGGCCGGGACGCCCTCGGGGCCAGCGAGGTGGCTGGGACCGAGCACGTCGTCCACCTTCGACGGCGGGGCCGCGCCCGACCCCACGGCGCGGACGAGCGAGACGAGTCTGCGGACGAGTTCGCGGGCGAAGCCGCCGGCCTCGACGCGGACGAGGAGGAAGTCGCCGTCGCGGGTCAGGTCGCCGTCGATGGCCCGGGCCGTCCCGTGGGCGTCGGGGGTGAGGTTGTGGAAGTCGTGTTCGCCGCGGCAGGCGTCGAAGGCGTCTCGCGCCCGGTCGTCGTCGAATCCGTCGCTCGGGGCGTGGAGGTCGTAGACGTACTCGCGGCGGGTCGGTCGGTGCCGGGCGTGGAAGTCGTCGGGGGCGTCGGCGTCGGCCCACGCTCGGACCGTTCCCGGTAGCTCCGAGTTCAGCGCCCGCGGCGTACACCAGTCGGGACACTCGAATGCGACGGTCTGGGCGAGCGCGGAGACGCCGGCGTCGGTCCGCCCGGCGGCGGCGTAGTCGGTCGGCTCCTCGTCGTCGTCGCAGACGCCGAGCGCGCGGCAGGCGTCGAAGAGGGCGTCTTCGACGGTCGGCACGTCCGGCTGTCGCTGGAACCCGTGGTACGGGCGTCCGTCGTAGGCGACGCGGAAGGCGCGCATGCCGGCTGCTTTCCCGGCGGACTACTTAACCGACTCCACCCGGTTCGACGGCTCCGACCCCGCGGTCATCCTGCGGTCGCCGCGCGCTCATCCGCGAGTCACTCCTCTTCGACCGGGGAGTCCTCGCTTCGGATGGTGAGCACCGGCACGTCGGCCATCCGGAGCACGCGCTCCGTGACGCTCCCGAGCAGGTAGCGCTCGATGCCCCGGCGGCCGTGGGTCCCCATCACGATGAGGTCCGCGTCGACCTCCTCGGCGTACCGGAGAATCGCCCGGTGCGGCGAGCCGTGTTCGACGGCCGTGACGACCTCGACGCCGACCGGTTCGGCCGCCTCCACGGCTTCGGAGACGATGCGCTCGCCTTCCTCCTCGTAGGCGCGGACGAGGCCGCCGGCGTCGAGTTGGGTCGCATGGAGGACGCGTTCGTCGACGACGTAGAGTGCGTACACCGTCGCGTCCGCCGTCGCGGCGAGGTCGATGGCGCGGTCGAGCGCCTCGTCGGCGGGGGCGCTCCCGTCGAGCGGGACGAGAATCCTGTCGTACATGTCACTCGTCTGTACGACGGGCGGGAACAAAAGGGCGTGCGCCGGTTCCGGGGCGCGGGAACGCGGCGGGAGTCTGCCGGTACGAGGACCGGGTTTCCCGGTGCGAGCCGGCGTTCGCTACTCGTAGTCCTCGTAGGTCGGCGCGTCGCGGTCGCCGGGGAAGTCGTCGACGGGGACGGTGGTCTGGTCGCCGCTCGCCATGTCCTTGACCGTCACCTCGCCGTTTTCGAGGTCGCGTTCACCGACGATGACGACCGTGTCGGCGTTGACGGAGTCGGCGTAGGACATCTGCGCGCCGAAGCTCCGGCCGGACACGTCGACCTCGACGACGTTGCCCGCGGTGCGGAGGTCGCGGGCGATGTCGGAGGCGACCGCGCGGGTGTCGCCGACGGTGAGGAGGTAGTAGTCGGTCGCCAGTTCCTCCTCGGGCCAGACGCCGGCGCGCTGGCAGAGCAGTTGGAGCGTCGCGCCGCCGATGCCGACGCCGACGGCGGGGGTCGGCTGGCCGCCGAACGACTCGATGAGGTCGTCGTAGCGGCCGCCGCCGAAGGTCGCCCGCGACACGTCGCCCGTGGAGTCGAAGCACTCGAAGACGACGCCGGTGTAGTAGTCCAGCCCGCGGGCGGTCGAAAGCGACACCTCGCAGAACTCGCCCGCGCCGAAGTCGTCGGCGGCGGCGAGGACGTTCCGGAGGTTCTCGACCGCGGCTTCGACGTCGTCGCCGCCGAATTCGGCGATTTCGTCGAGGTCGCCGCGCTCGATGAGGTCGGCGAACTCGCCGGCCTGGTCGTACGAGAGCCCGGCGTCCGAAAGCAGGCCGAGGTACTCCTCGCGTTCGACCTTCTCGGACTTGTCGACGGCGCGGACCGCGTCGGCCACGTCCACGTCGGCGTCGAACGACCGAAGCAGGCCGCCGAGGATGTCGCGGTGGGAGACGCGGAACTCGAAGTCGTCGGCGGTGAGGCCGAGGTCGGTCAGCGCGTCGGCGCAAAAGGCCAGAATCTCGGCGTCGGCCTCCGGCTCCGAGGAGCCGAAGATGTCGGCGTTGGTCTGGTAGAACTCGCGGAAACGGCCCTGTTGGACCTGTTCGTAGCGCCAGAAGGGTCGCGTCGAGACCCACTTGATGGGCTTCGACAGCGCCTGCTGTTTGGCGACGACCATCCGGGCAACCGTCGGCGTCAGCTCGGGCGTGAGGGTGACCTCGCGGCCGCCCTTGTCCTCGAAGGCGTACAGCTCCTCGACGATTTCTTCGCCGGACTTGTCGACGTACATCTGGGTCCGTTCGAGGTGGGGCGTCCCGATTTCGCGGAAGCCGTAGCGGGCGGCGGCGGTCTCGACGGTGTCGACGACCTCGCGCCGGGCCGACATCTCGCCGGGATAGAAGTCACGAAATCCCTTGAGTCGGTCGTACATGCGCGTTGGTTGGCGAAGGTCGCGCTTGAAACCTGTTGTTCGGGTCGGCGGGCGGTCGTCTGTTCGCTGTCGGTTCGCCGTCGAGTCGCCGGCGCGGCGCGGTTCGTCGGGCCGCGCCCGACTACCCGACCAGCGCCGCGAGCGCCGAGAGGTCGCCGAGGGCGATGAGCGAGACGCCCGCGACCGCGAGGACGGCCGCGGCGAGGCGGAGCCCGAACTGGGACTCCTTGAGGACGACCCCGCCGAGGACGACGGCGACGATGGCCTGCGTGTTGACGATGGGGGAGGCGATGCTCGCCGGTACCAGTCCGAAGGCGGTCGAGGTGACGTGCTCGCCGACGGCGACCAGCGCGCCCGCCGCGACGAACTTCGGAACGTCGCCGCGGATGCTCGTCCAGTTGCGGGCCGCGACGGGCAGAACGGCGAGCGCCGCGCCGGTGAACAGCACCGGGACGAACACGCTCGTTGGGATGCCGAGTTCCTGCAGGGCGACGCGCTTTCCCACGTCGCTGGCGGCGTAACAGGCCGCGCTCGCCAGCGCGAGTTGGGCGGGCCGCGAGCGGACCGCGCGCCGAAGCGGGTCGAGGAACGCCCCGCCCTCGTAGTTCGCGACGTAGACGGCGACGGTGGCGACCGCGACGCCGAGAACCTGTAGCCCGGTCAGAAACTGGTTCAGAAACAGGATTTCGATGGGGAGGACGAACACCGGGACGAGCTTGTTGATGGGCGCGACGTAGGACACGTCGCCGGCGGCGAGCGCGTCGACGAACAGGATGAACGCGACGCCGACCAGAACAGCCGTGCCGGCGACGATGAGGACTCCCATCGCACCGAGCTCGGCCAGCGAGGGCACGGCCGCGGGGTCGTACGTCACCGCCGTGACCGGGAGGTACAGGAGGACGGCGAAGGCGTTGACGACGACCGTGATGACCGCGCCGGAGTACCCCGGAAAGTACCGCTTCAGGGCGAAGATGTAGACGCCCCAGACGAACGCGGCGAGAACGGAGTAGGCGATGCCGGGGTCCATGATTCATCCGGCGCGCGGCGGGGTGAAAAACGACGCGGTACGGACCGAGCCGGCGGTTACCGGACAGCGGCGTCCTCAGCGTCGACCGTGGACGTAGCTCTGGATGTGGTCCGGGAACACCTCGTCGACCGCCGCCTGCCCGTGTTCGGCGGCGATGAGTTGGCGGAGTTCGCCCTCGTAGTCGGCCTTCGGAATCTCCTCGGACGGACCGGTTTCCACGTCGAGATGCGACTCCACGAGGCGGTCGACCGCGCCGCGGCCGAAGCCCGAAAGCGGCGAGAGATAATCGACGCCGTGGCGGTCTTCGAGGCTCTGGGCCTGCGCCCGGGAGATGGACGGGACGCGGTCGTCGCGGCGGGTGCCGTCGGCGACGGCGTCGAAGTCGAGGCCGCAGACCGCCTCGAGGGCGTGTTCGTGGACGCGCTGGATGCCGCCGCGGGGGTAGCCGTCTTCGACCATGCGGACGGTCGCCTCTTGTGCGACCTCGCGGTCGAGTTCCAGCGTCTCGAAGGCGTAGCCGAGCTCGGCCGCCGCGTCGCGGGCGTGCGTCCAGTCTTCCGTGACCCCGAAGTGGGCGGTCACGAGCGTCACGTCGTAGAAGGTATCGAGAAGCAGCGCGGCGAGCGAGGAGTCCTTGCCGCCGCTGTAGAGGAGCGCGAGTTCCACGTGTTACCGGCGTCGGATGTTGAAGCTCTTCGACTCGGGCTGCAGCTCTTTCAGGAGCGCCTTCATCTTGTCGTCGTCGATGCGGCCCTGGATGCGTCCGCTCTGGGCGAGGGCGACGATTTGGCGCTCGACCTGCTCTGCGAAGTCCGGCTTGGACATCTGCACCGCGTTGAGGCGCTGGCGGGCCTCGTCGGTCAGATGCTGTTTGAGAAGCGCCTGTTTCTGCTGTTCGGCGCGCTGTTGGGCGGCCTCCTCGGCCTGTTGTTGCTCGGCGGAGCCCTGTCCGCCGCCGCCCCGCTGTTCTTGGAGTTCCTGCATCTTCTTCTTTCGAAGCTCCTCCAGTCGCTCATCGTCGGGACTGCCACTCATACCCTAGCGCACGGTCCGATGTCTGAAAACCATTACGGACCCGCATACAGACGGCTCTCGGGGAATCCGCCGTCGAAGAAGAACTCTCGGTGTGTGTCGGCGGCTCTACGCGTAGCGTTCGAGTTCCGGGCGGTCGAGGTCGGAGAGCACGTCGGACGCGGCGTTGTCGAGGAAGCTCGTCCCCTCGGCGGTGATGCGGCGGCCCTCGCCCTTGGCGGTCTCGACGAGGCCTTCCTCTTCGAGCTGCTGGAGGAGCGTGCGGATGATGTTCTTGCTGCCGGCGTCGCTGTGCGCACCGGAGACGCTGTAGCGGTTGGAGCCGCGCTTGAGGCCGCCGTACTCGGTGGAGAGGCGGTCGACACCGACGGGGCCGTTCATGGCGACCTTGCGGAGCAGGCTCGCGCCGCGGACGAACCAGAAGTTGTCCTGCTGGGGCGGGAGTTCGCGGGTCTGGCCGCTCTTCGCGAAGGCCATCCAGTCGGGTTGCTCGATACGGTCCTCGAGTCGTCCGGCGACCTCTTCGATGAGGGCGTCCGCCGGGACGTCATAGATGGTTACCATGGCTATTGGTTCATAATCGCGGCGTTTAAAGGCATCGTATTCGCCCGATACGGGCGGTTGGAGGCTCCTGCGCCCCGACCGGCGTCTGCCGGGCCGACAGCCCGCGTCCGCGCCGTCAGGACCGCCACCCGCGCGCGCTCTCCGTGCTCATCACGAGGCCGCCGAGGACGACGGGCACCCAGTAGACGAACCCCCGGAAGACGACGACGCCGGCGGTCGCCACGTCGAACGAGACGGCGGAGCTCGCGGCGGCGACGAGGATGGCGAGCGTCCACTCGATGCCGCCCGCGCCGCCGGGGAGCGGCGTCACACCGGCTATCGCCCCAATAGGGACGACGAACAGCGCGATGGAGAAGGCGATGGGCGCGCCGATGGCGTGAAACGCCACCCAGAGCGCGACCATCTGGCAGAACCAGCCGAACCCCGACAGGCCGAGCGCGACCGCCAGCCCCCGCGGGTTCCGGCCGACGCGTTCGATAGAGCGGAAGAAGCCGTTGATGCGGCGCTCGATGCCGTCGTTCGTGGGCACCGACACCCGTGGGACGTATCGCGCGATGGTTCGGATGAACGGCGTCAGGGCACCGATGAGCCGGCGTTCGAGGCCGTAGCGGCGCTTCCACGCGGTGTAGACGGCCGCCGGAACGCCGACGGCGAGGGCGATGACGGCGACGAGCGCGATTTCGAGGTTGCGGCCGAGCGTCACTTCGGTGGCGTAGTAGCCCGCGCCGATGAGCGCGATGGTGATCGAGGGGACGAAGTTGATGGTGTCGACGCTGGCGATGGCCGCCAGCCCGGTCTCGTACTCGGTGTCGGTGCTCCGGGAGATGAGAAGCGCCGTCACGGGCTCGCCGCCCGCCTGTCCGAACGGGGTGATGTTGTTCGAGAACGTCGCGCCCGTGAAGATGAGAAACGAGCGGACTGTCGAGACGTTCACGCCGAGCACGCCGAGGACGGTCTTCAGCGACGCGCCCCACGCGACGAGCCAGACGAGCGTGATGGCGAGGATGGCGACCAGGTAGGTCGGCTCGGCCATCGTCACCCGGTCGACGAGTTCGTCCACGCCCGCGAAGTAGAACAGGACGGCGAAGACGACGACCGCCGCTGCGAAACCGAGCACCGTCGCGCGGAGGTTCTCGCGGGCCATTTGCTGGGGATGCGTCTACGACGGGCATTAAGTCACCGGATTCGACGGCCGAGTAACAGGTCCCGCGTCGCCGCCGTCGCGGATTCGGTCGCGTTCCCCCGGTCGGCGACACCGCCGCTCACTTTCGGATAGATGGACATTTCCGCTCCGCCCGACACGTCCCCATATGGACGAGCGTGCCGCCCTCAGACTGCTCGCCGCGGACCTGCCGGACGCCGGCGACGACGCCGCCGTCGTCGACGACCTCGTCGTCACGACCGACATGCTCCACGAGACGACGGACTTCCCCGCGGGGACGACCCGCTACACCGCCGGCTGGCGCGCCGTCGGCGCGTCCCTCTCTGACGTGGCCGCGATGGGCGCGAGCGCCACCTGTGCCGTCGCCGCCTACGCCGCCGTCGAACTCGACGAGACGGAACTCGGCGACTTCGTTCGGGGCGCGCGAGACGTGTGCGAGGCGGTCGGCGCGGAGTACGTCGGCGGCGACCTCGACACCCACCGGGAGTTCACGACGGCGACGACGGCCATCGGCCGCACCGACGACCCGGTTCGCCGCTCGGGCGCGGAGCCGGGTGACCTGCTCTGCGTCACGGGCGAACTCGGCCGGTCTGCCGCCGCCGTCCGCCTGTTCGAGGCGGGCGAGACCGACCGCGCCAACGACCTCTTTCGGTTCACGCCCCGCGTCGCCGCCGGCGTCGCCCTCCGCGGGTCGGCCACGGCGATGATGGATTCGAGCGACGGCCTCGCCCGCTCGGTCCACCAGCTCGCGGAGGCCAGCGACTGCGGCTTCGAACTCGACTTCGACGCGCTCCCCGTCCACGACGCGGTCGAGGAGGTCGCGGCCGACGCCGACGACAGACGCGACCTCGCGGCGTTCTTCGGCGAGGACTTCGAACTCGTGTTCACGCTCCCCGAGTCGGCGCTCGCGGGCGCCCGCGACGTGGCGGACATGCCGCTCACGGTCGTCGGAAGCGTCGTCGAGGAATCCGCCGACGCCGCCGTCGTCGCCGACGGCGAGCCCGTACCGGACCGCGGTTACACCCACGGCGACGAATAGCGTCGCCGTTTTCTCCGCCGTCGCGCCTCAGCCCGGAATGACCTGAACCGGCACGAGAAGGAAACACGCCGCGCCGAGGGCGAACGTGAACAGGCCGACGGCCATCCGAGCCGGTCCGAGCGGCGTCTCGTCTATCGGCTTCGCCGAGCCGTTGTAGGCGATGAACGTCGACATCAGCCCCCAGAAGAACCACAGGCCGACGGACTGGTTGAGGCCGAGGCCGCGAACGTAGTGGAGGTAGCCGGCGATGCCGAACAGGACGAGCGGCACGGCCGCCGCGAGCGACTCCTGGCGCTCGCCGAGCATCGCCCGGACCATGTGGCCCCCGTCGAGTTGGCCGACGGGGAGCAGGTTGAGGACGGTGAAGAACATCCCGACCCAGCCGCCGATGACGACCGGGTGCACGACGGTCCGGGGGTCGGCGTACTCCGTCGGCCGACCGAGCACGGCTGCGATGGCGTCGAGGAGCGGCGGGTTGTTGAACACGATGACGTCGCCCGACCCCGCGAGAACCCGGCTCGGGACGGTCATCGGTTCGAGCGAGAGGCCGATGACGGTGACGACGACGGTCGCCGCGAGCCCGGCGAGCGGGCCGGCGACGCCGATGTCGAACAGCGTCTTTCGGTCGGGCATCTGGCCGCGCATGCGGATGATGGCACCGAGCGTGCCGAACGGGAAGATAAACGGGATGAGGTAGGGCAGCGAGACGTTGACGCCGTGGTATCGGCCGACCGCGTAGTGGCCGAGCTCGTGGACCGAGAGGACGCCGAGGACGGCGGCGGTGAAGGGCCACGCCTGAAGCAACACCAGCGGGTTCGCGGTGATGTCGGACAGGGGGATGTAGTACCACGCGTACGCGCCGACGAAAAGCGTCGAGAGGACCGTCAGCGCGAACAGTGTGATGTTCTTCCACGGGATGCCCTCGACGCCCTGCGAGGCCGGCTCGACGATGACCACGTCAGTCTGCCCGAGTTCCGAGACCTGCGCTTGCACGTCGTAGCCGGCCTGCCGGAACGACGGCCAGATTTCGCGGACGAGCATCCGCTCGGGGACGAGCGACTCGCCGTAGTAGATTCGTCGGCGACCGTCTGACCGCACTTCGTGAACGTCGAAGACGGCGCGAAGTGCTTCCACCGGCGGTCCGTCCGCCGATTCGGACTGTTCCATCGACGGCAGGTAGGCGCGGGACGTTCATAAACCCCGTGACGGACCCGTCTCTGAGCCGACGGCGGCGACCGAGACGGCTCTCGTTCGGGTCGTCTGCGACTAACTTGAGAATCCGGAGCGTCGGCGAAAACGTGCGGTCGTCGCCGCGGAGCGGGTGGGCCGTCACCGGGGGAGTGTGGTGGAGCCCGTTCCAGCGGGCTTACGCGGGGGTTCGGTTACGCTGCGCCGTGGGAGGGACATCGGTTCGTCGGCGTCACGAACCGAGCGGGGCAGTCGGGCAGTCGAGTCACGTCTCGGCTTGGGTTCCGAGCGCACTCGGTGTGGGCTGTGGGGCTGTGGGTCGCTTCGGGGTCGCGTTCAGTTCGTCCGGGGACCGTCCGGGCGGTGCGCGGTGTTGGCGCTGGTGTCGGTCGGGGCCGGGGCGGGCAATGCGGGTTTCAGGCGGTCTCGACGCGCCACGTGGTCGCGCTCGTGTACGACCACTTCTCGATGGTCAGGTCCGTCGCGGAGTCGCGGAGCTTGACCATCAGTGCGCCGATTTCCTTGGGAGACAGGCCGACGTCGTCGGCGATGAATTTGCTCTTGAAGTACATCTCGCCGTCTTTCGCACGGTCGAGCAGGTACTGCTTGAGGCGGTCTTCCTTGGAGCCACTGTCGGTGGAGGGGGATACTGTTGCGCTCATCTGGTACACCTCACTTCCACCTAATGGCCTATCACCTGTTATAAAGGAAGGACCGTTGGAATTAGTTCGGCCGCTTTCAGTCTGAATCGACCCAAATGGTACATTTTAGGAATCTTCGAAACCAGCTTAGATTTTTTATAACTGATTTTGAGAGATTCTTTCTATTAAAATTATTTTGAATATATGGGGGCAAATACGCCCCGTTTTGCGCCGCCAGACGCCGCATTTTGCGGCAACAACTTCCTCAATATCGGTCGATTTTCGCGCCTTCGCGACTATCCGCGTATTCTGAATAATCCGCCCCACCTCAGCGGTCGTGGACCCAGAACTCTTCGTCGGTGGTCGTCTCCTTCTTGAATATCGGCACCTCGTCTTTCAGCCGGTCGATGCCGTCTTCGACCGTTCTGAACGCCTCTCGCCGGTGGCCGGCGAGGACGACGACGAACACGATGTCCTCGCCGTCGCCGACGACGCCCACCCGGTGGTGCATGAGGACGCGGAGGACGCCGTCGCGAGCCTCCAATTCCTCCGAAATCGCGGCCATCTTCGACTCCGCGACGCCGTCGTACTTCTCGAATTCGAGGCTGAGCGTCGGGTCGTCGCCCTCGGACTCCTTCGCGCGCACCCGCCCGGTGAACGTCGCAATCGCTCCGGCGTACACTTCGAGCGGGTCCGCCTTCGCGCGCTCGACCAGCGTTTCGAGCGTGACGTGCGGTTCGTGCGAGTCGACTTCGGCGGCGAGCGCTTCGACGTCGGCCAAGTCAGTTTCGACCTCCGCAACGACGTTCACCGCGTCGGCACCCGCGAGCGCGACGGTCGGGACGCGCGCGTCGGGGAATCCCGAGAGGAGCGCGTAGTCGTACTCCGCCGAGAGGTCGTCGAGGAGGCCGTCGAGGTCGCGGTCGTCGCCGGTTCCGACCCAGTTGCCGTCCGGCGAGAGCCCGTACGCGGCGGCGGCACCGTCTGTCGACTTCGGTTCGGTCGCGCTCTCGGGGAGCGATTCGACGGTGGCGACGCGGCCGTCCAACTGCGCGGCGAGTCGGTCGCAGAGCGTCGTCGCGCCCGCGCCGACGATTCCGAGGACGTGCATACCCGAAGGACGGCCCGCGGCGGTTTAAGATTGCTCCGTGCCGGTCTCGTCAGACTCGGCCGGCGGCTCCGTCTCGTCCATCTCTGGGCGCGGGCGGGTCCGATAGAGGTGGACGGCGAGGGCCACGCCGGCCAGACTGAGGAGCGTCGCCAGCCACGGGGCCGCCGCGCCGACGGGCGTGTCTGCCGTCGCGGGCAGCGTGTCGAACTGCCAGAGCGCCCAGCCGACCGAAAAACAGGCCACCAACGCCCAGTTGAAGACGGTCCGCCGGTCGAACTCGCCGCGCCGGTGGCGGGCGAGAATCGCCCCGAGGGCGAGCACCCAGCCGACGACGATGAGCGTGACCGTCTCCACGGTGACGAGTCGCATACCGGTAGTCGCCGCGAGAGTGGTTTAAACCCCCCGACACGGGCGTCTCGCACTTGATAACCCTTAAGATGCGCTCACGGATATCCGTGTGCAATGAGAGTCGTCATCTCCATCGGCGGAAGCGTGCTCGCGCCGGACCTCGACGCCCGACGCGTGGAGGGTCACGCCTCCGTCGTCGAAACGCTCGCGCGAGACGGGTGCGAAATCGGTGCAGTCGTCGGCGGCGGCGGCGTCGCCCGCGACTACATCGGTGCCGCCCGCGACCTCGGCGCGAACGAGGTTCAACTCGACCAGATCGGCATCGACGTGACCAGAATCAACGCCCGCCTGCTCATCGCGGCGCTCGGCTCGCAGGTCGACCCCAAAGTCGCCCACGACTACGAGGACGCCGGCGACGCCATCCGGCGCGGCGATATCTCGGTGATGGGCGGCGTCATGCCCGGCCAGACCACCGACGCCGTCGCGGCCGCGCTCGCCGAGTACGTCGACGCCGACCTGCTCGTCTACGCGACCAGCGTCGACGGCGTCTTCAGCGCCGACCCGAACACCGACCCCGACGCGACGAAGTTCGAGGAGATGACCGCCGCGGAACTCGTCGACGTCATCGGCGACATCGAGATGAACGCCGGCTCGTCCGCCCCGGTCGACCTCCTCGCCGCGAAGCTCATCGAGCGCGCGAAGATGCGCACCATCGTCCTCGACGGCACGGACCCCGACCGCATCACGCCGGCGGTCCTCCGCGGCGAGCACACGGGCACCGACATCATCCCCGAGGGCGGCGACGAACCGACCTACTGGGCTCCCTGAGATGACGACTGACGACCCCTTCCGCGGCGACGCCTCCGCCGCGGACGCGACCGACGGCGACGGCGACGCGGCCGCCAACCACCACGGCTTCTGGGCCGACGAGGTCGCCGACGAAATCGAGGCCCGCGACCCCGACGAGCCGGTCGTAATCAAGGGCGGCGTCTCGCCGTCCGGCGTGGCCCACCTCGGCAACTTCAACGAGATTATGCGCGGCTACTTCGTCGCCGAGGTGCTCCGCGAGCGCGGCCACGAGGTCCGGCAGGTGTTCACCAGCGACGACAAGGACCCGCTCCGAAAGCTCCCGCGGAAGCTCGCTGACGCCGACGGCAACATCGTCGGTCTCGGCGAGGTCGACGCCGGCGCGCTCGGCCGCAACCTCGGCAAGCCGTACACGTCGATTCCGGACCCGTTCGGCGAGGCCGAGTCGTACGCGGCGCACTTCGCGGCGCTCCTGAAGGCCGACGCCGACCGCCTCGGCGTCCCGGTGGAGATGATTTCCAACACCGAACTGTACGAAAACGGCGACTTCGACCCCGTGGTCGAACACGTCCTCGAACACGCCGACACCGCCCGCGAGGTGCTGGGCGAGTACCAGTCAAAGGTCGACGAGGACTACGTCCCCTTCAACCCCGTCTGCGCCGAGTGCGGCAAAATCACCGAGACGGTCACGGACATCGACCTCGACGCCGGTACTGTCGACTACGTCTGTACCGACATGACCGTCGGCGACAACACCATCGACGGCTGCGGCCACGAGGGGACCGCGACGTTCCGCGAGGGGAAGCTCCCGTGGCGCTTCGAGTGGCCCGGCCAGTGGCAGGTCCTCGGCGTCGACTTCGAGCCGTTCGGAAAGGACCACGCCGAGGGCTCGTGGCCCTCCGGCAAGGACATCGCCGAGAACGTCCTCGGCATCGAACCGCCGGTGCCGATGGTGTACGAGTGGTTCACGCTCAACGGCGAGGCGCTGTCGTCGTCCGCCGGCAACATCGTCACCGTCGCGGAGATGCTCGACCTGCTCGAACCCGAGGTGCTCCGGTACTTCTTCGCGCTCAACCCGCGGAAGGCCCGCGACCTCGACCTCACGCGGCTCGACCAGCTCGTCGACGACTTCGACCGCTTCGAGCGCGCCTACTTCGGCGAGGTCGACGACGAGAGTCTGACTCGCTTCGCCGAGCGCGCCTACCCGTTCGTCGTCGACGAGGTCCGCGAGGACCGGGTTCGGCTCCCGTACACGTTCGCGGCCGTCCTCGGCATGACCGACGACGAGGACCTGCGCGTCAAGATGGCCCGCAACGAGGGCTTCTTCGACGAGGACACGCCCGACGAGGTGGTCGAAGAGGCGCTCGCTCGGGTCGAACGCGCCCGCCGCTGGGCCGAGAAGATGGACAACCAGTACAACTACCGCCTGCAGGTCGAGCTCCCAGAGTTCGACTTCGAGCCCGCGGTCGAGGCAGCTCTCGACGACCTCGCGGACTTCGTCGCCGAGGGCCACGACGGCGAGGCGATTCAGGGCGAAATCTACGAGACGGCGCGCCGCCACGACATCGAGATGGGCGACTTCTTCGCCGCCGGCTACCGCCTGTTCTTCGACGCCGAACAGGGGCCGCGGCTCGGCGAGTTCCTCGGCGAGCTAGAGCGCGACTTCGTCGTCACGCGGCTCCGCCGCGAGGACTGACCTCGCCCGAACCGCGGTTCGCTGTTTGCGGTTCTATTCTCACGCTCGACGACCCGCGAGCAACGCCACCGCGCCGAGCCCCGCGACCGCGAGTGCGCCGAGCCCCGCGCCGAAGCCGGGGATTCCGGTGTCGGTCGTCTCATCGGTGGCGGTCGTCGACGCTGCGTCCTCGACGACGACGCCCTCGGCTTCCGCGAGCGCGTTCGACTCGTTACGGACCGAGACGGAGAACGTCGAGCCCGGCGGAATCTCCGAGAAGTCGAGGGTCGCCGAGAAGTTCCCGTCCTCGCCGACGATGGCCTCGCTCGTCTTGAGGAACCGCGGGCTCGTGTCGCCGGCGGACTGGACGCGGACCGAGAGCGTCGTCCCCGCTTCGAGGTCGCTCGTCCCCCGAATCGTCGCGTCTTCGGCCTGCGTGACGGTCACGTTCCCGCCGGTCGTCGCGAGCGACACCGACGAGGCGTTCTGTGCTGCGGCCGCGGTCGTCCCGCCGACGAGCGCGGCGCAGACGACGGCGGCGACGACGAACCAACGGAGTCGGATTCGTTCGAACATGCCATCCGACACTACTCGAATCCGCGAAAAATAGTTACCCGAATGTCAAATAGCTCTTTGAGTTACCGGCGGCGCGCGGGCGATGACTCGTCCGGTTTCAGTTTTCCTCGATGGCGTCTATCACGACCGCACCGACGACGGCGAGTCGCGGGTCGATACGCTCGCGGTCCACGTCGATAGTGTACTTGTCCCGGAGAGAGAACTGCTCGCTCACCGCGCCGACCGGTTCGCCGGCCGCGTCCTCGATGCGGTACGAGAAGGGAATGAGCGTCGTGAGGAGCCGTCTCGCGACCGCCATCGGGACGTTGTCCTCGACGATTCGTCCCACGACGGAGCCGTCGGGGCCGAGCAGTTGGTAGGTGTGTTTGGCGAACGAGAACGCGCCGCGTTTGACCGCACCGACGCGCTCGCCGGTCCGACTGTCGACGATGTCGTAGGCGGCCGACACGTCGAGGACGCTGTCGGCCTTGACGCGGAAGCGCTCCTCACCGGTGTCGTGGTCGTTCAGCCGGAAGTCCTCTTTCAGCTTGAACTTCTTTTGCTTCGCCGAGAGGATGGGGTCGTCGCCCTCGTAGACGACGTACTTGTTGCTGATGGACACCTTCTGTCGGACCTCGTAGCGGGAACTGTCGAACACGACTCTCGATGGTCGCCGGGGTGGCTAAAACCCTTCTGGGGGACGACTTATGTCCCCGACGCGCGTACGGACGGACGGGCTCGTTCCCCCGCGAACGACGCCTACCGCGGCCTCGCCGCACCACACTTCACATGTCTCTCATCGACTTCATCCGGTCCGTGGAGGAATCGCAAGACGAATTCGACGTCGAACTGGAGGAGTTCGACGCCGACTCCGAACAGGAAGCCGTCGACGACGAGTCCTCGGGCGGCCGCTCGTACGGCCGGCTGTTCCTCGTCGCCTTGCTCCTCGTGGGCGTCGCCTACGCCGTCTCCCGGCTTCGCTCGTCGTCCGGCGACTCCTTTACCGACATCGCGCTCGCCGCCGACGACGCCGAGAGCGAGGCGGTGACCGACGACGACGCGGCCGACGACGAAGACGCCACGGTCACCGTCGAACACGACCCCGAAGACGAGACGGAAGACGCGGCGTCCGCCGACGAAACTGACGAGGCGGACGGCGACGAAGCGGCCGACGCGGACGACGACGGCGCGGTCGAAGTCGAAATCGAGTCGCCCGGCGACGACGGCGACGAAGACGAGTAATCCCATTCGTGACGGCCGGCTGGCGGCGGCGCTCGCGGCCGCCGACGCCCGCCCGCGGTCGTCGAACAGCGGTACCGTGACCCGAACGGTGGTACCGTAACCCGAACGCCTTTTGGCCCGCGCCGCTTCCCTTCGGGCGATGAACACGCTGCTTTGGGTTCTCGCCGGTTTCATCGCCTACTCTCTCCTTGCGGCGCTGTTGCGTGCTCGCGGGATTCTCCCCGAGTACGTCCGCGTCCAAGGTCCGCTCACGACGGTCCACACCCGTCGCGGCCGCGAACTCCTCGACAGGCTCGCCGCCCCCAAGCGGTTCTGGCGGGCGTGGAGCAACGTCGGCCTCGGCATCGCCCTCGTCATCATGGCGGGGACGTTCGTCCTCCTCGTCTACCAGGCGGTCGTCATCCTCCAGAACCCGCCCGCGCCGACGCAGGTGAACCAGCCGCAGAACTTCCTCGTCATCCCCGGCGTCAACGACTTCCTCCCGCTTTCGGTCGCGCCCGAGATTCTCTTCGGCCTCCTCGTCGGCCTCGTCGTCCACGAGGGCGGCCACGGTATCCTCAGCCGCGTCGAGGGTATCGACGTGGAGTCGATGGGCATCGTCCTCCTGACGATACTCCCCATCGGGGCGTTCGTCGAACCCTCCGAGGAGAGCCAGCGCCGCGCCGACCGCGGCGGCAAGTCGCGGATGTTCGCCGCCGGCGTGACGAACAACTTCGCCGTCACGCTCGTCGCGTTCGCCCTGCTTTTCGGCCCGGTCATCGGCTCTATCACCGTCGCGCCGGGAGTCGCCGTCTCCGGCGCGTACGCCGGCTCACCGGCCGACGTGGCGGGCATCTCGGGCGGCGACCGCGTGACCGCCATCGAGGGCACGCCGGTCAACACGACGCAGGAACTCGACGCCGTGCTCCTCGCGACCGACGCGGGAACGGTGTCGGTCGAGCTCGACGGCGAACGGACCGTCTCGGTCACGCGCGAACTCGTCGTCGCCGGCTCCGTCGAAGGCAACCCCGCGAACCTCACCGTCGAGTCCGGGAGCGACCCGATTCGCGTGACCGCAGTCAACGGGACCGCCGTCTCGACGCGCGCCGGCTTCGAGTCGGCCGTCGGCGACTCGCGGTTCGCCCGGCTCGACACCTCCGCCGGCGAGCGCACCATCCCGGTCGGTGCCTACATCACGAACGTCGCAGAAGACGGTCCGCTGTACAACGCCACGGGGACGACGCAACCCCTCATCGTCTCGTCGTTCAACGGCGAGCGAATCACCTCCTCGACGGAGTTGCAGGAGGCGCTCGACCGGACCGACCCCGACCAGACCGTCGCCGTCGAAGTCTACCGCGACGGCGGCTTCGAGACGGTGCAGGTGACGCTCGGCGAGAACCCGCAGGACGGAAACGGGTTCCTCGGCGTCAACATCTTCCAGGGGACGAGCGGCCTCCTCCTGACGGACTTCGGCACGCAGGAGTACCCCGCGGGGACGTACCTCTCGCTTCTCGGCGGTGACGGCGGCGACGGCGGCGGCCTCGGCAGCGCCTTCGCCGGGTCGCCCCTCCAGCTCGTCTACGTGTCGCTCCTGTTGCCCCTCGCGTCGGTCGTCCTCGGGATTCCGAACTTCCCCGGCTTCACCGGCGAGGTCATCAACTTCTACCAGGTCGGCGGCCCGCTCGGCTTCCTCGGCGGCGGCGTCTTCATCTTCGCCAACGTCCTGTTCTGGACGGCGTGGATAAACCTCCAGCTGGGGCTTTTCAACTGCATCCCCGGCTACCCGCTCGACGGCGGTCGCATCCTCCGGACCTCGACCGAGGCCGTGGTCTCGCGACTCCCGGTCGACGACCCCCACACCGTCGTCCGGACCATCACGACCTCAATCGGGCTCACGATGCTCGCGTCGCTCGTGCTCATGATATTCGGGCCGACGCTCCTCGGCTGAGCGCCTCGGCCACCCCGGGTCGGGGTCGACTCGCCTCCCTTCGACGGTTCCCGAACCGCGAAAACGACTCGCAACTTCAATACCGGATGACTCCCTAGGCCCCCGTATGGTAGAGGCCCCACAGACCGACGAGGGCTGGTTCGCGCTGCACGACTTCCGAACCGTCGACTGGGACGCGTGGCGTGACGCGCCCGACCGCGAGCGCCGCCGCGCAATCGAGGAGGGCGTCGCGTACCTCGACGCCCACGAGGCGGTCGAGGACGCCGAGGCGGGCGCGTCCGCCGTCTTCTCCGTGCTCGGCCACAAGGCGGACTTCGTGGTCGTCCACTTCCGGCCGACGCTCGACGACATCTCCCGCGCCGAACGGCAGTTCGAGCGGACCGCGCTCGCGGCCTTCACCGAGCAGCCGACCTCCTACGTCTCCGTCACCGAGGTGTCCGGTTACGTCTCGGACGACTACTTCGAGGGTAACGAGGAGGACATCGACACCGGGCTGCTCCGCTACATCGAGGGCAAGCTCAAGCCCGACATCCCGGAGGACACCTACATGTCCTTCTACCCGATGTCGAAGCGCCGCGGCGAGGAGCACAACTGGTACGACCTCTCGTTCGACGAGCGCCGCGACCTGATGTCCACCCACGGCGACACCGGCCGGAAGTACGCCGGGAAAATCAAACAGGTCATCGCCTCCTCGGTCGGCTTCGACGACTACGAGTGGGGCGTCACGCTCTTCGGCGACGACCCGACCGACATCAAGGACATCGTCTACGAGATGCGCTTCGACGAGGTTTCCTCGAAGTACGGTGAGTTCGGCCAGTTCTACGTCGGCCGGCGCTTCCCACCGTCGGACCTCGGCGCGTTCCTCGCGGGCGACGGCGTCCCGACCAGCGAGTTCGAAGACGAGTCCCACCACGACGCGCACGCGCACGACGAGGGTGGCCACCACCACGGCGGCGACGGCCACCATCACGGCGAAGGCGACGACGGCCACCACCACAGCGACGACGGCGGCGACGAAGCCGACGACGAGGACATTCGCGGTCAGCTCGAAGACCTGAACATCTACGCCGGCAAGCCCCACGGCGAGGACGTGTACGCGACGGTCCTCTACTCTGAGGCCGACGCCGACGAGCTGTTCGACGAGGTCGAGGGCCTCCGCGGCAACTTCGACCACTACCCGACGCACGTCAAGACGGCCGTCTACGAGGCAAACGAGCGCGGTCGGGTCGCCGTCGTCTCCATCTGGGAGACGGCGTCGGCCGCCGAGACCGCCGCGGGCTTCCTCTCGGAGCTTCCCGGCATCGTCGAGCGCGCTGGCGAGGAGTCCGGCTTCGGCACGATGGGGATGTTCTACACCGTCAAGTCCGAACACCGCGGCGACTTCGTCGAGAAGTTCGGCACCGTCGGTGGCCTCCTCGAAGAGATGGACGGCCACTTCGACACGGACCTGATGGTCAACGTCGAGGACGAAGACGACATGTTCATCGCCAGCCAGTGGCGCTCGCAGGACGACGCCATGGAGTTCTTCCGCTCCGACGCGTTCCGCGACACGGTCCAGTGGGGCCGCGACGTGCTCGCGGACCGCCCGCGACACGTGTTCTTAGCGTAACTCCGCGACCATCGGGAGCGGGGTGAGGAACCCCCATCGGGGGTGACGAACCTTTTCGTCCAGGTTTTGCCAGCGAGCGGAGCGAGCGCAGGAAAAGGTGGCGTGTACGTGCTCGCGGACCGCCCGCGACACGTCTTCCTCGCCTAACGCGGCCGAAAACCAGACGCGGCTTTTTTCACGCGAGCGCGGCGCGAACGTCCCGGAACTTCGGGCGGACCTTGTCGGTACCGACGTTGTACGCGAAGTACAGCGCCACCGCGCCCATCACGACCGCCCACGCGGCGATTTCGACGTTGCCCTGTTCGAAGGTGACGAGCGCGAAGCGCTCGATGTACGCGCCGGCGAGCGAAAGCCCCGCACTCCCGAGACTGAAGACGAGAAGTTCGAGGAGCTCCGGAAGCAGGTCGACGAGTGAACTACGCATGGTCGTCCAGGACTCGGTCGAGTGTTGTGTCTCTTTTGGTCCCGGCACACGGGGTCGCCGGCGAGGCGCGCTCCGACTCCGACTCGGTCACCGGTCGCCGCGGCCGTCCCGGAGTCCGGCCAACCACCGGCTCGTCAGTTCCGCTCGAAGGCCCGCTCTCTCGCGTTTCCGGAGGGCGACTGCGACCCGGCGACGTAGCTCTCGGTCTCGACCAGTTTGTCGAGGCGGCGCTCGAACTCCTCGTCGGAGAGGTCGCCGGCCGCGTAGCGCTCTCGCAGGCGCTCGATAGCAGATTCGTCGTCAACGGGGTCGTAGGCGGCTCCGTCGGCCGTCTGAGTCCATTCGTCTTCGCCGCCGGAGTCGTCACGGAAGCGACGCAGGACGCGCCGCCCGCCGTAGGCCACTACCGCCGTCGACGGGGCGACGGCGAGGAACCAGACGACCGCGAGATGCGCTTCGAGCCCCGCCATCAGCGCGATGAGCAGTATCCACACGCCGGTGACCACGCCCAAGAGCGGTGGACTTCGGGCGACGACGCGGGCCTCGAGGGAGAGTGCCGAACCGAATCGTTCGAGGACCATCGGTCGAAGGTGTCTCTCGAAATACAAAAAACTGCGTGAGCGGGGCGGGTTAGTTTCCGTTGCCGTTGCCGTCACTGCGTCCCGGATTGTCGTCGTTGTCGTTTCCGCCGCTCCCGCGGCTGGGACCGCCGGTACCGTTCCCCGGGTTATCGGCGTCGTCGCCGTCGGGGTCGTTCCCGTGGCCGCGGTCGTCGTCCTCGGGCGTGTAGACGTACAGGCAGTCGTTCTTGTACGAGCGGCCGAACTGGTCGGCGTCCTCGCAACAGAGCACGCGGCCGTCGTCCATCACGGCGAGGTTGTCGACGTTGATGAGCGCGTCGTCGGCGACGGCGGCGGGGTCGCTCGCGTCGGGGCCGACGATGACGGGTTCGAGCGTCGAGACGTTGTAGTCGGACTCCAGTTCCGCGCGGTAGACGACGCCGCCGTCGACCCGCTGGAGCTGGAGTTCGCCGGTGGCGTTCGACATGTCGTCGTTGAGTTCGGAGATGCCGAAGTAGACGTCGTTGCCGGGTTCCGCGCCGTCGACGCTGTCGATGCCCTCGGCCTTGTTGAACTCGATGGTCGCGCCGATTTCCTTCGCGGCCGCCCGGGTTTCGAGGAACGGGACGTGCCGGAGGTCGTCGTCCACGCCGTCGGGACCGTACCACTCGTACTGCTTGCCCCACTCCACGATTTCCTCGTCGGTGACGTAGTCGCGGTTGCCGTTCTCGACGACCTCCCTGTCGGCCGCTTCGAGGAGGTCGGCGGTCACCTCGTCGCCTTCGGACCAGTCGGTGTGAGTTCCGAGGTAGTCGGCCTGTGTGACGTCGTCGTACTCCGCAATCCACGCCGCGACCTCGTCGTTGGTGGCGTGACCGAGCTTCAGCCACTCGAATTCGAGGTCTACGTCGGCCGGGGGCGCGGCCTCGGCCTCGTCGTCGTTCGTCACGAGCGGGGCGTAGAGCGTCCCGGCGAGGCCCATCGGGTCGTCGTAGCTCGGAATCGGCTCGTCGGCGACGAACTTGTAGACGCCCTTGCTGTCGCCGTCGGAGGCGAGGTAGACCGTCCGCTCGTCGGACTGCACGTCCGGACACTCCCAGGCGGCCCGGCCCATGACGTAGTACTTGACGGGTTCGGGGGTCTCGGCGGCCGGTTCGCGGAAGTCGACGATGTAGCCGTAGCGGTACGGGTTCGGGTACACGTCGCCGATGGGCGTCAGGTCGTTGCCGTCGGCGGATTGGTTGACCGGCTCTGCGCCGAGGTAGTACGCGAGGAGTTCGACGCCGGCGACCGCCCAGTAGCTCTGGACGAACCACGAATCGTCATCGTAGTAGTCGTCGACCGCGGACTGAATCTCGGTCGGGTTCGGTCGGTTCCAGAACTCGTGTGCGCCGCGGAGTCCCTCGCCGGTGCCCTTCTCGACGATGTCGCTCACGGTCGCGGTCAGCGAGACGCGCGGGTGGGCGTAGTTCTCCTCGGCCGACAGCATCGTGTTCCACGGGCTCAGGTCGCCGTAGCAGTTGATTCGCGTCCCGCCGAGTTCGCGGAGCGCCTCGGTGTTCGCGAGGTTCAGCGCGTTTTTGAGGTCGGCCTCCCACGAGCCGTCGTCGTCCTGACTGAGTGGAATCCGCGAGACGTTGCCCGGACTCGCCTCCCAGTTGGTAAACAGATAGCCCTCGGTTCCCTCGTCGTTCGTGGCGACGAACTGGTTGCAGTCGGGGGTGTAGCCGGCGTCGGCGTACTTCGACCCGCTGAACTGGCCGCTCGTGATGTTCGTCCCGTCGGGGGTCTGTGGGACGCCGAGGAGCTCCGACCCGCCGTTGATGGCGTCGCCTTCGCGGGCCAGCATCTCGTAGTCGCCGGCGGCGGACCGGACCGCGCGCCGCTCTTCGTTCGTCTCGGGCGTCGATAGCTCGTCGAAGTCGCTCTCGCCGTCGAACGAGAACTGGAAGCCGGAGAAGTAGCCGATGGCCGCCTTGTCGTAGGGCGCGGGGTTCTCGCGGTCGGGGTGCTGGAGGCTGTAGAGGAGCGACCCGTCGTCGAAGACGAACGGCCCCGTCACCTCGGCCCCGAACGCCGTCGTCGAAAAGCGCTTGAGCTCCCCCCGCACGAGCGGTGCCCGCGGCGTGTTCGGGTCGTCGGGTTCCGCCGCCTGACCGACGCCTGCCACGCTCGCTCCCAGCGCGGCGGCGACGGACGATGCCATGAGAGTTCGTCGAGTGAAGTCGACCATGCGACCGAAGAAGCGAAACCGGCCCCCGTGTAGGTTTATATGACAACAGGGTTGCAATACTGTCCGGAAGAGAGCGGTCTGTTGATTATATATCGGTCCTGACTTGACACCCGACCGACGCGTCGTCCGCGACGGAGTTCCCCTCGCGTTCGAGCGCCTCGACTCCCTCCCGAATCTCCTCGGCCCGTCGTCGGACGGCCGCGGCGTAGCGCTCGATTCGCGCCCGTTTTTTGCCGTAGAACGACGCCACCCAGTCGGCGTCGGCGTAGGGTTGCGTCAGAAAGTACGCCGCGAGCGTATCGCGGCCCGCTTGGATGACTTCGGGCGGCACGCCGCGGTCGCCCGTTCCGGCCTCGACGAACCCGTTCACGTCGAAGTACACGTCGGCGTAGAGCGCGGCGGTGTCAGGGTCGTCGAACTCGCGGCCCGCGTGGTCGGGGGCGCGGAAGCCGTACCGGCGACCGTCTCCGTCCGGGTCGTCGTACTCGACGATGCGGACGCCCAACGGGTGGGTTCTGTACGCGCGCTCCGACTGCCTCTCGGTGGGATGGGATGCTGAATTCGACATGTTCGAGCGGGTCGGCCCGGCGCGAGCGCGCCGCGGCGACCGTACCGGTCGAGTTCGGCGGCGGCGGTGTAGTAGGCTGCTAAGTGCGATATATATCGAAAGGGAGCCCTCGTGAGCGTCAGAAGTGAGTCGCGACAGAACGGAACGTCACCGAGGTCGACCGCGGACGCGCCGTTAGCGCCCGTTTCGGACGTAGTCCACAGCGCCGACGACGCCGGTGAGGAGCGTCAGCGCTATCCAGCGACCGGCGTCGTCGCCGCGCTTCTTGGCGTCGAGGCTGACCAGCCACGCGAGCGCGACGTGGGCGACCGCGGTGACGCCGAGGAGGGTTTTCAGGCGACCCATCAGGCTTCGTTGCGCGCGCCTTTCGCGACGCGCTTGTCGAGGCCGGCCGCGCGGATGTCGTCCCCGTCGACCGACGAGCGGAGCGCGTCCATGCCGTCGAAGCGGTCGATGCCGAAGTTGTCCGCGTACAGTTCCTCGACGCGGGTTAGCTCCTCGTCGGTGAGCTTCGGCACGTCGGAGGCCTTCGCCCACTCGTCGATGTCGTCTTTCGTGCGGAACGTCGGCGTGACGGCCGCGGTCTCGTCGTAGCCGAGGAGGTAGGCGATGGACGCCTGCGCCATGGTCCGCTCGCCGTCGCGTTCGAGGAAGCGGAGTTGTTCGAGCTTCTCCCAGCCCGTCTCGTACCACTCGTCGGGGCGGAAGCCGCGGTGGTCGCCGGAGCCGAGTTCGGTCTCGGGGCGGACCTGCTCGTTCAGGAGGCCCGAGGAGTGCGGCACGCGGGCGATGAGGCTCGTCGAGGAACCGGTCTCGCGGATGGTGTCGAGGAAGTGGTTTCCCACGTCCTGTTCGAAGGCGTTCCAGACGATTTGGAGCGCGTCGAACTCCTCTTCGATGGCCATGTCGCCTTCGGCCAGCCAGCCGATGGAGGGGCCGAGCGCCCAGCCGGTGGCCTTGATGAGGCCCTCCTCTTTGAGTTCGTCGAGGGCTTCGAGCACGTCGGGCGTGACTTCGTCGACGTTCGCGTTGTGGAGTTGCAGGAGGTCCACGTACTCCATGTCGAGGCGTTCGAGGCTCTTTTCGGTCGCCTCGCGGACCCACTCGCCGGTTATCTCCTTGGGGAGTTCGCCGTGACCGGCCTGCGGGTTGTTGTAGAAGTCGTAGCCGATTTTGGTGGCGACGGTGACCTCGTCGCGGTAGTCGGCGAGCGCTTCGCCGACGACCTCCTCGGAGTGGCCGTGGCCGTACACGTCGCCCGTGTCGAAGAAGTCGATGCCCCGGTCGATGGCGTGATGGAGCATCTCGATGGAGTCTTCGTCCGAGCGGTCGCCCCACCAGTCGGTCCCGACGACCCACGCACCGAAGCCGACCTCGCTGACTTCGATTCCGGAGGTGCCGAGTTCGCGGTAGTGCATGGCCGGCCCTACGGATTGGGGCGACTTATTGGGTGTGTTTTGTTTCCGTCTCGTGGGAATCCCCGGCGTGGGCGGCGCTCGCGTCCCGCGCTCGGCCTCCGGGCGCTGTGTGAATTTGCTCGCCACCGAGTGAATCCGCAGATTCATGCACGGTGATGCCGAACCACGCCAGCAATGGACGTGATCCCGGTTCGAGTCGGATTTCTCTTCGCGACCGAACTCACGGAGGAACAGCGAGTGGCGTTCGAGTGGGCCGAGTCGATAGCGAGCGTCGAAACAATCTCCCTCGACGCCGTCGCAACCGGGGAGACCGACCTTTCCGAGTTCGACGTGCTGTGGTGGCATTCTGACCGCCACGTCGACGCCGACGTGCGTGCCCTCGCGGCCGAGTGTGTGCCCGCACTGGACGCGTACCTCGCCGACGGCGGCGGACTCCTCCTGACGCTCAACGCCCTCTCGGCGGTCGACGCGCTGGGAATCGACCCCGTCGCGCCCGACGCGGTCGGGACCGAGAACTCGCCGCACCCGACCGGACTGCTGACGAAGTCCATCCACGCGGACCACCCGCTGTTCGACGGGTTCGATACGCTGGGCGTCCACCTCCAACCACCCGAAGCGCCGCGCCCCTTCGCCCGGTACGAACACGTCCTCCCCGAGAACGGGCAGGTCCTCGCCAGCACGCTCCACGGCGACGACTTCCTCGTCGCGCTCAAGTCCGTCGTCGCGTGGGACCGCGGCGCGGGCGCGGTCTACGGTATCGGTGCCGAAGTCGCCTTTCTCACCCACCACGGCAACGACTTCGAGACGATGGGCGCGAACGAACACCTCCTCCGCAACGCGCTCGCGGTCCTCGGCGGCCCCGCCCACCGCAGACCGGCGTTCACCGACCGCCCCGCCGACGCCGAGGGGTTCGCCGCGATGCGCGAGCGACTCGGCGACGACCATCTCCGACCCCGGTACCACCTCGCCGGCCCCGCAAACTGGCTGAACGACCCGAACGGCGTCATCCAGCACGACGGGACCTACCACCTGTTCTACCAGTACAACCCCGGCGGACCGTTCCACGGGTCGATTCACTGGGGCCACGCGACCAGCGAGGACCTCCTGCACTGGACGGACCGACCGGTCGCGCTCGCGCCGGACCCGGACGGTCCGGACCGCGACGGCTGTTGGTCCGGGTGCGCCGTCGTCGACGACGAGGGCGTGCCGACGATTATCTACACGGGCGGCCGCGACCACCACCAGCTTCCCTGTCTGGCGACGACGAGCGACCCGCTGCTCCGGTCGTGGGACAAAGCGCCCGACAATCCCGTCATCGAGACGCCCCCGGACGACCTCGACATCCTCGGGACCGACGACTGGGCCGCGGAGTTCCGCGACCACGCCGTCTGGAGGGTCGGCGACGACTGGTACCAGCTCATCGGCTCCGCAATCGCGGCGGTCGGCGGCGTCGCGCTCCTCTACCGCTCGCCCGACTTGCGCGAGTGGGAGTACGTCGGCCCGCTCCACTCCGGTAGCGAGGGTCACGGAACCGTCTGGGAGTGTCCGGAACTCCTCGACTTCGGCGACCACCAACTGCTGCACGTCTCGAACTACGAGGACGTGCGCTACTTCGTCGGCACCGCCGACCTCGACGCCCCGGAGTTCGCGGTCGAACGCGAGGGCCTGCTCGACTACGGCGACTTCTACGCCCCGCAGTCGACCGTCGTCGACGACGGCCGGACGCTCGCGTGGGGGTGGGTCAAAGAGACCCGCGGCGTCGACGCGCAGTGGCACGCCGGCTGGTCCGGGTTGCTCTCGCTCCCGCGCGAGCTTTCGGTGAACGCCGACGGCGAGTTCCGACAGCGACCCGCCGGAGAACTCGCCACCCTCCGCGGCCGTCACGTCGAACTCGACGCGAGCGCGCTCGACGCCGACGAGCACGCGTCGCTCGACCTCTCGGGCAACGCCTACGAACTCGCCGTCGACGTCGCGGTCGACGGCGACGGGGCGTTCGAACTCGGGCTGTTCGAGTCGCCGGCGCTGGGCGAGCGGACCGTCCTCCGGTACGACGGCGACCGCGTCACGGTCGACCGCGGGCGGAGCACCCGAGCCCACGACGCGGACCGAGAGCCCCGCTCGATGCCCGTCGAAGGCGAGTCGGTGTCGCTCCGCGTGTTCGTCGACTGTTCGGTCGTCGAGGTGTTCGCCGACGAGCAGCGCTGTCTGACGACTCGGGTCTACCCGACGCGCGCGGACGCCGACGGCGTCTCGGTCACGGTCCGACGCGGCGAGGGCGGCGGTCGGGTCGACGTCCGCTCGCTCGACGCGTGGGAACTCGACGCGACGTTCGAGGCGCGAAAACGAGAGTGACCGCCGCGTTCGTTCAGTAGTCGCCGCCGCGAGTGGCGTCCCCGTCTCGCTCCCACCACGGCGTCGGGAGCGTTTCGCGGGGGAGCGGCAGGTGCCCGTGGCCGAGCGTCCCGAGGACATCCGTCTCGTCGCCGTCGAGAGCGACCCGGACGGTCGGCGCGAGCGTGCCGCCGAACCGGCGCTGCTGTTCTTCGGGTGGGAGGAGTCCCACGTCGTCGAGGCTCGGTCGGTCGTAGTCGAAGTAGTTGAAGAACGACGAGACGAGGAGGTCGTCGCCGTGGTCGTAGACGAGCCACGAGTACGCCTGGAAGGGCGCGCCTTTCGGGTTCGTGAGAACCATCCCGTGGCCGTTCAGGGGTTCGTAGTCGCCCGCGAGGTCGTCGGCGACGAACCCGTAGAGGGCATCGTAGCCCGTCAGGCCGGGCGCGAACGTGTGGACGTGGCTGGAGACGAACAGGTGGTACGTCCCGTCGCGGACGACGAGGTGCGGGCGCTCCAGTTCCTGATTGACGCAGACGGCGTCGAGAAGCGGCGGCCGGAGTTCGAAGTCGGTCGGGTCGCCCGTCGGCGAGTGGGCGATGCCGACGCTCCCGTTGAACTCCTCCCAGACGGGGTCGTCGCACTCGCCGGCACCCTCGGGGACGGGCGTGTTCGCCTCGAAGAGGAGGTACGTCTCGCCCGACGCGGGGTCCTCGAAGAACCACGGGTCGCGGAAGGTGTATATCATCCCGCGCGACTGGTCCTCGCGCTCGTACCAGTCGCCGTCCGGCGTGAGGATGATTCGGTGGTCCCACGACCCCTCGATGCTGAATCCGGCGTCGTCGGTGCGGACGGTCCCCCCGGTGGCGACTGCGATGCGCTGGGTGTAGGTCAGTTCCTCGGCGCCGTCCTCTCCGGCCGCGGTGTAGTAGAGATAGACGTCGCCGCCGTCGCCGTCCGGGTCGTACATCGCCGACCCGGCCCACTGACGCTGGCCGAGCGCGCCGCCGTCGAAGACGACGCCGCCGGTGGTCCACTCCTCGCCGTCCCGGGAGTAGAAGTAGCGAATCGTCGCCACGTCGTGGCGCTTGCCGGGGAGGAGGTCCGCCGACGACGTCAGCGAGAAGACGACGCGGTAGCCGTCGATTTCGGCGACGGAGCCGTCGCGGTTCCGGAGGAACCACGTGTCCCAGATGTGCAGGTCGTCGTCCAGTCGCTCGTCCGGGGGGTAGATGACCGGCGCGACGTTCGAGTCGTCGCGGCGGAGGCTTTCGGCGTGTTCCCGCGTCCACGCCGGAATCCCTTCTCTGAATTTTTCACTCATTATCGTGTAAACTCGGGCAACTGTGATAGGTTTCACCATTCGTGTCACCCATCGGAGAGACGCCCCACTCGGTCCGTTTCGGGTTCCGTTCGCCACTAGCGACGGGCCGAACCTGTCTCATCAGACACGCACCAGACGCCCGAAACCAGCTAATATTGCCCGGAGGAGGCCTGACGCGGGGTTCGCACAACCGAATCCCTTTGAATCTCGACGGCTTACGACGGTGCAATGACGAAGGTCCACGTTTCGCTTCCGGCGGACGCCGAGGAAGGCCTCCAGGCGTTCATCGACGAGGTCGACGGCCGCCTCGCCTCGGACGAAGACACCTGCACGGTCGTTCGGGACACCCTCGTCGACCTGTTCGGCGACCGCGAGGCGTGGGAGCGCTGGCAGAACGGCAAGCCTGTCTCGCCCGCGACGCGGGTCCGACTGCAGGGGTACGACCCTTGCAACGCGACGCTCGAAGCCGAGTACTACGCCGAGAAGGACGACGAGAAGTTCAAGCGCTCGAAGCACCTCCAGTGGCTCTGGCGGCAGTTCGACGCGACGCCGATGGCCGACAACGTCGCCTTCGCCCTCCGATTCCGACAGATGCTCGCCAACCACCTCTTCGAGGAGGCCGGAGACAGCCTCCGCATCTTCAAGGGCGTCACCTTTTCGTACGGCCACAACATCTCCGTCGGCGACAACACGGTCATCCACGACGACGTGCACCTCGACGACCGCGGGAAACTCACCATCGGCGACCGCGTCTCCATCTCCGACAGCGTCCACATCTACAGCCACTCCCACGACACCGTCGACCAGACCGAGGTCAGAAACTACCACACGACCGTCGGCGACGACGCGCGCATCACCTACGACGCGATGGTGAACGCCGGCGTTTCGGTCGGCGAGAACGCCATCGTCGGGGCCCGGTCGGTCGTGCAGGGTGACGTGCCCGCCCACCACATCGCAGTCGGCTCGCCCGCCAAGAGCGTGAAAGTAAAGCCCGGCTTCGAGGACGCGGCCGAACCGCTCGACGTCGGCGGCGAGCGCCGCGCCGACGAGCGCGAGATTCCCTACGAGCTCCCCGACGACCTCGACGCCTTCGACGAGTTCGACCGCGACCTCGACGGACCGGTGGATTCTCACCGACGCGAGTAACTCCTTTTTCAGTGCGAGACCGCCGCGCCGGCATCGCCCGCGACCACCGTCGAGAGCGTCAGCAGACCCGTTCGACCGAAGAACCGATATAGCATGCTAACGTAAGTCAATGTGTGATGGACATCTGGGGTTGGATCGTCGTCTACGCCCTCGGGCTGACCCTGCTCCAGCTCCTGGTCTATCGGTACCTCGTCAACGGCGGTGAGCCGACGATGGGCGAGGGGGCCGGTCGGGACTCCGCCCGGACGGACCGCTACGCCCACCCCGAAATCGCGGCGTCGTTCGACGACGGCTCGCAGGCCGGCGTGCAGACGACGCCGACGGGCGAGCGCATCTGCCCGAACTGCGGGGTCGAAAACGAGGCCGACACCACCTTCGACCTCTGCTGGAACTGCACCCGACGGCTCCGGTGACGACTCGCGGCCGAGCCCGTTTTACCAGCCCTCGACTAACTACGCGTATCATGGCCGACGACGACGAACTCCACGGCGAAATCGACGCGCTGGCCCGCGACATCGAGCGGGCGATTCTCGAATTCGACTCGGCCCTCGAACGCCACGCGATGCTTCGGCAGACCGCCCGTGAGCCAGTGTTTCGCTCCGAATCGCCGGAGCTCGACGACGTGCAGAACCTGTTTTTCTGAGCCGGTGAGGCGGGTTACTGTTCGAAGAAAGTGAGCAGCAACGCGACGGCGATGTAGACGCCCGCACCGAGCAGCGCGAGCGGGGCCGGCTGACCGGTCCAGCCGACTGCGTCGGTGTACATCTGGAACGTGAGTAACAGCGCGAGCACCATCAGCCAGCGCCGAATCGACAGGAGGGCCGCTTCGATTTCCATGTCGTTCCGTTCGAACAACTGTCAGTAAAACCGGCTGTTCGCCGACCGGGAGTCCCGCGAGCGACGGTAGGAAGCGAGCCGACCGGGACTGAGCAAACCGAAGGTTTGCGAAGGTTGGTCGGCAAACGACCGCAGGGAGTACCGTGAGTGAAACGAACGGTACGTCGGTGAGACTCTGTCTCACCGGAAATGCGCCGACCGGGAATTGAACCTGAGCCAGACGTTCCTCCTCGCGTTGCTCGTCGGCTGCGACTGGCAGGGTTCAGATTCCCTGCGAATTTCGTCTCACTACGTTCGACAGAAATGCGCCGACCGGGAATTGAACCTGAGCCAGACGTTCCTCCTCGCGTTGCTCGTCGGCTGCGACTGGCAGGGTTCAGATTCCCTGCGAATTTCGTCTCACTACGTTCGACAGAAATGCGCCGACCGGGAATTGAACCTCACTCGCAACGCTCCGCGTTGCTCGCTGCTTCAATTCCCTCGGGGCGTATCTCTTCACGCCACGGGACTCGGAGCCGTTCGGCTCCTCGTCTGGTTCCGTTCAGAAGATGCGCCGACCGGGAATTGAACCCGGGCTCCGAGCTTGGGAAGCTCGTGTCCTACCACTGGACCATCGGCGCGCTTCGCTTGCGCCCCTGACTCGACCTCGCTCCGCTCGGTCGACCATCGGCGCTCATTGCATTCGCCCCGTGGCTGACTTCACTTCGTTCAGTCACCCATCGGCGCTCACATTCTTCGCCCCGCGCGTTGTCTCACTCCGTTCGACAACACATCGGCGCGCTTCGCTTTGAACCGCTTTCCGAAGCAAAAATCCGTAGATTGCGGGGGCACTTGAACGTAGCGCTTCACCCCATCACAGCCCCGCGAAAACTGGACGGCCGTCCATTGTTTTCGCGTGACACGTGACTATTTGGGCCCCCGGTCCCAACCGGCGCTCATGACATCCGTCGACGTTCTCTCGGAGGACGCCCCGTTCGACCTCCTGTTCTCCGAAGCGGAACTCGAAGCGCACCGCGAACACATCACGACCTTCATCGAAGACACCGTCGAGGCCGCCGGAGCCGACGGGGCCGTCCTCGGCCTGTCCGGGGGCATCGACTCGACGCTCACCGCCTTCCTCGCCGTCGAGGCGCTCGGAAAGGAGAATCTCCACGGGCTCGTCATGCCGAGCGTGGCGAACGCCGAGGACATGATGAGCGACGCCGAGGGGGTCGCCGAGATGCTGGGAATCGAGTACGACGTGGTCGAGATTCAGCCCATCGCCGAGACGTTCTTCGACACGTTCCCCGAGGCGGCCGACGACCGCATGGCCGCCGGGAACGTCTACGTCCGCACGCGGGCGGTGCTCAACTACTTCGTCGCCAACCACGAGAACCGCATCGTGCTCGGGACGGGCAACCGCGCCGAGGCGATGACCGGCTACTTCACGAAGTACGGCGACCAGGCGGTCGACTGCAACCCCATCGGGAACCTCTACAAACAGCAGGTCCGCCAGCTGGCCGCCCACGTCGGCGTGCCGGAGGAACTCGTGTTACAGACGCCCTCGGCCGAGATGTGGTCCGGCCAGACCGACGAGGGCGAACTGGGGCTCACCTACGACGCGCTCGACGCGATTCTCGCGCTCCACGTGGACGGCCCGCTCTCGAAGTCCGCGACGGTCCGCCACCTCGGCGTGACCGAAGCACAGGTCGACCGCGTGGTCGACCTCGTCGCGGGGAGCGCCCACAAGCGGTCGATGCCGCCCGCGCCGTCGGCGCTCGACGTGTAACCAGCCGTCGAATCGCTCCGTTCGCAGCACTCACTTTTCGCGCGACGCCGCGATGTCGTCGACGTTCGCCCGGTGAAGCTCGGCGAAGCCGGCGGCTTCGCGTTCGAGTCGCGCCTCCCGCCCGTCGCGGTCGCGCAGTCGTTCCTTGATGATTCGGAGCGACCGATGGTCGTTGTCGGCCATCGAGGCCGCGACCGCGCGCGGGTCGTCGACGATTCGGGAGACGAGGCCCATTCGGAGCGCCTCGTCGGCGTCGACGACGCGACCCGAAAGCGAGAATTCGAGGGCGTGACCCTCGCCGACGACCCGCGGGAGGCGGACGGTCCCGCCCCACGCGCCGAACAGCCCGAGTCGGACGCCCGGTTCGCCGAGGGTCGCCCGCGGGGTGGCCACCCGCACGTCGCAGGCGAGCGCGAGTTCGACGCCGCCGCCGCGGGCCGCGCCGTCGATGCCGGCGACGACGACCGATTCGGCGGCTTCGATGGCGTCGGCGACTCGTTGGCCCCGTTTTGCGAACGCCTCGGGGTCGTCGAGGTCGGCGACGCTGTCGAGGTCCGCGCCGGCGCAGAACGCCGGGCCGCTCCCCCGGAGGAGGACCACCGGCGCGTCGGCCTCGATGACCGCGGTTTCGAGGGCGTCGAGGTCGGTCGGTCTGAGCGCGTTCCGCCGCGCCGGGCGGTCGATGGTCACGACCCGGAGGTCGCCGTCGTCCGTCGTCCGTATCATACGCCCGTTGTGCCGTGGTTTTCCAAAGGTCTTTGCCCTCCCAACCGTAAGTCTCGGCCGATGGACGACGCCGTGCGAGCCCGCGAGGCCGCGCGCGAGGCCCTCTCCGATATCGAGCCCGAGGCCCTCCGTGCGGCGCTGGACGAACGCCTCGACGCCGCCTCCCTGACGCCGGCAGTGCTCACGTTCGTGAGCGCGCGGGCCGTCGAACCGAAGGTCGACCTGAACGGGATGGCCTCCCGCGCGGCCGGAGTGCAACTCATCTACGAGGGCCTCCGGCTCACCCGGTCGCTCGCCCACGACGAGCCGTGGACGCATCTCGAGAGCCCCGAGGAGGACACCGACGCCGACCTCGACATCCTCGCGGCGGACGTGCTCGTCTCGCGCGGCTTCTACCTCCTCGCTCGAACCGAGGCCGCCGACCACGCCGTCGAGACGGTTCGCGCCTTCGGCCGCGACCAGACTCGCCGCCGCTCGGCAGACGAAGCGGCACGCCCGAAGCTCGACGGCGAACTCGAAGTGAACATCTGCACGCTCGCTGTCGTCGCCGGCACCACGGCCGTCGGCTCGGCCCCGCCGACCGCCCTCGTGGAGTACGCCGCCGGGCTGGCCGATACCCACGACGGCGACTTCCCCCCGGCCGACGAGACCGTCTCCGAGGGGACCGTCGAGCGCATCGCGGCCCTCTACCGAGGCGGCGGTGGCGACGACGCGGTTACCTCCGCGGCGGACCGCTAATCGACATACGCTACCACGGTTCCGGGTCGGTTCGAATCGAAACCCCTAAAGAGTAACCCGGACAACCAAGGAATGCCTGCCTGGGTAGCTTAGCGGTAAAGCGCGTCCTTGGTAAGGACGAGACCCCGGGTTCAAATCCCGGCCTAGGCTCTTCTCGAAATCCAACTGTTGAGAGAGGCGTCTCGTCGCCGAGCAGTTGTTGGATTCCAGTTGAGACTGACACGTCTCACTCGCACGCTCATTCCTCCCAGTCCCACCACTCTCCACGACTCGCAGAACCCAGCACGTTCGCCTTCGCATACCGCCCAGCCTCGTCCTCGGTCAACGCCGTCGCCCACGAGACCCGCTCGCCCTCTGCACCCGGGCCTCGACTGTCGTACTCCGCGTATTCGACCGTCTCCTCGGCTTCCGGGCGCGACCAGTTGTGCCAGCCGGCGGGGATGACGTGCGAGTCCATCCGCGCGCGAATAAACGCGGTCCGGGCGTGATTCCGCCACGGCCGGCCGAGATACACCTCGGAAACGTCGGGGTCGGCGGTCAGTTCGCAGTCGAGAAAGACGAAGCCGAAGGGCTCGTCCGCCGGCGTCGAGGCCGCCGTCACGTACGAGTCGGCTTTCGAGTGGACGCGGCAGTCCTCGAAGACGGCGGTCGCACCGCCGAAAATGAAGTCGGTCGTCCCCTCGACGTAGCAGTCCGAGAAGTACTGGCACGCCCCCTCGCCGGCGGCGTAGATGGTGTCTTGGTGGCCGAGGAAGCGACAGTTCTCGAAGACCGCCCGGTCGGCATCCACGTGGAGCGAAACGGCCTGTCCGACCGGGCCGGCGCTGTTCTCGACGGTCAGGTCGCGGGCACGGAAGTCGTTGCCGCGGACCTTCAGCGTGTAGGTGAAGAAGGTGCTGTTGCGCCCGCGGTCGATTTTCTCGAAGTGGTCGTCGTGGGTGATGACCGTCCCCTCGGCGCTCTCGCCGACGAGGGTGATGTCGGGGTTCCACGCGTGGACTTCGACCTTCTCGTCGTACACGCCGTCTCGGACGAGAATTCGGATTCGCTCCGGCGGGAACGACTTCGCACCGTCGATGGCGGCCTGAATCGTCTCGTAGTCGCCGGTGCCGTCCTTCGCGACGACGTAGTCGTACTCGTCGGGGTCGTCGGCCTCGGCGAGCGTACCGAGCAGTCCGACGGCGACGCCGAGCGAAATCAACGCGAGGATGAGAGGCGCGAGCATGGCACGTACGTAACGTGCCGCCGATATACGCTTGGGGGATAGCGGAGGAACTCACGGTCGGGCTGGGAACGGGAACGGGAACGGGAACGGGAACGGGCCACCGCTTACCCGCAGCACCCCACACGAATGTTCACGATAGACATTTACACGCACGCGATGTCGCACTGAGTCATGAGACGGCTTTCGCGGTTCGGACCGACCCGCGTCCGGTGGGCGCTCTGGGCGCTCCTGACGACGGGCTTTCTCCTCGTCAGCTTTCATCGCGTCACCTCGGCGGTCCTCGCCGACGACCTCGCGCGGACGTTCGACACGACCGGCGCGGAGCTCGGCATGCTCCACGCCTCCTTTTTCTACATCTACGCCGGCCTGCAGCTCCCGGCGGGCATCCTCGTGGACCGCGCGGGGTCGCGCCGAGTCGCCGCCGGTGGACTCGCCGTGATGGCGCTCGGCGTCTTCGGCTTCGCGCTCGCGCCGACCTACGGGGTGGCGTTCGCCTCGCGGGCGCTCCTCGGCCTCGGCGGGAGCGTCCTCTACACGGCGACGCTTCGATTCCTCGCCAACTGGTACCGGCCGAACGAGTTCGCCACGATGACCGGGTGGACCGTCGCCGCGGCGGGCATGGGCGGCGTGCTGGCGACGACGCCGCTCGCGGTCGCAATCGACTCGGTCGGCTGGCGTTCGGTCCTCCTCGGGGTCGGCGTCGGCGGCGTCGGCCTCGCCGTCGTGACGTACCTCGCGGTCCGCGACCGGCCGCGAGACGCCGGATTCGAACCCCTCGACGGCGTCCGCCCGCCCGCGTCGTCGGTCGAACTCGGGACGGTCGTCGAGAACACGAGGCGCGTCCTCCGCGAGGGCGAGACGTGGCTGATGGGGACGATGCTGTTTCTGGTCTTGGGCACGAACTTCACCGTCACCGGCCTGTGGGGCGTGCCCTACATCGCCGACCTCTACGACGTGTCGGTCCGGACGGCGTCGCTTTTCGTCTTCGTCGGTAACGTCGGCTTCCTCCTCGGGTCGCCCGTCCTCGGGACGCTCTCGGACCGCATCGGCTACCGCACCGAACTCATCGTCGCCTCCTGTGTCGTCTTCACCCTCGCGTACGGACTCGTGTTCCTCCTCGTGACGCCGCCGCTCCTCGTGGTCGGCGTCCTGCTGTTCTCGGCGCTGTTCGTCATGGGCGGGGCCGTCATCGCCTTCACGGTCGCCAAGGAGCGCCACGACGCCACCGCGAGCGCGACGGTCACGGGCGCGATAAACAGCATGGGATACTTCGGCGCGGCGCTGTTTCCGGCGGTGATGGGTCTCGCCCTCGACGCCTACTGGACGGGCGAGACGGTGGCCGGCGCGCGGGTCTACACGCCGACCGGCTACCGCGTCGCGTTCGGCATCGCCACCGCCGCGGGCGTCGTCGCGGTGTGCTGTGCGTACCTGCTCCATCGGCGGGAGTCCCGTGCCGATGCGGCCCCGTCGCCGACCGCGAAACCGACCGACTGAGCCGCGCGTTCGCCGAGAACATAGCCACCTCAGCCGTCGTACCGCGCTAACACGAACGGGTACTGGCTCCCCAGCTCGTCGTCCACGACGAACTCCGCTTCGACCGCGAACCCGGTCGAATCGAGCGTCTCGTAGGTCTCGTCGATGTCGGGGAAGCTCCAGCGCATCTCGACGCCGCTGTCGAGCCAGTCGGGGTTCGACCCGGTCCACGCCTCGCCGCCGACGGTCGAAAGCAGGGTGCCGCCGGGCCGGAGGACGCGGGCGAACTCCGCGAACACCCGCTCGTGTTCGGCCACCGGAACGTGGATGACGGAGTAGAACGCGCAGACGGCGTCGAAGGAGTCCGACCGGACCGGAAGCGCGGTCATGTCTCCCTGTGCGAACCGCGCCGCCGGCACGTCTCGGCGGGCGCGGCGCAGTTGCTCGCGGGAGAAGTCGACGCCGACCACGTCGAAGTCGGCCGCGAGGGCGTCCGTCACGGGCGTTCCCTGCCCGCAGCCGGCGTCGAGCACCCGCGCGTCCGGGTCGAGGGCGTCGGCAAGTTCGTCGAGCACCGCGGGTGCGTCGTCGCTCCGCTGGTCGAGGTAGTCGTCGGCAAGGCGGTCGTACGCATCTCTGACGGCGCATCGTTGGTCTGTCATTCTGGAACTCGGGTGAGTTCGACCGCGCGGCCGTCAGATAAGTGTCTTGTCCCGGTCGGCCCTCTCGCGGGCTGTCGGGTCGAGACGCAAGCGACGCTGAAAAAACGGAGAATCGGCGGTCGAGACGCCTCGAAAACGGGAGTCGCTTACCGGAGGTCGCGGACGAACCGCTCCGGCACGTAGTCGACGACGTGGTCGGGTATCGCCGCGACGGCGGTCTCCGCGATGGCGACCATCGGTTTCCGGAGCAGGACGTAGACGCCGGAGACGGCGACCGCGGCGATGACGAGCGTCTCCGCGAGGCCGTCGAAGGCGAGGACCGGCGGGACGGCAAAGGCGAGCGTCAGCGCGAGGTCCTCGGGCGCGCCGTCGTAGCGAATCAGGCGCTTCGGAGCGAGCCACCGGCCGTTCCAGTGGTCGTAGACGGCGCGCTCGGAGGTGCCGAGCCACGGCTTGAGTTCGAGGCCGCCGCCGAGCACGTCGGACGCGGAGTGGAGCGCGGCCGCCGCGAGGAACAGCGCGACGGCGAGCGTCGTGGTCGTCGGGTTCAGCGCGGCGACCGCTACCGCGGGCACGGCGAGCGCGCTGAAGTACACGGGGAAGTGGAGGGTCTTCCGGTGGCCCGCGTACAGATCGAAGTCGGGGAACAGGCCGCCGAGTGCGGCCGCGAGCACCGGGAGCATCCCGGCCTCGGGGACCAGCGCCCACACGGCGGTGCCGAGGACGACACCCGCGAGGGCGTGAGTGGTGGCCATCATCGATGGGGCGTATGCAATCTGGAGGAAAAACGATGTCGGTGGTCGTGCTAGCTAGACTCACGGTCGAATTTAGGCTGCTCAGGTCGTAGCACACCGCGATGGTCCCCAGTCGAATCGAGCGACTCGCGGGGCGGGCGATTCAGGCCATCATCGTGTGTATCTTCCTCGTCGGTCTCTACACGCGGAACCTGAGCGTCACCGTCAACGCCGTGCTCGCGCTGGCGGCGACGTTCCTCCCCGCGGTGCTCCGCCGCGACTGGCAGATTCGACTCCACCCGCTTCTCGGCCTCTGGCTGGCGTTGGCGGTGTTGCTCCACGCCATCGGCATGCTCGGCCCGTACCACTACATCGACTGGTGGGACCACGTCACCCACACGCTCTCGGCGACCGTGGTCGCGGCGGTCGGCTACGTCACCGCGCGGGCCGTCGACGAGTACACCGAGACCGTCTACCTCCCCGACCGCTTCATGTTCGTCTACATCCTGCTTTTCACGCTCGCGGCCGGCGTGTTCTGGGAGGTACTTGAGTTCGGTGCGCGACTCGCCGCCGACGCCGTCGGCTCGGAGGCCGTCCTCGTTCAGTACGGTCTCGACGACACTATCGTCGACCTCGTCTTCGATACGGTCGGCGCGGTGCTCGTCGCCCTCTTCGGGACGCCGTCACTCGCGGACACCATCGATTCGGTCACGGAGCGACTCGAACGGACTCGACCCTGACGGGGGCCATCTTTTAGCCATCCGGTGTGCATACTACTACCATGAAATTCGTTATCGTTGGCTACGGCCGCGTGGGCTCGCGGACCGCCCGCGTGCTCCGGGAGGAGGGCCACGACGTGACGGTCGTCGACAACAACGACAAGAAAGTCGACCGCGCCCGCGACGAGGGCTTCGAGGCGGTTCTCGGCGACGGCGGGACCGAAAGCGTCCTGCGGGAAGCGGGCGTCGAGGGCGCAGACGCCGTCGGCGGGCTGACCGGCGACCCGAACATCAACTTCGCGGCCTGCATGCTCGGAAAAGAGTACGACTGCCGGACGGTCATGCGCATCAGCGAGGACTACCGCCAGGAGATTTACGAGCGCTACGCCGACGACGTGGACGAGATTATCTACCCCGAACGCCTCGGCGCGGCCGGCGCGAAGACGGCGCTCCTCGGCGGCGACTTCAACGCCATCGGCGACCTCACCGACCAGCTCCGACTGACGACGGTAACCGTCCCCGACGGCGCACCCATCGTCGGCGACCACGTCGCCAACATCGACCTCGGCGCGGACGGTCGCGTCTACGCCCACGGCCGGGAGCGCGAGCCGATGACGATTCCGCTTCCGGGGACCGTCGTCGAACCCGGCGACCAACTCGCGCTGCTCACGGAGCGAAACGCGTTGGAACGGGTTCGGTCGAAACTACTCGGCTGACGCCGCGCCGACGTTCGCGGGTCGAAAGGCTTCTCTGCGGTGTAATTTGTTTCGGAAAACAGCGCCGTGGTGGCGGCGCCGCATGTCGTACCGGGGGAACCAGAACGACGATGGTGGTGGTGGTTTTCGTGCCGGGCGCGCCGGTGGGAGGATGGGAACTGAGGCCGAGTGCGCGCCCCATACTCGGGTACGTACGGGGAACCTTAAATCTGCGTCAGACAGGGGTCACACGCTATCTACGTGCAATATCTGCTGTTATACCGCGGTCGTTGCGCCCCGCCAATCGCCCCGCACTCAGTAGACGAGTTTCCCCTCGACGAACTGGCGGACCCGGTCGTCGTCCGGCGACCCGAACACCTCGTCGGTTGGTCCCGATTCGATACACGTCCCGCCGAGGATGACGGCCGTCCGGTCTGACACCCGCCGGGCCTGTTGCATGTCGTGAGTCGCGAGTGCGACGGCGATGCCGCGGTCCCGTGCCGCCCGCATCGCAGACTCGATGGCGGCGGTGTTCCGCGGGTCGAGGTTCGAGGTCGGTTCGTCCAGCAGTAACACGTCCGGGTCGGGTGCGAGCGCCCGCGCGATGGCGACGCGCTGGGCCTCGCCCGCCGACAGCGACCCGGCGTCACGGTCGACCTTGTCGAACATCCCGACGGTCCGAAGCGCCTTTTCGACCGTGTCCGACGGCTCGTCGCGGCCGAACAGCCCTTCGACCGCGTCGCGGATGCGAGCCGACCACGACCGGCGGACTCGGAGGCCGTAAGAGACGTTCTCTTCGACCGTCGTCGAGAAGAGACTCCGCGTCTGGAACGCCATCCCGATTCGCCGTCTGACCGCCAGTCGGCGCGCTTCGGGGAGGTCCCATACGTCGTCGCCGCCGACTTCGACCGTCCCCTCGTCGGGACGCTCGAACATGGCGAGCAGTCGGAAGAGCGTCGTCTTGCCCGTCCCCGAGGGGCCGACGACGGCGAGAATCTCGCCCGGTTCGACGGCCAGCGAGATATCTTCCAGCACCGCGCCGTTGCCGAAGCCGTGGCCGAGGTCGTGAGCCGCGAGTCGGGTCCCGCCGCGCCCCGCCCCGTTCGACGCCGGGTCGGACGCGGCTGGTTCGTCGGCCCCGCCGACACCGGACCCGTCGGTGCCGGGTCTCTCGGCCGTCATCGCCCCCTCCCGTTCCGTCCGGGGGTCCGGTCGCGGAAGCGCGCGCCGAGGGCGTTCACGCCGAGGACGAGCGCGAGCAGGATGGCTCCGAGCGCGATGCCCGTCTCGATGTTCCCCTTCCGCGCCTCGACGGTGATGGCCGTCGTGAGCGTCCGGGTGAACGACGTGCTGTCCGAGAAGACGATGTTGCCGCCGACGATGAGGACGGAGCCAACCTCGCTGATGGCGCGGCCGTAGGCGGCCAGAAGCGCCGTGACGATGCCGTAGCGCGCCTCGCGGACGACCAACAGGGCGACGTCCGTCGAGGTGCCGCCGGCGGCGAAGGCGGCGTCTCTGAGGTCCTGTGGAACCGACTGGACCGCCGACAGCGAGACGCTCACGAGGACGGGGAGCGCGAGAATGGTCTGCGAGAGAATCATCGCCTCGGGCGTAAACAGCAGGTCGAACGTCCCGAGCGGTCCCGAGCGGGACAGCGCCAAGAGGACGACGAGGCCGACGACGACGCTCGGAAAGCCCATCCCCGTCGAGATGACGGAGGTGACGACCGACTTCCCGTAGAAGTCGCGGAACCCGACCGCCAGCGAGATTGGGAGGCCGAGCGCGGCGCTCAGCGCGACCGCCGCGGTGCTCACGTACAGCGAGACGGCCGTGATGCTGACGAGGTAGGTGAGGTTCAGGTCGCCGAGGGCGAACACGGGCGGTGGTGGGGTCCGACCGGACTAAAAGTCCTCGGGGACGTGCTGTGTCACCCACGACTCGAACTGCGCGTCGGAGACCGACGCCGACGACGAGGCGTTCTCCCCGCCGTCGTAGTTCTCGGGGACGTACTGGCCGAACTGCGGCCCCTCCGAGAGCGCGTTGGGGAAGAACAACTGCGACCCGTTAGCCGTGTAGTTGCTGATTATCTCTTGGCCCTCGGGGCTCGTGAGGAAGCCGGCGTACGCCATCGCCAGCGAGTAGTTCACGTCGGGGTACTTCGCGGGGTTGACCGGGATGACGCCGTAGGGATTCTTCAGGATGGTCGGGCCGCCCTTGAGCGGGCCCTGGACCTGGATTTCGAGGTCGATGTTGTCCTGCGTCGCGAGGAACGTCCCGCGGTCGGAGAGCGTGTACGCGCCCGACTGGTCGGCCTGCACGAGCGTGTCGCCCATGCCTTTGCCGATTTCGCGGTACCACGTCCCCGACGGCTCGACGCCGGCGGCCTCCCAGATGAGCAGTTCCTTCTTGTTCGTCCCGGAGTCGTCGCCGCGGGAGACGAACGTCGCCTCGGCGTCCGCGATAGTCGCGAACGCGTCGGCCGCGCTCTCCATCCCCGAGCTGCCCGCGGGGTCGTCCGCCGGCCCGACGACGACGAAGTCGTTGAACATCACGTCGCGGCGGTTGACGCCGTAGCCCTCTCGGAGGAACTCGTCTTCCGCGCCGCGGGCGTGGACGAGAATCACGTCGGCGTCGCCGTTCCGCGCCGTCTCGATGGCCGCGCCGGTTCCCTGCGAGATGGTCTTCACGCGGGCGTTGAACTTCTCTTCGAACACCGGGTTCAGCGCGTCGAGCAGGCCCGTGTCGTAGGTGCTCGTCGTCGTCGCCAGCGTCAGTTCCTGCGTCGCGCCGCTCCCGCTTTGGCTCTCTTCGGTTCCTTCCGCACCCCCGCCGTTCGCCTGCGGAGGGCTCGTGTCGCCCGTGCATCCACTCAGTCCGAGAATCGCGCCGACACCGGCCGCCTGTAAGAAACGCCGTCGCTCTATCGCCATGCATTGTGGTTTGCCGAACGCGGATTAACTGTTTCCCACGCAACGTAATCACAAATCCTTTCAATATCAGTGAATCGTAATGATTCGAGTCCGAAACCGGTTGCGTCGGATTCTTTTCGACCCGTCTCGTGGTGACGGACATGAGTTGGGAGTCGCTTTTCGCTCGCGCCGCCGCCTACGAGACGACCGAGGCCGACATCACCGAGGCGCTTCGCGCCCGCCGAGGTGACGATGTCTGAGACGGAGCCCTCGCCCGCGCGGGTCGTCGCCGACGCCGACGTGCTCGCGGCCGACCTCCTCGCCGACGGCCCCGCCAGAGCGGCGCTCGACCACCTCCGCCGGCACTCGTGGACGACGCTCGTCGCCAGCGACCCGCTTCTCGACGACGCCGAGGCGGTCGTCTCGTCGCTCGCGGACGCCGACCTCGCGGCTGACTGGCGCGAGAAGGTCGAGTCGTGGGTCGAACTCGTCTCCCACCCGGACGGTGACAACCCCGCGCTGGCGTCGGCCTACCGCGGCGGCGCGATGCACCTCCTCACGTTCGACGACCGCCTCAGTTCGGCGCAGGCGGGCGCGGCGCTCGGCGGTCGCTTCCCCGTCAGCGTCCGACACCCGAAGGCGTTCGCGACGCTGTTCGCGCCGGAGAGTCTCTACGTCGAGGTCGAAGGCGGGTCGTACCCCGGTCCGGACCGCGACCCGCGGGCGTAGACGCCGGCCGCCCGCCCGACGGCTCAGTCGCCGTTGACGATTCGAGTCACCGCGAAGATGGCGAGAACGGTCACGAGACCGAAGGCGAGGGCGACGCCGAGGCTCCGGGAGGCGTCGCCGAAGAACACCGCGATGGCGGCGAAGACGGCGATGCCGTAGCCGCTCGCCGCGCCGGCGGCGACGACGTTCGCTCGGTTCATGCGTCTCCGTAGGCGCTCGCCGACCCTGAGTGTGAACCCCCGCGATTGTGGGGAGTGGCGGGAGCGGCTCTCGCGGGGCGTGTGCTGTCGATACCGTTGGAGGGGCCGATGGCGAGCCCGACGGGCTCGTCGTAGTCGGGGAACATCGTGGCTAATGTGTCACCGCCGAACGTATCAACCTGTTTGCTTGCGAACTAGTTTCGACAGTAGTTCCCGTCGTCGGTGGTCCCGGCGCGCTCGACGGTACAGCCGAGCGATTCGAGTTTCGCCGCGGCCGCCGTTACGTCGTCCTCCCGGACGAGCACGTGGTCGGTCGAGTACGCCGACAGCGCGAATATCGAGATGTCCTCTTCGGCGAGCGCGCCCGCCACCTGCGCCAGAAAGCCGACGAGTTCGAACGGCAGGACCATCTCGAAGGAGAGTCGCTTCCAGCCCCGCTCGACTTCGACGGCGGACGCCTCGTCGACGCACTCTTCCTCGACGACGACGGTCGTCTCGTTCTTGTCTCGAATCGTCGCGAAGGCGTCTGGGTCGCCCCGCTCGGCCTTGACGACCGCGTAGGTCGCCGCCGAGACGATGACGGTCCCGCCCTCGAAGAAGTCGCTCGGGTCCATGCGGTTCGGGGTTGCGCCGGCGAGGTAAACGTAGCGGTCGGTGGGGTGGTCGTGGCGGCTCCCGCTCACTCGGTTCGTCCGATGGCGGACGCCTTACTGACGTTCGACGAACTTCCGTCGGACGCTTCGCGCCCGACGGCGTTTGCTTCGCTACCGCTCGGCGTACCACGTCGCGAACTTCGCTAACGCCCGCCCGCGGTGGGAGATGCCGTTTTTCTCCTCGGCGCTCAGCTCCGCGAACGTCGCACCGTCGTGCTCGAAGATGGGGTCGTAGCCGAAGCCCCCCTCGCCGCGCGGCGGGACGATGCGGCCGTTGACGCTCCCCGTAAACAACTTCACCGGGAGCGTCTCCGTCTCCTCCGCGTCTTGTTCCGCGCCGCGGGCGGCCGCCACGGTCCGGTCGTCGCGGTCTATCGGGTCCGGACTCGCCTCGAAGGCCTCGCCGTCGCAGTACGCGAGGACGCAGCGGAACGAGGCTCGACGGGGCTCGTCGAGTTCGGCCGCGGCCAGCCGGTGGACTGCCTCGACGCCGAGGGTGTCCTCGACGTACGAGGAGTACGGGCCGGGAAAGCCCTCGAAGCCGTCAATAAAGAGACCGGCGTCGTCCACGAGCACCGGTTCGTCGGCGTAGCGGTAGGCCTCACGCGCGCCGTGCGCCGCGATGGGACCGAGCTCGGACGCCTGTACCTCGGTGTAGTCGAAGTCGAGTTGGGTCACGTCGTCGTCGAGGTACGAGAGCGCCTCGCGGACCTTCCCCGCGTTCGTGGTGACGTATCGGAGCATGCCCGCCCCTCCGCGGGCGGACGTGGAAAAGTCGTCGGTGTCGGTCGCTTCGCCTCAGTCGACGATGACTTCGACGGGGCCGTCGTCGGCCTCGGCCTCTTCTTCGGACTCTTCCGCCTTCTGTCGCTCGTTCCAGAGGAGGCCCCCGGCGACGAGGAGGACGACCCACGACCGCCAGCTCGCGAGATTCAGGGTGTAGCCGATGCCGAAGGGCTTCTCGACCAGCATGCCCTTACCGGGCTGCCAGTACGACGAGAGCAGTCGGCCGGCGCTCGGGCGCTCGAAGTTGTACGGGATGCCGAAAAGCGTTCCGCGCTGCGGTTTGTCTGCCATGTGAGACGAATACGCCGGCTCGGGATAAATCGTTTTGGCCTTCCGACGAGTTCGGTCGCGGCGACCTACCGGTACCGACCGCGGGATTCGACCTCTCGCAACCGGGCGATGACCTCCTCGGAGCCGACGGCTTCGTAGCCCGCTTCGAGCGCGTCGATGAGGGGCTCGGCGTCGTCGGCGGTCCCCTCGACGCTCTGGGCGAACACGTGGAGGTCCATCGCGTGGTCCTCGACGTGGCCCGTGTGGAAGCCGAGACCGAAGTCGATGAGGTACACGCGCCGTTCGCCGCCCGGTCCGGTCCCGACTCGGATGTTCCGCGTCGTCGGGTCGCCGTGGACGATACCCGCCTCGTGGAGGCGCGCGAGATACTCGCCGACGATGCGGACGGCCTCGGGGTCGAGTCGCTCCGCGAGGTCCGCGTCGCCGACTCGCTGGAACGCGATGACGCCGTCGACGGGGTCCACGTCGCGGACGACGGGCGTCCGGACGCCGGCGCGCCGGGCGTCGCTCGTCAGCCGCGACTCGGCTTTCGTCCGCTCGCGGCGGAGTTTGTCGTCCAGTTCCGGGTGGCGGTACGTCTTCGGGACGCGCCGCTTGACGACCTCGTCCGCGCCGATGTCGACGGTCGCTTCGGCCCCGCGAATCGCGCCGTCGTCGGTGTAGGCGCGCGCGACCGACTCGTCCGCGCCACGCCACGTCACTTCGACCTGGTCGGGACGGAAGTTCGGGTCCACGGTCGATTTCTCGACCGTGAGCGTGTCGCCCGCGGCGAGCATCCGCGCGCCGAGCACGGCTATCATGCCGGCGTTGTCGCGGAGGAACCGCGGTTCGGGCGCGTGGAACTTCGCGCCGCGCTGGTCGCACATCTCGGCGAGCATCTCGCGCAGGCGGGCGTTCTGGCCCACGCCGCCGCCGAGGACGAGTTCGTCTGTCCCCGTCAGCGACAGGGCGCGCTCGGCCACCTCGGTGAGCATGGCGAAGATGGTCTCCTGCAGGCCGGCGCAGATGTCTGGCACGGGCGTGCCCGCGTCCGCCTCGTCCTTCGCGGCGCTCATGATGCCTGAAAACGAGAAGTCCATCCCCTTGACGACGTACGGCAGTTCGACGTAGTCGCCGCCCTTCGCGGCCTCTTCGACTTTCGGGCCGCCGGGGTGGGTCCAGCCGACGTGACGGGTGAACTTGTCGATGGCGTTGCCGACGCCGGTGTCCATCGTCTCGCCGAGGACGCGGTAGCGGCCGTTGTGGTAGCCCAGCAGGTGGGCGTTCGCGCCCGAGGCGTTCAGACAGACCGGCGAGTCGAAGCCGGACTGGTAGCGGCCGATTTCGAGGTGCGCGACCATGTGGTTGACGCCGAGTAGCGGTACGTCGAGCGTCTGTGCGACCGAGCGCGCCGCAGTGCCGACGATGCGGAGACACGGGCCGAGCCCGGGTCCGCGGGAGAACGCGACGCCGTCGACGACGGGGCCGTCGCCGTCGTGTCGCTCCGCGGCGTGCGCGAGCGCGGTCTCGACGACCTCGGGGATGGCGGTTCCCATGTGCTCTGCGGCCTCTCGCGGGTGGATGCCGCCGCTGTCGGGCTGGTACGGGTCAGATTCGATGAAGACGTGGTCGGCCGCGGGGTCCGGCGTCCGCCCGGTTCCGGAGCGGAGCGCGTCGGGGTCGTCGGTCTCGAAAACCGCGGCGCTCGCGGCCCACGCTGTACCTTCGATTCCGAGAATGCGCATCGAGTGTGAAGAAACGGCGGTTCGAAGCCGGGACTACGCCTCTTCGGCTTCGACTTCGGCGTCGGTGATCTTGTTGCGCTCGAGCATGTGCTCCTGCTCGACGTCGCGCGCGAATTCGGGGCTCTCGTAGACCTTCGCGTAGCCCGCGGTCTTGCGCATGCCGAACTTCGTGTCGAGTTCGTGGACGACGACCTCGTCGGAGTCCTTGTTCAGCTTGGCCGCGAGCGAGTCGCGAACCGACAGACGCGAGGGCGTCGCTTCCTCGTGGACGATCTCGAATCGAACGTCCGTCCGGTGCAACATGGGGTTCTCCTCCTCGGAGATGATTTCGATATCCATGGTTCAGTTACCAGTAATTCCCCCCGAAGCAAGTAAAAGGATTTCGAAGGGACGAGCGCGCCCGCGTCTCAGGCGTCGATGGGCGCGACCACGGCGTCGAAGTCGCCGTCGAACTGCGCGAGGAGGTCCCGCATCTCGGTCTTGGCCGCGTCGGTGACGGTCACGCGGACCATTCCCTCGTCGGGCTGGCCGTAGACGACGGTCGAGCCGACGGGCGCGGCGAGCACCGCCGGGAGTGTGGCGAGGTCCTCTTCGCCCTCGACGAGGAGCGTCGTCGGCTCGTCGGCGTCGAGCGCGGCCACGAGCGCGGCCACGAGGTCGACGGAGACGGTTCCCGGTTCGTTTTCGACCTCGACGAGACGGCCGGTCTCGACCGCGCGGCGAATCTCCTCGCCGACGGCCTCGCGCTTCGTCTTGCCGTCGACGACTGCCACGTCCGGCGGGCGACCGGCGCGGCGGAGGTGGAAGGTGACGACGTCGCCGACGGCGACGAGCGGCGCGCCCGCGTCCTCGCTGGATGCGTCTGCGAGGAGGTCGTCGGCCTCGGTGTACACCGGGCCGAACGGCTCTTTGAACGCCGCTCGAAGCGCCGTCGGCAGGGTGAGCATCCTCAGCGGACCTTCAGCGCGTAGCCGCCGGGCTCGGTGACGTTCATCTCGGTGGCGATTTCGCTGTCTTCGGGGTGGGTGATGACGACGTAACCCGCCCAGTCCTCGGTGAGACTGCTCGACCCGCAGTTCTCGCACGTCTGTTTGTCCGGGTCGTTGACGAAGTGGCACTCGCGGCAGGCGAGACGGGGCTTCGCCATCAGTTACCCTCCGCCGAAGCCTCGCTCTGCTGGCGCTTCGATTCGAGCCAGCCGTGCTTGCCGAGCCCCGGCTGTTTGGCCGTGAGGCCGATCTTCGAGTCGCGCGGGTTGCGCTCGTCGATGCTCTTGGTGACGATGCGTGCGCGAACCTCGTCGTCGACGGCGAGCGTCTGGTTGGACTCGGTCGACGCGAGCTGTTGGTTCTCGCCGTCGTAGGCGAGGTATTCGTCGGATATCTGCGAGACGTGGAGCAGCCCGTCGACCGGCCCGATGCCGACGAAGGCACCGAACTCGACGACTTCGACCACGATGCCGTCGACGACCTCCTGCATGTCGGGGTCGTAGGTGATGGCGTCGAAGTCGGCCTCGTAGTAGACGCCGGGGCGGCTGGGCAGCACGGTGCCCTCGCCGATGTCGTTGACGTTCACGACGCTCACGACGCTCCCCACGTCCTCGTCCATCCGTCCTTCCAACTTGTCCTGCAACAGTCGCTTGACCCGCTCGGGCGTCACGTCGCCCAGGTGTCGGGGTGGGACTTCGACTGTATCTTTGAGTCGTACCCGTTTGTACATAGTTTCGTTAAGGTTCCGTGATTGCCAGCGTGGCGTGCCCCCGGATGCCGACGACGGGAATCCCGCAGTCGAGCACCCGGTCACGGAGGGGCTTGTCGTTCGTGACGACGTAGTCGACCTCGCCCGATTCGGCGAGTTCGACGACCGCGTCGTCGGCGTACGATTCCTCGGTTTCGACCGCCCGGCACCGGGTCGCCAGGTCCGCGCCCACGCTCGCCGCGACGCCTTCGGTCCCGCTGCCCGTCGAGAGCTTCTCCAGCTCGTCGAGGACGGCTGTGGGGACCACGAGGTCCGCGTCGGCCGCGAGCAGCCGGTCGAGTTCGTCGAACACGCGAACGTCGAGCTCGACCGGCATCATGAGCGCGTTCGTGTCCATGACGACTACGGTGGCGGTCACGTCACTTGAGCGTCCCGATACCGATGAGCCGCCAGCGGGCGCCCACGCGGCGGTTGATGGCTATCTTCGCGCCTTCGGCGGCACAGACGGGGCGCTTGAGCGAGACTTCCGCCTCGCCGCTTCGCGCGCTCGTCACCGCGCCGACGGTCGTCGCGGTGCCGACGGTGAGCATCAGGGGCTCGCCGGTGGATATCTCGTCGATACCCTCGTCTTCCTCGCCGCCGACGACGCGGTCGAGCAGTTCGACGTCCATGGTGAACTGCTCGCGTGTCGGCGGGAGCGTGCCGGGCTCGCCGGCGACCTGTCCCGCGAGCGCGTCGCCCTTCGTGAAGCTCGGGTCGAGACCGGTCCCGACGCCGCAGAGACCACCGGGCTGGACTTCGTCGACCATGTTGCCGCCCGCCTGTAGCGAGCGGACCTCGGTCGTGATGGAGCGCCATTCGGTCTGGCCCTCCTCGTCGACCTCGCGGCCGGGGCGAAGTTCGAGTTCGTCGCCCTCCTCGAGCTTGCCGGCGACGACGCTGCCGCCGATGACACCGCCCATGAGTCCATCCCAGGTCGTCCCCGGGCGGTTGATGTCGAAGCTGCGCGCGACGAACATCCGGCTGTCTTCGGTCTCGTCGCGGTCGGGCGTCGGAATCTCCTCCTCGATGGCCTCGATGAGGAGGTCGAGGTTGACCTCCTGCTGGGCGCTGATGGGGACGATGGGCGCGTCTTCGGCCACCGTTCCCTTCACGAACTCCTTGATCTGTTCGTAGTTGTCGAGGGCGCGCTCGCGGTCGACGAGGTCGACCTTGTTCTGCGCGATGACGATGTTCTCGATACCGATGATATCGAGCGCCATCAGGTGCTCTGCTGTCTGGGCCTGCGGCACGTCCTCGGTCGCGCTCACGAGCAGGATGGCGCCGTCCATGATGGCGGCACCAGAGAGCATGGTCGCCATGAGCGTTTCGTGGCCGGGCGCGTCGACGAACGAGACGGTGCGGCGCACTTCGGTCTCTTCGCCGTCTTCTGTCTCCTCTTCGACCGTGTAACACTCCGGCGCGTCAACGCCGGGAATCTGACGGAACGTCGCGTCGGCGTACCCGAGTCGGATGGAGATTCCGCGCTTCATCTCCTCCGAGTGCTGGTCCGTCCACGAGCCGGACAACGCTTGAACGAGCGTCGTCTTTCCGTGGTCGACGTGACCGACGAGTCCGATGTTCACCTCCGGTTGTTGTGGGTTTTTCGTCACCATTGACCTCCTGAGAGTAATCTTGCGTGAACTTGGCTCCGAACGACTGATAAAGGTGCTGTTCTCGGACCGGGGCTGCTGTGGCTACGTCGGGCGGTCACACACCGCGCGCGGCGATTCAGCGGCGTCTCCCGCTCCCGGCGCTGCTTCGGAAAATGGTTCGTCGTGCCCCCCAGCACGACGGTTCGTAGACCGATTCGAGTAACCCCTCGAACGGCTATCGGCTCCGGAATCCGTCGGTTATTCGACGCCCTTGACGAGCGAGCGAAGCTCGTCTCGGTAGGCGTCCGGCGTGAGTCCGAGGTCGATGTCGACCGAGACCTCGATGGCCTCGGTCGGCTCCTTGGTCACGCTGAGTTCGATGTTCTCGCCGGGGTGTGCGCCACCCGCGACGAGAATCGCCCCGTCGTGCTCCCAGACGGCCAGCATCCCGCTGACGTCGAACTCCTGTCCTTCGATTGTGAACTCCTTTTCGTCCGTGAACGGGAACGTAATCGTATCGAAGGAAATCGTCGCCCCGTAGTCGGTAACGCGCGCCGAATCGCCGGTATCGACCGTCGTCGACCGCGTGTCGGTCTGTTCGATGTCCGTGACGCCAACGTCCGATAACTGCGTCTCGTAGTGTTTCCGCGCGTGCTTCTCGACCAAGTCGACGACCGTTCCGCGGACCGTCTCCGGGAGGTTCGACAGGCTCGGGTCGAGCGTCACGCGCGTCGCGAAGAACAGCGAGAACTGCCCCTCGGCCTGCCCGAGCGTCTTCTCTTTCAGCGTCTCGGAGAGGTCCGTGTCTTCGTACACGACCGTCTCGAACGCCGCGGAGACGCTCGCCGGGCCGACCGACCGCTCGAACGCCGGGTCGAGAGAGTGTCCCCCGATGTACTCCCAGCCGCCGGCTTCGAGCGCCCCCTTCGGAACCTTCGGCGGTGCCCGCGCGGCGCTCGCGGTCGTTCCGGAACTACAGCCGGCGAGACCGGCGAGCCCCGCGCTGGCCGCGATACCGAGGTACGTTCTCCGTCTGATACTGTGGGTTGCGTTGTCTTCCCCCTTCATCGGTCAGTACTGCCTCGCTCTGTTTCAAATAGGTATCTCCCCGAAAATCAAATGCGAGAACATAGACACGACGGGTCGACCGCTCTGAGAGCGAGCTTTTTGCCGCTCCATCCCCGACCGTACCACGTGCCCGCTCCGGTGTCGTCGCCCTCGGAGTTCGCCTTCGAACTGGCGCTCTGCGCCCAGCTCGAACAGACGACAGACTGGCTGCCCGCGCGCCAACTCGGCGCGTCGGTCGCCTCGCCCGGGAGCCGCATCATCGACGTGTGCGCCGTCGTTCCGGGCCCGGAATTCGACGAACGCGCCCGCATCACCGACCGCGCGATTCCCGCGGCGGCCATCGAGAGCGACGTGGGGGCCGGAAGCGCCGTCTTCTGGCGCGACGGCTTCGACTGCCACCCCGGCCGCGCCCGCCGCGCCACCGACCGCGCCGTCGAGGTCGGCTTCTTCGAGTCCGAGCGCCGCCGGAGCAGGGAGTACGTCCGCCGCGCCGCCCGCTATCCCGACGACTGGTTCTCCCGGCTCGTCGGCATCGAGAACAAACCCGACCTCGGCAGTCCCGGCGACCTGCTCCGACAGCTCCGCCTCGACGTGAGTCTCGCGGTCTTCGACGAGGTGATTCTCGCGACTGAGAGCTACGTCACCGGCGCGCACCTCAACCGCATCCCCGAGGAAGTCGGCGTCTGGCGCTTCGACCCCGACACCGGCGACCGGGAGGTGGTCCGCGAGCCTCAGCCGCTCTCGCCCGGTTCGACCGGCGTCGAACCCGTCGAGTACCACTCGCTACACACCGACGTGGCGCTCGTCTCGCCCGCGGAAAAGCGAACCGCCCGCCTTCGACTTGCCGAGCGCGCCTACGGGAAGGGGTGGCGCGCCTACGACCTCCCCGCCTGCGCCCACGCCCGCGTCGACGCCGACGGCCGCCCGGTCTGCGCCCACTTCGACCGCGTGGTCGACCCCGGCTCCGAGTGCGGTGCCGACTGCTCGGCGTTCGAGGCGGCCGACCCGCCCGAACTTGACCGCGACGGCCTCCGCGAGTCGCGGACGGGCTGGGTCGTCGACCCGGCCGGCGCGGTTCGCAGACAGTCGGGACTCGACCGGTACTTCTGACTCGGCCGGTCTCTCGCCGGGTCGCTACTCGTTCCGCTCGTCGGAGTAGTGCCAGCCGAGCGTGGCGACGACGCCGAAACCGACGACGAACACCGCACCTTCGACCCAGTTCGGCTCGCCGGACCACGAGGCCACGAGGAACCAGACGACACCGGCGACGACTGCCAGCGGCGTGCTGTATCGGAGCGCCGCGAGGATATCGGTCACAACCGTCTCGACGCGCTCCGGTCGCAAAACCGCACCGCACCGGACCGCCGGACGGTCGGTTCGCTCCCGACTCTCACTCGGCGTCGGCCCGCCGCTCCATGTAGTTCCAGTAGGTGACGAGCCCGACGCCGATGACGATGATGAGGGCGAACTGCACGGCCGCCCCGAAGAAATCGAGGCGGCCCGTGTCGACGTACGTCAGGAGGAAGTTCGTTGCGGTCGCGACGACGCCGGCCAGTATGAGATATCTGAACGCCTTGTCTCCGACGATAGTTCGGAGCTTCACAGGTCGTACACCTCGCCGTCGACCGCCAGCGGCTCTTCGAACGCCTCGTCGGCGGGGTAGTAGTGCGCCACATGGACCAAGCGAGTCTCGTCGGCATTCAGTTCTTCGCCGAGCGCGATGGCTCCCTCGCGGGTCATGTGCTTCGTGCCGAAGGTCCGCGCGACCCCGTTTTCGTCGTAGTCGTCGCCGCCGATGGGGTGGTACTCGCAGACCGACGCGGGGACGATGGCCTCGGCGAGAAGCAGGTCGGGGTTCCGGAGCACGTCGCGGGACTCCTCGGGGATGGCGTAGGTAGAATCGCCGGATAGCGAGAGCTTCGCACCCGTCTCGGGGTCTTCGATGGCAACGCCGTAGCAGACCAGCGGCGGGTGGACGACCGGCACGAACGTCACGTCGAGGCCGCAGGCGCGGAACGACTCGAACGGCGTCTGGTCTTCGACCGAGATTCGGTCGAGGTAGGAGAACTTCGAGCGAATCGCGTCGGCGACGCTCTCGCCCGTGACCGGGTCGACCTCGTCGGCGGCGTGGACCGCGAGGTCGTCGAGGAGGCGGTAGACGTTCCCGAGGCCGTCGAGGTGGTCGAAGTGGATGTGGGTGACTAAGGCCTCGTCCGGCAGCGGCACGTCCTGCGTGAGAAACTGGTGGCGGAAGTCCGGGCTGAAGTCGACGAGGAGCGACTCGCCGGTCCGCTCGTTTTGGACGTGGACCGAAAAGCGCGTCCGCTCGATGCCTCGCTCGCGGGCCGCGAGGCAGGTCTCGCAGTCGCAGCCGACGGTGGGCGTGCCGGTCGTGTCGCCGGTCCCGAGGAGGGTCACGCGCATTGACTCAACCACGGGGGCGGCGAGGTATAAACGTGGCCGACCGCGGCGAGTCAGGACCGGTATATCTGCCGGAATTCGACCAGGGGGTGGAACGTCCCCGAGAGCGCCGCCGCTTCGAACTGGAAGCTCGCAGTAACCGTGCGCGGAACCGCCGAGACGAGCGCCTCGAATTCGACGGACGGCGTTCGCGTTTCACCGCTCCGATTCGGCCACACCTCGTAGCCGAGCATCACTCGCCTCGCCTCCCCGTCGTCGTATCCAATCCCCCGGCTGATGTCAGCTAACGACTCGACGCCGAGTCGCTCTCGCGCCGTCGCCATCGCCTCGGCTCCCGCGACGGTCCCGCCGACTCGCGTCACCCACGATGATGCCGGTTCCCGCTCGTATACCGGCTCTTTCGTCGTTCCCGACTCGTTCACGTGCTTGCGATAGCCGGTGCGTCGTCGAACCTCCGCAGCATCCGGATAGTAGTCGTACTTCGAGGACGCTCGGTAGTCGCGCGAGATTGTAATCGGGTCCCCAGCGGCGGGCGCAGGATTCGGCTCAGGTTCGGGAAGGGGCGTCGCGGTGGACGGGTCGAGGTCCGATGTACACCCGGAGAGCGCCGTGAGAACCCCGCCCGCCGCAATCGCCCGAACGAATCGGCGTCTGCTGGAGGGCATCGGCTCGCCGTTTGCGGCCCACTAGTAAATGCTTTGTCAGAAAGACGGCGTTACTGCGCCGCGCCGGCGTCTTTCTGCGTCTCGCCTTCGTGTTCGTCCGCGTGGCCGTCGTGGTCGTGGCTGTGGTCGTGACCGTCGTCGGACCCCGACCCCGCGACGAGTTCCGACGAGTCGGACATCATGTCGAGGTTCTTCAGGTTGTCGCGCTCTTCGAAGTCGGCGACGGCCTCGAGCAGGTCGTCCTGTGTGAGTTCCATCCGCTCTTCGGTGAGGGCTTCGAGGACGGCCTCGCGGAGGACGAGTCGGAGGTCGGAGCCGGTGAGGCCCTCCGTCACGTCGGCGATGGCCGAGGGGTCGAACTCGTCGATGTCCATCCGGTTCGTGATGACCCGGAGGATGTCGGCGCGCATCCCGCGGTCCGGCTTGGGGAAGTTGACGATTTCGTCGAAGCGCCGCCACGCCGCCGAGTCGAGCTGGTCGGGGTGGTTGGTCGCGCCGATGAGGATGACCTCGTCGCGAATCAGCGAGATGTCGTCGATGCTCTTGAGCAGCGTGTTGACCGCGCGCTTGAGCGCCGCGTGCTCGTCCGACCGGCGGGTCTTCGCCACCGAGTCGAACTCGTCGATAAAGAGGATACACGGCGACAGCCGCTTTGCGACCTCGAAGGTCTTTTCGACGTTCTTGGCCGTCTCGCCGAGGTACTGGCTCGTAATCATCGAGAGCTTCACCTCGACGAACGGGAGGCCGAGCTCGTGGGCGAGCGCCCGCGAGACGGTGGTCTTGCCGGTCCCCGGCGGGCCGACGAAGAGGATTTTCCCGATTTCGCGGAGGCCGATTTCCGCGAGGTACTCGCGGTGCTCGATGGCCTTCATCAGCTTGTGAATCTCGCCTTCCTGGTCCGTCGTGAGCACGAGGTCCTCGAGGGTCATCTCGATTTCCTCGGGCGCGCGGACCTGCACGAGGTCGAGCATCTCGGCGTCGTCCTCGTCGTCGAAGTACTCGTCCAGCAGGCTGTCTATCCACACGCGGTCGGCGTGAATCGGCCGGGTCTGTTCTCTGGCGTCCGCGTGGGTCACGTCCACGTCGTCCCGGTCCTCGACCGACTTCGCGACCGTCGGATTCGTCACGAGCCGGTCGTAGTCGGCTCGTTTGACGAACCACTCCAGCGCCATCTCGGGCTGCGTCAGAGAGAGGCGGCCGGAGAAGTCCTCGCGCTGGGTAAACATGAGGTCGGAAATCGCGTCCCAGGGGTGTTCCACGCCGGTCGCCTTCCGCGCGATGGACTCGGTCACGACGAGCGGTCGCTCGATGCCGCCCATCGACGAGTCGTCCTCGTCGCCGTCGTCCTCGGCGTCCGCCCAAAAGACGCGTCGATACCGCGGGGGAAGGTCGTTTTCGTCAAGCGTTCGGTCGTCGGTGTAGAGGTGGGCCGTCAGCAGAAACTCGACAACCTCGAGCGCCCGTTCACTCATCCTCCAGAAATTGCCCGGGGAGACGCATAAGAGCGTCGGAGCGCCGCCGCTGGTGCGCGCGACCGAACTTCCCCGATGACAAGGAACTCGGCGCGACTCCACCGTACAACGTTAATTTCAGAAAAATAATTCAAAAACATATCCGAAAATGGATTGATTACGCGATTATATTCCTTTTATATGCTTGTATATTGTCTCTTTCTTCAGAATAACCGGGTAAAATAACCTTTCTTAAACGATTAGGGTTTTATGGTTATCTTCCGCCACTGTGAGCCAAGATAGTGAAATGATATTCACGAATGGACCGAGATGCCCGCCCAAATGCGGTACATTCTCGACGAATAGCCGGTGGTGAACCGCGTGGCGAAACAAGTCCCGACGACCTGCATGCGCTGTGCCGTGGGCTGTGGACACGTCCACCTCGGCTCCGACACCTCGTACGGGCTGGACGCGGTTCGGGGGGACCCTTCACACCCAGTGAACAACGGGCTGGCCTGCGGTCGCGGCATCCGCGAATCGGCCGACCCCGACGGGTCGTGGCTCACGCGACCGCTCGTCAGGGAGAACGGGGAGCTCCGGCAGACCTCGTGGTCTGACGCGCTCGCGCGCGTCGGCGACGCCATCACCGACGCGATGGCCGACGACCCCGACGAGGTCGCCGTCCTCGGCAGCGGCCAACAGACGAACGAGGCCGCCTACGCCCTCGGGAAGCTCGCCCGCGGCGGTATCGGCACCCGAAACTACGACGCGAACACGACGCTCTGCATGGCGAGCGCGGTCAAGGCCTACTACCGCGCCTTCGGGAGCGACGCGCCGCCGCCGACCTACGACGACATCCCCGAGGCCGAGACGCACCTCGTCTGGGGGGCGAACCCGGCGGTCGCCCACCCGGTGATGTTCCGGTGGATTCGGCAGTCGGCCGACGACGGCGACCTCGTCGTGGTCGACCCCGTCGAGACGAAGACCGCGGCGGTCGCCGACGACCACGTCGCCATCGACCCCGGCGGCGACCTCGCGCTGGCGCAGGCGGTCCTCGGCCACCTCGTCGAGACCGACCGCGTGGACGACGCGTTCGTCGAGGGGTACACGGAGGGATTCGACCGCGTCGTCGACGAACTCTCCCCGGTCGAAGAGGCGGCGTCCGAGGCCGGCGTCTCGCTCGACGAAGTCGAGAAACTGGCGTCGCTCCTCGACGCCCCCACGCTCGTCTACTGGGGCATGGGCGTCAACCAGAGCGTCCGCGGCACCGCGACCGCCGGCGCGCTCGTGAACCTCTGTCTCGCCTCCGGGAACCTCGGCCCCGGCTCCGGCCCCTTTTCTCTCACCGGACAGGCGAACTCGATGGGCACTCGCGTCGTCTCCTCGAAGGGGACGTGGCCCGGCCACCGACCGTTCGAACACCCGGACCACCGCCGGACCGTCGCCGAGGCGTGGGGCGTGCCCGTCTCCCGCCTCCCGGACGACAACGGACCCGGTCCGGTCGGCATGTTCGAGTCGTCGCCGTCGGTCGTCTGGACCGTCGCCACCAACCCGCTCGCCGGGTTCCCGGACGCGACGGCCGCCCGCGAGGTCCTCGAAGACTCCTTCCTCGTCGTGCAGGACGCCTTCCGGTCCGAGACCGTCGAACTCGCCGACGTGGTGCTCCCCGCGGCGACGTGGGGCGAGTCCGAGGGGACCACGATGAACATGGAGCGGACGGTCTCGCGGGTCCGCCCGGCCACCGAGACGCCGCCGGGCGTCAGGCAGGACCTCGACATCATCGCCGACGTGGCCGCCCGCGTCTCGCCCGGACTGCTCCCGAGACCGTCGGTCTCGCCGAGCGACGTGTTCGACGAGTTCGCCGCCCTCACCGCGGGTACCGACGCCGACTGCTCGGGGCTCTCGTACACGCGACTCGACGGCGAGCGCGCCGTTCGCTGGCCCGCGCCGGACCCGACGAGCGAGGGCGGCTACCGCTACTACGACGACGCCGACGGGGAGGCGGACGACCCGACGTGGTCGTTCCCGACGCCGTCAGGCAAAGCGCAGTTCAGCGCGCTCTCGGGGTCGTCGCTCCCCGAACCCGCCGACGAGTCGTACCCGCTGACGCTTACGACCGGCCGCGAGGCCGACGGGTACAACACCGGGGTCCGCACGCGCAGCGACACGCCGGACGAGCCGGTCGCCCGCGCGCACCCCGACACAATCGACGCGCACCGCGACGCGGTCGCCGACCCCGAGGGCGACCGCCGAACCACCGTCGTCTCCCGTCGGGCGTCGGTCCCGGCGACGCTCGACCCCGACGACGCCGTCCCGCCGGGACTCGTCTGGCTCTCTATCCACCACCCGATGACTAACCGACTCACCAGCCCTGCGGTCGACCCGCAGTCGAACGAACCGAACTTCAAGCAGTGCGCCGTCCGCCTCGAACACCCCGAGACGACCGCGTCCACCGACCTCCTCGCGGCCGAGGTGAGCGACTGATGGCGCTCGTCGCCGCCGGCGGACGGCCCCGCGAACTCGAACGCGCCGCCGCCTGAGAATGGCCGACGAGTCGCACCCACACCTCGACACCGGCCGTGCGGGCATCATTCTCGCCGGCGGTCGGTCGACTCGATTCGGCGGCATCGACAAGGCGACAGCCACCGTCGGCGGCCAGCCCATGATTCATCGGGTCGCCGCCTCGCTCGACCCCGTTGTCGACGAGCTCGTCGTCAACTGCCGCGCCGAACAGCGGGACGCGCTCGCCGGCGCGCTCTTGGACTTCGACGTCCGGTTCGCGGAGGACGCCCATCCCGACCGGGGGCCGGTCTTCGGCCTGCGAACCGCGCTGCGTGCGACGAGCGCCGAGTACGCGGCGGTCCTCCCGTGCGACATGCCGCTCGTCCCGAGCGGGTTCATCTCGCATCTCTTCGGCCGCCTCCAGGGCGGCGCGGGCGTCGTCCCGCGGGTCTCGGAGACGACCCAACCGCTCCCCGCGGTCATCCACTGCCGCGCCGGCGTGGTCGCCTGCACCGACACCATCCGAGCCGGTGACGACCGCCTACAGGCCGTGATGTCCGCGCTCGACGTCACCGTCCTCGACGACCGCGAAGTGGAGGCTCACGCCGGAACGCACGCGTTTCACAACGTGAACTCCTTCGACGACTTGCGCGCGCTCACCGCTCGTCGGTGAACCGCGTTCGAGTCACATACCACATTATCGTCCATTATGGTCTGTTTAGATTATCCAATAATCAACCGATTATCTGCGCAGATTATGACCTTATATTCGGAATATTCGGTTATAGACTGGACGAATCTGTCTATGAGGGTCTATTTCTAAATATTCTCAACGAATACTCTTATCAACCTCTGTCGAGTCGTGTTATCACGAAACATGACCAAGTTCGCAAACAAACGCACAGGAATAGTGGATAATTGCCCACTGGTGGTCGGAAATGGCGAGTAAAAAGGAAGCGTGGAAGTCGGAGCTCTACGGCGACGCGGTCCGCGAGAAGATCGAGGAGTTCGCCGAGCAAGGCGTCGACGCCATCCCCGAAGACGAGCGCGACAAGTGGTTCACGCGCTTCAAGTTCTGGGGCGTCTTCCAGCAGCGGACGGGTCAGGACTCGTACTTCATGATGCGGCTGACGAACGCCAACGGCGTCCTCGAACCGGGGCAGCTCCGGGCCATCGGGGAGGTCGCGCGCGACTACGCATCCGGGCCGGTCGAGAACCCCGAGTTCGGCGACGCCTGGTTGGACCTGACGACGCGCCAGTCGATTCAGCTCCACTGGCTCGAACTCGAGGACATCCCCGAGGTCTGGGAGAAGCTCGAAGCGGCGGGCGTCTCCTCGCGGTCCGCCGGCGGCGACACGATGCGGAACATCACCGGCTGTCCGGTCGCCGGCCGCGACAAACACGAACTCGTCGAGTCCCAGCCGCTTCTCGACCGCTTCCAAGAGGACCTCCGCGGGAACGACGCCCTATCGAACATGCCGCGGAAGTTCAACATCAGCGTCACCGGCTGCCGGGAGGGCTGCGCGCAGGACTCGATAAACGACGTGGGGCTCGAACCCGCGAAGAAGGAACTCGACGGCGAAACCGTCACCGGCTTCAACGTCCGCGTCGGCGGCGGCCTCGGCTCCCGAAAGCCGCGCGTCGCCCGCGACCTCGACATCTTCGTCGCCGACGAAGAACACGCCTACGAGGTCGTCCGCGGCTTCGTCGAACTCTACCACGAACACGGTAACCGCGACGTTCGAGCCCGCGCCCGCAGTCGCTTCTTCGTGGACGAGTGGGGCACGGAGAAGATTCGCGACCTGCTTCAGGAGGAGTACGTCGACTTCGAACTCCGGTCTGCGGGCGAGAACATCCGCGGCGAGTACACCTACAACGCGGGCCGCTCGGAGTCCGCGGGGAAACACGACCACGTCGGCGTCCACGAGCAGGCCAACGGCGACTACTACGTCGGCCTCAGCGTCGCAGTCGGCCGGCTCACCGCGTCCGACGCCATCGAACTGGCCGACATCGCCGACGAGTACGGCTCCGGCGAGGTCCGGCTCACCCGCCGGCAGAACCCGCTTCTGATGGACGTGCCGGAGGAGAAGCTCGACGGCCTGCTCGCCGAGCCACTCCTCGGCAAGCACACGCCCGTCCCGAACCCGTTCCAGCGCGGCACGGTCGCCTGCACCGGCACGGAGTTCTGCTCGCTCGCGCTCACGGAGACGAAAGCCCGGACCGCCCGGATGCTCCGGTGGCTCCGCGACAACGTGGACGTGCCCGACGACGTGAGCCAACTGAAGGTTCACTACTCCGGCTGTACCGCCGACTGCGGGCAGGCGAACACGGCCGATATCGGCCTGTTCGGCATGCGCGCCCAGAAGGACGGCGAGATGGTCGAGGCCATGGACATCGGCGTCGGCGGCGGCATCGGCGAGGAGCCGTCGTTCGTCGAGTGGGTTCGACAGCGCATCCCGGCCGACGAGGTGCCGGGGGCCATCGCGTCGCTCGTGGAGGCGTTCGCGGAGCGCCGCGAGCCCGGACAGACGTTCCGCGAGTGGGTCGAAGCCGAGGGGACCGAGGCAGTCACCGAGTACTGCGTCCCCGAGGAGACGGACTTCGAAGCGCCGTACATGCACGACGCCAAGCAGTCGTGGTACCCGTTCGCCGAAGAGGAAGCGAAGGCCGAACAGCCGGTCACGAGCGACTGAGTATGACCGAACGCATCGCATCCGACGACCCGGCGGACGCCCCCAGCGCCGACGACGCGGGCTTCGAGCACGCCTCGGCGGACGTCGCGCCGGAGCTCTTCCCGGCGGAGCCAACAGTCGCCGACGCGGGTACCGGCGGAATCCCCGGTCGGCCGGACAGCGACTCCGCCACTCGTTCCTGACGCTCCGAGACTCGGTGCCGTCGTCTCCACTTTCACCGTTTTCTCGGCGTTTTTCGACCCGATAAACAACTCGTTACGACAAATAGTGAGTTCTAAACTATTTATGGTGTTCGAACCCCGATGGTGTGCCATGCCAGAGCCAGTCATCGCGGCCGCGTACCGCACGCCGTTCGGCAAGGCGGGCGGCGTGTTCGAAGACGTTCGAAGCGAGGACCTCTCGGTCACGCTCATCGACCACATCCTCGACGAACACGACGTCGACCCCGACGACGTGGAGGACCTGATGTGGGGCGTCGCCCAACAGCGCACCGAACAGGACAACAACGTCGCCCGCGTCATCGCGCTCCTGTCGGAGCTCGGCGAGGGGACGCCCGCGACGAGCATCAACCGCTGGTGCGCCTCCTCCATGCAGGCCATCATCTCCGCGTCCGACGCTATCGCCGCCGGCAACCGCGAGTGTATCGTCGCCGGCGGGGTCGAGAGCATGTCCCGCGTGCCGATGGACGGTGACTCCTACCAGCACCTCCACCCCGAGCTGAGCGAGCAGTACAACATCTTCCAGTTGCAGATGGGGATGACCGCCGAGAAGGTCGCAAACGAGCACGAGGTCTCCCGCGAGGCCCAAGACGAGTTCGCGTTCCGGAGCCACCAGCGCGCCGCCGAGGCCACCGACTCGGGCCGCTTCGACGACGAAATCGTCCCGGTCGAGACGGCCGACGGCGTCGTCACCGAGGACGAGGGCATTCGCCGCGACACCTCGATGGAGATTCTCGGCGGCCTCGACCCCGCCTTCTCGGGCGACGGCTCCGTCACCGCCGGCAACTCCTCGCAGATAACCGACGGCGCGGCCGCGGTCCTCGTCACCAGCCGCGAGTTCGCCGACGAACACGGCCTCGACGTGCTCGCCTCGGTCGGCACGAACAACGTCGCGGGCGTCGACCCGACGGTCATGGGCATCGGCCCGGTCCCGGCCACCCGCGGCCTCCTCGACCGCGCCGGCACCGACATCGACGACTACGGCCTCGTCGAGATCAACGAGGCGTTCGCCAGCCAGTGTGAGTACTCCCGCCGCGAACTCGGCATCGACGCGGACAAACTCAACGTCAACGGCGGCGCAATCGCCCTCGGTCACCCACTCGGAGCCTCCGGCGCGCGCCTGCCGGTGACGCTCATTCACGAGATGCAGAAGCGCGACGTGGACCGCGGCCTCGCGTCGCTCTGTGTCGGCTTCGGCCAAGGTGCGGCAATCGAGTTCAGTCGGTAGTCGGCACCGCGTTTTTTGGACTGTTTTTGACGGGTGAATCGAGGGAAACCGACGCACGACGCGTCGTTCGTCTCTCGCAGGTCTCGGCCCCGCTAACGCTCACGAACGTACATGCGCCTTTCGTCACGTTCATACTCCGGAAGTCGAGAATAACGCGGTGATGAATCTCACGACGACCGTACTGTCGGGGGCATTCGCGGCGCTGGCGGCCGCGGGGGCCGCCTCCGCGGGGTTCGTTCCGAGGCCCGACCTCGGCGCGCCCGTCTGGTACGTCCTCGTCGCGCTCACCGTCGGCTACTGGGCGGTGTTCGTCCGCTGGGCGCGGCGCTGACCGGTCGGAGACGGCGTGAAAACCGAACGGGTCGCGGGCGTCGAGAGCCGCTACTCGGGGTTGACTAACTCTTCTGCGTCCCGGACGGCCTCGCGCTCGCCGATGATGGTGATGCGGTCGCCCTCCTGGAGCGTGAACTCCGCGTTGGGGACCGTCGTGTCGCCGTTCCGCGAGACGAGCGTGACGAGACAGCCGTCGGGCAGTTCGGGTCCGACCTCGCGGATGGTCCGGCCGATGAGCTTCTCGGCGGTGACTTCGACCTCCTGAACGTCGCCGGAGCGGCCGATTTCGCCCATCCAGTTCGACATCGACGGGCGCTCGATGTAGTTGTCGAGCGCCTGCGCCGTGGCGATGGTCGACGAGATGGTCCGGACGCCGAGTTCTTCGAACGCCTCGACGTTGTCGGGGTTGTTCGCCCGCGCGAGGACGCTCTCGGGTTCGAACTTCGAGTTCGCCAACTGCGCGACGAGCAGGTTCACGTCGTCGTCGCCGGTGGCGGCGACCACGAACTTTGCGTTCGCGGCCCCCGCGGAGCGTAAGACGCTCGTGTCGGCTCCGTCGCCGTGATGGACGGTAAAGCCCATGTTCCGGGCCGTCTGGACTACTTCTTGGTCCTCTTCGATGAGGACCACGTTCTCTCCGCGGTCTGCGAGGCGTTCGGCGAGCGCACGGCCCACTTTCCCGCCTCCGATGATGAGTACACGCATTGGGATGACGTCGAGGTATTCTGCGATCTGACGAGCGAGGCCGGCCTCGAAGACGACGGTCGTCAAGATGACGAGAAAGACCGTGCCGACGAGAACCGAGGCGCTCTGGTTCAGCGCGGCGGCCTGCTGGGCCATTCCTTCGGCCGCGAGCCGCGTCGCCTCCTCCTGGAGGGCGATGGCGAACAGCGAGGCCACGGACGCGGGGATGATGCCGCGCGGGCCGACGAAGCTCATGAAGAGCTTCTCTTCTCTCGTGAACCGGTCGCCGCGCGCCGAGATGAAGACCAACAGCGGTCGAATCACGAGCGCGACGGCGGCGACGACGGCGAGGCCGCCGACGCCGAGGTTCAGGAGGTTCTGGAAGTCCAACAGCGCCGCGAGGGCGATGAAGACGAACGACAGCACGAGCAGCGTGATGTCGCCTTTGAACGCCGAAATCTCCTCTTCGTACGGCACGTCCGCGTTGCCGAGGAGGATGCCGGCGGTCGCCACCGCCGCGATGCCGGCCTCCGTGGCGACGTAGTCGGCGGCCGCGTAGGACACGAGCGCGCCGGCGAGGACGAGCAGACGCGCGTTCTGCGGCGCGTTACCCGGCGAGAGGTCGACGTACCGAAGCGCGTAGTACAGCGACCCGGCGACGATTGCGCCCACGACGACGCCGACGCCGAGTCGCTCGGCGAACAGCGTCACGAGAGCGTCGGGACTACTGACGCCTTCGAGGATTGCCTCGAAGATGACGACGGCGACGATGGCCGCCGTCACGTCGTTGACGATGCCTTCCGTGTCGAGCGCCGCGCCGACCCGGTCGCGGACCGGGACGACTTCGAGAATCGGCGCGATGACCGTCGGCCCGGTCGCGACGAGGAGCGCGCCGACGAGGAACGACACCGCCCACGGCGCGCCGAGCGCGTAGCGGACGACGACGCCCGTCGCGACGAACGAGATTATCGCCCCGACGGTGACGAGTCGGAACGTCGCGGCGGGCGCTTCCCGTAGCTTGTCGATTCGAAGGTGGAACGCGCCTTCGAACACGATGATAGCGACCGAGAGACCGACGATGGCCTGTAGTGCGTTCCCGAACGAGTCGGGAGAGATGACGCCGAGGACCTCCGGACCGAGCAGGATACCCGACGCGATGAGGAACACGACGCTGGGGACCTGAAACCGGTCCGAAAGCACCTGCGAGACCACGCCGATGCCGATTATCGCGGCGACGAGCGGGATGAGGTTGGCCCCTCCTGCTGCGGCCACTTATATCGCCTCCATTGATTCGGTCCATGTGACGACGGAAGATAAGTCCACACATCTCGGGCGGTATCTCCGCGGAGTTGGGGATACGTTCGGCGAAAAGGCGACTGGGGACGGTTCAGCTGTCCGATTTCACTGGGTCGCGGCCCGCCCGCCACCCCGCCGCTCTTCGCTCCGGCGGTCCTCGTCGTAGATGAGGGACACCTCGTCGGCGTAGCGATCGAGGATGTTCCGGCGCTTCTTTTTCATCGTCGGCGTCATCAGGTCGTTGCCCTCGGTGAACTCCTCGGGCACGACGCGGAACTGCTTGATTCGCTCGTAGGACTCGAAGTTCTCGTTGGCCGCCTCCACCTCAGCCTCGATACGCTCGTACACCCGGTCGTCGCGGCAGATGGCTTTCGGCTCGTCGGGGAGGTCGATGCCCTCCTCGTCGGCCCACTTCCGCAGACCGTCGAAGCTCGGGACGATGAGCGCCGAGACGAACTTGCGGCCGTCGCCGAGGACCATGCACTGTTCGACCACCGGCGAGGAGGCGAACGCGTCCTCGATGGGGCCGGGCGCGACGTTCTTCCCCGTCGAGAGGACGAGAATCTGCTTGGCGCGCTCGCGGAAGGCGATGTAGCCGTCGGGTCGGAGTTCGACCACGTCGCCGGTGCGGAACCAGCGCTCGCCCTCGTCGTCCTCGACGAACGCCGCCTCGGTCTCTTCGGGGTTGTTCCAGTAGCCCGCGGTGACGTTCGGCCCGCGGACGAGCAGTTCGCCGACCTCGCCGCCGGCGTCGCCGAGTTGGTCGCCGACGACGGTCGTGTCGAGTTTCGTCTCGACGTTCCGAAGCGGGTAGCCGATGGTTCCGATTTTCGGCTCCTCGGGGGGGTTGACCGAGATGACCGGCGACGTTTCGGTGAGGCCGTAGCCCTCGTAAATCGGCAGGCCCATCGCGTGGTAGAGCGCGCACAGCTCCGCCGAGAGGCTCCCGCCGCCGCTGATGAAGAAGTCGAGGTTGTCGCCGAGCGCCTCGCGCACCTGTCCGAACACGAGCCGGTCGGCGAGGCGGTGTTTCGCGGTGAGCAGGTAGCCCGGCGCGTCGGTCGTGTGGTACGCCTGCCCGACGCCGACGGCCCACTCGAAGATGCGCTTTTTCGCGGGCGACTCGCTGGCCTGCGCCCGAATCGCGTCGTAGAGCTTCTCGTACACGCGGGGGACGCTCGTCCCGGTCGTCGGCCGGACGAGCTGGAAGTCCTCGCGGAGCGTGTCGGGGCTTTCGGCGTAGGCGACGGCCGCGCCCGCCGCGAACATCATGAAGTGGCCGGCCATGCGCTCGAAGACGTGCGCGAGCGGCAGGAACGACAGCGCCACCGAGTCGGGGCCGATGACCGGCGTGTCGCCTTTGTCCGGGCGCGGGCCGAAGCGTCGATAGCTCTCGTTGACGTTCGACCGGAAGTTCCAGTGGGTGAGTTGGACGCCCTTCGGCTGGCCCGTCGTCCCCGAGGTGTAGATGAGGCTGGCGAGGTCCTCGGGCTCGCGCTCGTCCAGCCACGACTCGTAGGCCGCCTCGTCGTACACTTCCTCGCCGCGGCGGTAGAGTTCGCCGAGCGTCAGCACGTCGTCGCGGTCGTCGTGGCCCTCGTACTCGTCCACGACGACGATGAAGCGCAGGTCGAGTTCGTCCTCGACGGCGAGCACGCGCTCTAACAGCTCTTCGTTCTCGACCACGGCGGCGTTCGCGCCGGGGTCGGAAAGCAAGTACTGCACCTGTCGCTCGGACGACGAGGTGTACACCGTGGTGACGACGCCGCCCGCGCCGAGGACGGCGAAGTCGGTCTGGGCCCACTCCATTCGCGTGTGCGAGAGGATACCGACCCGGTCGCTGGTCTCGATGCCGAGGTCGCGGAACCCGGCCGCGAGGCGACGGACGATGCCCCGCATCTCCTCGTAGGTCAGGTCGGCGTAGTCGCCGTCGGGGGCCGCCGGAACGACGCCCTCGGCGACCAGCGACCGGCGGTAGACGCCGCCTTTGTACCGCTGTGCGACTCGCGTGGCGTTCCGCGACGCGCTCGATTCGAACATCCGTGGGAGGGTCGTCCGCTCGATGACAGGGTCGTCGAACGCCGCCTCCGCGTCCCGCCAGTCCATGCTCTGTTAGTAATGATTCAACATTTAAAACTATGTACGTTCGGTCTGTTGAAACCCCGCGATACCGCGGGGAAACACCGATTACGAACCCGTTCGCGCCGCTTTTAGATGTCTGATGTCGGTATCAGCGCGCCGCTCGCGCCGGTAGGTCCGTCCAATCCGTCCGAGCCACCTGAATCGCCTGAATCGCCCGGACCACCCGACCCGCTCGTGTCACTCGTCGTCGCCGATGTAGTCGAGGTAACCGAGCACGCCGCGGGTGTTCAGGCGCTCTTCGTCGTGGGCTTTCCGCTCGCCCCACACCTCGGCCATCTGGGTGTGCTCGACGAAGTGGTCGATGACGGCCTCGTCGTCGCCGAGTTCCGCGCGCTTCTGTCGGATGGCCTCGACCCACTCCACGAGGACGCGCTTGTACTCGCCGGCGAGGTCGCTGTCGTAGGGCTTCGGGCCGAAGTGGCCGAAACAGACCGTCTCCGGGTCGATGTCCTCGATAGTGCGCACGTCGTCGAGCGCCTTCTGGAGGTGGAACTGCGAGGGCGGCGAGGTCTGTCGGAGCGTCCGCGACTTCGGCTCCCAGATGCCCAGTGCGTCGCCGACGAACAGCACATCGTCGCCGTCGTCGTGGAACATCACCTGATGCGGCGCGTGGCCGGGCGCGTGATGGACCGTGAGCGTCCGGTCGCCGAGGTCGATCTCGTCGCCGTCGGTGAGCCCCTCGACGCGGTCCTCGTCGATTGGGTGCGGTTCGTCGTAGAACTGCCACTGGTCTTCGACGGCCGCTTTCGTGCCCTCGATGAGCCGCGACGGGTCCACGAGGTGCGGCGCGCCGATTTCGTGGGTCATGACGGTCGCGTCGGGATAGCGCTCGGCGAGGTAGCCCGCGCCGCCCGCGTGGTCGAGGTGGACGTGCGTCGGCAGGATGTACGCGAGGTCGTCGACGCCGACCTCGTCGAGCATCCCGAAGACGTGTTCTCTGTCGGCGGCGATGCCGGTGTCGACGAGCGCCGGTTTCTCGGCGTCGACGAGGTAGACCGAGCCGTACTTCTCCACCTCGTACATGCCGCTGTCGACGTAGTAGAGGTCCGTGCTGTCCGGGACGGGTTCGACGTCGCCAATAGCCATAGTTGACGGCCGTCTCCGGGGAAGAAAAGCGTTCGGTCGCCCGACCCCTACGTTGATTACGGGCGACCGCAAAGCCGTCTCCATGTCCGAACAGGGTGGCGAACCGCTCCCGGACGTCGACATCACTGACATCTCGCCGATGGCGTGGCGACTGCTCAGAGTGGCCGCCGACTACAACCAGCGGGCCGTCGAGCGCGCCGTCGACGACCTCATGCAGGCGCACATCTCCATGCTCGAATCTGGGAGCCGTGGTCTCTCACGGTCGCGCCGCCGCGCCCTGCTCACGCTGTACACCGCGGAACTCGACGACGAACAGGTCCGAACGCTCGTCGAACACTTTTAAATCGCGTCGGGACGCGACGCTGAGGCTCGCTTCTGTCTACCGATTTCGACGGAACGACGGCTGTCGACGCCGATATACCGCCATTCACTACCGTATTGAAAATAATTAAGTAAGACTATCGTTAGAGATAGCTTGTATCAATGATACGCGGTGTTACAAAGACTGCTCGCGGACGATTCGCCGTCTTCACGCTCGCCCTCGTCGCGTCCCTCGTGCTGGCCTTCGGGCCGTCGCTTGAGGGGCTTTCGACGCGGGGTCAGTACGCATTAGCGACCATGGTGTTCGCCGGCATCCTCTGGGTGTCCGGCGCGCTTCCCCTCGCGGTGACGGCACTGTCGATACCGGTGTTGCTCACGGCCTACGGCGTCTACGGCGACATCGACCCGGCGCTCGCCGGCTTCGCCGACCACCTCATCTTCCTCTTCATCGCCGGCTTCATGCTGGCGAACGCGCTCCAGAAGTACAACATCGACCGCCGCATCGCGCTGTGGCTCATGGCCGTCATGGGGTCGTCGCCGCGGCGGCTCATCCTCGCCATCATGCTCGCTACGGCGTTCCTGTCGATGTGGGTCTCGAACACCGCGACGACGGCGATGATGACGCCCATCGCGCTCGGCGTCCTCGCGCAGGTGCTCGGTCGCGAGGAGGTCTATGAGGCCGACGCTGCTGAGGGCTCCTTCTCGAACATGCAGATAGCGACGCTCCTCGGCACCGCCTACGCCGCGAGCGTCGGCGGGGTCGGCACCCTCATCGGCACGCCGCCGAACGCGGTCGTCGCCACCCAACTCAACGCGCTTCTCGGCTACGACATCGGCTTCGCGGAGTGGCTTCTCGTCGGCCTCCCAATCGTCGCCATCACCCTCCCAATCGTCTGGTACCTCCTCACGTTCCGCTTCTTCCCGCCCGAGATCGACGACGTGGAGGGTGCCCGCGAACAGGCGCGCCAGTACCTCGCTGACGAGGGCGCGCTCTCGACCCGCGGCCGCCGCGTCGCGTACATCTTCGCCGCTACCGCCGGGCTGTGGGTGCTCGGCGGCCTCGACCTCGCGTTCGAGAACGTCCTCTCGGACCCGGTGTTCAACACCCTGTTCGGCACCGGCGAGGGCATGACGCTCCTCGGCGTCGAGGGCCATCAGGGCCTTCTGTACTACGTGATGGTCGGGATGGTCTCCATCCCGGCACTCGTCCTCGCGGACACGATGGAGTGGGACGAACTGGCCGACATCGACTGGGGGACGATTCTCCTCTTCGGCGGCGGTATCTCGCTGGCTGACGCGTTCGCCTCCACGGGCGCGACACGGTGGCTTGCCGAGGCCGTCTTCGGCTCGTTGACCGGCGCGCCTATCGTCCTCGTCGTCGGCGCTATCGTGCTTCTGGTCATCTTCCTCACGGAGATGACCTCGAACACCGCGACAGCGACCATCATCGTCCCCGTGCTCATCGGCATCGGGAGCGTCTTCGCGGCGACGCTCGGCCTCTCCGAGGTTTCCGCGGCGGTGTTCCTTGCGGTCAGCGGGGCCATCGCGGCCTCCTTCGCGTTCGCGCTCCCTGTGGCGACGCCCCCGAACGCCATCGTCTTCGGGAGCGGCCACATCAAGCAGTCCCACATGATGCGGGCCGGGACCGTCCTCAACGTCGTGATGACCGGCGTGCTGACCATCCTCATCTGGTTCCTCTTCCAGTTCGTCTGGCCGGCGTTCCTCTGGTAGTCAGTCTGTCGGCTTCCGACCGACGCGGCCGCTCTCCCCGCGGATTCGTGGCGTTCCTCCGACGCTGATCTGTTGCGTTCGCCCGCCGCGTTCTCGTCCCCGTCCCTCGGCGATGCGATACGATTTTCCCGCCCGCCCGGAAACCACAGCCCAATGATTGACAGGCAACTGCTCCGCGACGAACCGGAGCGAGTTCGCGACGCGCTCGCCGCCCGCAACATGGAGGGCGTGGACATCGACCGCGTCCTCGACGTGTACGACGAGTGGCGCTCGCTGAAGGCCGAGGGCGACGACCTCCGCCACGAGCGCAACGAGGTCAGCCAGAAAATCGGCCAGCTGAAGCAAGAAGGGAAAGACGAGGAAGCGCAGGAGGCCATCGACCGCTCGGGCGAACTCAAGACGGAGCTACAGGAGCTCGAAGCCCGCGCCGACGAACTCGAAGCGGAACTCGACGACGCGCTCATGGAACTGCCGAACCTCCCCCACGAGTCGGTTCCCGTCGGGGCCGACGAGGCCGACAACGAGGAGGTCCGCCGCGTCGGCTTCGACGACCTCCGCGAGCTTCCCGACGAGGTGACGCCCCACTACGACCTCGGCGAGGAACTCGACATCATCGACGAGGGTCGCGCGGCCAAGACCACCGGCTCGGGCTTCTACTTCCTGAAAGGCGAGGGCGCGATGCTCGAACACGCGCTCGTCCAGTTCATGCTCGACGTGCACCGCGAACAGGAGTACGTCGACCTCTTCCCGCCGATTCCGGTCAAGACCACCTCGATGGAGGGCACCGGTCAGCTTCCGAAGTTCGCCGAGGACGCCTACCGCATCGGCGGCTCGGAGACCGAGAACTACGAGGACGACGACCTGTGGCTCTGTCCCACCGCGGAGGTCCCGGTCACGAACATGTACCGCGACGAGATTCTCCTGAAGGACGACCTCCCGCTGAAGCACCAGGCGTACACGCCGAACTTCCGCCGCGAGGCGGGCGAACACGGCACCGAGACCCGCGGTATCGTCCGCGTCCACCAGTTCAACAAGGTCGAACTCGTCAACTTCGTCGAGCCCGAGGAGTCGTACGACCGGCTCGAAGCCCTCGTCGACGAGGCCGCCGAAGTGCTCGACCGCCTCGGCCTGCCGTACCGCGTCCTCTCGCTTTGCACCGGCGACCTCACCTTCGCGTCGGCGAAGACCTACGACCTCGAAGTGTGGGCCCCCGGCACGGAGTCGGACGACGCCCCAGAACAGGGCGGCCGCTGGCTCGAGGTCTCGTCGGCCTCGAACTTCGAGGACTTCCAGGCGCGCCGCGCCGGCCTCCGCTACCGCCCCGAGCGCCACGAGTCGGCGGAGTACCTCCACACGCTCAACGCGTCGGGCACGGCCGTCGGCCGCGTCATGGTCGCGCTGCTCGAATACTACCAAAACGAGGACGGCACGGTCGACGTGCCCGAACCGCTCCGGCCCTACATGGGCGGCCGCGAAGTCATCGAGGGCCACGAGCCCGTCGGCGAGGCCGCCGTCGGTGCCGGGAAGAAAGACTGAGCGACTGACGCGCGCCTCACGGCCTTCTGTCCTCTCCTCTCCTCTCCTCTCCTCTCCTCTCCTCTCCTCTCCGCCCCTTTCTGTTCTCTCTTCCTCCCGCGACGCACGCCGTCAGTTCGCCGTCGACGACTTGACGAACGTCTTCAGCTCCGAGAGCTTCCCGTCGTGGGCACGGAACCGGTCGAGAAAGACGAACAGTTCGTCGCCGTCGCGGTCTTCGAGGTGGCCGCGGACGACGATTTCGTCGTCGGACTTCGACTGGATGTAGCGCTCGATGACGTGTCGCGTGTCCTTTTGCGGCCTGTCGTCCCGCATGAACGAGACGAACTCCTCACGCCCCGAGAGCGTCATGTCGCCGCGGTGCTGGACGAACCCCGGTTGGAGGATGTTCCGAAGCATGTCGTATCCGTGGTGGTCGAGCGCCGTGTAGTACTGCCGGGCCAGATACGTCGCGTCGGGATGCACGCCCTCTCTTCGTCGGCCGACCGGAAGTATCCGACGCCGGCCCTGCCGTCGGACTCCTCGCGCGCGCCGCCGCGTTCGGGACGCTTTTCTCGGCCAGTCGCGTACCGCGGCTGTGGACCTGCACGTTCGATACGAGGGCGACGACGACCCGAAGAAGTGCACGGCGAAGAAGCTCGAACGCTTCGACATGGCCGCCCTCCACGGCTCCGACCGAGAGACTCCCTACGGCGTCGTGCTCAATCCCCACGCCGACAGGGCGCTGTCGCCCGCCGACGCGGACACCGGCGCGCTCGTCGCGCTCGACTGCTCGTGGGAATCGGCCGGCGAGGCCATGTTCTCGCTCCCCGGCGAGCACCGCGCGCTCCCCTATCTCGTCGCCGCCAACCCCGTGAACTTCGGCCGCCCGATGCAGCTGACGACGGTCGAGGCGATAGCGGCCGCCCTCGTCATCTTCGGCGAGAAGAAGCGGGCCGAAGACATCCTCTCGAAGTTCAACTGGGGCCACACGTTCCTCGAACTCAACGAGGAGCCGCTACGCCGGTACTCGGAGTGTACGGACTCGACCGAAGTCGTGGAGATTCAGCGGGAGTACCTCGAACGCGGCGAGTAACACTCGACCGCGGAGCGGCGAACCGCGTCGAGTACGCCTTCAGAGTCGACTCGACGTCCAGTTGAGCGCGACGGTCGTCCCGGTGTCGACGCGCTCGGTCGGCGTCACCTGAATCACTCGCGCCCACGTCCCGCCGCTCGGCGCGGTGTAGTTCATCCCGCCGCAGTAACAGTCGACTTCGAGCGCGGGGTCCTCCTCGTCGTGGCCGTCGTACGGATAGCCGGTTCGAGACCACGCGCTCCAGTCGATGGTCTCGCCGTCGTGGCGCGCGACGAGCGTGACTTTCAGCGGTTCTCCGACGGTCGTCGTCCCGTAGTGGATGTCCTCGCGGTCGGTACCGACGGTATCGAGCGCCTGCGGCGACTCGGGGAGCAAGTCGACCTGCGAGAGGTCTTGGGTGTCGTACGTCTTCGTCGCCTGCACCTCGGCGTCGTCCGGCGCGCGGTACACCTCGGTCGTAAACGGGAGCGACGAGTCTTCGAGTCGAAAGCCGAGCAGCACCTCGTCCGAGGGGACCGACGTCGCTTCGACCAGCGTCGGGTGTATCTCCTCGGGGTTCTCGACGAAATCGGCGGCTTCGAGCCCGCTTTCGGTTGTTTCTTCCGCCTGTTCGGTCGTCTCGTTCGCGGTCGTCTCGTTCGCGGTCGTCGTGGTCTGCGTCTCGGTCGCGGTCTGTGTCTGCGCGTCGGTCGTTTGCGTCGTCGGGTCCGAGTCCCCGGACGAGCTACATCCAGCGAGACCGGCGAGACCGGCGACGGCGACGCCGCAAATCGATTGGAGGGTTCTTCGACGGGTGTGCGTTGGCTCCTTACCCATGGCCGTCGGGTGTGGTCCCGCTCCCTTAGAGACCCGCGACCGTTTACGTGAGATAACGGACTTAGCACCATGCTAAACCCCGTTTTTTGGGACTATCGCGTTCGGGGAGAGTCCGAGTCGCGGCCGCGTTCGTCTGACTATCCTTTCACCCACGCGCCGACGGCCCCGGCGATGGCGCTGTCGATTGCGAAGATAAGCGTCAGCACGATGCCCGCGACGAGGACGCCGACGCCGCCGAGGAGCCCGCCCAGCGGCCCGCCGGCGAGTCCGAGAAGGCTCCCGAGCAGGGCCGCGAGGAGCGTCACGACGATACCAGAGATGGACCCCGCGACGAGGCCGTTCCACGCGCCGTTGCCGAGCGTGCCGCCCGCGAGGTAGCCCGCCGCGAACCCCCCGAGCAGGCCCGCCCCGATTTGGCCGATGAGCGGGAGCGCGAGCCCGCCGATGCCGACGACGACGATGACGACGAAACCGACGGCGACAGCTTTCCAGTCAGTCATGGGTCGACGTAGACCTCGGGCGGGCAAGAACTTCGTGGCGGTCGCGGGGGGTGTTCGGCCGCTCGCTCACGTCCGCGTCCGCGCGTCGGTCGCCCGCGACCCCCTCGCTTCCGGTCGAACCGTGCGTGAGACCTGCACGGCGAATCCACCGCTCGAAGCGCCGAGCCCCAAACGGACGCGCTTTTACGGCTCGGCCATGTAGCGGACTGCAATGATTTTCGAGTCTCTCCCGACCACGCCCCGGTCGGACGAACTCATCGACAAGGCCTTCTCGCGGGCCGCGCGCACGGGGCGAGCGAAGCAGAACAAGTTGGAGGCTCAGCAGTCGATGCTCCAGACGGCGTCGAACATCCTTTCCGACAACCTCGAAAACGTCGTCGTCGAGTGGCCCGACTTCGGGACGGTCGACCCCTTCTACTACGAGCTCGCCGACGCCATCGTCGACGTGGACGAGGTCCGAAAGAGCCTCTCGGAAGTGATGTGGGCCTCCCGGCAGGTCGACAACATCGCCCGCGAGTACCAGCCGAAGCTCCGCAAGACCGACGCCGACCTCGCGCGCAAGCACCGAAAACAGGCGTTCGCCCGCATGGCGAGCGTCGTCGAAGAGGTCGAAGACGACCTGCTCCGCATCGGCGAGGCGCGCGACGCCCTGAAGGACCTCCCCGACATCCGCCCGGACGAACCGGCAATCGTCGTCGCCGGCTACCCGAACGTCGGGAAGTCCTCGTTCGTCAACGACGTGACCCGCGCGTCGAACGAAATCGCCCGCTACCCCTTCACCACGAAGGGCGTCCAAATCGGGCACTTCGACCGCGACCGCATCCGCTACCAGATTATCGACACGCCGGGGCTGCTCGACCGGCCCGAAGACGAGCGAAACGACATCGAGCGACAGGCCGTGAGCGCCCTCGAACACCTCGCGGACGCCGTCATCTTCGTCGCCGACGCCAGCGGGGCGTGCGGCTACCCCATCGAGTCGCAGCTCGAACTCCGCGACGCCGTGAAGGCGCGCTTCGAGGAGCGCGACATCCCCGTCCTCACCGTCTGTAACAAGAGCGACCGCTCGACCGACATGGACGCGGACCTCTACATGAGCGTCGAGACGGGCGAGAACGTCGAGGCCGTCCTCGACGCCGCGGTCGAGGCCATCGGGTTCGAACCCGACATCCCGCCGTCGCGCAACGAGTAAGCGACTCGGGACTTTTCCGGTGCTGTCGTTCTGTCTTGCCGCAACGCCTCGACGAGAGCTGTGGCTACGGGGTAGCTGTCGGAGAAATGGGGGTGCAGGTTAGTCGAAACCGGGAGTTCGGTCTCGGTCCGCGGGGCGCGGTCGCTTACTCGGCTTCGTAGACCATCTGGACGGTCGCCGAGACGGTCACGGGGCCGGGCGAGAGCTCGGTCGAACCGGACGAGGTGCGGGCGGCGTCCTCGGCGTAGGCGACCGGGTACGGCCCGGGCGAAGCGCTGCCGCCGACAGTGGCGGTGTGGACGCCCGTGACGGTCAGGTCGGCGGCGCTGGCGACCGCGTCGGCGTCGGCCTTCGCGGAGTCGACGGCGCGGGTCAGGGCTTCTTCGCGGAGTTCGGCGCGCTTCTCGTCGGTCAGCGTGAAGGCGACGCCGCGGATTTCGCTGGCACCGGCACCGACCGCGAGGTCGATGACCTCGCCGGCGCGGTCGGGGGCGACCTCGACGCGGAGGGTGTGGGTGGCGCGGTAGCCGAGGAGGTCGCGCTCCTGGCCGCTGTAGTCGTACTCGGGGTAGATGTTGAAGCCGGTCGTCTGGATGGCGTCCTCGGCGACACCGGCGTCGGTGAGGGCGGCGCGGACGGCGGCCACGTCGTCGGCGACGGTGCCGCGGGCTTCGTCGGCCGAGTCGGCGGTGGTCGTCACGGCGATGGAGACCACGGCGAGGTCGGCGTCGGCGGTCACTTCGCCGGTGCCGGTCGTGGAGATAGTCGTCGCGTTCGTCGCGTCTACGCCGCCGTCGGTCGTCGCCTGCAGGGGTGCCGAGAGGCAGCCAGCGAGGAGGACGAGGCCGACGAGGAATATCGGAGCAATCGTGCGTCGTTGCATACCCACCGTACGTCGGTTCAGCTATTCAAGCCGCGCTAGAGACAAAGAGCGACTGTAGCCTTCGAAACGGGGGACGGGACGCCGGTCGCCCTACTCCACGACGGCGACGTAGCGCACTTCGACGTCGATTTCGCCGGTGGCCCACGGCGACAGCGGCTCGGGGGCGACGGCGTTCACCCGCCTCGTGAGTTCGCGTTCGACCATCGGCGGGTCGGAGGCCGGGTCGTAGCCGACGGTCACGACGACGCCGTCGGGCTCCTGTAGCGGCCCGCTGTCGTACTGCAGTTCCATCGACAGTAGTCGGGCGTCGGTTCCCGAGAGTGCGTCCTCGATGGCGTCGCGCGCGTCGCCTTGGAAGTCGGCGTTCCGGTAGGTCGTGTAGGTGACCGCGCCGAGGAACGACGAGAGGACGAGCAGTCCGACCCCGATGACGGCGATGCGGAACAGGGCGGCTCGCCGGGCCTCGTCGCGGCGAATCCAGCGCTCCGGCCGGTAGCCCTGCTGCCAGAGGACGCCGATGGCGACGAAGTTGACGGAGAGGATGTTGACGAGGACGAGGATGGCCGAGCCGACGACGGCCTCGGGCGCGCCCCACGCGATGCCGATGCCGACGACGGCGGTCGGCGGGACCAACGCGGCGGCTATCATGACGCCGACGAGCGCGGTCGAGACGCCGGAGGAGAGCGAAATCGCGCCGGCGGCTCCCGCGCCGAGCGCGATGACGAGCGACAGCACGTCGGGCGCGAGGCGCTCGTCCACCTCGGGAATCGACAGGACCTCCGCGGACGACAGCGGGACCGCCCCGGTCTGTTTGAGCAGGAAGGCGAAGACGGCGGCCGCGCCGACCGCGAGGACGCCGCCGAGCGCCTGCAGGCGAACCCCGCGGCCGAACATCTCGTCATCGTCGACGACGGTGCCGACGCTCGCGGACATCGCGGGGCCGACGAGCGGGGCGATGACCATCGAGCCGACGACCACGGCCGGCGAGTCGAGAAGCAGGCCCGCGGTGGCGACGAGCGCCGAGATAACCGTCATGAGCACGTAGGTCGAAACCGACGGCGCGAGGTCCGCGGCCTTCGAGGCCAGTTCCTCGCGGGCGATGCGGTCGCCGTTCTCGTCGTCTTCCTCGTACTGCTCGCGCAGTTGGTCGAACCGCTTCGACGCGACCGTCTCGGCGGCGACGACGACAGTGTAGGCGTCGCGCTCGACGCCCGCCTCGCGGAGTCGCGCCAACACCGGCTCGACGGCCTCCTTGGGGACCGGGAAGGTGACGACGGCGACGAAGCCGCGCCCGGACGTCTCCTCGGAGACGGCGTAGTCCACGCCCTCCTCGTCGAGCGTCCGCAGGACGGCCTCGCGCTTGCCGGTCGGCACCAACACCTGTACGAGTCGCACGGCCTCACGTCGGCCCGGGCGGTGAAATAAGCAGGGGCTCGGTTACTCGGCTGATTCGTCGCGCAACCGCCGGAGGACGGGCATCTCGTCGAGGCGCTCGTCGGGGAGCGCGTCCCAGTCGATGCCCGTGGGCCTCGGATGCGAGGTCTCGGTTCGGACCAACCGTTCGGGAGTGACGACGAGGTCCATGGGCACGTCGTGGGCGTCCGGCTCCGGCAGGTCGTCGCGGACCTGTCGCTCGTGGACCGTCGTCGCCACGGTCGTCTCGTCGGTGACGGCCCCGAGACCCCGCAACACCGCGTATTCGAGGTCGCTGAACCCCTCGCCCTTCCCGATGCGAGCGCCCGCCTCGGAGACGGCGACCGACCCCGAGACGACGAGGTCGACGGGCGGCAGGGCGTCGGGGCCGACCGTGTCGGCGTAGGTCTCGACGTGGGAGACGGTCGGCGCGCTGTCGAGGTGTTCGTCGTCGATGCGCGCGGGGTCGAGTTCGTAGAAGCACTCCTCGTCGCGGAGTCGCGGGACGGCCATGTAGACGGTCTTGCCCTCGCGGAGCGCCCGTCGCCTGACGGGGAGTTGCGGGGCGTCCGGGTTGGCCTTCACGGCGTCGGCGTCGGCCCACTCGGGCGTCGCCGCGAGTCGCTCGGCGGCCGCGCTCGCGTCGGCGAAGTTCGGGATGCGGCCGTGCGGCGGGAAGGGAAACCGGGCCGCGCCCGACGATTCGAGGTCGTCCCACACCGTCGTTCGGAGCGTCGCTTTGTCCATCGCGTCGCCGTCGCGTACTCGCGGCGGACCAATAGCTCCCCCGTTCGTGTCGCGGGCGAACGGCGTCTCGGCGCGAGCAGTCGCCTACGAGAGGTCCGCCGCCGACTGCGACAACAGCACCTTCCGCAGGACGGTGTCGGCCCCGCGGCGGACGCGCTCGGAGGCGGCCTGCGGGCTGATTCCGAGTCGCTCGGCGACCTCGCTGAGCGTGGTCTGACGGGGGACCTCGAAGTAGCCCTCCGAGACAGCGGTGACGAGCGCCTCCTGTTGTTCGTTGGTGATATCGAAGTTGTAGACGCCCGGTTCGCCTTCCGCGAGGGTGTAGATGCGCTCGACGTGGAATTCGAGGTTCTCCTCCTGACAGCGGTTGTGGAACTCGGTCAGCCCGGTGTGGTCGTTGAACCGGAGGCGGAACGTCCACGGGTCGTTGCCGTGGGCTTCGAGAATCGTCGCCTCGCTGTCGGTGAGAATCCGGGTCAGACTCGACGTGGTCCCACCCCAGCTGACTCTGTACAACACGCGGTTTTCGACACGGGCGACCGCGGTCAGCTCGTCGACGATACTGTTGTCTCGGACGGCGCGTTCGAACGCCTCGAAGTCGGTGCCGCGCGCCCAGAAGAACGGCATGACCTCACCGCCGGTCGGGACGACGCGCTCTAGCTCGATGTGGACACCGTTCGACACGGCGGTGACCCTCCCGAGGTCGAAGCTCTCCGAATCGATCGTCAACTCGACGATTACGGCCATTACTGGCTGTCATTTCGCCGCCGCCGTATTGAACTCTCTTGTCGAAATACTGTCAGAAATCGGGTGCTGGGTTGTTCAGGGAGCCGGTATTTACGCTATTCAGCTCGTACTCCGGGCGAAATACCCCATTCGTGACCAGATTCGGTTCATAACATGTACCGGAGGTTTCCCGAGTGGCTACTTCAATGACCGGACTGTGAAAGCAGAAAGAGAATGCTGACTTGCTAGCTATGCTCCCTCGGGGACGTAGTTGTGAACGCACACAGACATCGACAGCCGTACGCCGTCAAACCGCGCCGTGGTGGCGCAGAGGCGTACGGACGTGTGATTGACGGGTCACGCTCTCGACGGTACCGGTATCGGGTGGTGTCCACCGGGTGCCCAGAGCGGGGCCTTCCGGCGACTCGCGGGAGACGCTTTGCCTCGGCGTCTCGCGCCCGTCGCGCGACGCCTGTTCGGATCCAACGGGGGTTGTGCCGATGGTAGCCGCGGCGTCCCCCCGCCTCGACGAGGCGTTCGACGCCCTCGGAAACGTCCATCGGCGACGGTTGCTGATGGGTCTTCGCCGACGGCGGCACGCGCGCCTCGAAGCGGCAACGCGGGACGCGGCCGTTGGTGGCGGCCGCAACCGCGACCGACTGGAGGTGGAGCTGTTCCACGTTCATCTCCCGAAACTCGCCGACGCCGGCTTCGTCGAGTGGAACCGTCATCTCGGTTCCGTCGCGCGCGGCCCTCGATTCGACGAAATCGAGCCGCTGTTGCGATTTCTCGACGAGAACGCGGGCGAGTTATCGGCGGGCGGTTGTGACTGACGCGGCCGCCTCATTCACGCGTCGTCGGCGAGTCGTCGTGGGGGCGACTCGCCCGGAGACGTGATTTTTTCGGCGTCGACGCCCCGGAGCGCGGCGTCCGTACCGTCCTCCTTATCCGTCGCGGCGGCGAACCGCCGGTATGTTCGAAGACCGACCGAACCGCGACGAAATCGTCCTCGTCGGGCGGTCGAACGTGGGGAAGTCGACCCTGATGCGAGAGCTGACGGGTCACAGCAAGTTCACGACGGGTAAGAAGCCCGGCGTCACCCGCAAACCCAACCACTTCGACTGGAACGCGGAGAAATTCATGTTCACCGACCTCCCCGGGTTCGGCTTCATGTCCGGCGTCGACCGCGACACCCGCGAGGCAATCAAGACCGACGTCGTCCAGTACATCGAGGAGAACGCCGACGACATCCTCGCGGCGGTCCTCGTCGTCGACGGGAAGAGCGTCATCGACATCATCGACCGCCACACCACCGAAGACTCCATCCCGCACGACGTGGAGATGTTCTTCTTCCTCGACGAACTCGACATCCCGACCGTGGTCGCGGTCAACAAGATGGACAAGGTCGACGACCGCGACAAGCGCCTGAACGACCTCTGCGACCGCCTCGGCCTCTTCCCGCCGTGGAAGCAGTGGCGGAACGTCATCGCGCCCATCACGGCCAAGCGCGGCGACATCTCGCACCTCGAAGACGCCCTGCGGTCGCACCTCCACGAGCAGGGCCGCGACGACCTGTTCAAGTTCCTCTGAGCGGCTCGCCCTCGCTTCGAACCCCTCGGCTCGACCCCGGCGAACTCACACCACGCGGTTCGTGAGCGGGTCGCCGGCGGCCATCTTCTCGACGTTCTCCCGCACGAGCGCCGCGATGTCCTCGTGGTACTTCCCCGTCGCGGCGCTCACGTGCGGCGTGACGAGCACCTCGTCGAAGTTCCACAGCGGCGACTCCGCGGGCAGCGGCTCCTCGGCGAACACGTCGAGCGCCGCACCCGCGACATCGCCGGCGTCGAGCGCCGCCACGAGGTCGTCCTCGTCGACGACGGGCCCGCGCGCGACGTTCACGAGGTAGGCGTCCTCGCGCATCGCCTCGAACGCCGGCGCGTCGACCATGCCTGCTGTCTCCTCCGTCAACGGCATCGCCAGCACCACGAACCGCGCGTCGGCGATAGCCTCGTGGAATCGGTCGGGCGTGAACACGGTCGAGACGTTCTCGACCGGGTCGCCGGAGCGCCGGACGCCGACGACCTCCATGCCGAGGACGGCCGCGCGGTCGGCGACGCCGCGCCCGAGAGTTCCCAGACCGACGACGCAGACGCGCTCGCCGTCGAGGGTGAACGGCTCTTTGTAGCGGGGCAGGTCCCACTCGCGGTCGCGCTGGGCGTCGCGGTAGGCGTGGAGGCGGCGGGCGAGCGTCAGCATGTAGGCGACGACCGTCTCGCCGACCGTCGTCCCGTGGACGCCGGTGCTGTTCGTGAGCGCCGTCCCGGCCGCCTCGTAGGCGTCCACGGGGAACTCGTCGTAGCCGGCGCGGACGCAGTGGACCCAGTCGGCCTCGACGAACGCGTCTCTGTGGCCGAACGAGACGACCGCGTCGCCCGGGCCGAACGCCTCGCCCTCGTCGACGAGTTCGACCGGAGCGTCGGAGTTCGAAAGCGCCTCCACGAACAGGCCCGGCGGCATCACGCGACCGACCGACTCGTCGACCGCGATGCGTTCGATGTGCATGACTGAGGGGTCACCGCGGCCCACGAAGGAAGTTGCGCCTTCGGCGTCGGTCTCCGGTTTCCGGTGTCCGACGAGAGCCCGTTCGGCCCCAGCGGGTGGCCCGCCGCGAGAAGCGCGTACGCGACGCTCCGGGGCGAATTAGTTCGGAGCGACCGAGCGCCGGGTCGTCAGTAGTTGGTGGCTCGGATGAAATCTATCATCACAAGGGGCTGAGTGGGGGTAACCTTCGTCATCGCCACCGAGTCGGAGTCCGGGGCGGACGGTCAAGAATCCACCCTTTTCGGCCCACTGGGTGGCGATGGGACGGTGACAACGGTGCCGGTGGTCTCCAGATGGGTTAGCGCCTCCACCTCAGTCGTCCCACGCCGCCAGCGCGGCGTGTTCGGCCGCCACCGCACCGATTCCGTCCGCGTCCAGCACGCCGGATTCGGTGACGACGCCCGAGACCAGGTCCGCGGGGACGACCTCGAAAAGCGGATTCTCGGTTCCTATCGCGGCCTTTCCGTCGTACAGCGCGCCCGCGCTCTCGCCGACGAAGCGGTCGTCGCCGCGAACCTTGTCGCGGGCGCAGACGGCCAAGACGGGGACGTCGGCGCGGGCGGCCGCGAGCGCCACGGGGAGGCTTCCGGCCTTGTTGACGACGCCGCCGGACGCGAGCACCGAGTCGGCCCCGAGGAGGACGGCGTCGGCTTCGCCGCCCGCGACGAGTCCGGGGAGCGCCGCGTCGGTCGTCAGCGTCACGCTGAGCCCGCGACGGGCGAGTCGCTCCGCGACGCCGACGCCCTCGCCGCCCGGTCGGGACTCGGAGACGAGGACACTCGCCTCGGCGGCTTCGAGCGCCGCGAGGACCGTCCCCGACCGCGAGAGCGTGGCGATTCGGTCGAACCCGCGCTCTCGGACGAGTTCGGCGGCGCGGGCGGCCGCCGAGTCGTCCGCCTTTGCCGCGGTGTCGATGGCCCCCTCGGCCCGTCGGCGGACCGATTCGGGGTCAGTCTCCGAGTCGGCCATGACGCGGTTGACGCGGTTCTCGACGGCGGCCATGCTCGGGCGGGCGTCGCGAAGTCGCCGGGCGACCGACGCGACCGCGTCCCGCGAGTCAGCCTCGGCGGCGGCGTCGCGCAGGACTTCGAGCGCCCGGAGCGAAATCCACGCCGACCCGTGGGTCTCGTCGTCGGCGACAGTCTCGACCGCGGGTGCGACCCGGCGGTAGGCCGTCCACAGTCCGGGGACCGTCTCGCGGTCCCGAATCGCGGTCGGGTGGACCCACTCGACCGCGGCGAGTTCCTCGCTCGGGTCGGCGTCGCGGCTCCGCGCGTCGAACAGGAACGGGTGGACGGTCCACTCGCGGCCCTCGTCGGCGACGGAGACGGGCGCTCCCGCGCGGACGAGGTCGGCGTCGGCCTCGCGGACGCCGAGTTCCTCGTCGAGTTCGCGTCGGGCGTCGCGCTCGGCGTCGTCGGGGTCACCCTCGACGTAGCCCGAGACGCCGGCCCAGCGGCCCTGGTACGTTCCGACCGCCTCGCTCCGGCGGGCGAGGAGGACGCGGCCGCCGTTTCGGAGGAAGACGGTGACGACGTGTGGCATATCCAGACTTACGTCCGCGACTGACAAAACGACTATTCTGGCAGGTCGCGTGGTGTCGGTATGCGACTCGCTATCCTGAGCGACACGCACGTTCCGGGGCGAGCCGACGGACTTCCGGGCTGGGTCGAAGACCGGGTCCGCACGGCCGACCTCGTGATTCACGCGGGCGACTTCGACTCGCCGGACACCCTCGGCCGCCTCCGCGACCTCTCGGCGCGGTTCGTCGGCGTCCGCGGGAACATCGACCCGCCGGCCATCGACCTCCCGTTCGTCGAGGTCGCGGAGGTCGACGGACTCACGTTCGTCGTCACCCACGGCACGGGCACGAGAACGGGCTACGAGTCCCGCGTCGCCGACGTGGTCAGGGACGCCGCGGGCGACGGCGCGGTCGGCGTCGCGGGCCACATCCACGAGGTAGTCGACGAAGTGGTCGACGGCATCCGCGTCCTCAACCCCGGCACGGCGACGGCGGCCAACCCCGGCGACGACGCCACGATGATGGTCGGCTCGGTCGTCGACGGCTCGCTGTCGGTCGAGGTCGTCCGCGACGACTGAACCCGGCGCAGTCGGCGTGTCGTCGCGTCCCCGAACCGCTTTCCGGTCGACCGCCTGCGATACCGGCCCGGTTCGCCAGCATCCCGTCGTTTTTCACCGCCCTCGCCTTCCGACTCGGTATGGAGCTGTTTCCCGTCCCCGACGTGCCCGAGGTCCGCGAGGGCGACGACCTCGCCGCCCTCGTCTCGGAGCGCGTCGACCTCCGGCCCGACGACGTGGTCTGTGTCGCCTCCACGGTCGTCTCGAAGGCCGAAGGGCGGTTCGCCGACCTCGACGACTTCCCGGCCGGCCCGCGGGCGAGAGAACTCGCCGCCCGCCTCGCCGAACTGACCGGCGACGAGAAGGACCCGCGGTTCGCGCAGGCGGTCCTCGAAGAGAGCGTCGACCTCGTCATGTCGGAGCCGTTTCTCCTGACCGAGACGCGGTTCGGCCACGTCGGCGTCAACGCCGGTATCGACCGCTCGAACGTCCCCGACCACGACCTGCTGTTGCTCCCGAAGCGACCGACCGAGTCGGCCGAGCGCATCCGCGCCGGCGTCGACGCCGATCGGGTAATCGTCACGGACACCTGCGGCCGGCCGTTCCGACACGGTCAGCGCGGCGTCGCCATCGGCTGGGCGGGGCTGAGCGCCTCGCGCGACTGGCGCGGCGAGGCCGACCGCGACGGCCGCGAACTCGGCGTTACCGTCGAGAGCGTCGTGGACGAACTCGCCGCGGCCGCGAACCTCGTGCAGGGCGAGGGCGACGGCGGCACGCCCGTCGTCGTCGTCCGCGGCTTCGAGTGGGGCGACCACGGCGAGAGCGACGTCCACTTCCGCGACATCGACGGCGACTTCGTGCGACAGGCGCTCCGCGAGTGGCGCTACGACCCCTGACGACTCGACCCCCTAACATCTCACGCTCACACCATGCTCGGACTCGAACTCACCCCGGAACATCCCGTCGACGACCTCGTCGAACTGGGCACGCAGGCGGAACGCGAGGGCTACGACTCCCTGTTCGTCTCGTGTCACTACAACAACCGCGACCCCTTCGCAGTCCTCGCGCGGCTCGCGGCCGAGACCGACGACATCCGCCTCGGCCCCGGCGTCGCCAACCCCTACGAGCTACACCCCGTAACGCTCGCCGGCAAGGTGGCGACCGTCGCCGAGGCATCCGGCGGCCGCGGCCTCCTCGGCATCGGCCCCGGCGACCCCTCGACGCTCCGCAACCTCGGCCTCGAAGACGAGCGCGGCCTCCGCTCCGTGCTGGAGGCGTTCAAGGTCGCACAGCGGCTCTGGGACGGCGAGCGCGTCACCCACGACGGCACGTTCGAGGCGACCGACGCCGGCCTCAACTTCGAGGTGCCCGGCGAGGTGCCGGTGTACGTCGGCGGCGAGGGCCCGCACATGTGTCGCATGGCCGGCAAGCACGCCGACGGCCTGCTGTTCAACGGCTCGCACCCCGACGACCTCGCGTGGGCCAGAGAACAGGTCGATATCGGCGTCGAGGACCGCCCCGACTCGCGCGGCGAGTTCTCCCTCGCCGCCTACGCCAGCGTCTCCGTCTCGGAGGACGAGGCGGCGGCCCGCGAGGCCGCGCGCCCGCCGGTCGCCTTTATCACTGCGGGGGCGGCCCCGCCGGTCCTCGACAGACACGGCATCGACGCCGACCTCGCGGGTGACATCGGCGAAAAGATTTCCGCCGGCGCGTTCTCCGAGGCGTTCGGCCTCGTCACGCCGGCGATGATAGACGCCTTCTCGATGGCCGGCACGCCGGACGACGTGGCCGACCGGATGGACGCGGTGCTCGAACACGCTGACGGCGTCGTGGTCGGGTCGCCGGTCGGCCCCGACCTCGAAGAAGCGATTACTCTCGCTGCGGCGGCCTACCGGTCGACGAGCCGACGCCGATAATGCCGAGTTCCGCGCCGATTGCGCCGAGGGCGAGGTAGGCGAACATGCCGACAGCGAAGAGGATGAAGACGTTGCCGAAGAGGAAACTCACCGTCGAAAGCGGGTCGCTCAGCGCCACGTCGGCGAAGGTCACCACCAGTTCGAGGACGCTCGTGAGGAGCGCGATGACGAAGTCCGTGAGTGTTGCCATGCGCGACTCTCGGGATTCGGGGGTATTGATTGTGTGGGTTTCGCACGGCGCTCGCTCGGTCCGGCGAGCCGCTCGCCACCCCGCGGTTCGTGGCGGCCGTCTGCGGCGTGGCTCGGTCGGCACCGATAAGGACCGCGCCCACGGACGCTGAGTCATGCCGAACCGCTCGCTCGACGACTTCGCCGGCGGCGACGACGAAGCGGCCGACGACTCCGATTCGGTCGATACCGTCGCGTCGGCCGCCGACCCCGAACCGACCGGCGCCGCGACTTCGGCCGACGAACCGGCTACCGCCGACGATGTTGATGGCACCTCCGATTCGGACGACGCCGACGGCCGCGACGTGAGCACCCTCGCCACCTACCGGTGGACGCCCGAAGCCACGGCGTGCCCGCAGTGCGGCGAGTCGGTGCGAAAGCGGTGGCTCGACGGCGACGAGTACGTCTGTCTGGACTGCAAGGACTGGTAGCGGCCGGGCGCAACGAGCCGGTAACTATGTCGTAACCTTCTCTGCACCGGCTACTGCGCCACTTCGCACGACAGCGTCCGGGTGGCTCGGCAACGTTGTGCCCGTCGAGCGCTATCCGAGCCGACCGCTTCGCCGGCCGAACCCGCGGACGAACGTCTCCTCGTCGATGGCGAGCACCGTGGGTCGGCCGTGCGGACAGGTGTAGGGCGTCTCGCACGACCCGAGTCGCTCGACCAGTCGCGCGGCCTCGTCGTCTGTGAGGTCGTCGCCAGCTTTTATCGACGGATGGCACGCGAGGTCTTTGAGGAGTTCGTCCCGCGGGTCGGCGTCGTCGCCGGTGGCAATGTCGGCGACCACGTCCGCGAGCGCGTCGGGTGCGAACGGCCGGCCGAGCGGCGCGGGCACGGCCTCGACGCGGTAGGTGCCGCTCCCGCTCCCACCGCCGAACTCGGCGACGCGGAAGCCCAGTTTCTCCACGAGGTCGCGGTTCGCGTCGAGGAGCGCCGCGTCGGTCGGCGACAGCGAGACGGTCGCCGGCGGGTCGACGGGGACGGCGTCGATACCCGCCGACTCGACCGCCTCGCGGAGTCGCTCGTAGTTGATGCGCTCGTGGGCCGCGTGCTGGTCGACGACGAGGAGTTCGTCGCCGGCCTCACAGAGCAGGTACAGGCCGCGGAAGCGCCCGATGACGCGGCGGTCGTCGAACACCGACGCGGCCTCGACGGGAGCGAGCGAGCTATCGAGGTCCATCGCCACCTCGCCGCTCCGCCGGAGGTCGGCCGTCGAGAGCGCGTCGCGGACGCTCGCTTCGACCGCGTCGGCGACCGCGTCGGCGTCTCTGAACCCCACCTCGTCCTTCGCGGGGTGGACGTTGTGGTCGACCCATCCGGGCGGTAGACGGAGTCGGACGACGCCGACCGGTTCGCGCCCGTCGGGCAGGAGCGTCCCGTAGCCGTCGGCGACCGCCCGGCGGAGTCGCGGTTCGGCGAGGGCGCGGCCGTTGACCGAGACGTGGACGTGGTCGCGTCGGGAGCGCGTCACCTCCGGGTGACAGAGCGCGCCGTCGACTTCGACCGTGGTCGTCTCGCCGGCCGCCGAGACCTCCCGCGACGACTCGAACGTCGAGGCGTGGCCCGCGGCGTCGCGGCCGTACACCGCCAAGAGCGCGTCGGCGAAGCGGTCGGTGCCGGGCGTCGCGAGCGTCTCGCGGCCGTCGTGCCGCAGGCCGAACCGCACGTTCGGCCGCGTGAGCGCGTAGCGCGTGACGACCGCCGAGACGCGGGCGAACTCGGCTTTCGGCGACGCGAGCGACTTCTTCCGCGCCGGCCGGTCAGAAAAGAGGCCGGTCACTTCGACGGTCGTCCCGCGCGCCCGACCTGCGGGTGAGACGGTCTTGCCGTGTTCGCCGTCGGTCGCGTTCTCGGCACCGTCGACGACTCGCGTCCCGCGCGGACCGCCGTCGTTCGTCGTCAGTTCGAGGCGGGCGGCGGCCGCGGCGATGCTCGGGAGCGCCTCGCCCCGGAAGCCGAGCGTCTCGACGGTTTCGAGGTCGCCGGCCGCCGAGAGTTTGCTCGTCGTGTGTCGTTCGACCGCGAGCGCGGCGTCGGACTCGGCCATTCCGCGGCCATCGTCGGCGACGCGGATTCGGTCGGTCCCGTCGCCGTCGACCTCGATTTCGACGGTCTCCGCGCCGGCGTCGAGGGCGTTTTCCACCAGTTCGACCGCGACGCTCGCGGGGCGGGCGACGACCTCGCCGGCGGCGATTTTCGAGCGCGTCCCCGGGTCGAGTCGGCGAATCATTCGAGCTTCCCTTTGAGGTCGGAGAGGAGGTTCAGCGCCGCCAGCGGCGTGGTGTCCGCGAGGTCGACCTCGCGGAGCGCCTCGGCGACGGCTTCGAGTTCGGGGGTCGGCTCGGCCGTCGCGGTCGTCGCAGTTGCTCGGCTCGGATTCTCGGTCTCTCGGTGGCCGTTCTCCAACCCATCGACGTAGGCCGCGAGCGTGCCGTCTTCGGCCGCCGCCTCGGACTCGCCGTTCGCGGCGGCGACGCCGTCTACCGCTGTGCTCTCGGCGTCGGTCTCGGTTTCGTCAACGAGGTCTCGCGCCCGCTCGACCACGCTCGCCGGCACGCCGGCCAACTGCGCCACTTCGACCCCGTAGGACGACGAGGAGGGACCGTCGGCGACGCTGTGGAGGAACGTGACCTCGCCGTCGCGCCGCGCGGCGGTGAAATGGAGGTTGAACACGCCCTCGCGGTCGTCGGCCGCGTCGGTGAGGTCGTGGTAGTGGGTCGCAAAGAGCGTCGTCGCGCCGACCTCGTCGTGCAGGAACTCGGTGGCCGCGCGGGCGATGGCGAGGCCGTCGGCGGTGGAGGTGCCGCGGCCGACCTCGTCGAGGAGGACCAGCGAGTCGCCGGTGGCGTTGTGGAGGATTTCGGTCAGTTCGCTCATCTCGCGCATGAACGTGGACTGCCCGCCTGCGATGTCGTCGGACGCGCCGATGCGGGTGAACACGCGGTCGAGGACCGGCAGTCGGGCCGACTCTGCGGGGACGAAGCTCCCGACCTGCGCGAGGACGCAGACGAGCGCGACCTGCCGCATGTACGTGGATTTCCCGGACATGTTGGGGCCGGTGACGAGTGCGACGCTCCCCCGCGGGAGGTCGGCGGGGTTCGGGACGAACTCGTCCTGTGCGCGCTCGACGACGGGATGTCTGCCGGCGTCGATGTGGATGCCACCATCGCCGACGCCGCCCGCGCGGAACTCGGGGCGGGCGTAGTCGTTCGCGACCGCCACGTCCGCGAGGGTTCGGAGCACGTCGAGGTCGGCGAGGGCGTCCGCGACGGCCTGAATCCGGGCGGATTCGGTCGCCACGTCGGCGCGAACCTCGCAGAACAGGTCGTATTCGAGGGCGTCGGCGCGGTCCGAGGCGCGGAGAATCTCGTCTTCGCGCTCCTTCAGTTCGGGCGTGTAGAACCGTTCCGAGTTCTTCAGCGTCTGGCGGCGCCGGTAGTCGTCGGGGACGCGGTCGAGGTTCGGGTTCGTCACCTCGATGTAGTAGCCGTGGACCTGATTGTAGCCGACTTCGAGCGAGTCGATGCCGGTGCGCTCCTGCTCGCGGGCTTCGAGGTTCGACACCCACTCGCGGCCCGCCTCGGCGGTGCCGCGGATGTCGTCCAACTCGGCGTCGAAGCCGTCCGCGATGACGCCGCCTTCCGTAATCTCCTGCGGCGGGTCGGAGACGACCGCGTCGCCGACGAGGTCGCGCACGTCTTCGAGTTCGTCCAGCGAGTCGCGGAGGTCCGCGAGGAGGTCGGAATCGGTTCCGGCGAGCGCCTCGCGGACCTCCGGAACCCGGTCGAGCGTCGTCTTCAGGGAGCGCAGGTCGCGGGCGTCGGCGCGCTCGCGGGAGACGCGGGCGACCAGTCGTTCGAGGTCGTACACCGACGAGAGATGTTCTCGCAGGTCGGTGCGGGCGAGCGCGTCGTCGCAGAGGGCGTCCACGGCGTCCAGTCGGGCCTCGATTTCGTCGCGGTCGACGAGCGGGCGGCGGAGCCACGCCTCCAGTCGGCGACGGCCGAGCGCGCAGGCCGTCTCGTCGAGGACCGAAAACAGCGTGCTTCCGGCGCGGGCGCTCCGCGACTCGAACAGTTCGAGGCTCCGGATGGCCGTCGCGTCGAGTTGGAGGAACTCGCGAGGGTCGAACCGCGTGACGCGGGTGACGTACTCCAGTTTCGAGTCGCCCTGGGCGTACTCGGCGTAGGCGAGCGCCGCGCCGACCGCTCGGAGTTCGGCGTTCGACTCGACCACGGCGTCCGGCCGGGGCGCGTAGGCCGACAGCGTTTCGCGGGCCGCGTCGACGTCGAACGCCCCCGGTTCGAACGGCGTCTCCATCGGGTCGAACGAGAGGTCCGGGAGGTCGCAGTCGGGGCCGACGACGAGTTCGGCGGGCGCGAGTCGCTCCAGTTCTTCGAGCGCCAGCGCGCGGTCCGCCCCGGTGACGAGACACTCGCCGGTCGAGACGTCCACGACGGCGAGGCCGTAGGTGTCGGCGTCGGCGTCGCCGTCGCGGGTCTCGGCGTTGCCGCCGCCCCGAGCGACCGCGCCGAGGTAGGTCGCCCGCCCGGCGTCGAGCAGTTCCTCGTCGACGACGGTGCCGGGCGTGATGAGTTGGGTGACCGCGCGGTCCACGAGGCCGGACGCCTCCTCGGCGTCCTCGACCTGCTCCGCGAGCGCGACCCGGTAGCCGGCGTCGAGCAGGCGTTCGAGGTAGCCCGCGGCGTTGTCGATGGGGATGCCCGCCATCGGCCACGTCCCGGTGGAGTCCTCGCGCTGGGTCAGCGTCACCTCGCAGGTGCGGGCGACGGCCTCCGCCGCGCCGCAGAACGCCTCGTAGAAGTCGCCGACCTGAAACAGCACGACCGCGTCGTCGTGTTCCTCACAGAGGTCGGCGTACTGCGAGAGCATCGGCGTCAGGTCGTCCCGCACTTCCAGCATCTCCGGCGGCGCGCCGTACACCGCCTCCCGCTGGGCGTCCGCGTTCATACTCACAAGGCGGGCGGCCGAGCAATAAAAACGGCCGGGAACGACGCGGTCGGCGGCCGTTTGCCCGAACCACCGCCCGGACTGGGTCGTGCACACACCCAGCAAGGTTAGGTAGACTGAAGCAATAATAGCACACAGAGACCCGTCGTCCCTCTCGGCACGGTCGGCGGGTAATCCGGGATATCAATGACTGATGCACATGCAGACGCCGACTTCGACCCCGCGCTCTCGGTCGAGGCGGTGTCGGACCTCGCGACACGAATCTCCGAGAACGTCGAACGCGTCATCGTCGGCCACCACGACGCCATCGAAGACATCATCGTGGCGCTGTTCGCCCGCGGTCACCTCCTCTTGGAGGACGTGCCGGGCGTCGGCAAGACGATGCTCGCCCGCGCCATCGCCACCTCGATAGAGGGGGAGTTCGAGCGCATCCAGTTTACGCCCGACCTCCTCCCGTCCGACGTGACGGGCGTGAACGTGTTCAACCAACAGACGAGCGAGTTCGAGTTCCGCGAGGGGCCGGTCTTCGGGAACGTCGTCCTCGGCGACGAGATAAACCGCGCGCCACCGAAGACGCAGGCCGCCCTCCTCGAAGTCATGGAGGAGCGACAGGTCACGGTCGACGGCGTCACCCGCCGCGTCCCCGACCCCTTCACCGTCATCGCCACCCAGAACGACGTGGAACCCGACCGAACGTACGACCTCCCGCTGGCCGAACTCGACCGGTTCATGAAGAAGATTCACCTCGGCTACCCCAACGAGGCCGAGGAGACGGAACTGCTCGGCCGCGTCTCGGGACACCACCCCATCGAGTCGCTCGAACCGGTCGCGTCGGCCGGTGACGTGCGCGATGCCCGTGAGCGCATCCTCGACGTGACGGTGAGCGAACCGGTCCGCCGCTACGTCTCTCGGCTCGCGGCCGACACCAGAGCGCGCGCCGACCTCGGCGTGAGTCCCCGCGGCTCCATCGCCCTCGTCCGTGCCGCGCAGGCCCGCGCCGCCCTCGACGCCCGCGACTACGTCGTCCCCGACGACGTCCAGCGCGAGGTGCGGAGCGTCTGGGCCCACCGCGTCCGGACGACCGACGAGCGCTCCGGCCGCGACGTGGTCGAGCGGGCGCTCGATACCGTCGCGGTCGAGTGAGACCCATGAAGCTCACCCTCCGCGGCTGGGTCGCCGTCGCGGTCGTGGTCGTCGGCGTCGCCAACGCCGTCGCCTACGGCCCGCGGGCGCTCAACGCGGTCGTCGTTCCGGTCGCCGTCGGCCTCGTCGTCGGCGCGGTGCAGGTCTGGCGCGTCTCGCCGCCCCGCGTCGAGCGCGTCGCGCCCGACGACGGCTTCCCCGGCGAGACCCACACCGTCTCGCTCGACCTCGACGCCGACAGGCCGTTTCCGGCGACCACGACCGACGCGCTCTCGTCCGGTCTCGACGGCGACACCGCGGTCGACTCGGTCGTCGGCGACGGCCGCGTCGACTACGAGGTGACCTACCGCGGTCGCGGCCCGGCGACGCTCGGCCCGGCGACCGTCGTCGCCCGCGACATCCTCGGGCTGTTCTCGAAGTCGTTCACCGCCGGCGGGACGGCCGAAGTGCTCGTCTTCCCGCGGGTCCGGTCGCTCGGGGCGGCGGCCCGGCGAGATCTCTCGGCGCTCGCCGACGCGGGGCGCACCGACGAACGCGCCGAGTTCGACCGCCTGCGCGAGTACGTCCCCGGCGACCCGCTCCGCGACATCCACTGGAAGTCGAGCGCCAAGTCCGGCGACCTCATGGTGAAAGCCTACTCCGACCGGGTCACGGCCGACGCGGTTCGCGTCTCCACCGGCGCGACCGACGGCCACGAGGACGACGCGGCGGAGGCGGCCGCGACGCTCTGCTGTGCGCTTCTCGACGCCGGCGTTCCGGTCCACCTCACCTCGCCCGCGGGAACCGTGGAGGCGACGCCCGGCGACCGCCGGCGCGTCCTCGTCCACCTCTCGCGGCTCCGGTCGGGGTCGGTCCCCGACGAGACCGCCGAGGTCGTCGTCAGCGGCGACGCCGGGAAGACCCACGTCGCGCTCGGCGGCCGCGAGACCACGTTCGACCGCCTGCGCGCCGAGCGCGACGCGGTGGAGTCGTCGACTCCGACGAGTCGCGTCGGAACCCGCGGTGCCGACTCGGGGGTGTCGGCGTGACGGGTCCACGCGACCGTTCTGACGGGGCGAGACGCACCCCTGCGCGACCGGAGGTGCCGCGATGAGCACCGACACGAACCGGCGCGGCTCGGACTCGTCGCGGTCGGCCGCGAGCGCGTCGGCGTCAGCGACGAGGTCGGCGTCCTCCGCCACGAACACCGTCTTCGGCATCCCCGCCGACCTCCTCGCGACGGCGGCCTCGCTGGTCCTCGTCGGCGCGTTCCTCGCGGTCGTCTACGACATCACGAACGTCGTGGGTCGCCGCGACCAGTTCGTCCTCCTCGCCGCGGGGACGCTCGCCCTCGCGACCGTCGTGGGCTGGACGCTCCGCCCCCGCTACGCCCTCGGCCTCGCGGCCCTCATCGCCGCCGGCGGCTTCGCGGCGTACTTCCTCGCGCTCCCCGAGAGCCAAGTCGCGTTACTCTCGCCGGAGCGACTGCTGGCCGACACGTTCGCGCTCCTCAGCGGCCTCTCGGCGCTCCGACTCCTGTCGGCCGACGTGTGGGCGCTCGCGGTGACGCCCGGCCCGGTGTTCCTCGCGTGGTACCTCGCGATCCGCGGACGAATCGCGCCGGCCGTCGCGGTCGCCGGGAGCGGCCTCGGCCTGTTCGTCCTCACCACCGACGCGACGGGGACGCTCACGCTCCTCGGCGTCGGCGCGGGCATGGCCGCAGTCGGCTTCGACGGCATCGACCGCTTCGGGAGCGCAGGCGGCCAACTCGACGTGCTGACGGTCGTCCTCGCCGCGATGGTCGTCCTCTCGGCCACCGTCACGGTCCTTCCCGGCGCGGGCGGGTCGCCGGTCATCCCCGACGAGGGCGTGGCCGAACAGCCGACCGTCGAGGCCAGCCTCGTGAGCGCTGACGACCGCATCTCCATCGTCGGGAGCATCAGCCTCTCGCCGCAGGTCCGCTTCGAGGTCCAGAGCACCTCGCCGGACTACTGGCAGACGGCGACGTTCGACCGGTACACCGGCGACGGTTGGGTCAGAACGGGCGACACCCGCGACTACGAGGGCGGTCGATTGGCCGGCCCCGAGGGGCCGTCGCGCTTGGTCCGCCAGACCGTCACGCCGGCGACGCCGCTCGACTCCATGCCCGCGGCGTGGCGGCCCGTCGCCGTCTCCGGCGACATCGAAAACGAGACGCTCGTCACCCAGCAGGGGAACCTCCGACCCGACCGAGCCGTCGAAATCGGCGAGACCTACAACGTCACGAGCGCCGTCCCGCAGTACACCGCGGCGTCGCTCCGGCGGACGGGCACCGACTACCCCGACGAGATTCGCGAGCGGTATCTCGCACTCCCCGACAGCACGTCCGACCGCGTCCGCGACCGCGCCGCCGAGATAACGGGCGACGCGGAGACGCCGTACGACAAGGCCGTCGCCGTCGAGGAGTGGCTCGAAGCCAACAAGGAGTACTCGCTCCGGGTGTCCCGTCCCGACGGCGACATCGCCGAGTCGTTCCTCTTCGAGATGGACGCCGGCTACTGCACCTACTACGCCTCGACGATGGTGGTGCTGCTCCGCTCGGAGGGCGTCCCCGCGCGCTTCGTCACCGGCTACACGACCGGCGAGCGCGTCGACGGCGACCGCTACGTCGTCCGCGGCCTCGACTCCCACGCGTGGGTCGAAGTCTACTTCGAGGACACCGGCTGGGTCCGCTTCGACCCGACGCCCGCCGGCCCCCGGCAGGACGCGGAGTCGACCACCCTCAGCGACGCCCGAAACGAGGGTCGACTGGGCGTCGACACCAACGAGACGAACGCCGAGTCCAACGAGACCGAACAGCCCACGACGACCGCGAACGACACCGAGACGCCGACCGAAAACGGGTCCGAGCCGAACGGGACGCCCATCGACAGCAACGCACCGGGCCCCAACATCGACGAGCGTCTCGGCATCACGCCCACAGGCGACGGCACGACCGAGGAGGACGAGGACGGCGGACTCGTCCCCGAGATGCCGTCGCGGGAGACGATATTCGTCGGTCTCGTCGGCCTCCTCGGCGTCGTGGCCGGCGTCAGGCGGACCCGACTCCCGGCGCAGCTCCGGTTCGCCACCGCGGCGTATCAGCGGCGCACCGACTCGCCGGCAGACGACGTGTTCCGGGCGTACGACCGCCTCGAACTCGCTCTCGAACGCGACTACCGCCCGCGCCGCCCCGGCGAGACGGTCAGGGCGTACCTCGATTCGCTCTCCCGGGTCGGCGTGGACGAGCGGACCCGACAGGTCGGCCGACGCTACGAGCGCGCCAAGTACGGCGACGGCGTCACCCGCGCCGACGCAGACGAGGCCGTGGCCGCGGCGAACGCCGTCGTCCGCGCTCGTCTGCCGCTCGTCAGACGCTGGGCGGACTGAGCGGCGCGAAGAACCGCGTCACTTTTTCTGCGTGCGCTCGCACGAACGCTCAATGGCGACACGAGACGCTGTCTTCGCAGTCCTGTGTGCCGCCCTCTGCGTGCTCGCCGTGGTCGCCCCGACCGCGGCCGCACAGGAGGCGCCGGCGAGCGGTCCGGGCGTCGAACCGCTCGTCCAACAGGGCGTCGAACCGGACAGCACGCGAATCGTCGTCGAGGTCTCCGAGAGCGGCGACGCCCGCTGGGAGATTCAGTACTGGACCCGGCTCGACGACGAGAACACGACCGAGGCCTTCCAGTCGCTCCGAGACGACGTGCGGGCCAACCCGGACGACTACACCTCGGCGTTCGCGGAGCGCATCGCCTCGACCGTCGGGGCCGCCGAGAACGCCACCGGCCGGGAGATGGCTGCCACGAACGTCTCGGTCTCGGCGGACACGCGGTCGCTCCCCGATAGCTTCGGCGTCGTCTCCTACTCCTTCGAGTGGTCCAACTTCGCGGCGGTCGACGGCGACCGCCTCGTCGTCGGCGACGCCATCGAGGGCTTCTTCCTCGACAGTAGCTCCCGGCTCATCCTCTCGTGGCCCGACGAGTACGGCGCGGCGACCGTCGAACCAGCGGGCGACGAGACGCGAGAAAACACGGTCATCTGGCGCGGCTCCCAGACCGAGTTCGTCTCGGGCGAGCCGAACGTCGTCCTCGAACGCGGCGCTGGCGGCTCCGGAACGACGGTGACGGCGACGGCGACCCCGACAGACTCCGAGACGCCCGTCGCGGACGACGACCCGTTCCCGACGACGACCGCGCTCATCGCGCTCGTCCTCGTCGTCCTCGTCGGTGCCGGCGCGCTCTATCTCCGCTCGCGCGGCGCGCTTGGCGGCGGCGACGGCGGCAACGGCGGCGCAAACGTGGCCGGCGCGGCTGGCAGTACGGACGCCGGCGCGTCCACCGACTCGGCCGCCGCGAGCGCGGGCGAAGCCGACTCGGCGGCGGCCGACGACGCAGCGACCGCCGCGGCGAGCGCCGGAGCCGGTGCAGACGAACCCGACGACGACTCCAACGCGGGCGACGAGGACGGCGAGCCGAGTCCGCCGCCGGAACTCCTCAGCAACGAAGAGCGCGTCCTCCGGCTCATCGAGTCCCGCGGCGGCCGCATCAAGCAACAGGAGGTCGCCGGCGCGCTCGACTGGACCGACGCGAAGACGAGCAAGGTCGTCCGCGGAATGCGCGACGAGGGAACCATCGAGGGCTTCCGCCTCGGCCGCGAGAACGTCCTCCGTCTGCCAGAAGACGACGCGGACGAGGACGGCGGCGACGCGAACGGTGAATAAATATCTTACGACCGTTTAGGTCGGTGGTCGGTCCCTAATCGGAAGACAGCGGCGACCCGAATGCGACGCTCGAACTGCCGTTGACTGGGGTTGATTCGCGGGCACGACCGCACGTTTATATCGGAACGGGGTTCCAAAACGAGAGTGATGAGTCGACGAACCGCTGCGCTCGCCGTCGCCGCCGCCGTGTTGCTGGCGACGGTTGGCGCACCGCTCGCTCTTGCCGCCCCGGCCGGACCGATGGGACTGACGGCCACCGATGGCTCGGCCGCCGCTCCCGTCGCACAGACGACCGCGAACGACAGCGCGACCAACGACACGGCGGCCAACGATAGCGCCGCGTCGTCGGTGACGCTCCCCGGTCAGCGCCTGTCCGCCGTCATCGGCGTGCAGGGCTCCGAGACCGACGGGGAGCTCGAACGACGTACCTTCGAAGCGCGCTTCGCGAACGCGAACTCGAACGCCTCGAAGGCCGCGGTCGTCGCCACACAGGTCGTGACGGTGCGCGAGCGCCTCACCGAACTCGAACAGCGCAGGGACCGCCTCGAAGCCCAGCGCGAAAACGGCACCCTCTCGGAGGGCCAGTACCGCGCGCGGTTGACCCAGACGGTCGCCGACATCGAGCGCACCCGGAGCATGCTGAACCAGACGGCTGACGCCGCCTCGACGGTCCCCGCCGAGGAGCTCTCGGCGCGCGGCGTCGACACGGCCGAGCTCGATAGACTCCGCACGAACGCGAGCGAACTCACCGGCCCCGAAGTCGCCGAAATCGCCCGCGAAATCGCGGGGAACCCCGGAAAGGGAATCGGCCGCGACCGCGCCGAAAACGAGTCGGAGACCGACCGCAACGGGCGGCCGGACGAAGCGGGACGGAGCGATGCCCCGGGAAACTCGCGTTCTGAGGCGAGCGGCCGCGCCGATGACGTTCGTGAAGACGCCGGAAACGCGACCGACGCGACCGGCGTGACCGACGACGCGTCCGAGGGCTCGTCCGGCGATGGTGACCACGGCAACGCCCCGGAGACGCCGCCCGGAAACGACAAGCGGGCGAAGGACGCCGACGGGAGCGCCCCCGCGGTGACCACCGACGACGAGCAGTCCGACGACGACGGCACGACCACGACCGACGACGCGACGACGGACGACGAATCGGAAACGTCGTCCACGGACGACTCGGGCGCTTGAAGCCGGGGACGGCGACCCCGCCTCCCGATACTGTTTAATATCCCCATCCTGTAGGTCCACACTGTAATGTCGGAAGTCTGCTCGACGTGCGGGCTCCCTGAAGAGCTCTGCGTCTGCGAGGACGTGGCGAAAGAGTCTCAGGAGATAGTCATCCGCATCGACGAGCGCCGCTACGGAAAAGAGGTTACAGTCATCGAGGGATTCGACCCGAAGGACGTCGACATGGACAGTTTGTCGTCGGACCTGAAGTCGAAATTCGCTTGCGGTGGAACCGTGGAAGACGATTCCATCGAACTCCAAGGCAACCACCGCGGCCGCGTGGAGGACTTCCTCCGCGAAAAGGGGTTCAACGTCGCGTGACCGACCTCTGAATTAGCCCGCCGTCGAGATTTTTCGAAGCAAATCAGCGCACACGAGCCGTTAGTCCGCCAGTCGCCCGACCGCTCGTGTCCGCGGCCGCGTCACGCGTCAGCGACGCCGCCGCTCAGCGGCGTCCATCGCCGCGCCCGCCCTCGTCGATGCCCTCTTCGAGCGGGCCGGCCCACGCGTCGAGTCCGCCGGCCATGCTCTCGATACGGGCGTTTTCGGTCCCCTCGTAGGCCGAAAGCAGGCGGACGGCCTGCACGCTCGCCTCGCCCCGCGGACAGACGGTGACGATGCGCTCTGCGCCCGCGATGCGGTCGAGGTGCGAGACGAGGTCGGAAAGCGGGACGTTGATGCTCCCCGGCATGTGCCCAAGCGCGAACTCGGCCTCGGTGCTCACGTCGACGACGAGCGGCGGGTCCTCTCCGTCGAGGAGTTCTTCGACCGCCGCGGGGGAGATTTCGTCGACCATCTACAGCAGGCCCTCGTCGCGGGCGAGGAGGACGCCCTCGACGGTCGCGTCGTTCGTCGGCGGTTCGGTCGCTCGCCCGATGGCCTCCTCGACCGGCACGGCGCGGACCGAGAGGAACTCGTTGTCGTCGAGGTCGCGTTCGACCGGCGTGAGCCCCTCGGCGAAGACGAAGCCGCGGCGGTGGCGGAGGACGCCGGTCGAACACCACACGTCGCCGATGACCGACGCGGAGTCGGCGGCGAAGCCGGTCTCCTCGCGGAGTTCGCGCAGTCCGGCGTCGGTGAACGACTCTCCCTTCTCGACGACGCCCGCGGGGAGTTCGAACTGGGTCTGGCGGATGTTCGGCCGGTACTGCTCGACGAAGACGACGTGGTCGTCCGCGACGGCGACGACGACCACCGCGGTCGCCAGTTCGGCCCAGTAGTAGCGCTTCGTGGTCCCGTTGGGCTGTTCGACGAGGTCGTAGCCGCCGGTGAACCAGCCGGTCTCGTACTCGGTTTCGGATTCCAGCACGCGCCACTCGGGGTCGGGCAGGCGCTCGTGACGGCGGCCGTCGTCGGTCATCGGTCTGCTCCGGTCGCGTCGTCGTCGGTCTCGGCGGCGGCGTCGTCGGCCGCGGCCGCCTCGTCGCTCTCGGCTTCCTCCCCGAGGAGCGCGTCGCGGTAGACGCGGCCGAAGGCGTTGCGTCGGAGCGTACTGACGGCGGCGTCTCGCTCGTTTTGGAACGTCGTCGCCAGCACCGTCTCGGCGAACGGAACCGCGTGCCACGCGACGCGGTCCACGTCGGGGTTGCCGAGTTCGACGACCTCGTAGCGCTCGTGGGCCGCGCGCCAGTCGTCGAACTCGTCGCGCGTGCCGACGGAGACCGAAAGCGACTCGGCGAACAGCGCGTTGCGGACAGTCTCGATTACGTCGCCGGTCACGCGCGCTCGGTACTCCTCGCGGTCGAAGTCCATCGCCTTGGCCGTCTCGCGGACGACCACCTGTGCGGTCGGTCCGACGCGGTCGAAGGCGGCCTCGGCCTCGTCGAGCGACGCCGGAGCAATCGTCCCGTGGGTTTCCATCGCCAGTCGATTCGGGGCCCGGACTTACGACTCTTTCCTGTCCGCGTCGTCGTCGGCACTGTCGGCGTCGCCGGCGTCGTCACGCCCCGCGTGCTCGTCGTCGCCGGTTTCCTCGCCGTCTTCTCCCTCCTCGTACATCTCGCGGGTGAGCGACTGCGCCTCCTCGAAGATGCGCGCCGCGTCGCCAGACAGCGACTGCGACCCGCCGGAGCCGCCGAACTGCTGCGGCTGTCGGTCGGGGATGTCGTGGCCATGATTGTGGTCGTGACCGTGACCTCGGCCTCCCGTGCGGTCGACCGTGTCCTCGAACACCTCGTCGAACTCCCGTTCCTCGGCCAGGTCGGAGACGAGCGGGCCGAGCGAGTCGGCGTTCAGGTCGGCCCACTCGGGAGCGTGTTCGTCCAGCCACGTCTCGTGGTCGTCGCCGTGGACGATGGCCTGCAACGCGAGGTGGTTCGCGAGGTGCGTCTCGTCGCGCTGCGGCGCGTCGCAGACCGGACAGGCGTATCCCATGCCCTCCGGTAGCGGCTCTGTGTACCAAAACCCGTCGCACTCTCGCGTCGTGCTCTGTCGCGTTGCATCGCATCGCGCCGCGTCGGCGTCGTCGGTCGTCAAAGGAAATGTGGCCGCGTCGCCCGCGCGGTGGTGGGTGGGTCGCAGGCGACAGGTGGCTCTCGCGGCACCTCGTTCGGTGCCGCGTCGTGTGGTGGTGGGTGGTGATACCGATTCGTTCGTGTGTCGATGCGTCAGGCGGACTTGACGATGACCGTTCCGTCGGCCCAGACGGTCACGTCGCAGGCAGCGTACCGGAACCCGATTCGACCGCGCGATGGGACGACCGACCCGCGGGTGCCGCCGTCCGTCGCCGGTGTCCGCGCCAGCGGAGCGAACAGTTGGCAGAGCGCGTCGGGGTCGATAGTCTCGGACAGCGGCGGGAGGTTGACGGCGTCCACGTCTTTCAACTGGGCGGCCGCGGTGACGACGGTCACCGCGAGGGTGTCTCGTCCGCCCCAGTCGTGTCGGGCGACGACCTCGTCGGTCGCCCCCGTATTCCATCCCACATCGTTGCCCGGTAACACGCGAGTTTCGTCCATGGTTCGGTTCGCGTCGGCGCCTCGCCGACACCCGTGCCGACGACGCTCGTGGATATATCGGTCGCTGCTATCCAACTAGTGGTGGCGCGCGCGCCACCTCTAGGTACCTAGAACCGTAACTGAAAATCAGCTGGTATCGCTGGGTCCCATGTGGTATGGTATCATTCGAAGACGCGCTCGACCAGTTTTCGCTCGGCCGCGCGCAGGTGGTACTGGTAGGTCGGCGCGCTGATGTCGAACGTCTCGGCGAGCGTCTCGGCGGTGCTGCGGCGCGGCCACTCGTAGAATCCGGCGAGGTGGGCCGCCCGAATCGACTCGTACTGTCGGCTCGTCCACGCCTCGCGCATCTCGGCAGCGAACGTCTGCGGCGACTCGGTGCCGTCGTCCGTGGTCCGCCGCGACAGCAGACTCGTCCCCGGGTAGTTCGAGTCGAGCGCGTCGACGAACGAGCGGACCCGGATTCGTTCCGGCACCTCGGCGGTGAGCGTGGTCTGGGTCGGCGTCGCGTCGAGCGCGCGCAGGGTCGCCTCCGAGGCGTACAGCGTCTCGAACAGCGACTCCCGCGGGAGGCGGAGTTCGAACAGGGACCCCGAGTCGTCGGTCGAGACGTGGCGCACGCGCGTCGCGATGTCCCGCCCGGCGGCGACGACCTCTTCGGGTTCCGCGTCGCTGGCGACGAACGCGATGACGGAGCCGTCGGAGTTCGGGATGACGCCGCCGAGGCTCACCGCGCGACCGACGCGCCGGGCGAGCCGCGACAGCGACAACCGGTCGCCGCCGAGTTGTACCTGCACGTCCGTCCGGCGCTCGGTCAGCATGGCGTCGGCGCGCCCGGTGGCCGCGAGGGCGTAGCCGACCGTCTCGCCCAGGTCGGTGAGCAGGCCGTCGTCGTCGGCGAAGGCGTCCGGGTCGGTGGCGTGGACGACGAACAGCGCCTCCACCCGGTCGTCGGCGACCGCGGGGATGACCGCGATAGCGCGGAACCCGTAGCTGAGGGCGTCGCCGCGGTGGTCGGCCCACGCGGGGTCGTCGAGCACGTCCGCTATCACCTGTATCTCCCGGGTCTCCACGGCAGCTTCGAGCAGGGGAAACAGCGGTTCCGCGGACGCAACCTCTCCGAGTCGGTCGGCGTAGGCGGTGTCAGCGCCGTGGACCGCGTCGCTCGTCGGCCGGTACGTCTCGTCCACGTCCCTGGCCTCTGCGTGCCAGACGATGGCGTAGTCGTCGGCGTCGACGAGGTGCTTGGCCACGGCCGAAAGCGCCTCGCCGCGGGTCGGCGCGCGGATGAGCGACTGGTTGATGTTCCGGATGGTCGCGTTGATTCGGTCGAGTCGGGTGAGCGCCTCGTTCTGGGCCTCGAGCCGCCGGTCGCGCTCGCGTAGCTCCGCCTCGGCGTCGATTCGGTCGAGCAGTTCCTCGACGGTCGCAGAAAGCAGGTTCACGAGCTCCACGTCGACCTCGTCTGGCGCGACGGTGCCGGGGTGGCCGGTGACGAGGACGCCGTGACGACCGAGCGGCGCGGCGATGACGCGCTCGACGCCGTCGACGACGCCCCCGTCGGGCGCGATTTCGATCACGCGGACCTCGCCGGAGACGAACGCGTCCCAGACCCCGCCGCGGTCGAGGCCGCCCCCGACCGGCTTGTCGCCGAGGCCGGTTCCGGCCGCGCCGACGCGGACGAGGCTCGTGTCCGCCTCGTCGAAGACGAACAGCTCCGTCCGGGCGTCGCCAAGCACCTCGTCGCAGGCATCGACGGCGGCCCGGAGGACCGCCTGTCGGTCGGTCGCGCCCATCATCTCTCGGGTCCGGTCGTGGAGCGTCGCGAGCAGGCGCTCGTAGCGGTGTCGCTTCGTCACGTCGCGGAGGACGCCGACCGAGCCGACTTCCTCGCCGCCGACGACCAGCGGCGTCCGGTGGTCTTCGACTCTGACGACCCCCTCGTCGGGCGTCCGCAGGTCCAACTCCACGATTCCCTGCGAGGTCGACGCGAACGCCTCGTCGCTGCCGTCGGTCGCGCTCGCGTTCTCGGTGAGCAACGCCGTGGACGACCCGATGACGCGGTCGCGCTCGAGTCCGGTGAGGCGCTCGAACGCGGGGTTGACCGCCGCGAACCGCCCCTCGTCGTCCAGCGCGTACACCGCGTCGGCGACGGCCGCTAGCATCCGCCCGTACTGCTCGGCTTCGACCTCGTGTTCCAACTGTTCCGTGATGTCTGTGAAGTAGACGGACAGCCCCGTCTCTGAGGGGTACGCCCGAACCGCGTACCACGTTTCGAGGCGGTCGTAGTACTGCTCGAAGGTCGCCGGCTCCTGTCGCTCCATCGCTCGCTCGAACTCCTCGCGGAAGACGGCCGACTCGGGCACCGAGTCCCAGATGCGTGTCCCCAACACCGCCGCGGCTGACATCCCGAGGCCGTGTTCGGCCGTCGAGTTGACGTAGGTGACGCGCCAGTCCGCGTCGAACCCCATCACCGCCTCGTCCATCCGCTCTAAGACCTCCGAGAGGGCGCTTTTCAGCTCGTTCCGTTCGGTCGCCGCGCCGACGACGGCGGCGATGTTCTCCAAGAAGAGCACGTCGTCGTCGGAGAACTGCCCGCGGGCGACGCCGTGGACGGCGATGACTCCCCACCGGGTGTCGTCGCCGCCGATAGCCGCGCTCATTCCGCTTTTCGGTCCCGACGGGCCCGCGCCGGTCGCGTGCTCGAAGCGCTCGTCGTCGTCGAAGTCGTCGACGAGCGTCGAACGCCCGGACCGGTATGTCTCGACCGCCTGCGTCCCCCCGGCCGCGGCGAGTCCGTGGCCCCGATTCGCCGACCAGCCCGCGGCGGCGGCGACGCGGAACGCGCCGTCGTCGAGGCCCTCGAAAATCGTGACCGAACTGGCGTCGAGCACGTCGCGGACGCGACTCGCGGCGTGGTCGAGCGTCGAGTCGAGGTCGACGGCGGTCAGCGCCCGCGTTCCGATTTCGGAGACGACGCGCTGCTGTTCGATTCGGTCCCGGTGGCTCCGCGCGAGGGTGCACTCGCCGAGCGCCCGCTCGACGCGGAAGGCGAGCCACGACATCGTCTCGGGGTCGTCGTCGCGGACGACGTAGTCCGTCGCGCCGGCTTCGACCGCGCGGGTCGCGGTCTCCTGGTCGGCGGCCGCGACGACGACCGGAACGTCGATGCCCTGGGTGTAGATGTCGCGGACGAACGCCCCCTCGTCGCCGGCCGCCGTGGGGGCGGCCAGGACGATACAGGAGATGGCCGCCGGGGCGGAAACGAGTTCCGCGCGCGCCGCGGCGGGGGTGCGGACGTGCCGGACGGTCGTCGCTCCGTCGAGCGACGACAGCGACGAGTCGAGGGACGCCGCGAACTCGCCGTCGTCACTCACACAGAGCACGGTGGGGGACGGTAACACAACCCGTGTACGCGGCTCGTCGTGATAAGCGCTCCTTCGGCCGCGAGCGGTCCTGTCAGGCGCGCTGCCACTCCGCCACGTCGAGGACCATGATGTACGCGTCCTCGCCGTCGCCGTAGTAGCTCGGCACCCGGCGGGCGGGCTCGAAGCCGAGGCTCCGGTAGAGGCCGATGGCCGGCTCGTTCGAGACGCGGACTTCGAGCTTCACGACCGTCGCGCCAGCGATGGCCATCGCCGTCAGCGACTGAACGAGCAGCTGCCGGCCGAGGCCGTTCCCGCGGGCCTCCGGGCGGACCGCGAGGTCCTTCACGTGGCCGATGTCGTTGCCGTGGTTCGGCATCACGTCGGCGACGACGTAGCCGAGCACCTCGTCCCCGCGGGCGGCGACGAGGAACGCCGGCTCGTCGACGAACATCTCGAACGCGGAGTACGGCCACGGCTCGGAGAAACACGTCCGCTCGATGCGGAGCACGTCGAGGAGGTCCGCCCGGTCGACCCGCCTGACGACCAAGTCGCCGGCGAGCGCGTCGTCGAACGCCGTCACGCCCGGCGCTACGTGGTTGGCACGCAAAAGCCCGACGGCACGGGTGCGGACGGACGCGGAACCGACGCCGAGACAGACGCGCACGGGAGCGGGCAGTGCACTACTTCCGGCCGCGCGGTGGCCGCCGCTCGCCGGGCGAAAAAGTGAGAAGGTGTGTTGGTCGCGTTCAGTCGTCCGCGGGGGCAGCGCCGCCCTCGGCCTGCTGCTTCGTGAGGGGGAGCTTGCCGCCGGCGGTGAGGATACGACGCTCGCGCTCGGAGGCGTGCAGGTTCGCCGTCGCTTCCCAGTCGTCGTTCACGCGGATGGTGAACTCTTCCTGGCCGGATTCGACGGCTTCGGCAACGTCGTCGACGATCTCGACGTCGTCGCCCTGTTCGATCTTCGCGTAGGTCTCCTCGTCGATGGCGAGGGGGACGATACCGAAGTTGAACAGGTTCGCCTTGTGGATGCGGGCGAACGACTGCGCGAGGACGGCCTCGATGCCGAGGTACATCGGACACATCGCGGCGTGTTCGCGGGAGGAACCCTGACCGTAGTTCTCGCCCGCGACGAGGACGCCGGTGCCGGCATCCTTGGCGCGCTGGGCGAACGTCTCGTCGACGCGCGAGAGCGTGAAGTCCGAGAGGCGCTCGATGTTCGAGCGGAACTTGAGGATGTCGGACGTCGCCGGGATGATGTGGTCGGTCGTGATGTTGTCCTCCATCTTCAGGAGGGTCTCACCCGAGATGTGGGAGCCGAGGGGGTCCTGCAGCGGGACTTCGCCGATGTTCGGGCCCTTGATGAGCTCGTCGTCGATGGCGTCTTCGGCGTAGATGAGGTCCGTCTTCGAGCCGTTGTACTTGTCGGGGAGCTCGACGCCGGGGGCGTCGAGACCGAGTTCGTCGGCGAGGTCGCGCGGGTCGACGATTTCGCCCTTGAGCGCCGCGGCGGCGGCGACCTGCGGCGAGCAGAGGTAGACGTTGTCCTCTTCGATGCCCGAGCGCCCCTCGAAGTTGCGGTTGAAGGTGCGCAGCGAGACGGAGTCGGAGGCGGGGACGTGGCCGATACCGATACACGGACCACAGGTCGCCTCGGAGACGTTGACGCCGGCCGCCATCATCTCTGCCGTCCAGCCCTCGCGGGCGAGCATCTCGCCGGCCTGCTTCGAACCGGGCGCGACGATCATCTCGAGGTGCTTTGCGACTTCCTGGTCCTTGACCATCTTCGCGGCCGGGAGGACGTCCTCGTAGCCGCCGTTGGTACAGGAACCGACGAGGACCTGCTCGACCTTCTCGCCGGCGACTTCGCGGACCGGAACCACGTTGTCGGGCATCGACGGGCAGGCGATGAGCGGTTCGAGGTCGCCGAGGTCGATGACGATTTCGTCGGCGTATTCGGCGTCGTCGTCGGCCGTCAGCTCGATGTACTCGTCGCCGCGACCCTGGCGCTCGAGGTAGTCCTTGGTCTTCTCGTCGGTCTCGAAGAGCGACGAGGTGGCACCGAGTTCGGTCCCCATGTTGGTGATGGTGGTTCGCTCGGGCACGGTGAGCGATTCAGCACCGGGGCCGGTGTACTCGAACACCTTGCCGACGCCGCCCTTGACGGTCTCGCGGCGGAGCATCTCGAGGATGACGTCCTTCGCGGAGGACCACTCGGGGAGTTCGCCTTCGAGGCGGACGTTCACGACTTCCGGCATCTCGACGTAGTACGCGCCGCCACCCATGGCGACAGCGATGTCGAGGCCACCGGCACCGATGGCGAGCTGGCCGAGGCCGCCGGGCGTCGGCGTGTGGGAGTCCGAGCCGAGGAGCGTCTTGCCGGGCGCGGCGAAGTTCTCCTTGTGGACGTTGTGGCAGATACCGTTACCGGGGCGGGAGAAGTGGGCACCATATGTCCCGGCCGCGGAACGGAGGAAGCGGTGGTCATCCGTGTTCTTGAAGTCGAACTGGTAAGTCTGGTGGTCGCAGTACTGGGCGGCGAGTTCGGTCTGGGCCTCGTCGAGGTCGAGCGCCTCGAACTGGAGCCAAACCATCGTCCCAGTCGTGTCCTGCATCAGGACTTGGTCGATTTCGATTCCGATCTCCTCTCCGGGGGTGAGGTCACCCTCGACGAGGTGGTCCGAGAGAATCTTTTCCGTGAGCGTCTGTCCCATAACACCCGAACGTCGATGGTCCTCGGATATAAATCCCGCGTACTTCCCTATCTTCGAACGTGAACGATAGCGCCGTCTCGGGGTTTCTAGCGTCTAAGGGCCATTAAACTCCTTGTTGGTTCTCCCATGTGACTTGTCACCGCGGGGGCCGTCACCGCCCCAAATGGAGGGTGATTCGGTCCCTCTATCAGCTCGAAAACGGGGTGGTTTAGACCGCGTCACGACCCCGGTACCGACACCATCCCCGGGCCGCCGGCCGCCCGAGGTTCGGCACAGTTTTGCGCCCCCTGAACGGGGTTCGGATATGCACCGCGCTGGCTCGTTCGTCGCACAGCACATCTCGCCGGTCACGGCCGAACAGGTCCAACCGAACGGCGTCGACCTGACGCTCGAAGCGGTCCTCGAACAGGTCGAACCGGGCCGCCTCGGCCGCGAAGGGAAGACCATCGGCGAGCGTCGGCCCCTCGAGTTCGCCGACCCGGACGCCGAGACGTACCGACTCGACCCCGGCGGCTACGTCCTCCAGTACGCCGAGACGGTCCACATCCCGGAGGACCACGTCGGCTTCATCTACCCGCGGTCGTCGCTCATGCGGAACTCCTGTATGCTGAACACGGCCGTCTGGGACGCCGGCTACGAGGGGAAAGGAGAGGGGCTCTTGCAGGTCCACCACCCGGTCGAACTCGAACGCGGCGCGCGCGTGGCTCAAATCGTCCTCGCGGACGCGAACCACGACGGGACCTACGACGGTAGCTATCAGGGCGAGCGGACCCGCTGATGGTTCCGGTCGATGGCTCTCCGGAGGCATCGCTCGGCGGATAGTACCGAATGAATACCGACATCTCGATTTACGGGACGTTCTCGGCGATGACGAATTCCTTTCAAGTCGATGGGCGTCGTATCTGTCTTCGCGGAGGGCATGTCGGGCCGAAACGAGGGGCGACCTGTACACACCGAACCTCCGCAACTTCCTCCTTCCACATCTTCTTGAGTGCGCCCGTGTTCCTGCTGGACCTGTGTTCGCTTCGCGCGAGTCGTAGACACCGCCCGCGGGCCTTCGATTCGCCCGGCAGGCGAGCGGCCACGGTGGCGCTGTCACCTAAAACCGCTTCGAGCGGCGCACTCGTGTTCTCTGACCCAAAGGCACATTTACGCGCATGCCTAAGTGTGGCCAATCACTGATGTCACGGAGTCCATCTCTCCCGGAACGTCCTCATCTCGATCTGGACCCCGAGATGTCGGATGCAGAGCGCCTCTCTGCACTCCGCCAGCACTTCGAACGCATGGTCGACGTCAACCGCGAACTCGACCAGCGGCTCCAGAACGCCGACGACCGTCACGCCGAACTGGTCGACGAGGTCGACCAGATGAAGGCGCGAAACGAGGCCCTGAAGACGGCCTCGTACTACATCGCCACGGTCGAAGAACTGACCGACGACGGCGTCATCATCAAGCAGCACGGGAACAACCAGGAGGTCCTGACCGAATTCGCACCGAGCCTGAACATCGACGACATCGAACCCGGCGACCGCGTCGCCATCAACGATTCGTTCGCCGTCCAGACTATCCTCGACGACGAGACGGACGCGCGGGCGCAGGCGATGGAGGTCGTCGAGTCGCCGACGGTCACCTACGACGACATCGGCGGCATCGACGAGCAGGTCCGCGAGGTCCGCGAGGCGGTCGAACAGCCCCTCGAGAACCCCGAGATGTTCGAGGAAGTCGGCATCGACCCGCCCGCGGGCGTGCTCCTGTACGGCCCGCCGGGGACCGGCAAGACGATGCTCGCCAAGGCCGTCGCCAACGAGACCAACGCCTCGTTCATCAAGATGGCCGGCTCCGAACTCGTCCAGAAGTTCATCGGCGAGGGCGCGCGGCTCGTCCGCGACCTGTTCAAGCTCGCCGCCGAGCGCGAGCCGGTGGTCATCTTCATCGACGAAATCGACGCCGTCGCCTCGAAGCGCACGGACTCGAAGACCTCCGGCGACGCCGAGGTTCAGCGCACGATGATGCAGCTCCTCTCGGAGATGGACGGCTTCGACGACCGCGGTGACATCCGCATCATCGCGGCGACGAACCGCTTCGACATGCTCGACGAGGCCATTCTCCGGCCGGGCCGGTTCGACCGCCTCATCGAGGTTCCCAAGCCCGCCGTCGAGGGCCGCCGCCGTATCCTCGACATCCACACCCGCGACATGAACGTCGCCGACGACGTGGACCTCGACGCGCTCGCCGAGGAACTCGACGACTACTCCGGCGCGGACATCGCGTCGCTCACGACCGAGGCCGGGATGTTCGCCATCCGCGACGGCCGGACGGAGGTGACGGGAGCGGACTTCGACGCCGCGCACGAGAAGCTCTCGAACGTCGAGGAGTCCGGCACCGGCCCCATCTCGGGCTTCACGGACTACCAGTACTGAACCGGTCGGGAACCGGCGTCGCGGCGGTCGTCGACGCCTCCGCCTCACCCCGGCTTTCGAGCGCCACTATTCGTAACCCCCTTTTCCGCCGCCGCGAGAGTTCGGACATGAACACGATTCGCGTCGTCCGCGGGGTCGGCACCGCCCCCACCGAGATGGCGTCGTACGACGCCGCCCTCGCCGCCGCCAACGTCCACAACTACAACCTCGTCGCCGTCTCCTCGGTCGTCCCCGCCGACGCGACCGTCGAGGCGGTCGACGTGGCCCCCGACCTCGGCCCGGCGGGCAACCGACTGACCGTGGTGCAGGCCCGCGAGACCACCTCGACGCCCGGCGAGACGGTCGTCGCCGGCCTCGGCTGGGCGACCGGCTCCGGACCCGGCCTGTTCTACGAGGCGTCCGGCACCGACGAAGCGAGCGTTCGCGCGGCCGTCATCGACGGGCTCGAATCGGGCCGGAACCTCCGCGAGTGGTCGTTCGACGACGAGGACGTCGCGCTCACGACCGGGACCCACGAGGGCGACGGCTACACCACCGCCGTCACGGTCGCGGCCTACGGGCAGAGCGAATCTGTCTTCTAAACCGCCCGTGCGGTGACCGACGGACTCATCAGCTTTTGTGAGAACCCTTCCGGCATGAGTGGTGACGCGCCGTTCGGCCTGTCTCCCGGGCGAGTGGCGCTTATCTACGCCGCCTTCGGCTTCCTCTGGGTCGCGACGAGCGACAGTCTCGTAGAGGGACTCCCGAACCACGAACTCATCCAGACGGCGAAGGGATGGCTGTTCGTCGGCCTCTCGGCGCTGTTGGTGTACGCCCTCGTCAACCGGAGTCAGTCCAAACTGAACCGGACCTCCGAGCAACTGGAGTCGACGCTCGCACACACGAGCGTCCTCCATCGAATCCTCAGACACGACATCAGAAACGCCTGCACCGCCATCCTCGGCTACGCCGAACTCGTCGAGTCGAAAGGCGACGCGGGTTCGAACATCGACCCGGTCCAGGCGATTCAGGAGCGCGCGAACCGGCTGGTCGAAGTGAGCGACGAGGTCGCGCTCCTCCGCACCGTCGAACTCGCGGAGGGGAACGAGGTCGACGTCGACCTCTCCTGTGCGGTCGCGGACGCCGTCGAGGATCTCGAAATGGAGTACCCGGAGGTGCAGGTATCGGTCGCCTCGCCGGAGACGCTCGTCGTGCGGGCGCACCCGGCGCTCCCGCGCAGTCTCGCGGAGTTACTCGACAACGCCGTCGTCCACGCCGACTGCGACGAACCGGAGGTGCACGTCGGCGTCTGGAAACTCGGCGAAGTCGCCGGGGTTACCGTCACCGACAACGGCCCCGGTATCCCCGATGCCGAGCGCGACGCCCTCCTTTCCGGCTCGGAGACGCCGCTTTCGCACACCAGCGGCGTCGGCCTCTGGCTCGTCCGCGCCATCGTCGACGCCTCCGGCGGGTCGCTCGACATCTCGAAGCCGAAGGCCCACGGAACCGTCGTCACCGTATCGCTCCCGCGGACGGCGTCGTGACCGCGCCGCGACCGAGCCGAGACGGTCTCGTCCGCGTCGCGACGGTCTCGTCCGCGTCGCAACCGCGTCATCACCCGGTTTCGATCCGCTCGCCACATCACCGCCGACGACGGCTTTTTACACGTCCTTCCCGTATCGCAGACGACTGATGAACGGGAACAACCCATATGCGGGCGCTCCCGGCGTGGCTGGGGCCGGCCAGCCGTCGGCCAACCGAGAACTGACCGTCGAGCAGATGGACGCACTCCGGCGGGCCGTCGCCGGCATCGTCTCGCGCACCGAGTCGTACCTCCCCGAGGGGTTCGCCGTCGGCTCGGAGCTCTCGACAGGGTCGAACGGACCGCTGGCGACCGTGGCCGTCCACCCGCCCGTCGGCCACCCCGTCAGCGCCGGCTTCTCGCCGGACGCCGACGAACTCGATGCCGGACTCACCGACGAGGACCGAAACGAGGTCGCCCGCGGACTCGCCGCGACCGCGGCGTTCCAGGTGATGAGCGCCGTCGGCGACGACCTCACGCCCGCCGCGCGGTAACCCCGAACGACCCCCGTCGCCGTCGGGGCCCGAGTGGCCACTGACGCGAGCGCTCCGCTGACGCTCGTCGGCACCGACCGCGGCCCAATTTTTTGGCTCTGTTGAAACCCTCAGAGCTTGATACGTGTGGCGTGACACAGACAGCGGGTCTATGCATCACAGCGACCAGTTTAGTTCGACACACATTCTCTGAACCTATCGAGCAGTAGGCCTGCGAATCACCCAATACGTGGGTTATCGCGATTTGAAACAATGGGAGTAAGACGCCGATTCAGTGCTGCAACAACTCCAATAAGAATGAAGAGGCAACCACTGGCAATCAAGAGATACAGCCCCGGCTCGACTACATACCGCTCTACTGCGAAATAGCTCTGGAACACACTACCGAACACAACGAGTATCAGTCCGCCAGCACCGATGAGAACGACATCCGTCCGCCAGCTCCGGTAGTGTCCCAACACGACAGCCACAACGACGGTCATAACGAGGACGATAACAAGGAAGTCGATGTCTGAAAAACCGGCGTCCAAACCCGCTATGTATTCATCCGTGATGCCGACTGGCTGTTTCCGCACCCATGGAAGCCACGCACCGACGACCGCCAATACTGCAGCCACAACCGTCGCAGTAATATATGCAAATTTCTGCTTGGAGGACATATGTCAGACGAAACGCTGTTCGATTAAATGCTTTCCCTGTACTGAGCGATTCACTTTGTCACGTAGAGCGCCGAAGCGATGACCGACTTGCGCTCTGTATTCAGCACGCTTTCAACAAACTATCAGCGGCTGAGGGGTTCAACAGGGCCAATTTTTCGTCACTGCCGACTGGCACTCGCCGCGCTCGTTCTCTCGCTCCGCTTCGCGTGCAGTCTCGTCTCCGAGTTCTCTCGTCAGTTCACAACGAGAACAATACACTTCACGGAGGCGGTCGAAAGGGAAGTATGGTTTCGCTTTTCGGCTACGCGGACGAGATTGGCCCGACGACGCTCATCATCGTCGGCTTCCTGCTGTTTGTCTTCCCGGAACCGGCGACGTCGGCCCTCGGCGCGGGACTGATGCTGTTCGGCGTGGCGTACTGGTTCTGGGAGTGGAACCGACCCTGAGCGCGAGACGAGCGTGCGAGTGACCCCGCTCAGACGCTCCCGCGACGGCGGTTTCGACCGTCGTCGTCACGGACGCGAGACGTAACGCTGTCCAGTGTGACGACGGTCTCGGCGGTCGTACCCGACCCGCCGGCCGGACCGGTCACCGACCGCGGCGTCGCAACGAACAACCCGTAGGCGAGCACGGCCGCCGAGACGAGGCCGCTCGCCCCCACGACGAGTGAGCGGGGGAGCGGCGAGAGCGTGCCGACCGCCGTCCCGACGAGAAGTGGGAGCGGCAGTGTCGCGAGGATGGCGTCGTACCGCGTCGCTTCCGAGACGATGCTGTCGCTATGGGGTGTTCGTGTGCGCATGATACCACTCGGCGACGAGTACGAACGTGTGAATAGTAGTTATTTCGCCGGACGGCACGGTCCCGCGGGTCGCCTACTTCCCCCAGAAGGGGTCGCGGCGGCGGTGCTTTTCGAGGTAGCCGGACAGCGCCTCCAGTTCGTCGGTGGGGATGTCGTCGCGGAGTTCCTGTTCGAGAATCTTCGCGTGCTTCTCGGGGAGTTCGATCCAGAGTTCGTCGCCCTCGTCTATCTGCCGGCCGACCGTCGGACCGTCGATGGCGACGCTGACGCGCGACCCGGCGCGGGCGCTCGACACGTCCTCGCCGTTCTCTTGGATGCCCGATAGCTGGCCGACGCGGTTGGGCTCGCCGTCTTCCCACTTCACGACGTTCATGTTGTTCTTGATGGTCCCGGACATGATTTCGACGCCGACGACGGCGGGGTTGTTCTGCCGGAAGACGTGGTCCTGGAGGATACGGAAGCGACACGGGCGGACGATTTTGTCGAGAATCGTCTCCTGCTGGGCGCGTTTCATCTCGTCGACGTACTCCTCGTACTCCTCGACGAGCTGATAGATGACGTCGTCTTCGAACAGCTTCACGTCGTTCTTGTCGAGTTCGGCCTCGGCGTTCGAGAGCACGTCCACGTTGAAGCCGAGGATGACCTTGTGTTCGGGCTCGCGGGCGGTCGAGGCGACGGCCACGTCGCGCGGGGCGATGTCGCCGACCTCGGCGCGAAGGATGGGGACCTCGGCCTCTTGGAGGGCGTTCGCCATCGCTTCGAGGCTCCCGAGCGTGTCGGCCTTGACGACGACGCCCTCCTCCTCGGTGGTGACCTCGATGTCGGCGAGTTCGGCTTCGACCTCGCGGATGACCTCGTCGAGGTCGCGGTCGCCGACGACGCGGACCGGCGCGCCGGCCATCGCGTCTTCGAGGTCGGGGGCGGCGATTTTCACACCGGCCGCGGCACCGACCTCGTCGACCTTGTCGAACCGCTTTTCGGTGCGAATCTCGGCGTTCGGGCGGGGCTGGAGGAGCGCGCGGACCTCGGTGACGATAGGGTCGTTCGCGCCGCCGACGACGATGGTGTCGCCCGCGCGAATCGTCCCGTCGTAGAGAACCACGTCGAGGGTCGCGCCGAAGCCGCGTTCCTCCTTGACTTCGAGGACCGTCCCGGAGCCGGGGCCGGCCACGTCGATGGCCATCTCGTCTTTCATGTAGCGCTGGGAGAGACCCATCAGGACGCCCAGCAGGTCCGGAATGCCCTCGCCGGTGAGCGCCGAGACGGGGACGACGCCGATGTTGGACTGGAAGTTCTGGACGCGCCAGTAGAAGTCAGAGGAAAAGCCCCGGTCGGAGAGTTCGCCGATAATCTCGTACAGCTTCTCGTCGAGTTTCGAGCGGGCGCGCTGTGACTGTTCCTCGTAGGTCTTCTGGATGGGGGCCCCCTCTTGGGGGTTCCAGCCCGGCGTCGTGTCTATCTTGTTCGCGGCTACGATGAACGGCGTCCCCGTTCGTTTGAGGATGTCGATGGCCTCCTCGGTCTGCGGCTGGAAACTGTCGTTCACGTCGACCACGAGGATGGCGATGTCGGCGAGGGCCCCGCCGCGAGAGCGGAGGGTGCTGAAGGAGTGGTGGCCCGGCGTGTCGATGAACAACAGCCCCGGGAGGTCGAAGTCCTCGGGTTTGACCAGGCTGCCGGCCATCTGCGAGACGGTGTCTAAGGGGACCGCGGTCGCGCCGATGTGCTGAGTGATGGCACCTGCCTCACCCTCGCTGACGGCGGAGCCGCGAATCTTGTCGAGAAGACTCGTCTTCCCGTGGTCCACGTGGCCGAGGACGGCCACGATGGGTGTGCGAAGCGTATCGGATTGTGACGTCGAATCAGTGTCGGACATGGAGAATCGCCCCGGAGAAAGCTCTTACCGGAATCGAGTCGGTGACTCAAGTTAAGTCCATCGTCACGGGCGCACGACCCCGCGATTCGCCGTGTCGACTGTTCTCGCGGCTCATGTTCGGGTCCGGACTCGCTCGTCGGCCGCCCGTCAGACGTGCCCGTGTCGTTTATGTGAACCGGCGAGGAAGGGGTGTGTATGGCCGACATACTCGCCGAGAACCTCTCCGGAAAGGCCGTCATGGGGTCCGACGGGACGGAACTCGGGATGCTGTACAACATCACGATGGATCTGAAATCGGGCGAGCTTCACGACCTCCTCGTCCAGCCGAACGAGCAGGTCGCCCCGAGCCGCGTGGCGTTCGACCAGGACGACCGCGGTCGGTTCCGAATCCCGGTGAATCGCGTGCAGGCGGTCAAGGATTACATCGTCGTCCAACGGTAGTTTCAGGATAGATTCTCAATGCGGATTCTCGACGCTTCTGCGTTCATCAACGAGTACCACACCGACGACGAGACGGCCTCGATTCCCCTCGTCAAGGAAGAACTCACCGGCGAGCACGCCTTCCGGTTCGACGCGCTCGAAGGCGCGGGCATGCACGTCCACATCCCCGGACAGGGAACCGTGGACAAGGTGCTCCGCGCCGCGGGCGAGACCGGCGACCGCGACGTGCTCTCGGAGACCGACACGCGCCTCATCGCCGCCGCGTTCGAACTCGACGCGACGCTCGTCACCGACGACTACGCGATGCAGAACGTCGCCGAGCGGCTCAACGTCGGCGTCGAAGTCATTGCCCAAGACGGCATCGCAGAACAGCGGAGCTGGAAGTTCCAATGTCAGGGCTGCGGCCGCGAGTTCGACGAGAACAAAGAGCGCTGTCCCATCTGCGGGATGGAGCTGTCGCGGAAGAACCCGGCATAAGCCGGTCGACCGCTCGACTCGACTTTTCGTCGTTCTTTTTCAGACCATGCCGGTCGCCTGGGCGTAGCTCACGAGGAACTGGACCGCGTTGTACAGCCCGTGGACCAGCGCGGCGACGAGCAGGTTCCCGCTTTTCTCGTAGACGAGCGCGAGGACGCTCCCGAGGAGGAACACCATCCCCAGCGAGACGAAGGCTCCCTCGCCGGAGAACGACCAGACGTGAATCGACGCGAACACCAGACTCGACAGGACGACCGCGGGCGCGGGACCCCAGAGTCGGCGGAGTTCGCCGAAGGCGATGCCCCGGAAGATGAGCTCCTCCGCCGGGCCGACGAGGACGATAGTGACGACGGTGAGATACAGGAAGTACACCGGGTTCTCGCGGCCCTGCTGGGCGATGACGCTGTCGCCGCTCTGGATGCCGAGCGCGGACATCAGCGCCGACGCGCCGAGGTAGACGCCCATCACGGCGACGAACCCGCCCGCAATCCACAGGGCGTCGCGCGCGGTCGGTCGTTCGAATCGAATCAGGTCCCAGTCGTCGCGGGCGGCGAGGTAGCCCGCGCCGACGACGCCGAAGCCGACGAACTGTCCGGCGCTCTGTATCGCGCCGATGAGTGCGGAGTCACCCGGGAACACGCCGCGAGCGAGGCCGCCGGCGAGCGAGCCGAACGTCGCGCCGACGATGAGCGAGAGGGCGACGACGATGATGATGCCACCGTACGCTTGGAGGTGGTCTGCGGGGCTCGCAGACGCGCGGGCGGTGTCGTGTGCCATTGCCCTCCCCTTCGGAACGGGGTCGGATAACCGATTCGGGTCGATTCTCGTGATGCTGTGAAGTCACGTGAGTCTGCGTCGTTTGCGCCGTCTCGAGAGGAGAACCGGACTGCGGGAACCTCTCGAAAGCCCCCGCCGCGACGGCTCCCGCGGGCCGCCGCGGTCCTCAGCCTCCGGCCTGCGGTCCTCACCGCCCCGGGGTTCGCCCTCGCGGCGGCCCCTTTCAGTCCCGCCCCGTGGACTGTTCGGTGGTCGTCGCTCGTTGGTTGTTCTGTGGTCGTCGCAAAAGCTGGTTCTCGGCCGTGGTCGCCGTGAGCCTCTCGCTCCGACTACTCGACGACCAGCCGCGACTTCTCTTCGACCGCGTCGGCCTCCTCGAAGTCGCCGCCGCCGAGCAGGCCGCGGGCGGCGCGTTTGCCCCACTCGACCGCCGGCTGGACGAACGCGTCCACGCTGGCGAGTTCGCCGTAGAGAACGCAGGCGGCCTCCATCGCGTAGAGCAGTTCGCCCAGTCCGTGCTCGTCCACGCGGTCGAGTTCGATGCGGACGTTCGGGCGGTCGGCGGCGACGAGGCTCGCCTCGGTCGCCTCGAACTCGGCGTCGAGCAGTTCGCCGAGCGACGAGCCGCCGAGGTACGCGAGGCCGTCGAGGTCGGTCTCGGGGATGGCAACGTCCTCGCGCTCGGTCGCGCGGACGAGCGTCACGAGCTTGTCGCGCGGGCCGGCGCGGTACAGTTGAAGCTGGGAGTGCTGGTCGGTCGCGCCGAGCGCCCGCAGGGGCGTCTGGCCGAGGCCGTCCTTCCCGAGCGACTCGGCCCACAGCTGGGCGAACCACTCGGAGAACGTTTCGAGCGACTCGGCGTAAGGCATCATCGCGTTCTGGTGCATGCCGCGCTCGGCGAGGGCGTAGGAGACCGCGCCGTAGGCGTACGCGGGCGAGTCGAAAAGCGAGTCCGACAGGCGCGCTTCCTGTGCGGCCGCGCCCTCTAGCACCGCCTCGATGTCGTGGCCGCAGAGGGCGGCGGCGGCGAGGCCGACCGTCGAGAGCACCGAAAAACGGCCGGGGACGCCGTCCGGGACGGGGAGCGACGGGAGGTCGTGCTGGTCGGCGAGGTCGCGGAGGTTGCCCTCCTCGCCGGTCGTGACGAACGTCCGGTCGGCCCAGTCGACGCCCGCGTCGGCCATGGCTTCCTGCACGACGAGGAAGTTCGCCAGCGTCTCGGCGGTCGTGCCGGACCGCGAGACGACGTTGACGACGGTCGACGAGAGGTCCAGCGAGTCGAGGAGGCGCTCGACGGCCTCGGGGTCGACGTTGTCGAGGTAGTAGGCGTCAACGTCGCTTTCGAGGGCGTCGGTGAGGGTGGCCGCGCCGAGGGCGCTGCCGCCGATGCCGACGGTGACGACCGCCGAGGGGTCGTCGAACCGGCTCACGGCGTCGCGAATCGCCGCGGGGTCGGTGCTGTTCGGGAGGTTCAGCGATTCGTAGCCGTGCTCGCCGGCTGCTCGGCCTCGTTCGATGCGGTCGTGGGCGGCCGCGACGCGGCCGTCGAGTCGTTCGAGCGCCTCGCGCGAGACGCCGTGGGCCGACGCCGTGTCGAGGACGTTCCCGAGATCTACCTGCATACAGGATGCCGCGTCGCCCGGCGTCAAAACGACACCGGTCGCTTTAATCGCGGCCGCTCCCAAGGGCGACCGATGGCAGACGACTACGGCGGCGTCGTCGGCGCGTTCCCGTACGCCTTCCGGCACAGCGAGTCGTGGCTGTTCAAGTGCTACGTGCTCGTCGGTGCCCTCGCGACGGGTATCGTCTCGTTGTTCGTCGCCTTCGGACTCGTGGTCCTCATCGGCGCGACCGCCGGCGTCCCCGGCGGCTCGCTCACCCTCTCGCGGTCGTTCTACGTCCTCGTGGGGCTGTTCGTCGTCGCGCCGCTCGTCGCCCCGGTGCTGTTCGTCGCCCGGCGACACCGCCGAACCGGCTCGGAGCCGCGGTACGACCTGAGCCTCGCGCTCGCTGGATTCGTGTTCATGGCGTCGGTGTACGTCGGGCTCGTCGCGTCGGTGCCGGCGGAGCTTCAGACGCCGGCGGAGCCGTTTACTGTGGGTCCCGTGACCGTCTCGGCGCTCGTTCCCGTCGTCCAACTCCTCTACGACCTCCCCGCAATCTACGGACTCGTCCCGCCGGTCGCGTGCGCGGTCGGAATCTACGGCATTCACCGACTGCTCCGATAACCGTCGCCGACTCGTTCTCACCTGACTCCGTTCTCACCCGACTCTCGCCGCCAACTCGTCGCGGTAGCGGTAGACGACCGCCGAGGCGACGACGCCGACGCCGACGAGGAGCGCCACTTGCCCGTAGTTCGCCGCGCCCGCGTTCTGCCCGGCGGCCGCCGCGAGGGCGAACGTCGGCAATCGCCCGACGGCGACGAGGACGACGAGCGTCCGCAGTCGAAGCGGTGAGAGCCCGGCGAGCGCACAGAGCGCGTCGTCCGGGAACGACGGCAGGAGAAACAGGACGAATAGCCCGGCGACGCCCCGGCGGTCGGCGAAGCCGTCGAACCGCGCGAGCGTGTCGTCGGCAACGAGACGCTCGACCGCGGGCCGGCCGAAGTGCCGGGCGAGCAGGAAGACGACGGCGCTCCCGACGACGACGCCGACCATGCTGTAGGCCGTCCCGGCGACCGTCCCGAACAGGTAGCCGCCCACGGCCGCGAGCGCTTGCCCGGGAATCGGCGCGAGAATCACCTGCAGGGTCTGGACGCCGACGAACGCCAGCGGCGCGAACGGACCGGTCGATTCGACGGCCGAGCGGACCCACGCCGGGTCGGCGAGCCGCGGGGCGAACGCGGCGACGCCGACCGCGACGGCCGCGCAGGCGACCGCGACGACCCCGACTCTGGCGAGCGCCGCGTTCCGCGCGGCGGGCGAGGCAAACAGGCGGCGGGTCACAGGAACGAGGCGGTCTTGAGCCGGGCGTTCAGCGCGTACTTCCGCAGGTACTGGCGGGCGGTCGTTCGCGTCCCCCGCGCGACGGTCCGCCCGGCGCGAACCCCGGCTAGGATGGCGTCGGTCGTGACGCCGCCGTCCGCCGCGACCGAGACGGCCGTGTACGCCTGCCCGACTAACGCGGGTCGGTGCGCGTCGCTTCCACCCGTGCCCGGAAGGTCTTCGCGGCGGGCGTAGCGCCGCGCCTGCCCGTTTCTGAACCCGGTGAGCGTGTGCGCGTTGTACACCTCGACGGCGTCCACGCCCCGAATCGCCCGACGGGACGCACCGTGGCGGAACGTCTGAAACGGGTGCGGTACGACCGCGAGCCCACCGGACTCGCGGACCGCCCGCGCCGTCTCGGAGAGCGGTCGTCCCGTCGCCGGCGGGTCGTCGACGCCGAGCGCGAGGAGGTGACCGTCGGCCGTCGAGACCTCGACTCCGGGGACGACCCGGACGCCGTATTCGTGGGCGATGTCGAACGCCCGCGGGAGCGACCCGACCGAGTCGTGGTCGGTGATGGCGACCGCGTCCAGGCCGACCGCTGCGGCGCGGGCCAACACCGCCTCGACCGACATCTCGCAGTCGTAGGAGGCGTCGGTGTGGACGTGGAGGTCGACCGCGAGCGTCCGCGCCTCCCGCGGGCTCTGCGTCCGACCGCTCATACCACGCCGAACTCGAGCGCGAGACAGCCGACGACCGTCAGGACGCCGGCGACGCCGACGAGGAGGTGCCCCGCGTCGGTCTTGTACGCCTTGTAGTCGGAGGTCATGAGCGGGCAGACCGCCACGATGGTCGCGCCCGCGACCCAGCCGTTCCACGGCGGGACGAACTGGAGGAGGAAGTAGTTCGCCAGCACGACGAGGTGCGTGTGGACGACCGTCGTTCCGCGGTAGTACGAGGTCCCCGAGTCGTCGCCGAAGCCCTCGCTGTTGTGGCGGATGAGTCGCAGGCCGCCGAAGGTGAGGACGACGAAGCCGACGACGGCGCTCACGACCGGGTTGGGCGCGAGCGCGACGTGGTACAGGAGCGCCGCCGACACGAGGTACGCGAAGATGTCGATGAAGGAGTCTATCTGTCGGCCGAACGCCGAGGCGGTCCCGGTCTTGCGGGCGTAGTAGCCGTCGGCCTTGTCGAAGGCGAAACCGACGAGGACGGCCACGATGGCCCAGTTCGGCTCGCCCGACACGAACAGTATCGCGCCGACCCACGCCCAGAAGAGCGCGCCCAGACTCAACCAGTCGGCGGCCCCGAGCCGCGAAATCATGTTCTCCCCCGTCGATGAGCGCACGACCTCGCTCGCCCGCGCGTCGACCGCGTCCAGCCTCCCGCGAAGTGCTGACCTGAGTTCGTCCGTCATGCCTGTCTGTCCGACACACTCGACCGATTGAGTATAAATTTAACCGCTATAGTATATATAAATCAAATATCTATATATCAACGTTCCCGAACGGAGCGCTCGGGACGGAACTGAGCGCTCTGTACCGCTATGAACGGGGTTTGACGCGCCGCCGTCGCAACGGTCCGGCCCGGTAGTACGCCCGGGTTCGGACGACTCGAAAGCCGACGCTCTCGAAGGTCCACTGCGACGGTCGGTTGTCGCGGGCGACGAGCGCGTGAACCGTCTCGGCCCCCCGCTCGCCGGCGACCGCGACGGCCCGCGAGACGAGCGCGGTGGCGATGCCGCGGTTCCGCGCCTCGGGCGCGACGAACACCCGGCGGACGTAGCCGCCGGGAAAGGTCACGTCAGTTTCCAGCGGGTGGACGTGGTACGTCAGGCCGGGGTCACCGAGGAAGAGGTAGCCGACGAGGTCGGAGTCCGCGACTTCACCGTTCTCACCACCCTCGCCGTCTCTCTCGCCTCTCCCGGCGTCGAACGCGCACACCGCCGTCTCGTCGCCTCTGAGCTCGGAAAACGCGTCGTAGCGGGCTTCGAATCGCCGAGCCACCTCGGGTTCGAGCGCGCGAATCTCGACGCCCGCCGGGGGGCCGCGGCCGACGTCCGCCGCGTCGGCGTCCGCGACGTACTCGTCCATCTGCGTCGCCGTGAGTCCGCGAGCCTTGAGCGCGTCGTAGACGCGGTGGGCCGTCTCGGTCCGGGTCAACCGCCAGAGCGCGGGCATCGTCAGTCGCGTCGAAGCGCCGCGAGAAAAGCCCACCGTCGCCGTGGGTACAGGTGGCACACGCGGTCGAACGCGCCCGAAACGGGGAAAAGCCCCGGTGGCTTACACCGGGTGATGACCGAGTCCGAGTCCGAGTCCGAGACCGAGTCCGAGCGAACGGGAACGTTTCTCGTCACCGCCGCCGACGGGGAGTCGGCCGTCCTGAAGGATGTTCACTCCGGGCAGGTTCACGCGCTCTCGTCGAACCCCGGTGTCTCCGAGGACGAAGCCGTCCGGGGGACTGTCGCGCCCGACCCGCCGATGAACGTCTCGTGGCAGCTCGTCGAGGTCGACTCGCGCTGGACCGTCTCCGTCGAGCGCTCCACCGAGTCGCCGACGACGAACTCCCGCGACATCGCCGCGGACAACCCCGACGGCGAACTCGTCCGGGAGGAACGCGCCGGCACCGGCGAGATTCACGTCCTCTCGGTTCCCGACGACATGACCGAACAGGCCGTCGACGACATCCTCTCGGACCGCGAGGGGCTGCTCTCGCGGGCCGCCAGACTCGACGTGAACCGCGTCGAAGTCCGCTCGCAGCCGGGTGTCGTCGCGGTCCGCTACATGCCCTGAGTCGGGTCTTTTCTGCCCTCCGCTCGCTCGTCTGCTTCGCTCCCGCTCTCGCTCTCACTACCGCTGTGTTCCGGTCGAGGAGACGGGGCCGTCCGCGCTCTGGACGCACCACCCGCCGTGGACGCTCCCCTCGCGCTCGACGAACTCGACGGTCGTCTCCTCGCCGATTCCGGCCGCGTCCGCCGGGTCGAGCCTCTCCACTCGGAGCGTCAGCGTCAACGCGTCGCCGCAACAGCCCACGTCGAGGAACTCCTCCCACTCGTCGCCCGCCGCGGCGTCCTCGTGGACCCGCTGCAGGTAGGTCACGAAGTGGTCGGTGGTCAGCTGGTCGCGGCCCCACGCGCTGAGTTCGTCGGGAACGGAGACGACCACGCGGGTCGCCGTCTGGTCGGTCGCCATACCTCACGATTGTCGGCCAACGATTATGGGCCTGTCGCGGGTTCGCCGCGCGCCCGTCAGACCGTTTTACGGCCGAGGCCGTCCGCGGATAAGAAACCTTATTCGGCACCGCTCAGGACCGCAACCCATGGTTGAGTTTACGGTACCGGAGGTAGACTACACCCGGTACACGAATCGCCAACTCGTGGCCGTCCCCCTCGCGGTCCTCGCGGTGGCCCTGCTGGTCATCGGAGGGTGGTACGTCGCGACTGGCGCGCCGGTGAACCCGGGCGTTGATTTCACCGGCGGGACCGAACTCCGTATCGCAACGGATGCCCCGCAAAGCGAGGTCGCCGCGGCCTTCGACAGTCAGCCCGAATCGATTCGTTCCGTCGCGGCCGACGGAACGTACGTCGTGACCTTCCAGTCCGGGAGCGCGACGTCGAGCGAACTCCAGACGCAGGCCGAAGACGCCGGCTTCGAAGTCCGGTCTATCGACGCGGTGTCGGCTAACTTCGGCTCCGAGACGCAACTGCTCGCCCTCGGTGGCCTCGCGGTCGCCTTCGCGGGCATGAGTATCCTCGTGTTCGCCATGTTCCGCTCGTTCGTCCCCTCCATCGCGGTCGTCATCTCGGCGTTCTCCGACATCGTCATCCCGGTGGCGCTGATGAACCTCCTCGGCATCGAGCTATCGCTGGGGACCGTCGCCGCCCTCCTGATGCTTATCGGGTACTCGGTGGACTCGGACATCCTCCTGAACAACCACGTCCTCCGACGGTCCGGTGACTTCTACGAGTCCACCGCGCGCGCCATGCGCACCGGTGTGACCATGACGCTCACGTCCATCGCGGCGATGATCGTCATGACCATCACGGCGACGCTGTTCGGCATTCAGCTGCTCGCCGCCATCGGAACGGTCCTCGTCTTCGGCCTCACCGCCGACCTGATGAACACCTACATGCTGAACGTGACCCTCCTTCGCTGGTACAAGTTCGAGGGGGTGGCCCGATGAGCACGCTCCGCGACAACTGGCGGGTCATCTTCCTCGTCGTCGCCGTCCTGCTCTCGACGTTCGCCCTCTTCTCGCCGACCATCGGGGGGCAGACCCAGGGCCCCATCGCCGATGACGACGGCGCGACGAACCTCAAGTTCGGCCTCCAACTCGACGGCGGGACGCGCATCCGCGCGCCGCTCGTCGGCGTCACGGCCGAGGACGTCGAGTTCGAGGGCGATTCCGACCGCGTCGTCGAGCGACAGGTCGCCGCCCAGTTGGATGGTGCCGACGCCGCAGACGTCATCGCCCGTGTGGGCGCGGAGTCCAACACGGTCGAAGTGACCATCGAGAACGCCACGACCGACGACCTGAGCGCCGCGCTCGACGCCGCGGGCTATCCCCACGGTGAGGTCAGAGACGGCGTCACCGAGACGACTCGCGCCGAGACGGTCCGCGTCCTCCAGTCGAAAATCAACGAGGCCGGCCTCTCCGGCGGGACGGTCCAGCAGGTGACCACGGCGACGGGCGAGCACTTCATCCTCGTCGAGGTGCCCAACCGAGACCAGTCCGACGTCGTCGACCTCGTCGGCGAGCGCGGGACGGTCCAAATCGACATCTACTACCCGACCTCGCAGAACGGCACGCGAACCTACGAGACGCGCGAGGCCGTTCTGACGCAGGCTGACTTCACCTCCATCGGGACCGCACAGGAGTCCCAGGCCGGGAGCGGGGCCTTCGTCCCCGTCTCCGTCCGGGACGAACCCGCACAGGAGTTCCAGTCGGCGGTCGTCGAGACCGGCCTCGCCCAGAACGGCGGGACCCGGTGTACCTACATGGAAGACGGCGGACAGAACACGACCGAAGGCTGTCTCCTCCTCGTCGTCAACGGCGAGGTCGTCAACGCCTTCGGAATGAGCGGCGGGCTCGCCGACACCATGCGGTCCGGCGAGTGGGCCGGCGCGCCGAGCTTCCAGCTCCAGACCCGCAACACGTCCGAGGCCCAGGAAATCGCAATCAACCTCCGCGCTGGCGCGCTGCCGGCCAAGCTCGACCTCTCGGGCGAGGACAGCGGCACCTCGTCGTACATCTCCCCGAGCCAGGGTGAGAGCTTCAAGTTCAACTCGCTCATCACGGGTATCATCGCGGTCCTCGCGGTCGCTGGCGTCGTCTTCGTCCGCTACGGCAAACCGCAGGTCGCCCTGCCGATGATCGTCACCGGCCTCTCCGAGGTGTACATCCTCCTCGGGTTCGCCGCGGCCATCGGCTACCCGCTCGACCTCTCTGTCATCGCCGGCTTCATCGCCGTCATCGGGACGGGTGTGGACGACCTCATCATCATCGCCGACGAGGTGATGGCTGAGGGCACGGTGAAGTCGCGGAAGGTCTTCCAGTCGCGGTTCCGCCGGGCCTTCTGGGTCATCGGCGCGGCCGCCGCGACGACTATCATCGCTATGAGCCCGCTCGCCGTGCTCTCGCTTGGCGACCTGCAGGGCTTCGCCATCTTCACCATCCTCGGCGTCATCATCGGCGTCCTCGTCACCCGCCCGGCGTACGGTGATATCCTCCGAATCCTCCTGACCGAGGACCGCTGAGGTCGACCCGTTTTCGACCGACGCTCTCTTTCACTCGTCCGTCACGCGTCCAGCGCCGCGAGCGGACGACCCCGCCCGCAGGCCACCGTCGAAATTCTCGCAGTTGATACCTCTCCGACCGCTCAATCGTTCCCCATGTCAGAATCGGGTGGCGGCGACGGTTTCGGTCGTCCTCATCGGGACGTACTCGCCGACAGAATGATATAGACTGTCTATAAAATACTGACCGAACCGGCAACCGACCAACCGCCGCCCGTCGGTACTCACGGTGCACGCACTCCACTCATGGAAGACACGCCACTTCGACGCGACGACACGGACGCGACGACCCGGCCGGACGCTCCGCGACGCTCCGCCTCCGCGGACGACGAGGAGTTCGTCGCCATCGTCGCCCCGTACGAGGACGCACCAGACGAGTGCACCATCTTCCCCGCAGGACTCGCAGAAGACGAGTTGCTGACGACGTGGCTCTCCGCGCAGGAAGGCTCGTACGTCGCGCTCGCCGAGATGCGGTGAGCCGTCCCCGCGACTCGCCCTCGAACCACCGACCCTCCACTTTTTCGACCGCCGGTCCCGCGACGCCTCAGAAATCGCCCAGCGACGACTGTTCGTGTGCGGCCATGAGGTCGGCGCAGGTCGACCACGACTTCCGCGCGCAGTCCGGGAGAATGCCGTGTTCGCGGACGTACTCTCGCAGGAACTTGCGGGTCGTCCCGTCGCTCGGGTAACCGCTTCCGACCTCGCCGTACGCCGCGGCAATCTCCTCGACCCGGCGGTCGCGTTCGACCTTCGCCACGATGCTCGCCGCGCCGACGATGGCGTGTTCGTCGTCCGCGCGGTGCTGGGCGTGGACCTCGACTTCGACGCCCGCCTCGGCCACCCCCTCGCGGACGCGGCGGCCGAATCTGGACTCGCTCACGTCGCCCGCGTCGCAGACGAGTTCGTCGGCGTCGACGGCGACCTCGGCGGCGGCCTCGACCTGCGCCCGGACGGTCAGCAGGTTCATGTTCGTCTCGGGGTCGTCGATGGTCTCGGGTTCGACGAACGCGACCCCGACTTCCACGTCGTCTCGGTCACGGAGTTTCGCGGCGAGTTCCTCGCGGCGCTCGGGAGCGAGTCGTTTCGAGTCGGCGATTCCGTCCGGGAGGGCGTCGGGGTCCCCTCGGACCGCCGCGGCGACCATCGGACCCAACACGGGTCCCTTTCCGGCTTCGTCGACGCCGATGTGCATACCTCGTCGGGTGTCGCGGGCGAGAATTAGAGATTGCGGTCCGCGACGACGCCGGCCCAGCCAGCGAGTGCCGGGCTGCCCACAGTGAGAGCCGTGACGCTCAGCACGGACGCGAGGGAGTGTGTGTTCACGTGGATTCCGAAGACGAGGACCGCGGCGAGGGACGCGGTCGTGAGGGAGAGCGCCTGCTTCGATTCGCCAACCGCTCGGGAGAGAACCGGCGTGGCTAACGCGCTCGCAAGCGAGAACAGTCCGCCGAGAACGACGTAATCGAGAATCTGCGAGCCGCCGCCAGAGGACCAGACCTGATACACTGTCTCCTCGTATTCCACGTAGTACTCACCCTGTCCGAGTGCGATGGTGTCGCTGTAGAAGAACTCGGGTGCGCCCGTTCCACGAAGGACAACGGTCGTGGACTCGGCAGCCTCGCCGATTCGTTCGTGCGCAGTCGTCACCACCTGCCGGGCGGGTGGGGAGAGCGAATCACCGCCGCGAAAAACCGCACCGTCAACGCTCTCGGCCTTTTCGGGAATCGAGTCTTCGACAGTCACGTAGTGGTCGTACTCCGGGGCTCCGGGCGCGGGAACGACGACAAACGCGGCAGCGACGAGGGCGACCGCGAACACCAGACGAGCCACACCGAGGATGGAGGGCATCGCCTCGGAAGAATCACCCTGCCGACAAGTGCCTTCCCCTCAGTCTTTGAAGAACTCGTCGTCCTCGAACGGTTCGTCCTCGCCTTCGACTGCGATGACGTCGAGCGCGGTGACGACCGCGCCCGTGTCGAGGATACCGGCGAGACTCGGGTTGGTTCGGCCCTCGTCGCCCGAGACGAGTTCCTTGATGTAGAGACCGCCCTCGCCGTGGACTTCGACGGTCGCGTGGCGCGCGTCTTCGAGGTCGCCGGTGGCGTCGTAGACGTGGCGGGTGCGGGTGATGCTCGCGCGGCGGTGGTCGACGCGGTGCGGGGTGTACTGCTCGATGGTCGCGCCGGTGAGTTCGTCCAGCGCGGCCTGCAGGTCCTCGTCGGTCACGTCGTCGTCGAATTCGACGGCGGCGCGGTACTCCTTGCTCGCGTCGAGTTTCTTCACGCGTTCGACCATGTCGTAGGTGGCGAGGCGGAGCCCCTCGACCTCGATTTCGCCCTCGGCCATCGCGTTGATATCGCCTTCGAGCTGTTCCACGTCGATGGAGCGGCGGCGGGGCTCCATGATTTCGACGACGAACGGCCGGCCCGTGCCGAGCATGAGCGCGTCCACGTCCTCGCGGCCCGCGCCGTGGAACTTCGCGTCGACGCCGTCCATCACGTCCATCACGACGGGGGCGACGAAGCCCTCGACGCTGTCCTCGTAGAGGTAGCCGGAGCCGCCGCAGTAGTCGCAGGGCTCTTTGCCCTTGTAGCCCGAGCCGTCGCACTCGCGGCAGGGCCACTCGGTCTGCGGGATATCGCGCGCGAGCTTCCGGTAGCGCCCGTAGACGAACGCGGAGTTGAGCTGCGCCTCGACGGCGTCGGCTTCGATGTCGAGGAGGAACTGCACGTCCGGTCGGGTGAAGTCGACCTCGGTGCCGGTGAGTCGGCCCACGCGCTTTCCGACCTCGCGGTTGAACTCGGATTTGAACAGTTCGCCGGCGTCCTCGGGGAGGCCCGCCCCCTCGCGGAGCAGTAGCTCGTTTTCCTCGACGAGCGGCGGCGCACGGGTTCCGACTTGATACGTCTCGACTTCCACGTCCTCGATGGCCTCGGCGCAGCGTTCGGCCCACGCGTCGAACTCGGCGCAGGCCCCCTCGCAGACCCAGCAGTCCTCGGTTTCGACGGCCTCGTAGGGCTCGTCCGCGTCGAGGGCGGCGGCGACCCGGAGCGACTTGCCCCGCTCGGCGTTCGTCAGCCCGAAACTGCGCTCGGCGAAGGCCCGGCCCAGACAGGCGTCGCAGACCGGCCCGCTCTCGGCGAGCGCTCGCGCGTCCTCAAGGATGCTCATGTTCGGTCTCTATCGGGGCGCGCGTAACTAGCTTACTTTGTTCGTCGCGTCGCCGCGGCACGGCTTGTCGACGTACATCAGACCAGCGATGTTTGTCAACACGACCCGAGTGGAGTGCTATCTCGGCTCCGAGAAATTTGATGTACGGCGGCGTGGTAGCCGCTTCAACACCTGGGTCTACGGTCGATATCTCGTGTCTATCAATACGCAAACGAATCGGACGCTCGCACTGTTCGCGACCATCGCGGTCCTCTGGGGAACCTCGTTTATCGCCATCGAGGTCGGTCTCGACGTCCTCCCGCCCGTACTGTTCGCCGCCCTCCGATACGACGTGGCCGGCGTGGTGCTGTTCGCCTACGGCCTGCTCGCGGCCGAGGACTGGCGGCCCCGCGGCCGCGACGAGTGGCTCGTCGTCCTCGTCGGCGGGGCGCTCCTTATCGGCGCGCACTTCTCGCTCCTGTTCTCCGGCCAGCGGTACGTGACGAGCGGCGTCTCGGCCATCGTCATCAGCCTCGCGCCCGTCCTCACGCCGGTTTTCGCGTGGCCGATGCTGCCCGAAGAGCGCCTCGACGGATTCGGCTTCCTCGGAGTGTTTCTGGGGTTGGCCGGCACGGTGGTCATCGCCCTCGCGTCCGGGTCGGTCGGCGGCCAACTCCTCGGCGTCGTCCTGCTCCTTCTCGCGGCCGCGGCGTGGGCGTTCGGCTCGGTGCTCGTCAAGCGCCTCCCCGGGAACCCGCCCGTCGTTCCGATGCAGGCGTGGATGATGCTCCTCGGCGCGGGCATGCTCCACGTCACGAGTCCCGTCCTCGGCGAGCCCGGCCTCGCGAGCGTGGCGTGGTCGCCGGTCGTCGTCGCCGCGTTGCTGTTCTTGGCCGTGCTGTGCAGCGCCGTCGGCTTCATCGCCTACTTCGTCCTGCTCGACCGCATCGGGGCGGTCGAAATCAGCCTCGTCAACTACGTCACGCCGGTCGTCGCCGCCGTCACCGGCTGGGCGTTCCTCGGCGAGCGCATCGGCCCCGTCACCGTCGTCGGCTTCGCGCTCATCCTCCTCGGCTTCGCGTTCATGAAGCGCGACGCGCTCGGCCCGCTGGGTCGTCGTCTCGGCGTCCACGTCGGTCTCGTCGCGCCCGAACCGGCGACCGACCCGGACGGCCTTCCGGCCGACGACTGAGCGGCGTTCCGTCGCCGACCATCCGGGAGTATCGCAGCGCTATCGGGGTCCCGTTGCTCCGCGACAGCGCGAACGTCGAACCGCTTTCGAGTCGAAAAAAGCCTCGTCGCGTCCGACGCCGGTGTCCGCGTCGGCGTCGGCCGTCGTTCTCAGTTGCTGGTCTCGTTGTCCGACGACGTGGTCGTCTCGTTCGTCGTCGTGACCGTCTCGTTGGCGGTCGTCGTCTCCGTGACCGTCTCGTTGGTGGCGGTCCCGTTCGTGGTCGTCTCGTTCGTCGTCGTGGTCTCCTCTGCGGCGACCTCGTGGGTCGCGAGGACTTCTTCGGCACCCGCGCGGCCGACCCAGACAACCTCGACCGTCGAGCCGCTCTCGGCGGACTCGATTTTGAGGAAGTTACCCACCGAGACGGGGTAGTCCTGCCCCTCCTCGCCGTCGGCGACCCACGTCGCGGTGCGCTCGTCGTCGACGGTGACGTAGACCTCGCTCGTCGCCTCGTCGGTAATCTTCTCGCCGTCCATGTGAACCACGCGGAGGACGCCGCTGTTGGTTCGGAAGGCGAGTTCGGGGTCCGGGACCTCGGCCGGCTCGACGTCGGTCGTCGTCTCGCCCGCCGTGCCGTTGCCGGTCTCGTTACCTGTCTCGTTGCCCGCAGTCGGCTGCGACCCGGAGCCACCGCCCATACATCCGGCGGTGGTGAGGAGGGCTCCTGTCGCGGCGGCGCTCTTCAGGAAGGTTCGTCGTTCCATACGCCATGATTTGCAAGCCCGTATATATGTCTTGTAGTTTACAGTTTGGGAGTAGATAACGACTCACACGGCGGATTTCTTCGTTTCGAGAAATGGTAACTTACAACAGTCCAACCTGTCCGAGCACCCACAGGGCGACGAGCGCCGTGGTCGCGCCGAGCGCGACGAGCAGGACGGTAATCGCGGCGACCGCGGCCAAGAGGAAGCGCCGGTCGGCCTCCGCGGCCGCGGGGGAGGCGTCGTCGTACCGGGCTTCCAACAGTCGGACGTTCCGGGCGTTCGCCTTCCACGCCGCGTCGAACACGTCGCCGACGACCGGGAGCGACCCGACGGTCGCGTCGAGGACGACGTTGCCGAGCATCCGCGCGAGCGTCGCCCGCGGCACGCCGAGCATCGCGGCCTCGACGAGGATGTACGCCGAGAGCGCCGAGGCCGTCGCGTCGCCGACGCCGGGCACGAGCCCTAGAATCGGGTCGAGACCGATGCGGTAGTTCGTCCCCGGAATCTCGAACGCCTCGTCGAGGTAGAAGCTCACCGTGCGGAGTCGCGCGAGCGTCTCCTCGTCCGCGACGCCCGCCGACTCGAAATCGACGACTGCGTCGGGTTCCAGCGACTCGTCTGCGTCGCCGTCGCTCGTCCCAACGGGCGTCGCCGGGGTGTTCGTCGAATCGTTCACACGTGTCAACTCGCGCGGGTGGAACTTGAGAATAGCGTCGGTCGGCGTCGTGTTGAGTCGGAAGCTGCGCGCCGAGTGGAAAAAAGAGCGCGACGCGCCGCCCCCACGGTTCGGGCGGGCGCGTCGTCGGAGCTACGAAGCCGGACGCCGTCGCGTGACCAAGCCGGAATCGGGGTCGACGGCGGAACCCCTGCGGTGGAGTCGGTTCCCGAACTTAGAGCCCCACCTCCATCGCGCGCTCGACGACGTCCGCGCCGTAGCGTTCCGCTAACTCCTCGTGTTGGTCGGGGCGGTGTTCGTACACGTCTTGGAACAGGCTGATGGGCGTCATCGCGGCCTGATACGTCGCCTCGTCCCACATGCGGTCCTTGGCGATGTCGATTTCGGTGCCGCCGATTCGGAGCGTCGCCGACTGCGTCATGGCGATAGCCCCGCGGCCCGCCTCCTTGGCCGCCTCGAACTCCTCCATGGAGTCGACGATGTCGTCCATGCTCGGGACGTACGAGGTCAGGCCGAGCAGCTCCTCGCGGAGTTCGTCCGCGGTGAGTTCCCGCGTGTCGCCGCCGACCCGGAGTTCGTAGCCGTCGTCGGTGGCTTCGAGCGAGAGGCGGTCGCCGTCGTACACCTCGGCCCCGTCCTCGGACGCGAGTTCGACCTCCTCGCCGTCCGCGTCGAGGAGCCAACTGCCGGTCTTCGGCGGGAGCGGCGAGGTGTTCGCCTCGACGACTTGGCCGGGCGTGAGCGACCAGATGCCGAGCATCCCCTTCGCCTGGTTCTCAGTCATGCGCTCGCGGTAGCCCTCCACGTCGCGGATGTCGTCGTAGGGGCCGTCGACGGCGACACAGCCGGCGGCGCTGGCCCCGCGAGAGGTGTTGTGTCGAAGCTCCGGCCACGCCGGAAGCTCGCCGGTCGGCGTCATGGCGCGCATGTCCTTCGTGTAGTCGACCTCGCCGTCGACGAGGAGGAACAGCCGTTCGAGGTTGTTCGTCGGCTTGCCCATCTCGTCGCGGAGGTCGCCCATGGCGAGTTCGGCCTCGCCGCTCTCGATGATGACCGACATGGCGAGGCTCCCCTCGTCGAGGCCGTGTTCGTTCTCGACGATGGTGAAGCACTCGTCGGCCTTCTTCCAGTCGTCGATGCCGCCGACCTCGGGGATGACGAAGCCGTCGATGTGCTCGACTGCGCCCTGCTCGGGGTCGGTGATGTCGAGCATGTGCTGGAAGCCCTGATACCGGGTCTCGGGGCTGTCGCGGTGCCAGACCATCCGCGGGTGAATCTCGCCGGGGAACTCCGCGCCGTGTTCGCCGATGACTTCGACGATGTTCTCGGCTCCCTCGTCGCGCATCGACGGCGCGGTGGCGTCCTCGTTGTCGGGGACCCACACGTCGGGCGCTTGCATCCCGCGGAGGCCGGCCGCCCGGCGGAGCATCTTCGCGGAGTCGGCTTCGCCCTCGACGGCCGTCGGCGAGGTGAAGAACGTCCGCACGAACTCCCGGTCGTGTCTGCGCTCAGTCATCGTCGTTGCTCGTGATGGGGTCGGCCTGCTCCTCGCTGAACCCTTCGGACTCCTCGATGCGGCGGCGCGCCTCGGGGTCGAACTCCGTCTCGATGTCCTGGTACCGCGAGACGAACGACAGCTCGTGGTGGCTCTCGGTCGGGTGGTCGAGGTAGCGCTGTTCGAGGTCGAACTGGCCTTCCTCGTCCTGTTCGGCGAGCTTCTTGAAGTCCTCGTAGACGGCGTGCGCGCCCGAGTGGAGGCCGAACAGCGTGATGAAGATGTACTTGTAGCCGAGGTCGCCCAGCTCCTGGAACGTCAGCGGGTCCTCCTCTTCGGACCACGCGAACGACGACGAGTAGTTGAACGCGAGCTTCAGGTCCGGGTGCGTCTCGTGAATCTCCTCGGCGTAGGCGACGGCGTCCTCACGCGAGGGGTTCGGCATCTCGGGCCAGACGATGTCGACGCCGGCGTCGGCGTAGATGCGGCCGCGTTCGACGTGTTCGTCCCAGTCGCCGTTCGAGGAACCGTAGGCGTCGGTGCGGGCGATGACGACCGTGTCCTCCGACTGCTTGGCGTCGACGGCGGCCTCGAAGCGAGCCTTGGCCTTCTCGCGGGAGACGATCTGCTTGCCCGCGATGTGGCCGCAGCGCTTGGGCGTCGTCTGGTCTTCGATGTGGACGGCGGCGACGCCGGCCTTCTCGTACTCGCGGACGGCGCGGCGGACGTTGTGGATGCCGCCGTAGCCCGTGTCGCAGTCGGCGATGACCGGGAGGTTCGTCGCCTCGACCATGCGCTTTGCGTTCTCGACCATCTCGGTCATCGTGACCATCTCCAGGTCCGGGAAGCCGAACTGCCCGAGGACCGTCGAGTAGCCGGACATGTAGGCGGCGTCGTGGCCCGTCATCTCGGCGAGGCGGGCGTCGAGGGCGTGGTACATGCCGGGGGCGAACACGAAGTCCTGCGTGTTCAGCATCTCCCGCAGTTCGCGGGCCTTCTGGTTGTCAACATCCTGTGCGAAGACGTCGCTGTCGAGTTCGGTCGGGTTCATTGGGTGTCGGTGGGCTGCATCGTTCGCTCGATGCGGTTCAGTTGGGCGCGGAGCGCGGCGAGTTCGCGCCGAATCGTCGTCATCTCGTCGTCCTCACCCGGTTGTCGGATGAAGGGGACGAGCGGCGCGTCCATGTTCTCCTCGTTGTTGGGGTAGCGCCGCGCGGCGCGAGGACGAGTCGTCGTCGAGCGAGCGGTGGTCTGCGTGCGGGCCGTCGTGTCGGTTCGGGTCGTGTTGTCGCGGTTTGTCATCGGTTACGTCGGTGGGGTCGGCGGTCGGTAGCGGTCGGTTCGGGTCGCGGTCGTCGAGCGGTCGGTTGCGTGGTGTGCTGCGGATACTACCATCGGATGTCTCCTCACCCGGTTCGACTGCCGAGTGGTACTAATAGTTAATGATTGATAATGATAATATTAGTTAATGACTTAGTTCTGTACGAACGGATATTAGGCCCTAATTTGACACATGGTAACATATCTACTCCGTGGGCAGGGTTCGAGCGTCGTCGACTCCACCCGGTGACCGGGCGTGCCACGCCGTGACGGGGCGTTCCGCGGACACTACGCTTAATCGCGTCCACGCCCGACGACGCACCAGCGAATGGCATCCGCGATAGAGATACGCGACTTGACGAAGTCCTACGGCGACGTCCGCGCCCTCGACGGCGTCGATCTCGACGTTCCCGAGGGGTCGTTCTTCGGGCTGTTGGGGCCGAACGGGGCGGGGAAGACGACGTTCATCAACATCCTCGTCGGTCTCGTTCGCAAGACCGGCGGTGAGGCGAGCGTCTTCGGCTACGACGTGGAAGACGACTACCGCGAGGCCCGCGACCGAATCGGCCTCGCGCCGCAGGAGTTCAACGTCGACCGATTCTTCCCCATCCGCGAAGTGCTCGAACACAAGGCTGGCTACCACGGGATTCCGCACGACGAGGCCCGCGAGCGCGCCGACGAGGTGCTCAAGCGCGTCGGCATCTACGACAAGCGCGACACCCGCTTCGACTGGCTCTCCGGCGGGATGAAACGCCGCTTCATGCTCGCGCGGGCGCTCATCACCGACCCCGACCTGCTCATCCTCGACGAACCGACCGCCGGGGTCGACGTGCAACTGCGCCACGAACTCTGGGAGACCATCGTCGACCTCAACGACAGCGGGACGACCATCCTGCTCACGACCCACTACATCGAGGAGGCAGAACGCCTCTGCGACGAGGTCGCCATCCTCGACTCCGGTTCCGTCATCGAGGTCGCAAGCCCCGAGGAACTGATGGACCGCGGCACCGACGACATCGTCGTCCAACTCCGCGACTCGCCGACCGCGGTCCCCGACTTCGCGGCCGACGACGACCGCGTCGAGGCCGTCGAACTCGACGGCACCCGCCTCGTCGTGACGGCCCAGCAGGGCGGTCTCGTCGCCCCCGACGTGGTGCAGGCGCTCGACAGGCAGGGCCACGAACTCGTCGACCTCGAAATCTCTCGCACGTCGCTCGAAGAGGTGTTCGTCGAGATGACGAGACAGGGTGAAGGCCGCGCCACCGCGGAGGTCGAGCAATGAGTCTCACGAGCCTCGACGTGACCGGTTTTTACGCCCTGCTCCGCCGCGAAGTCCTCCGGTTCGTCCGCCGCCCGCGCAACACGTTCGTCCCGCCGTTTATCACGAACGTGCTGTACTTCTCCGTCTTCGGCGTCATCCTCGGCGAGCGCATCAACGAAATCGCGGGCGTCCCGTACATCCTGTTTATCCTCCCCGGTCTCATCGTCCTCGGAGCCGTCTCGAACGCTTTCGAGAACGCGTCCTTCTCCATCTTCCACGGCCGTTGGAACCGCTACATCGAGGAGGCGCTGACCTCGCCGCTGTCGTACACCTCGATGGTCGGCGCGTACGTTCTCTCCAGTGCGACCCGCGGGGTGCTCGTCGGCGCGCTCGTCGCCCTCATCGGGGCGTTCTTCACGTCCGTCGGCGTCGCCCAACCGTTCTACCTCGTCGCGTTCATGCTCGTCATCACCCTGCTGTTCGCGGGCCTCGGCGTGGTCGGCGGCCTCTGGGCCGACGACTTCGACGACCTGACGATGATGAACCAGTTCATCCTCCGGCCGCTGGTGTTCTTCGGCGGCGTCTTCTACTCGCTCAACGAGATTCCCGCGACCTTCCAGCAGGCGTCGCTGCTCAACCCGATGATATACATGGTCAACGGCGTCCGCTACGGCTTCCTCGGCGTCACCGAGGTGGACCCGAACCTCTCGCTCGGCGTGCTGACGGCGCTCACGCTCGGGGTCGTCGGTCTCAACGTCGTGCTGTTCCGGCGCGGCTACGGACTGACCGACTGAGGCCGGGCGACCGTCATCGACCGTCTCCGGTGACAGCCCGCCGTAGTCGGCTCATCTCGCCCCGCCGCCTCGCGTTCTTGTCTGAACAACTGTCTTTTACGATGACAAGTATTTTCACAGCCGCTCTAGAAGTCACGTCCGAAGTATGGTATCAAAACCCTCCTCCGCGGCGTCGGCGCGGACCGTCTCGGTCCTCGCCCTCGTCGCGGCCGTCCTGGTTGGAGCATTCCTCGCCCCCGTCGTCTACGACGCGGCCGCGCCCACCCCCGACAGGGTCGCGGTCATCTCGGTCGACGGGTACATCTCCTCCTACACAGCTGACCAGCTGGAAGAGGACCTCCACGAAGCGCGAGAGAACGAATCGATAAAGGCGGTCGTCCTGAAGGTCGACAGCCCCGGCGGCTCCGCGGCCGCCTCCGAGCGGATGTACTTGGCGGTCAATCGGACCGCCCAAGAGATGCCGGTCGTCTCGAGCGTCCAAGGAACGGGCGCATCGGGCGCGTACTACACGATGCTCCCCTCTGAGAGCATCTACGTGACGCCCTCCTCGATAATCGGGAGCGTCGGCGTCCGCGGGTCGGCCCCCATCGGCGGCTCGTCCAACGAGATTCGCACCGGCCCCGACAAGGCGTCGATGACCGTCGACCAGCGTGAAGCGCAGATTGAGACGCTGAAGCACGCCTTCGTCGGCAGCGTCATGGACCACCGCGGCGACGACCTCTCGCTGTCGCGCGAGGAGGTCGCCTACGCGAAGGTGTACACCGGCGCTCGCGCCACGCAGAACGGCTACGCCGACGACATCGGCACGCTGCAGACGGCCATCGACCGCGCCGCCGCCGAGGCCGGCCTCGAAAACTACGAGGTCGTCGAGAAGGAGCCACAGGCCCAGTCGGGCATCATCCTCCTCAGCTCGGACAGCGGCGACTCGACGGTCGTCATCGAAGAGAGTCCCGTCGGATACGACGGCGTTCGCGCGCCGCAGTTCCTGATGGTGTACGGGCAAGTGCAGTACGAAGATGAGGTGATCGGTAATGTCTCAGCGTAACTTACTCGGCGGGACGGTCGTCTTCGCGGTCGCGCTCGGCCTCATCTTGGTCGGAGCCGCGGTGGCACCCTACGCCTTCCAACTCGGCGGTAGCGCCCCGGCAGACACGGAAAACGCCGCGAAACAGGCGTTCGACGCGGACGAACTCGTCGCCACACCCGGCCCCGAATCGGGCGACGTGACGATGGACTCGAACGCGGAGCCGAAGACCGTCCTCATCGACGTGGCCCACGAGAACGGCGTGAGCGAGTCCGACATGCAACCGCTCGTCGACGCGCTCGTCGCCAACGGCCATCAGGTGAAGTACCTCACCCGCGAGGACGCCCAGCGGAACTTCAACGGCTCGCTCCGGAAGGCCGACGCCTTCGTCGTCGTCAACCCCGAACAGCCGTACACCGGCGACCAGCTCGCCGGCCTGCGGTCGTTCGAGGACGCCGGCGGCCGCGTCGCCCTCCTCGGGGATCCGCAGTCCGCGGGCACGACGAGCATCCTCGGTCTCATCACCGTCTCGGTGTCGTCCGGGACCACCGGCGGCGACGCCGGACTGACCTCCGACTACGGGGTCTCGTTCGGTTCCTCGTCGCTGTACAACATGCACGACTACTACCTCAACTACGAGAACGTCTACGCCACGCCCGAGGGCGAAACCGCCCTGACCGAGGGCGTCGACGAGGTCGTGTTCCGCGACGCCGCGCCGCTTTCGGTCTCGGCCGACAGCGTCTCGCCGGCGCTCGTCTCCGGCGGCGAGACCCACGTCGAGTCGATTCGCAAGACCGGCCCGTACACGGTCGCCGCCCAGAGCGAGACGGTCGTCGCCATCGGCGACGCCGACTTCCTCGCGCCCGAATCGGCCTACGAGGCCGACAACGAAGTGCTCGTCGGCAACCTCGCGGACTTCCTCGTCTCCGGCGACAAGGAATCCGGCGCGCCCGCCCCGGCCACGCCCGAATCCGGCGGCGAGGCCGGTTCGGCACCCGGACAGGGAACCGCCCCAACTCCGGCGTAACCAACCCGAACCGACACGTATCGACGCGACCGGCCCACCCGTCTCAGCCATCGCGGGCGGCCGGTTGCCCGACACCGACGACCAGCCATCACTCACGCGACCGAAGCCGGACTCCCGGCTTCGTTGCCCCGCCCCGTTTTCTTTCGTCTTCTTCGCCTAGCGTCGCTCGACGACTTCCTCAGGCGTCTTCGCCGCCGTCGGCGCTGACGTCGGCGGCGATGCGGTCCGTGTCGGCCTCGTCGGCCGCGCGGCTTCGCTCGACCAGTCGCGCGAGGATGTCCGCCGAGACGCCCGACACGTCGCCGGCTTGGACGCCCCAGAGCGTCGCGTAGAGGCCGCCGAGTTCGACGAGTTCGTCGTGGGTGCCCGACTCGACGACTTCGCCCTCGTCGAGGACGACGATGGTGTCGGCCCGGCGGACCGTCGAGAGCCGGTGGGCGATGACGAGCGTCGTCCGGCCCGCCGAGAGTCGGTCGAGGGCGCGCTGGATGAGCAGTTCCGTCTCGGTGTCGACGGCGCTCGTCGCCTCGTCGAGGACGAGCATTCGCGGGTCTTGGAGCATCGCGCGGGCGATGGAGAGCCGCTGGCGCTGGCCGCCCGAGAGCTTCACGCCGCGCTCGCCGATGCGGGTGTCGTAGCCCTCCGGGACCCGCGAGACGAACTCGTGGGCCTCGGCGGCTTTCGCGGCCGCGACCATCTCCGCCTCGGTCGCGTCGAACGTCCCGTACAGGAGGTTCTCCCTGACCGTCCCGTCGAAGAGGTACACGTCCTGACTCACGTAGCCGATGGCCTCGCGAAGGCTCCTGATTTCGACGTCGCGCACGTCGTGGCCGTCCACGCGGACCGCCCCGTCCGTGGGTTCGTAGAGCCTGAGGAGGAGCTTCGCGACGGTGGATTTCCCCGCGCCCGTGGGGCCGACGAGGGCGACGGTTTCGCCCGACTCGGCCGCAAACGAGACGTCGTGGAGCACGTCGCGGCCGGTCGCGTAGGCGAACGAGACCTCGTCGAACTCGATTCGACCGGCGACGGTGTCGAGGGATTCGGCGTCGGGCGCGTCGCGGACGACGGCCTCGCGGTCGGCCAGCCCGAAGATGCGCTCGCCCGAGGCGCGGGCGTTCTCGTAGGAGTTGACGATGCGGCCCGCGCCGGACAGCGGGTCGATGAACCGCTGGGTCATGAACAGGAACGTGACGAACTCGCCGACCAGCAGGTCTCCGGTGAAGGGGGCGGGCGGGCCGAAGATGAGCCAGACGCCGCCGATGGCGAACGTGGCGGCGAACGCGACGCCGGCGAGGAGTTCCATCGACGGCTGGTAGAGGTAGTCGAGCCTGACCACCGCGAGGGCGCGACGGTAGTAGTCCATGGAGGCGTCGGCGACGCGGTCGGTCTCGTAGTCCTCGGTCGCGGAGGCCTTGATGACCTCAATCCCCGAAACGTTGTTCTCGATGCGGGTGTTGAGCGCGCCGACGCTCTCGCGGAGCGCGCGGTACAGCGGCCGAATCGTCCGCATGAACCAGACGGTGAAGACGGCCAGAAGCGGGACGGCCACGAGCGTGACGACCGCGAGCTGGGCGTTCAAGTAGAACAGCACGCCCGCGATGCCGACGACGGCGACGACCAACTGGAGGCCGCCCGAGAGCGTGCTGTCGAGGAACGTCCGAAGATTTCGCACGTCGCCGTCGAGAATCGAGAGCACCTGCCCGGTCTGCTTGTCGTCGAAGAAGGCCATATCGAGGCGCTGGAGCGCGTCGTAGGTGTCCACGCGGACGGCGTGTTGGACGCGATTCGAGTAGACCGCGAGGCCGAGGCCCTGCACCCACGAGAGCGCGACCCCGCCGACGAACGCCCCGATGACGAGCCAGAAACTCAGCCAGAACTGCCCGGAGACGGTCGTCGGCAGCCACGACGGCGGGACCAGCGGGAGGGCGTACGCCGTGTTCCGGAAGAACACCGCGTCGATGGCGACCCCGAGGACGAGCGCCGGGACGATGGCGACGAGTCGCCCGAGGACGCTCGCCAGTAACCCGACGACGAACCACGCGAGGTTCTCGCGACCGTATTCGGCGAACAGGCGGACCATCGGGTCGCGCCCGGACTTGTGGCTCACTTACCTGCGGTAAGCGTCCGGCGGATATGACGTGCGCGGTCGGGGAGATTCGCGCCCACTGCTGGCGTCGCTCCGACCCGTCCGCTCGCCCGCCCGAGTGAACAGCGATAAGGTTCCCACGCGCCGAATCGGAGTCATGCGCCAATTCATCGTCATCGGCCACGACGCGCCGACGACGCCCGACTTCTCGCTCGACGACATCGCCGGCGGGGCCGGCCGACTCGACGTGCTCTGTCGCTGTGTCAACTCCGCGTTCTTCCTCTCGCACGACATCCGCGAGGACGTTCGGGTTCATCTCGTCCTCGGCGACGAGTACACCGTCCGCTTCGAAGGCTCGGAACTCCGTCGGCTCAACCCCGACGAGCGCTCCACCGCCGCTCTGATTCGCAAGGCGCTGGAGAAACGCGAGGAGGCAATCGGCCACATGCCCGCCGAGTCGTCGCCGGGGGTCTCCATCCGCCGGGTGGGTTTCGAGACGACGCTGGAGGAGGCCGCCCGCGACGCGACGGTGGTCGAACTCCACGAGGACGGCGACCCCGTGGTTCAGGTCGAACCCCCCGAGAACCCGCTTTTCGTCCTCTCGGACCACCACGACTTCACCGACGAGGAAGCCGAGTTGCTGGCGGCCGCCGCCGACGAGCGGGTCCGACTCGGTCCCGAGATTCTTCACGCCGACCACTCGATTACGGTCGCGCACAACTACCTCGACACCGCGGGCTATTCGCGGTACTGAGGCGGGGTCGACGGTGTGTCACGCCGTCTGACGGTGGCCCGCAATCACAACTGTTAAACGCGACGGTGGCTTGCCTCAAAATGCGGGCCGGTGGGGTAGCTTGGTATCCTTCGGCCTTCGGGTGGCCGTAACCTCAGTTCGAATCTGAGCCGGCCCATATTCTCCCCACCTTTCACGACCCACGAGCGACAGCGAGTGGTCTGAAAGGTGTGGGAGGTTTCACCCGGCGAAGATTCGAATCAGGGAACGAACGAAGTGAGTGACCGTGGTTCGAATCTGAGCCGTACTCGCGAACGAAGTGAGCGGGTGCTTGTGACGAGCGCCAGCGAGTCACAGCGGCCCATTTCTACCCCTTTCAACGCCAACGAGCACCGCGTAGCGTGTGCGAGTCCCCCCGAAACGGTTGTCTGGGCGCCTGAAGATTCGAACGCCCGAGCGACAGCGAGGGAAGTTCGAATCTGAGCCGCCACTCCGCACGTCCTCTCTTCCTAGATGAAACAGGAGGTTCTGTTAGGAGAATCACAGTCCCGCCCGCAATTCGCTCATCAATACGTCGAACGCGACACACCCCCGCCACCAAACCGAAAACCTTCAATAGTTTAGGCCAACCTAAAACAAATGAGGGCGAGCGGTACCGACGGCTCGGCCGCCGCCTCGTCGCCGACAGACCCAAGGTGAGCACGGAATCGGCCGAACGGCCGGAGGCAGTCCAATCGCACCAAGCGGCGACGCGAGGCCGGCGCCCGCAGTTTCCTGTCAGAGCCGACGCACGGCCGAGCCGGCGAGGCGCTGCTCGCGCTCGTGACGGCCCCGTTGTCGTCCGAGAACCGAAGCAATTATCTATTTTAGGCTGGCCTAAAAAACTATGGAGCGCGACGAGACGCCACGGAAGGGACTGACGCGGCGCGACTACGTGAAGTACGGCGGCGCGGCCGTCGGCGGCGGGCTGCTCGCCGGCTGTACCGGAGAGGGCGGTTCGGAGTCGACGACGGACGCCGAGACCGAATCGACGACCGAGACCGCGACCGAGACGGCAACGGAAACGGAGACCGAGACGCCCGAGGACAGTTCGTACTCGGTGACGATGTCGCCGGTCGGCACCGTCGAGTTCGACGAGCCGCCGCAGAGCATCTTCACGCGGCTGACCCACCACGCGGGGATGGCGTTCGCGCTCGGCCGCGGCGACGACGTGAACGCGGTCAACGGGCCGGCGTACTACGACACGACGTGGAAGCAGTTCACGGCGCGGCTCCCGGGCGTCGAGGTCGACTGGGCGGACCTGTATCCCTCGTGGGAGACGAGCAAGGAGAAGCTCTACGAACTCGACAGCGACGTGCATCTGGCCGACCCCGCGTGGGTCGTCCAGCTCGAACAGTGGGACATGGACGACATCGAGGAGGTCGACGACAACATCTCGCCGTGGTTCGGGAACTCGCTGAGCGGTCGTCACGCGTCGCCGACCGACGAGTGGACCGGCGACTACGAGTACTACACGCTGTGGGAGCAGTTCGAGAAGGTCGCGCAGGTGCTCAACGAAGAGGAGCGATACGAGGCGCTCGCGGCCGTTCACGACGACCTGCTCGCCACCATCGAGGCGGGTCTGCCGCCGGAAGACGAGCGGCCGAGCGTGGTGCTTCTCACCGCGGCCGACATCGAAAAGCAGATCTGGGCGTACACGGTCGGCAACCCCGGCTTTATGACCTCCCACATCCGGCCGCTCGCGCCCCGCGACGCGTTCGAAGGCGCTATCGAGTCCGGCTCGAACGTCGACTTCGAGGCGCTGTTGGAGGCCGACCCCGACGTCATCCTCTTCCTGAGCGGGATGCAGCCGAACGTCAGCATGAACGACCTCCGGGCGACGCTCGAAGACGACCCCGTCGCCGCGGAGATTTCGGCGGTCCAGAACGGCCGCGTCTACCCGCAGGGCGCGCGGTATCAGGGTCCGATTCTCAACCTCTTCCAACTGGAGATGAGCGCCAAGCAGTTCCATCCCGAGGAGTTCGGCGCGTGGCCGACCTCGGACGGCGGCCCATACCCCGAAATTCCCGAGGAAGAACAGCTGTTCGACCGCCAGCACGTCGCCGACATCATCAACGGCGAGTTCTGAGCGGTCAGCCACGCCACACCGACGGCCCCGCACCCGCCGCCACCGGACGACACAAGAGATTTGTTCCGTCCTCGACTCCACCACATAGACAGATGACGGACCGACCCGCGTTCGACCGACGGGCGTTCCTCGCCGCGCTCGGGAGCGCCGGTCTCGGGTCGCTCGCCGGGTGTTCGGCCCTCGGCGGCGACTCGACCGAGACCGCCAGCACCGCCGCCCCGACCGCCAGCGTCGACGCCGAGGTCGCCCGCGACCTCGCCGCGCGGTTCGCGCCGACGCTCTACTTCGACGCCGACGAGACGTGGTTCCCGACGGACCCGCGGTCGTACGCGAGCGACCGGGACGGCGAGACGGTCGTCGACGGCTTCGACGCCTTCGACGGCTACCACGCGACACAGGGGGAAACGGACGAGCGAGCGCCGGAGCCGACGGTGTTCTACAACGTGGTCCGATACGATGACTCGTCGCTGACGGCCGTGCAGTACTGGTTCTACTCGGTGTTCGACCAGTTCACGACGAACTTCCACTGGCACGACTGGGAGGTGCTGCACGTCTTCGTCGACACGGCGGACGACGAGCCGGTCCCCCAACTGTACGTCGCGAGTTCGCACTCGCGGTCGGTCCCGAACAACGAGTTCCTCGACCCGGACCCCGCGCGTCCGCCGCGGGTGCTCTCCGAACTCGGGTCGCACTCCAGCGCGCTGTCGCTCAACGACCGCGCCGACCGGTTCCAGCGGCTCCCGGCGGGCGGGACGTTCGCGGACATCACGAACCGGGCGTTCGACCGCATCGAGGACGCCGCGGAGATACCTATCGCCTACGGCCTCCCGCGGGATGAGGGCGCGCGCCTCCCCTACGTCGTTCCGGAACTCGACGGCGCGCCGGTGTACGAAGACGAGCGACTCCCGTCGGTCACCCGCGACTCTCTCGTCAGCGAGGCGCTCACGGTGCGGTCGTTCGACGCGCTGTCGTCGCCGCCGACGGACCTCCCGGCGCGGTCGACGGGACTGGTGTTCGGGCCCGAGACGGCAGACGACGACCGCGACGCGGACACGGACGCCGACGCGGACACGGACGCCGACATCGAGTACGCGCTCGTCCCGGCGGGCGAGGTCGAGCACATCACCGAGTTCACCGGGCCGCAACTGAGCTTCGAGTTCGCGGTCCCCGGCTTCGTCGAGGACGCGATTGCGAGCCACCTCACGACGACGAGCACGCCGTGGAGCCAGCCGCGCTACGCCGACCCCGCGGCGGACATCACCGACCCGACCCACCGGAGCGCCCTCGCCGAGCGGTACGACGTCGTCGACGAGCCCTCGGCGCTCAACACGCTTTTCGTCCGGGTGACGGAGGCCGTCACCGACGCAGACGCGCCGGACGGCGAGGGCGTGACGACCCGCGAATCGGGCGTCGAGTCCGTCCTTCTCTTGGAGAGCGACCCGGAGGCTGCGCCGACGTTCGGCGGTCTCGGCGTCCTCCGGGATGTCCCCGCGGGCGAGCATCGGCTCACGGTGAACGGCGCAGGCTCGGCACCCCACAGCGAGACGGTCCGGGTCGGCGACGCGGGGTCCGGGTCGGAGTCCGCGTCGGAGACGGACTCGTCGTCCGGCGACGCCGAGACGCTCACCACGGCCGGCGTGGACGGCGAAATCCCGCTCGTCGCGCGGGAGTCCGCGACGAAGGTCGAGGTGGACGCCGACGGGACGGACCGCGACCTGACGGCGCTCGCGCTCGAAGACGACTTCGCCGGGCGACTGTACGACGCGCCGCTGTCCGGGCCGGACGCCGTCTACGTCCACCGCGGCGGCGCGTACACCGTCGAAGTCCGCGACAGCGACGACGAAATCGGCGCGTTCCGCGTGAACCCCGACCCGAGCGCGAGCGCCGCGGGCGACGACTCCGAGTCTGACTCCGGGTCCGCGCCGGCGTCGATTCCGAGCGTCCGAATCGACGAGCCGCGAACGGGGAAGGCGTCGCTCGCGACCTTCCTCGCCGACATCGCCGCCGAGACGGCCGCGGCGGTCGCGGCGGTCGACGAGAGAGACGGCGGCGACAACGACAACTCGGACGACTCGGACGACTCGGGTACTTCGGGCGACTCGTCGAGCACGGCCACCTCGAACGGCGCGACCCAAACGGCGACGAGCGACGGACAGGCGAACGCGGTCCGCGGGCTGGCGCAGGCGCTCGAATCGGTCGCCGAGGCCGCGAACCGGGCCGCAGAACGCGCCGAAGCCGGCGAGCGCGGCCGGGCGGACGAGAGCCTCGACACCGTCGCGTCGCGGCTCGAACGCGTGGCTGAGCGGTTAGCCGAGGCGCGCGGGGAGCTTCCGGGGTCGCTCTCTCGGGCGACCGACCGGCGACTCGAACAGGCGCGCCGTCGCTCGGAGCAGGCCCGTGCGGCCGACACGCTCTGAGTCAGTCGTTCGTGTCGTAGCTCGCGTGGACGACCGGCCGCGAACGCGTCGCTCGCCGGTCGAATATACGCAAAATGTGAGTTATCGTTCTGCCGCGAAACGCGGCGTACTAAATTAGTTTAAAGGCGCGTGAGGTTCGTCGCGCGCGGGCCCTTGGGGGCCTGCTCGATGTCGAACTCAACATCCGTGCCTTCTTCGAGGTCCGGGCCGCCGATGTCTTCCATGTGGAAGAACACGTCGTCGTCAGCATCGTCCGTCGAAATGAAACCGTAGCCGCCAGTGTCGTTGAAGAAATCAACGTTTCCTTTCGCCATTGCTTTTGAACACACACGCCCTTTACGGATAAGACTTGTGAGGGTCGTGTTGTCACGGGGGTTATTTTATTGAATATGTTTCTGAATCATCGGTATTTGTAGACGAATGTTCTGGTGTGTCGGTTCTACCCGCGCTCGCCTAGTGGTTCGGCGGTGATTCCTCGACAATCTGTGGTATCGGCAGTTCTCCCCGTCGGCCCCGGTCGGTCGCGGCCGACGAGGCTTTACGCGTGGCCGGACGGTCTCCGACACCGTGGATGCTAACGACGTTCGTCGGAAGTGGGCGAATCGGTCGGGAGAGTTCTCGCCGGAGTACTACGCGTACTACGGACCGAACGAGACGAGCGAGTCGATTCGGCGCGTCTTCGAGGAGCGTCTCGACCCCTCGGCGTCGATTCTCGAACTCGGTTGCGGTCCCGGTCGGCACCTCTCGCACCTCCGCGAACACGGCTTCGAGAACCTCCACGGCGTCGACATCAACCCCGACTGCTTCGAGGTGATGGCCGACGCCTATCCCGACCTCGCCGACTGCGGGACGTTCCACGCCGCCGCCATCGAGGAGGTCGCCGAGGAGTTCTCCCCGGGCCAGTTCGACGCCGTCTACTCCATCGAGACGCTCCAGCACATCCACCCCGACGACGCGTGGGTGTTCGAGGCGCTCGCCCGGAGCGCGAGCGACTACTTCGTCACCGTCGAAAACGAGGGCGACCAGTCGGTCCCGCCCGAGGACCGCGGCGTCAACGACGACGAGTACGACTTCCCTCTCTACTACCGCGATTGGGAGGCCGTGTTCGCGCCGTTCGACTTCGAACAGGTCGCCTGCGAGCGCGGCGACCGCGACACCCTCCGCGTGTTCCGCCGGACCGACTGACCTCGTTTCGGCTCAGAACCCGCCGTAGCGGAGGTACACCATGTCGGCGATGAGGACGAGTTGGAACAGCCCCTGCACGCCGCCGAGCATGGCGTTCTGTTTTCCGATGGCCGAGATGACGCCGGGGTCCGGGTCCTCGGAGGTCATCTCGAAGTACATCCGTATCTCGCCGGGCATCAAGAAGCCGAAGCCCTGCACCGAGAGGAGAGTGACGATGACGAGCGCGACGACGATGGCCGGGGTCGTCATCTGGAAGTCGCCGACGGTGGTCGCGACCCACGCGAGCGACCCGATGGTGGCGACGGCGAAGACGACCTGCCAGCGTCGGTCGCGCCACGCGTTCAGCCGGCGTCCGAGCAGGAGGAGAACCGGAATCAGGTTCGCGGCGGTGAACAGCGCGAGCCACGGCTCGGCGTGGGGAAACACACCGAGTCGCTGGGCGAGCGTGATGCCGCCCGCGATGGTGACGAGCGCCATCGACGGGAGGAAAAACGAGGTCTTCGGCGTGAGGCGCTCGAACACCGCGGCGCTCTGTTCGTCGGTCAACCCGCCGATGACCGGCCCGAGAATCGCCCCCATGAACAGGTCGGTCCCGGTCCAGAGCAGTCCCGCCATGACGTGGACGTACGTGTGTTGCTGGAGCGACCCGAGCGTGACCGCGTACGCGAGTGCGACTACCGACACGGCGACGATGCCGCCCGCGAACGCCGGGTTCGCCCGTTGTGCCATGCCCCCGATTGTCCCACCAATCGTTGCCCTGTGTTGGCTCATCACGTTCGAGACGTGTACTATCGGTGATAAAACCGGCGACGAACGAACTTATCCCCTCCAACCCCCACCCTCCGACAATGACTGACGCCCTCTCGTTCGATATCACGAGCGTCGACGACGTCGCGGCCAACCGCGACGAGGTCGTCGCCGCGGTCGAAGCCCACGCGGGACCCATCGCGCGCGAACTCGCCATCCTCCAGGGCGGCGACTACGGCCAGGAGACGTTCAAGACGCGCCGCGGGACGTGGACGCTCAAGTACGAGGCGGGCGCGCTGCAGTACCTCCGGTTCAAGGGGAAGTCGGGCGGCGAGACGTACGTCGTCTCGACCAAACAGCCCCCGGAGCCGAAGGCGCTCGGAACGGCGATGCAGGACTACCCGGCGTTCGTTGAGGCGTACAACGAGCACGTCGAGTCGCTCGACGGCGTCCTCGACGACGTACCGACGGAGTTCCCCGCGGTCACGACGACCGAGGAAATCGTCGCCCAGCGGGACCAACTCGTCTCGACCATCCGCGAGGTGGCCGACACCATGGCGGGCGAACTCAACCGCTTCGACGGCGAGTACGGCACCTTCACCCAGCGGGTCGGCGGCACGCGCTGGGAGCTGAAGTGGGACGGCCCGCGGGCGTCGTACCTCCGCGTCGGCGGCGAGGGCGGCATCTACCTGCTGTCGCAGTACGAACCCCCCGCCGCGCCCGACGTGCGCGAACTCGCCGGCGACTTCGTCGCGTTCGTGGAGGCGTACAACGAGTACGTCGACGACCTCGAAGCCGACCTCGCGACCGTCTCGTTCGACGACGCTGGGTAGCGGGGCACCGCGACGCTTTTGGAATCACCGCCGGCACGTGATGTCATGAGCGACGACTCCGAGACGGGTGACGACAGTCTCGCCGCCCCCGCCGACGACCTCGCGTGGGAGACCACCGACACGCGCATCGACTACTCGTGTCCCGGCTTCGACATCCGCATGGACGACGTTCGGCTCCCCGACGGGACCGAGACGGACTTCCACTACGTCGACGAGCCGGCGGCGGTCGTCGTCCTGCCGTTCACGCCCGACGGCGACGTGGTCGTCATCGACGAGTGGCGACAGGCCGTCGGCCGGACGAACCGCGGACTCCCCGCCGGCGGCACGGAACCGGACGACGACGACTACGCCGCGGCCGCCCGGCGCGAACTCGCGGAAGAGACCGGCCACGAGGCCGAGGCGGTCGAACCGCTCGTGACCGTCGAGCCGGCCAACGGTATCGCCAACTCGGTCCACCACTACTTCGTCGCGCGCGGGTGCGAGCCGAGCGCCGACCAGAACCTCGACTTCAACGAGAGTATCCGCCCGACGACGGTCGGCTACGACGACCTCGAGCGGGCCGTCCTCGCGGGCGAGGTCCGCGACGCGCGGACGGTTCTCGGCGTGCTCTACTACGAACTCGCCGGCGAGTAGCCCGGTCGGTTCCGCGCACCCCGCGTTCGCGTCTCGAACCCCCTTCCGAGGCGAGAAGGATTTTGACGCCGGCGCCCCAAGGGGTCGATTGTGGCTACTACGACGCGCCTCCCTGACCCCGTTCGGTCCTTCCTCGCGGCCATCGCCCTCGGCGGCGGCGGTCTCGCGGTGGGGACCATACTCGTTGTCATCACGCAGTTCGCGGCGTTGAGCGCGGGCATCGAACTGACACCGCTCGCGCTCGTCGTCATGTCGCTGGTTCTCCTGCAGGGCATCGCCTTCGGCGGCGTCGCCGTCGCCTACAGTCGGTACCGCGGTCTCGGACGCTCGTACTTCGGCGTCTCCGTCCCGTCGCTCCGCGACATCGTCGCGGTCGTCCTCGGCTACGTGACGGCGCTCGTCGCGGCGTTCGTCGGCGCGTTCCTCGTCTCGACGTTCGGCGTCCAAGCGGGGTCGAACCAAGTGACCGAAATCGCCGCGCAGGACCCGGAAGTGCTGTTGCTCCTCGTCCCGGCGTCGTTCCTCCTCATCGGCCCCGGCGAGGAACTGCTGTTCCGCGGGGTCGTCCAGAACCGCATCCGAGAGTCGTTCGGCCCGGTTCCGGGCATCGCCCTCGCCAGCGCCATCTTCGCGGCGATTCACTACGTCGCGCTCACCGGCGGCGCGGGCGGTCGACTCGTCACCATCGGCATCCTGTTCTTCCCGAGCGTCGTCTTCGGTACGGCGTACGAGCTGACCGACAACATCGCCGTGCCGGCGCTCATCCACGGCGCGTACAACGCGACGCTGTTCTCGCTGGCGTACCTCGTGTTCAAGTTCGCCGAGATGAACCCCGGCGAGGTTCCGACCGGACTGCTGTTCTGAGCGGCCGGCGATACCAGCCTTTTTCCTTCGCTGTCTCCTCGAACAGACGTGTTCTTCTCCACACTCGTGTCGGCCGTCCAGGGGCTCGTTCCGGCGGCCGTCACGGTGGACATGCTCGTCGTCTTCGCGCTCATCCTCCTCTCTCTCGTCTTGTTCGCCACCGAGTGGCTCCCCATCGACGTGACCGCCATCATCGTGATGGTCCTCCTGATGGTGTTGGAGCCGTGGACGCAAATCACCCCGCAGGAGGGGCTCTCGGGATTCGCCAGCCCTGCGACTATCACCGTGTTGGCGATGCTCATCTTGAGCACTGGCGTCAACCGAACCGGTATCGTCCAACTCATCGGCCGGAAGATGGCCGAGTACGCCGGCAACAGCCAAACGAAGCAACTCGCCGCGACGATTGGCGTCACCGGCCCGGTGTCGGGATTCATCAACAACACGCCGGTCGTGGCCATCCTCGTCCCGGTCGTCGCAGACCTCGCGCACAAGGGCAAGACCTCCCCGTCGAAGCTCCTCATGCCGCTTTCGTTCGCCTCGATGCTCGGCGGCACCCTGACGGTCATCGGGACTTCGACGAACATCCTCGCCAGCGACATCGCAGCCCAACTCGGACGGGAGTCGCCCGGTCTCGGGCTCCACGCCTTCGGCATGTTCGAGTTCACCAAGCTCGGCGTCATCGTCTTCGTGGTCGGCGCGGTCTACCTCATGACGGTCGGCGTCCGCCTGCTCCCGAAGCGGGTGCCCGCCGAGGACGACCTCCTCGAGGAGTACGCGCTCCAGGAGTACCTCGCCGACGTGGTCGTCCCCGCGGACTCGTCGCTCATCGGTCAGACCGTTCAGGAGGCCCTCGGGAACGACGACCTCGACATCGACGTGTTACAGCTCATCCGCTACGGCGAGCAGTTCTTGGAGCCGCTGGCCCGCAAGGAGATTCACGAGAACGACACGCTCCGACTCCGCACGAACCGGGAGACGCTCGAACGAATCATGCGCTCGGAAGGGCTCACGTTCGTCGGCGGGCCCCGCTCGGAGAGCGAGCTCCACCCGGGCGAAGAAGAGCCGGTCATGGTCGAAGTCGTCATCCCGTCGGGTTCGTTTCTCGTCGGCGAGAGCCTCGCCAGTTCGACGTTTCGACAGCGCTACGACGCGAACGTCCTCGCCTTCCGAACCCGCGGGAAGGTCGTCCGCGACCGGTTCGAGGACATCGACATCCGCGTCGGCGACACGCTGCTCGTGCAGGCACCGCCCGACAGCCTCACGCGACTCGTCCAAAACGAGGACTTCATCGTCGCCCACGAGTTCGAGGACACCGACTACCGAACCGAAAAGACGCCGTTCGCCGTCGCCATCATCGCCGGCGTCGTCGCGCTCCCGGCGTTCAACGTCCTCCCAATCGTCGTATCGGCGCTCGGCGGCGTCGTCGCGATGATTCTCACCGGCGTGCTCAAACCGAACGAACTGTACAAGTCGGTCGAGTGGAACGTCATCTTCCTGCTCGCGGGCGTCATCCCGCTCGGTGTCGCGCTCCAACAGACGGGTGCCGCGGCGCTCCTCGGTGACGCCGTCGCCTCGACGGCGACGTTCCTCCCCGCACTCGGCGTCCTGTGGGTGTTCTACCTCGCGACCGGGTTGCTCACGAGCGTCATCTCGAACAACGCGAGCGTCGTGCTCATGATTCCCGTCGCCGCCAGCGCCGCCCAATCAATCGGGGCCAACGCGTTCGCGTTCGTCCTCGCCGTGACGTTCGCGGCCTCGACGGCCTTCATGACGCCGGTCGGCTACCAGACGAACCTGTTCGTTTACGGCCCCGGCGGCTACACGTTCTCGGACTTCCTCCGCGTCGGCGCGCCGCTGCAGTTGCTCCTGTCGGTCGTCACCGTGGCCGGCATCGCCTTCTTCTGGGGCGTCGGCGCGTAGGCGCGTCGCCCCCGCCGTGCGAGTCGGCCACCGCCGACTCAGTCGTCGCCGTCGAACTCGTGGTCGTAGAACGCCGAGACCGTTCGGTCCGCCGAGCGACCCGGCGGCGCGCCGACGTAGACGCCGACTTTGTCGATGGACGGATGTATCGTCACGTCGGGGTCGCGCATGGTCGACATCGCCAGATACCGGAGCGGTTCGTCGCCGTCGTTGACGACGCAGTGCGCCCCTGACTCGTCGGTCGGGCAGGGTACGTAGTCGCCCTCGCAGAGGGCGTGGACCTCGCCGCCGAGGCGAACCTGCCCGCGCCCGGAGAGGACGTACAGCGCCTCCTCGTTCGCGGCGTGGTAGTGGTACGACCACGGCTGTGCGCCGGGCGGGAGTTCGTAGAGGCTACAGCCGAGGTGGTCGCTTCCGGCGGCCGCGCCCAGCCGCTTCTGTTTGAACGTGCCTTCGACGCCGTCGCGGACCCTCCAGTCGAGGTCGGACTCGTTGACCGGTTCCATATCGGGCGTTCGGCGAGTCGGCGGAAAAACGTTCGTCGGGGTCGCTCGCCGGCGCGGTCGCCGGGCGTCGGTCAGTTCGGACGGTCGTCGCCGCGCCCGTCGGCCCGCATCGCTCGGTTGGGGGTCGAGGCCGCGGACGTCGCCGTCTCGCGGCCCGGTGCGCCGCCCGCCGCGCGTCCGGAGTCGAACTGCGAGACGAGCGACTTGAGCTGTTGTGCGCGCTCCGAGAGCGACGAGGACGACGCCGCAATCTGCTGGGTCGCGGCCGTCTGTTCTTCGGCCGCGGCGGAGACGTTCTGGGCCTCGGAGGCCGTCCGGTCGCTGAGGTTCGTTATCTCGTCCATCATCGTGACGACCTCCTGGGTCGACTGCGCCTGCTCGTCGGTGGCGCTGCTGATGGACTGGATGGAGTCGTTGCTGTCTTCGATTTTGTGGACGATTTCCTCGAGCACCTCGACCGTCTCACCGACGGTCTCGCGGCTCGCTTCGACCTCGTCTTGCGTCTCGAAGGTGTCTTCGGCGACGTTCTCGGTCGATTTCTCGATGTCGCGGATGAGCGAATCGACCTCCTGGGTCGCCTCGGCGGTCTCCTCCGCGAGCGTCTTCACCTCGCTGGCGACGACGGCGAACCCCTCGCCGGCGTCGCCCGCGCCCGCCGCCTCGATGGAGGCGTTGAGCGCGAGGATGCTCGTCTTCTCCGCGATGTCGTCGATGAGGTCGACGACTTCGCTGATCTGCGTGACCGACTGCTGGAGGTCCTCGACCTCGCTGACGGTCTCGGTCGACCGCGACTCCAGTTGCTCCATCTTCTCGATGGTCGAACTGGCGGCCTCCTGGCTCTCTTTAGCGCGCCCGACGGTCTGTTGGGACTGCCGCGCGATTTCCTCGGAGGAGGAGGCGATTTCCTCGATGGTCGCAGAGAGGTTGCTCAGTTCGGACTCCGCGGCGTTGAGGTTCCGGTGCTGCGTCTCGTTGCCCGCCGAAATCTCCTCGATACTGTTCGCCACGTCCGTGCTCGTCGTCTTCACGGCGTCTGCGCTCGCGGTGACTTCGGAGCTCTCGTCGTCGACCTGCTCGGCGAACGTCTGTATCTGGACGATGACAGAGTCGATGGCCTCCAGCATTTCGTTGAACCCGCGGCCGATGCGACGCATCGCGTCGTTCTGGCTCTCGGCGTCGACGCGGACGGTGAGGTCGCCGTCGGCGGCCGTCTGCATCGCGTCACCGTAGTTCTCTGCCTGCCGTTCGAGGTCCGTCGTGAGCGCGTCGAGTTCGCGCCGCCGTTCTTCGGCGCTGTCGACGAGCTCCTTCATGTCCGCGACGATGGCGAGCGTCGCCGTGCCGCCGATGGCGAAGACGGCGACCGTGGCGGTCATGAGCGGCGAACTCGCGAGGTCGAACACCTCGGGATAGATGCCGACCTTTTCCAGCGTGAGGCTGGCCATCCACAGAATCGCCAGCACGGAAGCGAACGCGTACGTCAGCCAGAACGACGCTTCCGCGTCGGTGTCGCGGTAGTTGAGCCACGCCAGTACCGCCGCGCCGATGAACCCGAGGGTTCCGATAGCGTCGAAGAACGCGTCGATTATCACGAGCCCTCACCGCCTTTGATGACGTTTTTCCGGCGGATGTACGCGGCCGCGAAGAACGTCACGCCCGCGAGACCGATGCCGACCGCGTGCTCGACGAAGTTGAGCACCGACCCGAGGAAGAGCGCCTCGACGTTCGTGGCCACGATGCCGATTACGAGCATGACGTACCCCGCGGCGAACAGCTTCGTCTCGTCTCTGTACTGCGTGATAACCGGTATCAGCCCGACGAGCGCGACGGCGAGCGCGGTTACTTCGAGTGGCGATAGGTTGGCTAACATCTGGTTTCCCAGTTCTGCTAATCTCTTTGTAAACTGTTCGCCCAAAAAATCACGTTTGATACCCTTGCTGTATATTTTCTAGAACATTTCAACGCATGCACCGATTTCCGGTCGTGCGTCTGTTTTTGCGCGCACGGCCGACCCGCGAACGCAACCCTTACCGCCGCGCTCGGGAAACGCCACTCCATGCGCGACCACTTCGAACTCCGCGACGGGGACCTCGCCGGCCGAATCGGCCGTCTGTCGGTCCCGCGTGCGGGGGTCACCGTCGAGACGCCGGCCCTCCTGCCGGTCGTCAACCCGAACATCGACACGATTTCGCCCGCGCGGTTGGAGTCCGAGTTCGGCGCGGACATCCTCATCACCAACTCCTACATCATCAAGACGAACGAGCACCTCCGCGAGGAGGCGCTCGACGTGGGCCTCCACGAGATGCTCGATTTCGACGGAGCCATCATGACCGATTCGGGGTCGTTCCAGCTCGCCGAGTACGGCGAAATCGACACGACGACCGAGGAGATTCTCCAGTTCCAACGCGACATCGGGACCGACATCGCCACGCCGGTCGACATCCCGACGCCGCCGGATGCCGACCGCGAGCAGGCCGAAGCCGACCTCGAAATCACGAAGCGAGCCCTCGCCGACGCCGAGGCGGCCGACACGGGTGAGATGCTCGTCAACGCCCCCGTTCAGGGGTCGACCTATCCGGACCTCCGCGAGGAAGCCGGCCGTCACGCCGACGCGACCGACCTCGACGTGTTCCCCGTGGGCGCGGTCGTACCGATGATGAACGCCTACCGCTACGACGACATGGTCGACGCCGTCGCGGCCGCCAAGCGCGGCCTCGGCGTCGACGCCCCGGTCCACCTGTTCGGCGCGGGTCACCCGATGATGCTCGCGCTCGCCGTCGCGCTCGGTTGCGACCTCTTCGACTCCGCCGCCTACGCACTCTACGCCCGCGACGGCCGGTATCTCACGGTCCGCGGGACCGAACACCTCGAAGACCTCGAATATCTCCCGTGTACCTGCCCCATCTGTACCGAGTACTCGCCCGACGACCTGCGCGCCGCGGGGTCGAAAGAACAGGAGCAACTGCTCGCCGAGCACAACCTCCACGTCACGTTCGCCGAACTCCGCCGCATCAAGCAGGCCATCCGCGACGGCGACCTGATGGAACTCGTCGAGGAGCGCGCCCGTTCGCACCCGGCGATGCTCGACGGCTACCGCGCCCTCCTCGACCACGTCGACCAACTCGAACGCGAGGACCCCGCTTCGAAGGGCGCGTTCTTCTACGCCTCCAACGAGAGCGCCCACCGGCCCGAGGTCGCACGCCACCACGCCCGGATGGACCGCCTGACCGCCGAGGGCCACGTCCTCCTCACCGAGGGCGGCACCCCCTCCGGCGACGACTTCGACGCGACGTGGCGGGTCGTCCCGCCGTTCGGCCCGTTCCCGCGGTCGCTCTCCGAGACGTACCCGCTCACCGCCGAGGTCCCCGAGCGACTCGACCGCGACGCCTACGAGCAGGCCGCCCGCGGCGTCTCGCGGCTGGTCGAGGAGAACCCCGACGCGGCGTTCACGCTGGCGCACGACGACTGGCCCGAGTCGGCGCTCGCCCGCGTCCCCGAGTCGGTCGAGCTGGAGTCGCTTTCGACGGTCTCCGAGCGGTTGGGCGACGAGGCGTCGTCCGAGGGAGACGACGAGGGTGACGCCGGCGACGAGCGCGACGAGGGCGACTCGGACGGACTGTCAGACGAGTAGCGCCGACCCGGTCGGTCGCGTCGGCGTCTGTCGGTCGATGCTCTTAGGTTCACCCGACGTATCAACGAATACGATGGAGGCTGTCCTCTGGTACGTGCTCACGGGAACCCGCGGCGGCGAAAACCGTGTGCGTATTCTCAAGACCGTAGAGGAGCAGCCGCGAAACGCCAACCAACTGGCCGAGACGCTCGACCTCGACTACAAGACCGTCCGGCACCACCTCGACGTGCTCATGGACAACGACGTGGTCCAGCGGAGCGGCGACGACTACGGCGCGGTCTACCTCCCGTCGCCGCGGTGTCGCGCCAACTGGGAGACCGTCGAGACGATCGTCGAGCGGATGGACTGAGCATGCGAGTCACAGACGCGGTGATTATGGAAAGATTTGGGAAAGCGTATATCAGGATGACGGGGAAAGGAGAGAACGAATGAGTATCTGGGTGGACGTCGCGACGGTCTCCTCGGGCGTCAACGTCGTCGTGCTTCTCGCACTATCGGCGGTGTGGGCCCGAAACTACCTGACCTTCAGGTCCAAACACGCCGTCGGACTCCTCGTGTTCGGGGTGTTCCTCCTCGCCGAGAACGCGCTGGCGTTCTACATGTACATCCTCGACCCGACGCTCTCGGGGTGGTTCAGCACCGACGTGCCCGTCATCGCCTGGCGGCTGATGATGCTGTTGCACGTCTTCGAGACGTTCGGCCTCGTGTTCCTCGCGTGGATCACGTTCGACTGAAAACACGATTTTCCCCGCTCCCGTCCGGTTTTGACGCACCTTCGCCCGCTCAGTCGCGGTGTTTCCGCTCGTGGGTCGGGTGTTCGGAGATGAAGACGCTCGTGTGGTCCGGCACGTCCTCCGTGACCCACGAGTTCGCGCCGATGCTCACGTGGTCGCCGACGGAGACCGCGCCGAGCACCTTGGTCCCCGCGCCGATGACGACGCTATCGCCGATGTCCGGGTGGCGCTTGTATCCCTTCTTGAGCGAGTGCTCGTCGTCTTCGTCCTCCTCGAAGTGGAGCGCGCCGAGGGTCACGTCCTGATAGATGCGCGCCCACTCGCCGATGGTCGTCGTCTCGCCGATGACGACGCCGGTGCCGTGGTCGATGAAGAAGTAGTCGCCGATGGTCGCGCCGGGGTGGATGTCGATGCCCGACTCCATTTTCGCGTACTCGGCGAGTTCGCGGGCGTATTCGGGCGCGCCGGCCTCGTAGAAAGCGTTGGCGACGCGGTGGACGATAATCGCCTGCACGCCGGGGTACGACCGGATGATTTCGATGTAGCTGCGCGCGGCCGGGTCGCCTTTGTAGGCCGCCTCGACGTCCTTCTTCAGCGTCTCGCGGATGTCGGGGAGCCGCCTGACCACCTCGTCCACGACGGGTGCGGGGTCCTCGTCGGCGTAGGGGTCGATACCGGAGTGACAGAGCGCGGCGAAGTTGGCGACCGCGTCGCGGAGGAGTTCCTCGTCGCCGACCCACGGCCCCGCGTTCCAACAGCGCGGGAACAGGAGTCGCTTGATGAGGTCGACGTCCTCTCGCAGGTGATTCCGCCGCGGGAACGAAAGCGACGTGTCCGTGGGGAAGGGGTCGTCGTCGGCGTGGTAGGACGCCGCGAGCCCGAGGTGCGCGTCGCCCGAGTAGGTGTAGGACATCCGATAGCGATAGTTGGTGGACGAGCGGTATTTAACCCCGTCTCATCGGGCCCGATTCGCCGCCTTCGAGTCGCGGATTGTGTGTTCGAACTGGCGCTCGGCAGCCGGCGTGTTCGCTCTGTCGAACCGGCGTGAGCCAACCGCCCGATAAGGCTTCTGGCCGGCGAAATCGGGCGACTGGGGGCACATCGGGGAGAGATTTGGGTGACAGTTCGGAAAATCTTCTTTTAAATATTCGTCCCCCTCTGAGACATGCGACGCACACTCGCAGTGTTGATGACACTCGTCGTGGTCGTCGGGGGCATCCCGGCGGCCGCAGCGGCACAACAGGAGACCGCGTCCGTCTCCTTCGAGAACCAAGCAACGGGCGGCACAACCGTGACGGTCGACTCCGTCACGCTCCCCGACGGCGGCTTCGTGACGATTCACGACGCCTCCGTCACGGACGGCAACGTCCTCGGGAGCGTCGTCGGCTCGTCGATGTACCTCGACGCCGGCACCCACGAGAACGTGACCGTCCACCTCGACGAACCGGTCGGCGAGTCCGGCACGTTCGTCGCCATGCCCCACATGGACTCCGACGGCGACCGCGTCTACTCGTTCGTTGCGGCTAACGGCGAGGCCGACGGCCCGTACACGGCTGACGGGAGCGCCGTCGTCGACACCGCGATGGTCAACGCGAGCGCGACCGTCTCGATGTCCGACCAGCCCACGACCGGCGACTCGGTCGTGGTCGACCGCGTCGAACTCTCGCAGGGCGGCTTCGTGACGATTCACGACGCGTCCGTCACCGAGGGTGCGGTGTTCGAGAGCATCCGCGGCACCTCCGCGTACCTGCCCGCCGGCGTCCACGAGAACGTCCGCGTCGAGCTGGACGCGCCCGTGACCGAGAACACGACGCTCGTCCCGATGGCGCACATGGACACCGACGGCGACGAGATGTACACGTTCCCCGAGTCGGAAGGCGAGACTGACGGCCCGTACACGGCTGACGGGAGCGCCGTCGTCGACACCGCGATGGCCATGCCCTCCGACACCGCGAGCGTGAACTACACCGCGAAGGCCACCGGCGGCTACTCCGTCGTCGTCGATTCGGCGTACCTGCCCGACGGCGGCTTCGTGACGATTCACGACGGCACCGTCACCGACGGACAGGTCTTCGAGAGCATCCGCGGCACCTCGATGTACCTCGAACCCGGCCTGCACCACGACGTGCGGGTCACCCTCGACTCGCCGCTGAACGAGACGACCACCGTCGTCCCGATGGCCCACATGGACACTGACGGCGACGAGACCTACACCTTCCCCGAGTCGGAAGGCGAGGCGGACGGTCCGTACACGGCTGACGGGAGCGCCGTCGTCGACAGCGGCAACGCGACCGTCTCCGCCAGCGTCGACTACACGATGAAGTCCTCGGACGGTGCGACCGTCGTGGTCGACCGCGTCGAACTCTCGCAGGGCGGCTTCGTGACGATTCACGACCCGTCGCTGTCGGGCGGCGCGGTGTTCGATAGCGTTGTCGGCACCTCGATGTACCTGCCCGCCGGCGTCCACGAGGACGTCGAAGTCACCCTCGACGAGCCGATTCGCTCCTCGCAGGTGCTCACCCCCATGGCACACATGGACACCAACGACAACGAGGCCTACGACTTCGTGACCAGCGAGGGCGAGTCCGACGGCCCCTTCACGGCTGACGGCGGCGCGGTCGTCGCCAGCGCCCACACCTCGGTCAACGCGGTCGTGACCGCGATGGACCAGTCCGGCGACGGCACGACCGTCACCGTCGAGTCCGTCACGCTCCACGACGGCGGCTTCGTGACGGTCCACGACGCGACGGTCACCGAGGGCCAGGTCTTCGAGAGCGTCCGCGGCACCTCCGCGTACCTCGAACCCGGCACCCACGAGAACGTCGAAATCACCCTCGACACGCCGCTCGAGGAGTCCGGCACCGTCGTCCCGATGGCGCACATGGACACCAACGGCAACGAGGCCTACGACTTCGTGACCGGTGAGGGCGAAAACGACGGGCCCTACGTGGCCGCCGGCGGCGCGGTCGTCACGACCGCCGACTACACGGTCGAAGGCACGATGACCGAGACGCCGACCGAGACGATGACCGACGAACCCACGACCGAGATGACCGACGAGTCGATGGAGACGACGAGCGAGTCCTCCACCGACGCGCCCGGCTTCGGCCTCGTCGTGGCCCTCGTCGCGCTCGTCGCGGCGGCGCTCGTCGCCGCCCGGCGTCGGTAATCCCGCTGACGACGCACCGGCCCCCAACTACACAGAGGCACCCTTTTTCGTACGCCGCGCGGGCCACAAGCCACCCCCGCGCGGCACGCGCCCCGCTTTGGGGTTATTTCGCGCTGTCGAGCGTGAGCACCGACTATTCCGACGAACGCATTCGCGCCGCGTAGTCCCACGTGTGCACCCGCTCGGGTCGGATCCGAATCATCACCTCGTCGCGCTCGGGCGAGAGCAACCGCTCTGCCAGTTCCGAGTCGGTGCCGCCGAGATACCGGACGATGAGTCGCCGCAGGACCGTCTTCTCCGCGTCGGGCTCGACGGTCGCGGTTCCCCGGCCGCGGACGCCCCGGTACGGCGGGTCGTTCGTCGAGATTTCGAACGCCACGTCGTCGTGGGCGCGGAGGAACCGCACCACGTCGGCGTCGGCCGCGGTGGCACACCGGAGTTCGGTCGCCTCGGCGTCCCACTCGTACCACAGCGAGAGCATCCAGAGGTCGTCCGTCGGGGTGCGACACGAGAGCCGAATCGGGACGGTCGCGTCGGCGAGGAAGTCGTCGACGCGGTCGCGCGACCACGGACCGGTGGGGTCGGAGGCGTTCATAGTGGTCGTTCGGGCGGGGCAGGCTAAATTCGGTAGGCTCGGTGGAAGTAGAGCGGCCGAAGCGGTGCGACTCGGTTGCCGGCGCGTTCGCCGTGCCACCAGACATACGAGTGTCTGGACACAAGTACACGTGATGACGGACACAGACCTCGGTACGGCGGTAATCGTCTACGACGACCCCGACGAGGGAACCGTCGAGAAACGCGTCGAAAACGAGAACATCGCCTACTTTCAGGACCACTGGATCGTCAAACTCGACGAGGACGCCGGCGGCAACGACGTCGTCCGCCGGATTCCGATTCAGCGAGTCCACTACGTCGAGCGCTCCGTCGAGGAGTTCGAAACGGAGGTCAAGACGCTCCGAAACCAGGTCGAGTCGTTCGCGAAGAACCTGCAGTCGTCGCTACTGGGCGGTACTGACGACGCCGACGCCGACGCGCGAACGGAAGAACCCCAGCGCATCGAAGTCGAAGACGGTCGGTCGAGCGAGTAACCCGGTTCCGGTTCGTTGCCGCGTTCTTCGCGCGGTGTGCCTCCGGCGAGAGCCCGCAGTCACCCCCTGTCTCGGCGCGCCCGCAGAAGACAAGTTAATTGCCTATCGGGGGCCGAAAGCGGGTATGACCGACTACTTCGAGGTTCACGCCCGCGACGGCGCCGCCCGAATCGGGGAGTTGCGGCTCTCCGACTCGGTGACGACGCCGGCGGTCGTGGACGACGCGCTCGCGGACGCTGGCAGCCTCTGGGCGGCCGAGCGCGAGTTCCCCGACGGCTCCGACGACGTGCTGACCGTGCTCCCCCACCGCTCGCTTCCCGCGGGGAGCGCCGACGAGGTCCGCGAGTCCTTTTCGGTGGACTACCCCGACGTGGACTTCCCCTCGGCCGCCGTCGTCACCGCCGACACGGCCGCCGACTACGGCGCTGACGCCTACATTCTCTCCGACGCGCAGGGCTTCGTCGGCCACGCGCGCGCCTTCCGCGACAACGTCATCGAGGCGAAGGAGAACCTGCCAGCCGACACGGCGCTCATGCTCTCGGGCGTCGCCACGCCCCGGAACGTCTCGCTTCTCGTCTACGCGGGCGTCGACCTCGTCGACGAGAAACTCGCCCGCGCCCGCGGTCTCGAAGGGTTCTACCTCACGAGCGACGGCGAGTACTTCCTCGAAGACCTCGACGAATTCCCCTGTGCCTGCGAGGCCTGCCGCAAACCAGCCTCCGAGTTCACCCGCGCCGACGCGGCCGACCACAACGCCAACGCCCTGCGCGCCGAACTCGCGCGGGTCCGCCGCCGCGTGCGCGACGGTCGGCTCCGGGACTACGTGGAGGGGCAGGCCCGCCACGACCAGTGGCTGACCGCCCTGTTCCGACGGTTCGACCAGCAGTACAACTTCATGGAACAGCGGGTTCCCGTCATCCGCGACTCGGAGCTCACCGCGGCCTCCGAGGAGTCCATCGACCGCGTGGAGATTCAGCGGTTCGCCGACCGCGTGACGAAGCGCTATCGGAATCGCTTCGACAACCCGCTCGTGCTCCTGCCGTGTTCGGCGAAGAAACCCTACAGCGAGTCCCAGAGCCACCGGCAGTTCCAGGAGGCCGTCCAGTACCGCGCGCACATGGTGTCGATGACCTCGCCCATCGGCGTCGTCCCGCAAGAACTCGAACTCACCTACCCCGCCCAGCACTACGACTCGGTCGTCACGGGCGACTGGTCGGAAGACGAGAAGTCGTTCGTCGCCGAGGTGCTCCGGCGCTATCTGGAGCGCAACGACTACCCGCGAATCATCGCCCACGTCCCGCCGGGAGCGTACACGGAAATCGTCGAGCGCGTCGCGGACGACCTGAACCTCGACGTGGAGTTCACCGTCTCGGAACACCCGACGACCACGGAGTCCATCGGGAACCTCATGCGGACGCTCGACGGCGCGCCCAAGTTCACCCGCGAGGAGCGCGAGCACAACGTCGTGAAAGCTCTCGCAGACTACCAACTCGGCCCGGGCGCGGGCGACGCGCTCTTCTCCGACGTGGAGTTGGAGATGACGAGCCGCTACCCCAAACTGCAGGTGTGGAACGACGAGGGCGAGCAGCTGGCAACGATGGTCCCGCAGTACGGCGTGCTCTCCTTTACGCTCGAAGGTGCGAAGGTGTGGCGCGACAGCGACGCGCCGACGAAGACGGTCGAAATCGACGGGTTCGTCCCGCACGGGTCGGTCCTCGCGCCGGGCGTCGTCGACGCCGACGAGGACATCCGGCCGGGCGACGAGGTTATCGTCGAGGGACCGAAGGCGTTCGCCATCGGCCGCGCCGAGATGGGCGGCCGCGAACTGGTCGAGTCCACGCGCGGTATCGGCGTCGAGATTCGACACGTCGAAGAGCGGTGACGCGAACGCGGGGCGGGTGACGCGTCCCCGACTCGCCTCGGAAATCGCAGGACATCTCGTCGCCACCGACCGAAGTTACTTAACTTTGATATACTTATCGACGTCGTTAATCGGCTCCGAAACGCCAGTAAATGGTACGTATAGTGGGTTTCCTATCGAATCCGAAACGTCGGAATTATCACGTCGCTATAACTTTAAATAGTATCACGTCCCAACGTGGGCCATGATGGCAGAACGATACGAGGGGGAGCGGTTGGAGTTCGACGAACTCCCCGACGACGGGACGGTAGACTGGACAATTACCCAGGCGCTGTTGGCGGCGAGTGACTCCACGTCGCGGGCCTTGGAATCACACTTGTTGCAGGCGCAGTACCACGATGACGCCGGAGCCGACACGGCGGCGACGGCGCGGCATATCGACGACGCAATCGACCGCCACACGCGGATTATCGAGGACTTGCGCCTCGCACGCGACGCGCTCGACCATCGGTAAGACCCGAAATCGCCGCCCTGTCGCCCCTCGCCGCGCGAACCCGACCGCACGACCTCCCGATAAGCTGTTTATTTAACAGCGGCTGCGAACAACCATGTATGAAGTTGGCCGTCCCAACTGACTTCGATATCCTCGAGGCACTCTCGGACAGGAGGCGGAACACCGCCGTGAATCTCTCGTATATCCTCGATAAGAACCGTTCGTACATCAACACGCGACTGCCGATTTTAGCGGACTACGACCTGTTGGCGCGAGTCGGGCCCGCGCCGAACTCCGGGTTGTACGAAATCACAGACAAGGGGCTGGTCGTCATCGACAACCGCGACCAGTACCGGACAGACGGCGTCGACTTCGACGCCCTCGTCGAGTCCGAACTCAGGGCGCGGACCGACGAGACGAACGCGTAACAGAGCAACGCGCCGCAACCGGAGGTCGGGACGGCCTTCGGAGGCACCCCGGCGCGCTGTTCTCGGTGACGAGTGGCGACGCTGTTCGACACCGCCATCCCGACGGCGTCGTAGTGTCGGAGTACGTCCGCGCCGTGCTGCGACCGTCGCCGCCTTTTTGCCGCCTTGCCGCCCAGTTCGAGGTATGGATATCGAACCACTCTCGCTCGGCGTTCCGAAGCCCATCATCGACTCGCTTCCGGAGGCCGACGGCACGGCGGCACAGGACATGCAACGCGCCGTCGAGGGACTCGAAACCCGACTGAACCGGGCCATCGACGGCGCGGAGACGGAAGCGGAGGCCGCCGGCTACGTGGTCGACGCTCTCGAACGCCTCGAAGGCCACTATGAACGCTACGACGAGTTCATCCCCGAACTCCGCGCGTGGGGGCAATCGCCCATCTACGCCATCGCGTGGCGGAACCTCCAAGCGGACCTCATCCTCCAAATCGAGGAGTACGACTGGCTGAAGCCGCATATCGACCGGGAACGAAACCTCCGACTGGTCGAAGACGGCATCAGATTTGGCAAATAGCTAATACAGTACATTTTCTGACTAGATTGGTCGACTCTCCCGCCCGAGTCGCGTTTTACCTAACAATAGTATTGCTAAATATAGACACATCTACTACGCAGTTGTGCGACCCCACGTCGCGCCCAGAACAGAATCTACGGCGTGACAACCCCTACGAACTAGACAAAAACTGTCCAATCAGGTTCTCATTCGAACCTACCGGGAAGAAACCCACGCACCTGTACTCATTTGGATTATCGCGTATTCTGTATCCTTGTCCACCGATTCTGTGAACCGATTCCAGAAGCCCCCAATATTGTCCAAATATAGCAATACTAATACCTCGAGTTCTACCATAAATTCGAACAGACGAAATATCCACTTCGATATCAATTCCCTTTACCATACGAAATTTGTTAGTTTACCTGCTTTCCCCTGAGACGGGATATAATGCGATGCTGTCTTTCGCCGGCAAAGCCCCATACATTAAGTGAACCCCCTACGAGTTCAAAACAGTGAAACACGTTGGGAACAGAGCACGTTCTCGCTCTCGTTCCCGCTCAGTCGCCACCGCTTCACGAACTCCCTCGCAACCATGCTCACACCCATCGGCCACTATGGCAGACCGTGACGATGCGGAGTCGGGAGACTCCGACACCGAGATACAGGACTCGCCGTCGTTATCTGACCTTGCGGACCGCGTGGAAGACGGGACGCCGACCTCGGATAAATCGGGTGACACCGTTTCGCCGGCGGGAGAGGACGGGCCGACGACCGACCGGACGCCATCGGCGCTCTCCGAACTGGCGGAATCGATTCGGCGGAAGCAGGGTTCGTCGGCGTCGCTACCGGACGACGAGGCGTCCGAGTGGGACCTCATCGACGACCGCTCGGACACGCCGTTCGACGAGGCGAACTTCGACGAGAAGGCGGAGGCGGTGTTCGACCTCGTGTCCGAGCAGTCCAACATCCTCATCGTCGGCCCGGCGGAGACCGCAGCGGAGTACAGCCTCTGTACGCAGCTCATGACCGGTGATTCGGGGGCCGCAAACCAGCTTCTCGTGTCCATCGAGACGACGCCCGAAGAGCAGCTCAACATCCTCAACAACTATCGCGTTGGGAGCGTCGAAAACCAGACGCTCATCAGCGTCCAGTCGTACGACGCCTCCGGGACAATCGACGCCGCCGACCTGCCGATAACTATCAAGACCGTCACGAAGGCGACGGACCTCCGTCGCATCGGACTCCTCATCACGAAATCGCTGAACGAGTGGGGCGAGTCGTCGGTCCAATCGACGCTCTGTGTGCACTCGCTTTCGAACCTCATCACCGCGGTGAACAACAACCAGCGCCTCTTCCGGTTCCTCCACATCCTCACGAATCGCATCTCCTCGGCGGGCGCACGCGCCCATTACCACGTCGACCCGGCGCGACACGACGACCAGACGCTCCGGACCTTCAAATCCCTGTTCGACGCGGCGATAGAGTTCGAGGCCGACGGGTCGCTATCGCTCGGCTGAGGCGGGCGTCGCGCCTCACCGGAAGTCGTCTTCGTTCCACTCGAACGTGCTCTCGTCGGCGTCTATCGCCGCGTCCGGGTCGATAGCCCCCGTCGCGTCCGACGTCTCGTCGGTCCCGGTCGTCCCGTCGTCGCCGGTCGATACCGACTCGAACGAGTCGATTATCTCGTTGACCGCCGCCCGACTCTGGCTCACCGTGTGGTCGGACGTTCCGGGCGCGTCGCGCTTCGGTTCGGACGTTTGGCCGCCGGAGTCCGCGGGGTCCCGCGCGCCGTCGCGGTCGGGTCGAGCGGTCGTCTCCGACGCGCGCCGCGTGCCCCCGTCGCTACTCGCGACCGTCACGGTGTAGTCGGTGAGCACGAGCCACTTGGTCTCTTTTTCGACGCCGTGCAGCGGGCGCTGACAGTTCGGACACTCCGGGCTGGTGAGAAGCGCGAGGTCGATGCTCTCCCCGCAGTGTTCGCAGTCTCCCTCGTGGGTATCGGCCTCCTTTGCGGCCTGTTTCACCCGACGCAACTGCTCGCGTTCGGCCCGTATCTCGCGTATCTCGGCCCCGTACTGCGTCTCGATTTCCTTGAGTTTCGTCTCGACGCGGTCGTCGGTCTCGACGAGGTGTTCGAGAATCGTCTGGAGGTTGTCGAACTCGTCGTCGAACCGCGCGTCGAGCGTCTGATGTCGCTCACGGAGCGCCGATTCGACCTCGTCGAGTTCGGCCGATAGGTCTTCGACCTCGTCGAGTGCGTCTTCGACCTCGTCCAGTCGCGTCGTAAGCGTCTGAACCGACTGTTCGAGGCGCGCGCGCCGCTGTGCTTCCGTATCGACCTCCGATTGAAGTCCCTCGATGAGTTCGAGGACCTCGGCTAGTTCGTCGTCGCTCACGGGCTTGTTCGGTTCCGTATCATCTCTGGACGGCGAGCGCGTCGCGCTCTTCGCCTCGCTGGGTCTCTCGTCCGAGGCGTGGCTGTCGCGACCCAGAAGTTCCGTGATCTCGTTGAGCTGCCAGTGCGACGCGAGCAACTCCTGGCACAACTGGTCGCGCGACTTACCGGTCTCGCTCATTCGCTGGTCCAGCCAGGCTTCGAACGACGACGGAGTCTCGTTCGCTCGGTCGTTGTCGACGGGGTCGGAGACCATGTACTGTACTGCCTCGCAGAATCTATCGCTCGCTAGGACAAAAGTTTTCTTGCGCCTCGAACTATCTGCCCGTATGTACATCCCGCGAGTGCCGCGCTCCCCTCTCGATAATGGGATTTGACGACCGCCTCGAACTCTTCGTCACGCAGCAGGCTCGGGTGCTGGTCGCCGTCCTCGCCATCGCGGGCGTCGCGTGTCTGGTCGCCGCCGGCTACGTCTTTCTCACGCCGACGACGCAGACGGTGACCGAGGAGACGAACGTGCAGTCGGTCGAGACCGGCGTCGACACGCGGGCGGTCGTCACCCAGAACACGACGCTCTACGAGCGCGGGTCGACGCTGGAGAACCGCTCTGTCTACTTCATGACGATTTCGCCCGACGTGTCGTTCCGCGTCCACACCGACGTCCCCGCGAACCAGTCGGTCAACGTCACACAGCAGTTAGTCCTTCGCACCGTCGGCGTTCGGGACGGCACGCCGTTCTACGAGAACGAGACCGTTCTCCTCGACGAACAGACGCTCGTCACCGACGGGACCGTCGTCGACGCGCCCTCGCTCAACGTCTCCACGCTCGACCGCGACCTCCAGCAAAAGCGGACCGAGACCGGCGGCGTCGGTCAGTTCAGGACGAGTCTCAACCTCACGGTCACGTACCAGACGGGCTCGTACAGCGGCACGCTCGAAGCGAGCACGCCGCTCGCGTTCTCCGGGCGGGCCTACTACCTCGAACGGTCGCTGGCCGACGACCGGCGGCACTCGACGACCGTCGCGCGGACCGTGACGCGACCGCCGAACCCCGTCGAGTACGGCGGACTCGCCGCGGCCGCGTTGGTGCTGTTCGGACTCGCGGGCCTCGTCATCCGCACCGAGTACCGAAGCGACCCCGAGGAACTCCGCACGAGAATCTCGCACAGCCGCCACGAGGAGTGGATTTCCCGCGGCGAGTTCCCGACCGACGCGAACAAGCCGTACATCTCGATTCTCACCCTCGAAGACCTCGTCGACGTGGCCATCGATACGAACCGGCGCGTCATCTTCGACCCCGAAATCGAGACGTACGCCGTCATCGACAGCAGCGAGATATACTACTACTCGCTCGACGAGACGAACACGCACGCGTGGCTCAACCTCTGAGCCGGACCTTCGGGCGTGAACCCTCCTACGGCGCTACGGCGGCCGTTCGAGGTTCTCGAACTGATAGCGGCGGTTCGTCACGGTGTGGTACGCCGCCGAGAGGCCGAACGCCGCGACGATGACGGTCGGGTAGGCGAGAAGCGGGACCGTCCCCGTCGGGAGCACGTCGGCCCACAGGGCCGCCACGATGAGACTCGACAGGACCGAGAGGCCGAGGTAGTACACCCCCCACGGAACCGAGTTCTCGGGGACGATGTCCATGTAGATGTCGAGGCGCTCCATGCGCTCCGTGAGTTCGACTTCGCCCCGGTCGTAGCGGAGGACGCCGGCCTGTTCGAGCCGCGGTAGGTGCGTCTGCTGGAGCGACGTGTAGACGGTTTTTCGCTCGGCGGAGGTCAGCTCCGAAATCTCCTTGTCCTGTTCCCACGCCGCGACCTGCTCTGCGAGGTCTCCGAGTTCGACCGCGCCGTCGGCCCGCTTGCAGTAGTGGAGGGTGTACCGCCGGCGGTGGTTGCTCATCAGGTCGAAAATTTCGTCGCGCGTCAGCGCGTCGTCGGCCTCGCCGCCGTCGTCGCGCTCCGAGGGTGACGCGCGGCCGAGCAACCCACCGGCACCGCTGGGACTCATCTATCGACCGTCGATACTGCCCCACCGCACATAGTTCCTCTGCTGTCAGCGGCTGCACAGATACCGCCTCGCGCGGCGTGCCGACGGCCCGCCCGTCAGTCACCGGCCGACGACGACTCCCGCTCGACGTGAATCCGTAGCGTGGCGCTGTACGCCTCGGGGTCCGGAAGGTCCTCCAGCGTGCTCGGCCCGGTCCACGGGATGAGGTTAATCTGGAGGCCGAACGGGACCGACTCACCCGGCCCGAGGACCCCCTCCGGCCCCGACACCGCCGTGCTCACGTCGAGCAGGTCGTCTCCGTCCGTGCCCGGGGCGAGCGCCTCGTCGCCGGCGGTGATTTGGAGCGCCGCCTCGACGTCTTCGAGCGTCGAGTCCGAAAGCGAGTCGCTCGCCACGTCGAACTCGAAGTAGACGCCGTCGATGTCGGCCTCGCTGACGTTGGTGAGGCGGACGATATCCTCGAAGCGCGTGATAGCGCGCTTGTTGACGCCATTCTCGTCGCCGCCGGGAGTAAGCCGCGTCACGTAGCCGGACGCGTTCGTTTCGACGTGAATCGGGGGGTCGTTCGCCGCCGTGAGAGAGAGGTAGTCGGGTGCGACGATGCGAAAACTCGCCCCCGACGTTGACTGGGTCGTCGTCGTGGCGCTCACGCCGAGGACGCCGCCGACGATGAAGAAATTGCTGAGAACGAAGAGGGTCTGGCGGCGTGTGGGCATGGATGGGAGCGACGTATTTGGTTCAGTCGCGTGAGCGCGTCGTTACTGCGTCGGTTCTGCGACTGCCGTGACTTCCTCGATGAGGGTGATGTTCTCGCTTACGTCTCCGAACGTCCCGCTCGTGTCGAACTCGCTGGAGATGTTTCCGAGCGTCGCGTCTGTCTCCAGCGACACCGGAACTCTGCTACCCGAGTCCGCCGACGCTGCCACGGTGACGAAGTTCTGAGGATTGTGAGTGGACTCGTTCGGGTCCGACGAGATGACGTTGCCGTCCGAGTTGACGAACTGGAACGCCTCCTTGGCGGTCGCCGGAGTGACGGTTCCGCCGTTCGTGGTGACTGCGTTCCCGAACGTGGTGAACTCGAAGCCGACGTCGTACGCGGTGTCGGGATTGTTGTTGACGATATCGAATATCTTCCCAAGGTCCTGTGCGCCGCTTCCCTTCTCGATGGCGACCTGAATCTCTATCATGCCACCGCTGCTGTTCGAGTTATCGATGACGTGGACCGCCGGGAGGTCCATCTGTTCGAGGCTCCCGAAGTCGATACCACCGGCGGCCGCGTCGCCGTCGGCGTCATCGTTGTCGTCTTGGAACACGGAGACGTTCGCTCCCGGGTTGTCCGGAACCGTAATCGAGATGTTCGCCCCCGGCGAGACGACGCGGAAACTCCCGTCTTCGTTCGACGAGAGGACTTCGGTCGCGCCCGTCCCGAGGACCGTCCCGGTTCCGACTGCGAGCGTTCCAATTGCGGTGATGACGTTGCGTCGTTTCATAGATTAGCTCGACGTGGTGGTCGTAGTGGAATCAGTTGAGACCGCGAAGATGCTTAGGTCGACGGAATCGTTCGCACCCGTTGACGACACGGTTGTATCGACTTTAACATCGACAGTTACTGACTCTCCGGGATCAAGCGTAGGTGTGTTCGGACTGTCGAGGCTTCCAACTGAGAAAGTCACATCGACGTCCTCAGAACTGTCACTACTCCCAACAGTTAGCGTGACACTCCCTTTGAGATCACTTGTCTCTGGAACCGCAGTACTAGAACTACCAAGACCGACCTGAACGGAGTTGTTTGCCTCCGCAGAGTTGTTCGTAATCGTGAAGACGTCCGTGAGCGTCGTCACCGCGTTCTCGTTGAAGCCTGCGTCTTCCCCGCTTCCTTGTCCGTCCGCGTCCAACGTCAGCCGCAGCGTACCGTCTGTATCGTCGTCCACGTACGGGCTGCTAGACCCCAGCTGAAGGAACGCGCTCCCGTCGCCAGCCGTACTCACACTCACTTCACGCGCCGCGCTCACGGTCGTAAACGCGCCCGTTCCGACGAGTGCGCCGCCGCCGCCGACGAGTGCTCCGAGTCCGATCAAGATGTTGCGTCTGTTGATTGCCATGGTTGTGTTCTCCCTGACACAGGTGACTGCGTCGTTGTCTCTCCCAACAGAGCCTACCCACTTTGTATTCCGGTGCTTGAACGAGTTCTCGGTCGTCGTTCCGTTCGACAAGCCCGGCTTTCTCCCCGTCGAGTCGGGTTCAAGCCCACCTTTCGGGGCGCATTTTCGACGTTCAAGCGAGGGTTTAACACAGAAAAAATCGGCTCGTAGTCTATCGATTTCCGTTCGCCCCCGACACTCGTGGGTCGAATTTTCGTGGGCATTGGTAACTCGGTCCTCTACTCATGGTACCATTGAACAGGATATACTAGCACATCGAAATCGATGGTCCCCGACTCGTGACGCGTCGCGACCCCGCCGACGCCTGCGCGCGCAGCGTTCGCGGGCGCTGTCGGGTGGGCGAGACGGCGATAGGTAATTACGGATTCGCGCGTAGTGTCTCATACACGCCGTGAAACTCAGCGACGTCCTCGAATACGCGGTGCTCGGCTTCCTCGTCCTCGCCGTCGTCGCGCTGCTGTTCGGGCAGGCGCTCGGCCAGCCGGTGCTCCTCGGCTACGTCGAGACGGGGAGCATGGCACCGACGATGGAGCCCGGCGACGGCTTCATCGCGGTTCCGTCGGTGTTCCTCGAAGACCCCGAATCCGGCGACGTGGTCGTGTTCAACGCGCGAGAGCTCCACGGCGGCGGGCTGACGACCCACCGGGTGGTCAGGTGGACCGAAGAGGGGTACATCACGCGCGGCGACGCCAACCCCTTCACCGACCAAGAGAGCGTCGAGCCGCCGGTCAAGCGGTCCCAAATCGTCGCCGAGGCGCTCCAGGTGAACGGGAACGTCGTCGTCATTCCGCAACTCGGTGCCGTCGTGGGGGCGGTGAACGGGCTCGCAACTGGCGCGTTCGACCTCCTCGGGAGCCTCCCGGGGTTCGAGAGCGCCGCCGACGGGGAGCCCTCCCCGATGTTCCTCGTCGCTATCGGTGGGATTCTCATCGCGCTGAGCCTCGTGTTCGACGGCTCCGGCGGCGGCCGAAAACAGAGCTCGCACAGCCGTCGCCGCCCGGACTACTACACGAGCGGCGTCGTCCTCTTCCTGCTCGTCGTCATCGTCGTCACGCCCGCGACGCTGAGTATGGTTCTCGGGTCGGGGCCGACGGAACTGACCATCGTGAGCTCCGAGTCGCCGAACGAGAACCCGCTCGTCGTCGGCGTCGGCGAGACGGCGACGGTCGACTACCGCCTGACGAACAACGGCTACGTTCCGGTCATCACCGTCGTCGAATCGCGCGACCCGGGCGTCTCGTTCGGCCAGTCCGTGTTTGTGGTCCCCGGGAAGGGGTCGAAAAACACGACGCTCACCATCGAAGCGCCGGACCGAACCGGCGCGTACGACCGCGAGATACGCGAACAACTGTACGTCCCCGCGCTTCCGCAGACGGTTATCCTCGGTTTACACGAGGTTCATCCGTTCCTCGCAATCGCGGCTATCGACGCCGTGTTGGCGTTCGTGACGCTCCTCGTGAGCGTCCTCGCGCTCGGTCTCGGCCCGATTCGGTTGCGCTCGACCGGCCGGAACGTCTCGCTCGTCGAACAGTTCAGACGCAAGTATCTGTGAGTGCGCTGGACGCCGGGGGTCTGCAGCGTACGCGCGCGCCCGACTTCGACTACCCGCGAATCTGTCCGGCGCTCGGCGTTCCGGTCACTCCCGCGCCGCCGGGGTCGTAGTCGAGGGTGTCGTCTCGGTCTCGGATTTCGAGGCCGTCGACCGAGAGCGTCGCCGACGCGTCGCCGAGTTCGACGGCGAGTTCGGCGTTCGTGGTGCGCAGGTCGGCGTCGCGGAGGAACGCGTCGCCGTCGGCCGAAAGCGACACGTCCGCGTTCGTCGTCTCGAAGACGCTCTCGTTCGCGCGGAGGTCGCCCGCGGATTCGACGGTAATCTGCGCGTTCTTCGTCTTGACCGTCGCGCCGTCGAGCGTCACGTCGCCGACCCCCGACTGGAGGTCGATCTGGGCGTTTTTCGTCTTGATAGACGCGCCCGCGGCACCGATGCGTTCGCCGGTGAGGTCAATCTGTTTTTCCCCGTGGACCGTCGCGTCCTCGATGTCGAGGAGGCCGTCGTCGGCGTCGAGCGAAATCTGTCCGTTGACGACCGTAATCGAGGCGTTCCGGGCCGACACCGTCTCCCCGCCCACCTCGATGTCGCGGTTCCGGTTCTGGAGGCTCGCGTCGCGGATGTCCACGGGACCGTCGTCGGCCGCGAGGTCGATTTTCCCGTTTCGCGCGCTGATGCTCGCGCCGCGAGCCTGAACCGACTCGCCCGAGACGGTGACCTTGCCGTTCCGGTTGTCGAGCGTCGCTCCCGTGACGTTCACGGGACCGTCGTCGGCCGCCAGTTCGATTTCGTCGTTCGTGTTCCGGATGGTCGCGCCACCGGCCTCAATCGTCTCTCCAGTCAGTTCGACCTTGTCGTTCTTCCCCCGGACCGCGCTCTCGCGCACGTCGAGCGTCCCGCTGTCGGCCGCGAGTTCTATCTTCCCGTTTTTCGCGTCTATCGTCGACCGACGGAGCGTTATCGACTCGCCCGAGAGCGTGACCTGGCCCCAGTCGGAGTTGACCGTCACGTCGGTGAACTCGATGCTCGTCTCCGCCTCGATGTCGACCGAATCACCGCTCGTGAACGTCGTGTGCGTGACGACGACGCGCTTGGCCGAGATGTCGATGGAGCGCCAACTGTTGTCGATGGTGCCGTTATCGGTCCCGACGACGAGCACCGCGTCGTCGTCGTTGAACGTCGCGACCTCCTGTTCAGTCAGGACGCGTTCGCCGTCGTCGTAGGCGATGTCCTCGTCACTGTCGACGTAGGCGACGCCGTTCGACGGCCCCGGTGGGGTGCCCTCGCCGCCATCGCTCCCGTCGCCGCTATCTCCGTCGTCGTTGCCGCCGCCGTTCCCGGGGTCGTCGTCGCCGTTCCCGGGGTTCCCGCCGCTGTTCCCGCTCGTGCAATCGTACTCGACTCGCGCTTCGAGCGTCGCACCGGAGATAGAGACACCGTCCGCCTGCGCGGAATCGACTTCGACGACGAGTGTCGCCACGCCGCTCCCCGCGTTCGGTCGCCGGCAGTAGGCCGTCACCTGGTGCTCGCCGCTCCGGCTGAGCGTCGGAGAGCCGCCCGACTGCGCGAGCGAAAGCGCGTTCACGTCGAATCTGGCGGTGTAGTCGACGGTCACGTCGGTGCCGAGGTTGTTCACGATTGACCCGACCGCCACGGCGTTGCCGCGGCCGGGGCTCGTCACGACCTCGCCGGTCGGTTCGAGCGCGACGAGGGCTCGGTCGTCGTCGACGACCGAGACGTCGACCGGCCGCTGTCCGGAGACCGAACTAAAACTGCCCGTCGGAACCGCGGCGAGGGTGACGCCGAGCACCACGATGAGGACGCCGGCGTACCAGAGATTCTGATTCATGCGACGGTCTCCAGAGCCTACTCGTCCGTAGGACGTGGAGCGCCTTGTACACACCGACTGACGGCGGTTCGGTCGGCCGCGCTTCTCGTCCGGCGGATGTGACTCTTGAGAACAGTTTCGCCCCGTAAAGGGGTGACCGAACCTAAGGGGAAGGGGGGAAGGGGGGATGAGTTCGGTCAAGTGGATGCGTCCGAGGGGTTACTCTGTACGGTGCTGCATCCAACTAAACACAATCACTTCGAATATATAAATGGTTCTGATTGTCAATCTGAAGAACAATCTCTCAGAAGATGTAACGATGTTACACCTATTACATCTATTGAAACGACTATGCTCCTCGGTATCGTATTCCCTGTTATGGCGGAACACACACCGGCACGACGGCCCAGCGACGCACTCGAGCGGGCGACGGCTCACGTCGACCGCGCCGAGGAACTCCTGTGGGAGTGCGCTCGCGACCTCCCGGACGACGCGGACGACGAGTTCGACCGGCTCTTCGAGCGGTTGTGGGCCGTACAGAACGAACTCGGACGGGTCTCGCTCCCGGCCGCCGACGCGGCCGACGAGGCGGAGCAGACGCTGGGCCCTTTCGACTTCCCGTCGACCGACGACTGACCGGTCCCGACTGGGTTCGGTGACTACTCCGCTTGCCGTTCTAACCACTCTCTCGCGTCGGTGACGAGGTCTAACAGCGCCTCCTCAATGGGGCCCTCGCCCGCGAGGTTCACGCTCCAGGTGACCTGCGACTGTACCGCTTGGAGGTTGAGCATCGTGTTCTGGATTCGCGACGCCAGCACCACCGGGACCGTCGCGTCGAACCGCCGGATACCCTTGACCGCCTCGACGCCGTCGAACACCGGCGGGGCGTGGAGGCAGATGACGAGATGGGTCGGTGCCTCGGTCAACCGTTCGAACAACTCTCTGCTCGACTCCACGAACTCCACGTCCACGTCGGACTGTGCTATCGCCGAATCCGCGGGTTGCGGGCCGTACGCGAGGATGCGCGGCGTCGCCGCTATGCTGGTCTCAGACACGCACCTAGCTGTTCGCCGAGAGAGTATTTGACACTTTCTCCGGAACGAACCGCCGCCGGCCGCACCCCTGCTTCGGCGGCGGTCTGCGACGCGACCGGGTTAAAACAACGTATCGAGGCGCTCGTCGACGACGCCCTCCGCATCGCCGCCGGCGTCGGCGCTCGTGTCGTCGGCCTCGCGGTCACGGCGGTCCCGCTCGGCCTCGACGGCGGTCGACCGGACCTCGGCCACGCGGTCGCTCCGCGACACGTCGCCGAGGAGGACGAGCACGCCGACGTGGTTCGACTCGGGGAGCGGGTAATCGCCGCCGCGGACCTCCATGCTCCCGGTCTGCTCTTCGACCCACGTCCGACTCCGCTCGATGGCCTTCCGGTTGAGCCACTCGGGCGGGCCGCTGACGACGACCAACCCGCGGGACGCGGAATCCACGTCACACGGGAGGGTGAGCCGACCGAGCACCGCCTTCCGCGTCTGGGTCGTGATGCGGTTGATGGAGTCGAGTTCGTCCACCGACGACGACCCCCCGCCCAGCAGTCCCTTGATGCTGAACCCGCCGCCGTCGTCGCTCTCGGGGAGTTCGCTCGCCGCGTAGCCGATGGTCGAGATGCCGCCGCCGCGGAGGGTGTTGATGACCTCCGAGGAGTCGACGACGCTCTCGCCGACCGTCCCCGACTCGCTCACCTCGCCCGAGGCGAAGAGGATGCCGAGGCGTCGCACCAGCTCTTCGTTCATCGAGTCGTGGGCCGCCGAGACGTCCTCGCCGGCGTTCGCCCACGCCCCGTTGTCGAACGCGAACACGTGGTCGGTCACGTCCACGAACGTCTTGAGCGACCGCGCGGCGTTGCGCGAGTAGAGCGCCCCCTCGTCGGCCGCGGGGAGGATGCCGACGCCGTAGATGGGCTGTTCGTAGATGCGCTGGAGGTGCTTCGCGAGCACGGGGGCCGCACCGCTTCCCGTGCCGCCGCCGAGACCGGCGAAGATGAGAAACGCGTCGGCCGTGGAGGTCGGTGCGCCGTCGGTGCCGCGAAGGAGCTGTCGGCTGTCGCGCTCGGCGAGTTCGGCGGCGAGTTCGTTGTCCGCGCCGACGCCGTGACCGCTCACCTCGTCCGCGCCGAAGAGGATGCGGTTCTCCTCGGGGACGAGGTCGAGGCCGCGGAGGTCCGCCGACGCGGTGTTGTACGCCACCGCGTCGACGACGTAGTCGGCGTTCGTGCGCTGTTCGTACCGAAGGAGGGCGTCGAGAACGTTCCCACCCGCTTGTCCAACTCCGAAGCAAAGGACCTTCATCGTCTCTTTGTGGCACGCCATTAATGGTGAATCTTCTGTTAGCGGACTGTCACACGTGGTTCTTCGGCCCCGCCGCCGACGGGGTAGTTCTATACGACCCGGGCGAGAACCACCGGCAAACTGCATGACCTGTCCGCGGTGTTCACAGCCCCTCTCGACGCTCTCGCTCGACGGCCGCGCGGCGCGCTACTGCGAGCGGTGCGGCTTCGTCGGCGTCGAGACGGTCCACGAGCGTGACGCGCCGAACCGAGAGTCGTGGGACGACGCGATAGCCCGCTTTCACGCACGGGCGGTCCGCGGGGCGCGCGAGCGCGACGAGGGCGTGGCGGCTGGAGACGAAGGCGGTGACGACGAGTCCGCTGACGGCGACAACGAGTCCGAACCCGGGGGCGACGAGGCTGACGACGCCAACGGGGCGGACGACGTCGCCACCGACGAGAGCGACGCGACTGAAGGTGTCGCTGAGTCCGGAGCCGTCGAGGCCGACGAGACGGGTGACAGCGACGCCGCTGACCGCGAGCCCAGCGACTACCAGCGCAAAAACGGGGAGGACGGCGACCGCGGGGACCGCACGGGAGACGAGTAACGCGCTCGCTCGCGCGCTCCCGGCGGCGCGTCGACCTCGGTCGTGACGTACTGTCCGGTCGGGTGCGTCAGTTCGGGTCGGCGCTCAGTTCGATTCCGGCGCGGCTTCTGCTTCGGGTTCCGGTTCGGGCTCTGGTTCCGAGGCGCTCCCGCCGGACTCCTCTTCGGAGCGGGCGGCGACGAGCGACCCGCGGGCGACGCTGTACAGCGGGCGGTCGATGCTCCGGACCTCGTTGACCGAGAACGGAATCGTCGAGTCTTCGAGGTGGTGTTCGAACAGCTCCTCGAAGCCTTTCGGACTGGAGGTGCCGCCGGTAACGACGACGGGCACGTCGAGGCCCTCCTCGATGTCTTCCTCGTCGACCTCGCGCTCGATGTTCTCGATGACGTAGTCGAGGAGGTTCTCGTAGTAAATCGACAGCGCGCCCTCGACGCCGCCGACGTCCGTCCGGAAGTCGAGTTGGAAGTCGTCTTCCTTGATGGACGTGACCTTGTCGACGGCCGTGCCGGTGGCCTGGGCGGTCTGCTGGTCGATCCAGTCGCCGCCGCGGGCGATGGAGAACTGCATGACCGGCACCGCGTAGTACGCCAGGCAGATGTTCGTCATGCCCGCGCCGAAGGAGACGCCGAGACCGGTGAAGTTGTTGTCGGCGAGTTCGCTGTAGATGACCGCCATCCCCTCGTTGATAGGTTCGGGGTCGTAGCCCATGTCGCCGAGCATCGATTCGAGCGTCTTGTCGTGATACAGCGTCGAGAGGTCCGAGTCGATGGGGTCCGCCGGACTCGAATAGAAGAGGCGCTCGTTCGGCCGGGAGGGCGAGCCGACGACCTGCTCGATGATGAGCTTGATCATCGGAATCGCGGAGGACTCCTCGCTGGAGAGGATGCCGTGTTGCATCGGTCGGCGCGTCTCCTTGCCGAAGATGTTCGCGAAGTTGAGCGCGTCGTCGCCGACGACGTACACTTTGTCGTCCTTGCGGATGTGGAGCACGTCGCTCCGCGAGAGCATCTGCTCCGCCATGTCGCTGTAGTCGATTTCGACGAACGAGTTTCGCTGCTGGACAAATACGGTCTCACTTCCATCCTGGCTCGCGGACAGGATGTTCATGGTACCTACGTCAAGGCCTTTCGCCATACCTCACGCGTCGTAGGGCTGTCGCATAAATCTGTATGCGCTTTTGACATTCACTTCCGCCAATGAATCCAACGCCGAACCGATGGCCCGGCGTCCCGAAACGACTCAGGAGAACAGTCCGCGAATTCGGTCGACCACGCCGTCCGAGTCCTCGCGTTCGGCCTCCGCCTGCTGTTGCTTCCGAAGCTCGGCCAGCGCGGCGGCCTGGTCGTCCGTACTGTCGCCGACCGCCGTGTCCTTCTTCCCGCCGCGGAGCCCCTGTAGCCCGGCGACCGCGTCGTCGACCCCGCCGCCGCGCGTCTCGGTCACCTTGGCGTTCTCGAAGCTCGCCCGGTCCACGTCGTCGACGGCGGAGGTATCGAGCTTCAGGCGGGTGGTCTCGGTCTTGCGGACGCCGCCCCACGACAGTTCGGTGTTCGACATCGCCTCGTCCATGTCGCGGCGAACCTGCGCGGAGACGGCTTCCTCGTCCTCGCCGTCGTCGGTCGCCTCGGTCTCCGCGTCGCTCCCGCCCGCGGCGGGGCCGCTCGTCCTCGCGCGGGCGAGTTGGAAGCCGACGAGCGACGTGCCGCTCGCGGCGACGACCGCCACCGCGCCGAGCGAGTAGATGCCGACGATGCGGCCGCTCTGGTCGGCGCTCGCGGAGACGTTCCAGTTGTGGGGGTACGCGCCGACGAACTGGACGACGGCGACCGCGCAGACGAGGAGCCCCGCGCCCGCGAGGACCGTCGGGAACCGGTACTGGGAGGGAAGTAGGACCACGACGGAGACGAGGAGGAGGGGAATCCCGAGCGCGCCGGTGACGCCCGCGACCTCGCGGAGTTCGTACTTGAAGATGTTCTCGGGCGGGATGCCGCCGCTCCACACCACCGCCGCGAGCGCGACGGCGAGCAGTCCGATAGCCGTAAAGAACAGCGCGAAGCCCGCATAGACGGTCGTCTCGTCGGGGTCGGCGTCGACGTACCGCCGGTAGAGGGCGATGAGGGTGTTCTGCCCGTCACTCGACATGCCTCAGACCACTCTCCCGCGCGACATATAATGTTCGCCGGGTTCGGGGTTCGTACCGCCGTCGGCGTCCGACCCGACGCCCCGTCACGACCCGCCGGCGCACCGTTACTGTCCGCCGGCGTGCTCGACGGACATGTCGTAGGCCGCGACCGTGTCGCCGAGGGTCGCCTCGGTGAGCGTGGGGTCCGCGTCGAACCGCGCGCTGGTGAACCGAGCGGGCCCGCGGACGACGGTGTCGCCGAAGGCCGCGGCGTCCGTCACGTGCGTGTACGCGAAGTCCAGTCGGCCCTCGATTTCCACCCCGAAAACGAGCGAACCCACGGTGCAGTCGGAGAAGTCCACGTCGCGCGCGACGCGGACGCCCGAACAGAACACCTCGTCGCCGAAGCGCGCGTGGTCGCAGACGACGCTCCCGCCGACCGTGGTTTCGACCACGCGCACGGGTGACTCGGCGGAACAGACCGCGTCGGAGAGGTCGAGGCCGCCGGTCACGGTCACGCGGACGAACGAGGCCGGTCCCGACTCGAACCGCGCGCTCCGGAACCGGAGCGCCCGCCCCTCGACGGTCGCGTTGTCGAAGTAGACCGGGCCGTCGAACGCGCTGTGCGTGAAGTCGACGGTCCCGTCGCGGGCGGTGAGCCCCGTGCAGTCGATCCGGCCGCCGAAGCCGGCGCTCGTCGCGTCGATGCCGCCGTCCACCGTGAGTCGCGTCGCGTCGAGTTCGCCGTCGACCGTCAGGTGTTCGAGCGAGAGGCCGTCGTCGACGGTCGCCGACGCGGCGACGATGTTCCCGCGGACGCGGCAGTGCGCGAGGGAGAGCCGACGGTCGCACGCGACGTTCCCGAGGTCGAGGCGACCGCCCAGTCGGGTGTGGGAGAACCACGCCGGCCCGCCGAACTGCGCCTCCGCGACGGACACGTCGTCGTCGACGACGCCCTTCCGGAACGTCGCCCCGCCCTCGAAGCGCGCCTCGGTCGCGACGACCGCCCCCGCGCTGAAGCCGGTCGCGTCGAAGCGCTCGCCGAAGCGCGACTCGCAGAGCACCCAGCGGTCCCCGACCTGGAGATTGCGACAGGTGACTGTCGCGAGCGCGTCGAGCCGCTGCATGCACACCGCGCCGCCCACCGAGACGCGGTCGAGCCGCAGCGGGCCCTCGAGCGCCGCGTCGCGCAGGTCGATATCTCCTTTCACCATCGCGCCGCGGAAGTCGAGCGGCGCGTCGTCGTCGAGCGTCAGCCCTGCGAGGTCGATGCGTTCGAACGACCCGCCGACGAACGCCGACGGCCGTTCGGGGTCGGCAATCGTCTCGCGGAGCGCCTCGGTGACGGCCGCGGGTCGCGTTTCGCCGACGGGGCGGTGAAAGAGACAGCGGTCGGCCGCACCGCTCGCGGGGTGCGGACAGCGCCACACCGATGGCGATTCGTCGGCACCCGTCTCGTCGGCGGCGTCGAAGACGTGCTTGTAAGCACAGCGAGCGGGGCGTTCCACGTCGCTCGACCGTTCGTTGTTATCACGTAAATAGGTTGTCACGATGTCGCGAACGTCCGATTTCACCTTCGTCGCCACCTCAGTCGGCTGCTCTGATTACCGCTCGATGAAGGGCGCGCCGGCTTCCGCGTCGCCGACGACAGCCGAGAACGTCGCCGCGAACTCGAAGTCACGGACGGGAAGCGTGACCAGCCGAACCGTCTCGCCGGCGCTGTCGTGGAAGCCGACGACGGTCCGGTCCGATTCGAGTTCGACCGAACAGCCGGCGAAGATGGGGCGGTTGAGCTGTATCGTCCGCACCTCCCGGACTTCCTCGGGGGTCGCCTGCTCGCCGTCGTGTCGAATCTGCACGAGTCGCGTCTCGGTCAGAAGCACCGTCATCTCCTCGTAGTGGCTGACCGACCGGAGCGTCTCGTGTTCACCGACGAACTGGTGAATCGACTCGTAGAGGCTCATACGTCGCCTACTCGACCCACTCCTATCAACGTATCTACAACAGTTTTCGGCGTCTCTCGACCGTCAGCGCGGGTCGCGGACCTCGCGACTCGCGGCCTGAACGGTCGGGGCCCGACCGTCTGTCAGAGGCGTGCAGGCGGGACGGGCCGCCGTGACTGGGCAATCGCGCTGTCCACATCCTGACCAACACGACCGCCCGCTATACGGTCGTCGTCGGGAGTATATCAACGTATGTGCCCGTTGGCTGCGTGGACGGTCGAAAAACCGGTGTTCGAGATCAGTCGGCGGCCTCGATACCGGGGTCGCCCGTCAGGACGATGATGTCGGCCATCCCCCGCACGGACCTGAACGGGACCCGAATCCCCCGAGGGCCGACTTCCATTCCCTCGGGAGGCTCTTCGACCGAGACGAGAAGCGCGGTCACGCGGTCGTCGTCGAGGTCGACACAGAGGTCGACTGCCTCGCCCAACCGGTTCCCCGAGGCGGTGTACACGGGGCGGCCTTCGATGCTTGGAATCGGTTCGATGCCCGTCGGTGACTGGGGGACCATACCTACGCCATCGAACGTGTCAATCAAAAATACCTCGGTCGATGCGGACGGTTCGGTCCCGAGGGTATCGAGAGTGTGATGCGTTCCGGTCCAGACGCGTACTGCGCGATAGTCACCGAGAGACGACGCGAGCGCTGAATATTCTCCCGCGTCGATATGTATTTAGGCACGCCTAATGGATATGAATCTGGTCAGGACAAACCGAGCCTCGGTGTTCCTTCCACAGACCCACCACCACTACCGAGGCCGACTGACCATTTTCTCACGGACAAGCGGTCGGTCGTGTTTATCCCGCTGTCGTCTCTCCCGCCGAGCGCTGTCGCCGCCTGCACTGTGTACAGTCCCGTTGTCATAATGCAAAGCAATCTTCACATTTATGTTTTTGAACATACATTTCTCCGTATGGTAGACAGTCCGGTCCGGGCGTATGGTGCGCTGTTCGTCGTCGTCGCGGCGGCGGTCAGCGGTGCCATCATCCTCTCGGGCTTCGTCGCTATCGATTTCGTGCTCGACGTGCTCACCGTCTGGGGCTACATGGCCGCGGTCGGCGTGATGGTCGTCTGTGCGGCGGTCAGTTGGCTGACCGACCTCCCCGGCATCCTGTCGAGCGAGTTCGGAAGCGGCGGACGGTGAGACGACACGGTAGCGACCGCTGACGTATCTCCCGCTGTTCGCTGCGCCAATTCAGTCACCCGCTTTTCCGTGTAGTCGAAATCGCGCCGGCTGTGTGCCTCCCCGCGGCACGCTCCGCCGTTCTCGGGGGGTCGTTTGTGTGCAGTATGTGGACACACCCTGACATTTATATCGGCCAAAATGTATTTAGTCAACCATGACTAGCGGGTATAAAACGCTCTGGCAGGGTACCGTTTCGCTCATACTCGCAGCAATTGTTCTTTCCGGGGGAGTCGTCGGTTTCGTCTCACCGACTGTCGTATCCGGGGCTCCGACGGATTCTGTGCAGTCGGCGAACCTCGCGAGCGACGGCGCCGGACAGGGCGTGGTACATACGCAGAACGGCTCGAACGCAACACAGTCATCACCGACAAATACGACCAACTCGTCCCTCTCTCCTTCGACAACAACCAACTCGTCGCTTTCTAACGAATCGAATTCGACTCCGAATCAAACTACGACGCCAGTCAACCAGACCGACGAGTCGCAAGATTCGGAGGGAGTGACTGAACACAACGAAACACCCAATTCTTCGACTCCGGTAAACGAGACCGAGACATCGGAGCCGAATTCCACAGAAACACCTGTGAACGAGACGGAGACTCCGGAGTCGAACACCACCGAAACACCGGTGAATGAGACGGAGACTCCGGAGTCGAACACCACCGAAACACCGGTGAATGAGACGGAGACTCCGGAGTCGAACACCACCGAAACATCGGTGAATGAGACGGAGACACCGGAGTCGAATTCCACCGAAACCCCGGTGAATGAGACGGAGACGCCGGAGTCGAACACCACCGAAACCCCGGTGAATGAGACGGAGACGCCGGAGTCGAACACCACCGAAACCCCGGTGAATGAGACGGAGACGCCGGAGTCGAACACCACCGAAACCCCGGTGAATGAGACCGAGACACCGAAGTCGAATTCCACCGAAACTCCGGTGAATGAGACCGAGACACCGGAGACGAACGAGACTGAAACACCACGGGCAAACGATAGCGACATTCAAGCGCAGGCGACGAACGGGACGGTCGAGGCGGCGCTATCCGGCTCGGTGAGTATCACGTCGGTCAACACGACGGTGTACGACGTACCGGTCGATTCGATTGCGAGCGGCCAGCCCGTGTCCGTTACTGTGGACTACTCGCTGTCCGGACAGAGCTCCTACGAAATCTGGATTTACGAGGAAGACGTGACCGAGCTTTCGGACGAACAGTTAGCTTCCAAGACGGTGACGTCGGACTCGGGAGAGACGACCATTCGCGTTCCGGGGGACGAGCTGGACGACGCCGCCAGTGACGAGTCGTTTACCGACCCCGGCGTCGAACTTCGGGCGGTCGTGTTGCGGGGATTCCTCAAGGACGATATCGAGTCCACGTCGGTCAACAAGGGCAGAACGAGTAGCACGATCTACCTCGCCGACGACTCGGTCGAGACGCCCGTCGTCGAAGGAGACACGACTCGCGTCACGCTCTTCGGCTGGGGTTCGGACACGTTCGCGGGGTGGGAACTGAGAGAGGACGACCTGCTTTCGAACCCGCTCGTGGCGTCCGGCAGCGCCCGAACCAACAGCTCGGGCTACTTCGAACAGGACGTGCAGTACACGCCCAGTGAGTACCGAAGCGGAGTCGGCGACCCGCCGATCGAGATATACGCGGCGTCCGACGACTCCTCCGACACCACGCGGCAGTTTACCGTGGGCGTCACCGAGTCTGACGACCCGCCGGTCATCGACGACATCAGCTTCGACCCGTCGGTCCCGAACCCGGACGACAGGAACGGGAACAATGGCGAGACAGTCACGATGACCGCCTCGGCGAGCGACGATAATCGAATCAGGTCGTACGACTGGGACGTCGACGGTGACGGCCAGTACGAGTACTCCGGGGAGTCTATCGACATCGTCTACCGCGACGGCGGCGACTACGACGTGACCCTCCGGGTTACCGACTCGAGCGGACAGAGCGTCACTGAGGGAGAGACGCTCCACGTCAACAGGCGTCCGTACCCGCGAATCGACGGTCCGGGGTCGGTCGTCTCGGCCCCGGCGGGCGGCAGCGCGACGGTCACGCTCGATATCTACGACTCGATGGACCCCGACGGGAACATCGATTATTCGGGAACGACGTGGGTCGTCGCCGGTATCGACGGCACCGACTTCGCGACGGAGACGTACACCGACCGCGGCGGTGAACTCCGACTCGATCTCCCGGCGGGGGACTACCGCGTCGAGGCGTACGTCGAGGACGACAACGGGTTCCGAGCGCTGACGAACCGCGTCGGCGAGTCGGTTGAGTTCGAGGTCAATGCCCGTCCGTCGGTTGCGGCGTCCGGCCCGAATGAGGTCAACGAGGGTCGGTCGTTCACTCTACAGGCGTCTGGGAGCGACGATAACGGCGACTCCCTATCTTACTCGTGGACGCAGACGAGCGGCCCGGGAACGGCGGAGGGAAGCGGCAGCTCGGTGACGTTCGAAGCGCCCGAAATCGACAGTAGCAGCCGTCAACTAACGTTCGAAGTCACCGCCGACGATGGCCACGCCACGGCGAGTGACACGGTCACCGTCACCGTTCAAAACACGAACGCACAACCGACTGCGGAGCTCGCCGCGACGCCGACGGAAATCGACGAGGGCCAATCGGTTACCTTAGACGCAAGCGGGTCGTCTGACCCGGACGGAACGAGCCTCTCGTACGCGTGGGAGGTCGTCTCCGCCCCGACGAGCGACGCGCCGACGCCGTCCGGTGCGAACGGGGATGTCACGCTGACGACGCCGGGCGAGTACACCTACGAGGTGACGGTGACTGACCGCGGCGGAAAGTCAGATACGGCGACAGTCACGGTGTCCGTTGCCGACGTGAACCCGGCTCCGACCGCTTCACTCACCGCCTCGTCATCGACTATCGACGAGGGACAGTCGGTCACGCTCGACGCCAGCGATTCGTCCGACCCGGAGGGCGAACAACTCGCCTACTCGTGGCGCGTGCTCTCCGCACCGGCGGGCGATGCGCCGACACCGTCCGGTGCGAGCGGGTCGGTGACGCTGGCGACGCCGGGCGAGTACACTTACGAAGTGACGGTGACTGACCGCGACGGTGACGGGAAGTCCGACACGGACACCGTGACCGTGACCGTCGCCGACGTGAACCCGACACCAACCGCTTCGCTCACGGCCTCGCCGTCGGCTATCGACGAGGGACAGTCGGTCACGCTCGACGCTAGCGATTCCTCGGACCCTGAGGGCGAGGCGCTGACGTACTCGTGGGAGGTTGTCTCCGCACCCGTCGACAATGCTCCGACACCATCGGGCTCCGGTGGGGATGTCACGCTGACAACGCCGGGAGAATACACCTACGAGGTGACTGTAACCGACCGTGGTGGTGACGGGAAGTCCGACACAGCTACGGTCACCGTGAACGTTGGAGATGTTAACGAAGCGCCGACGGCGGAAGTAGAGGCGTCCCCATCGACTATCGACGAAGGCCAGTCGGTCACACTCGACGCCGGCGACTCCTCGGATCCCGAGGGATCGCGCCTCACGTACGACTGGCGAGTCCAGTCTGCTCCTGTCGACAATGCTCCGACACCATCGGGTTCCGGCGGCGATGTCACGCTGACGACGTCGGGCGAGTACACCTACGAGGTGACCGTGACCGACCGTAGCGGCGACGGGAAGTCCAACACGGACACCGTCACCGTCACCGTCGGAGACGTCAACAGAGCACCGACCGCTTCGGTCACGGCGTCGCCCGACGAAGTTCGCGCGGGGTCGGACGTGATGCTCGATGCGACCAACTCGTCGGACCCAGAGGACGAACAACTCGCGTACGACTGGGAGATCGTCTCGGCACCGACGAGTGACGCCCCGACGCCGTCCGGTGCGAGCGGGTCGGTGACGCTGACGACGCCCGGTGAGTACATCTATGAGGTGACCGTGACCGACCGCGGCGGCGACGGGAAGTCCGACACGGCCACCGTCACCGTGACCGTCTCGAACGAGACCGGAACGACGGTCGACCTCCGGTCCGATTCGGTCGCGACGACCGGCCAGCGGACGAACGTCAGCGTCGTCGTGCAGCAGGCCACGGACGGGGTTCGCTCGTACGACGTGACGCTGCACGTCTCGAACGCGTCGGTCGCGGCCGTCGAGGACGTCTCCTTCGCCGGCGACCCGCAGTTCTCGAACGCGAACGTCTCCGACGGCGGCACATCCGTTCGGGTGACCGCGGGCGCCGCGAACACGGCCGACAACGGGTCGGTCGTGATTGCAAACGTAACGCTCCTCGCCGACGCCGCCGGAACCACGGACGTGCGTGCGACCGTCCAGGCGCTCGGTGACGAGAACAACGACGCGTACGTGGTCACAGCGGTCAATAACACGACGGTCACCGTCGAGTCCGGACCGCCCGCGATAGGGTCCGACCGTAACTCGCCGACCGACCCGGACGACGACGGCGTCTACGAGGACGTCAACGGAGACGGCGAGTTCAACGTCATCGACGTCTCTGCGCTCTTCGATAACCGAAACGACGCGGCCGTACAGGAGCACGGTCGCTTCTTCGATTTCAACGGAGATGGCGCGTTCAACGTCATCGACGTCTCCGCGCTCTTCGACCAACTCTAACCACTCACGATGTCATTCCACACTCGCGCGCTGCTCGTCGGGGTCGTGTTGCTCGCTGCGGTCGCCGGGAGCCTCGCGTTCGCCCCGCTCGCACAGGCCGCAGGTGAGACGACCGTTCGTCTCTCACCGGTAAACCAGTCGGTCGAAGCGAACGACACCGCGACGGTCGATATCGTCGTCGAGAACGCTTCGGAGGGCGTCCGGTCCTACGACGTTTCGGTCCTGCTTGAGCGGGACGGCGTCGCTAGCGTTGCCGACGTCGAACTCAAGGGTGACCCGGGGTTCTCCGACGTCACCCCGGGAGACGACCGCCAGCGGGTTCGTATCACTGCCGGGACCGCTGACACCGCAACCGGGTCGAACGTGACGATTGCGACCGTGACCTTCACCGCCAACGGCACGGGCACGACGCCGGTCGCGCTCCGTGTGAACGCCCTCGGCGACAGCAACAACGTCGCGTACTCGGTGTCGCGGACCGTGAACGGGTCGCTGACGGTCGGTGACGCCGACGCCGGCGAAGATACGTCCGCTCCGGTCGCAGACGCCGGCGACGACCTGACGACACCGGTCAACACGACCGTGACGCTGAACGCGAGCGGTTCGACGGACAACGTCGGTATCGACACCTATCAGTGGGACCTCGATGGGGACGGAGACGTCGAGCGAACGACCGAGACCCCGACGGTGACCACGTCGTTCGCTCGCCCCGGAACGACGGCTGTCGAACTCAGAGTAACCGACGCCGCCGGGAACACCGACTCGGACACCGTGAACGTGACCGCGGTGAGCGACTCGGAGGGCGTTACGGTGCGGTTGGACCCCGAGTCGACCCGTATCTCGCGGGATAACGAGACTGCGGTCGATATCGTCGTTGAGAACGTCACGAACGGCGTCCGGTCGTACGACGTCTCGGTTTCGACGGCTGACGGCTCGCCGGTCACCTTCGAAAACGCGACGCTCGCCGGCGACCCCGGCTTCCAGTCGGTCGATATCGCCCCGAACGGAGACCGAATCTCTATCACCGCAGCGGCGGCTGACACGCCTGACACCGGCGCGGTCACCGTTGCGACGGTGACGGTTCGCGGGACTCGCAGCGGAACCGCGACGCTCGAAGCGACCGTCACGGCGCTCGGCGACGAGGATAACGAGCCATACACCGTCGGGACCGTGTCTAACACGTCGGTGACCGTTGGACAGCGCACCGGACCGCCCGCAATCGTCGCGGACCGCCTCCCGACGGACGTTGACAACGACGGCGTCTACGAGGACATCAACGGCGACGGGAACGTCTCGGTCTCGGACGTGCAGGCGATGTTCGCGAACCGAGACGACGACGCGCTCCGACAGCAGCGCGGCGCGTTCGACTTCACCGGGGACGGTGACATCAACATCGTCGACGTGCAGCGTCTCTTCGCCGACGTTCGCGGCCGTCCCGCCTGACACCCGACACGCCGCTTCCACGGTCGCTCGTGGCCGTGCCGTCGGCGACCGGTTGGTTCTCTTTCTTCCGCCGCCCTGTCCGAACGCTGGGTGTGACCGCGTTCCAGTCCGCCGTTGCATCCCCGCACGCTCGGCTCGCACCCGTGGTGAGCGGTCGCCGTTCGAACGCTCGTGGTGACGGAGGCTCCACACGCCGACCCACGAGGACGAGCGACCGGTGGCCCGCAGAAAAAACGTCCCGTCGCGGGGGCTCCCGCGAGGGTGCTGTCTCAGTCCCGAATATCGACGAACAACCGCTGTACGTCGACGATGTTGACCTCGCCGTTACCGGAGAAGTCGAACGCGTCGGCGTTGTCCGTGATGGCCGGACTGTTCCGGTTCGCGAACATGGCCTGCACGTCGGAGACAGTCACGTTTCCGTCGCCGTTGACGTCTTCGAACGTTCCGTCGCCGTCCGGGTCAGTCGGCACGTCGTCCGATGCGCCGACCGGCTCTAGCGCAACCGCGGTGAGGCTCACACCGCTCTCGGAGCCGATGTCGTACTCGGTTCCGGGTTCGCTTCCCAGCACCGTCTCCGACACTGCGAGTTCGGACGTTCCGGCGGACGTGAGCGTGACGTTCACGCGAGCGAAGGTGACGGTCCCGTTCTGCGCCGTGTCCATGCCGAACGCGTCGATTGCGACCGAGTCGTTCTCCGGGCCGCGATTGACATCCATCCCGTTCGGCGAGCCGAGGACGGTCACGTCGGTAATCGTTCCCGCCGTGCCGTTCGTCAGGTTGAGCGTCGTTTCGAACGCGCCGACGCCGTCGGTGACGTTCGTCGCGACGAGGTCGACGGTCACCGTCTCGTTCACGCTCGCGGTCGTCGGCGTCGCGAGCGCGCGAACGTCGACCGCATCCGGCGTTGTGTTGCTCTCGTCGTCCTCGTCGTCGTCCAACTGGACGGTCACGGTTCGGTCGTCGTCGAGCGAGAGCGTCTCGGTGGTCTCGAGACCTTCGAGGTCGGTCGCGTTCGGCGGCGCTTCGACGGTCAGCCGAAGGTCGCCGACGAGTTCGACACCGGGGCGACCGGTCGCGTCGAGCACCATCGTCCCGTTCGGGAGGGTGCTTCCGGAGACGAAGCCGACCGAACCGTTGTTGCGGTGATCGACGGTAACGCGGGCGTTCTCGACCGGGTCACCGCTCGCGTCGACGACAGAGACGTTGAGCCGGTGGGCCTCGGGGAGCGCGACTGTTCCGGCGTCGTGCGGGGCGGTCCCCACGTTGATCGACGTCGCCGCGTAGACGTCCGGGACGGCGTCACGCGGGAAGCTCGTTCCCTCTTCTGCGTAGCGTTCCTGTCTGAACTTCAGGCTGTAGGTTCCGTTTTCCGCGACTGCCACGCTGAACGACCCGTCGTCGGCCGTGCGAGCGAAGCCGCCGCCGGACGTTCCGTTCGTATCGCCGAGGACGACCGCGGTCCGGTTGACCGCCGGTTCGCCGTCCGCCCGGACGAACTGTCCGGTGACGTCTACACGGTCAGTCAACCGGAGCGTGAGGTCCGTATCCGACGTGACGTTCAGCCGTGTCCCGACGAACGTCTCGTTCGGCCCGTACACTTGGACCTGCACGTTGCCGCCGTAATCGTTGGGGACCGCGTCCGGGCCGGCCACTTCGACACCCTGCGTCTGGCCGAAGATGAGGCGGCCGTCGTTGTCGGTCTCCCCGCTGACGGAGTCGAACACGCGGTTTCCGCCGTAGGCGACGACGACCGTCGCGTCGTCGACCGGGTCACCTTGCCGGTCGAGTACGGTCACGTTGAGGCGGTTGGCATTCGGTAGTTCATCGCTCCCGAGGTGCATCGAGTCGTCGGCGTAGACACGGTGGAGCGGGTAGAGGTCCGGCACCCCGTCGACTTGGCTACTCGGCTGGACGAACGAAACCTGATACGCTCCGCGGGCGGCCGTCAGGTCGTATTCGCCGCTCGGTCCGAGCGACGACACGTCGCCGTCGGGTGCGCCGAGACGAGTGTTGAGCGCGACCTCACCGGGCGGAACCGTTCCGTCGGCGGCCTCCACGAATCCCGTCAGGTTCGACTCCGACCCGCCGGTCTCGTTCGGCGCGAGCGTGAACGAGAGTTCGGTGTCGCTCGTCACGGTGGCGCGCTGCTGTTGAATCGTCTCCTCGTACGCGTCGGAGTCCGCCGGCGGCAGGACCTCGACGGTCACGTTGCCGGTGACTTCCACGCCGGGACGGGATGCATTACTGAGGGTGAGCAGTCCGTCACCGTTCGTCTGCCCTCCGGACACGGCCTCCGCGGGGCCGTTGGCGTGTGTAATTCGCAGCCGCGCATCTTCGACCGTGGTCCCGTTTTCGGCCGTCACAGAGACGTTGAGGACGTGGGCCTCGGGAATCTCACCATCGACGGTCGTCGTCTGTGACGTGTTGATTCGGTCGACCGCGTAGACGTCCGCGACGCCGTCGCGCGGCCACGCGTCGGCTCCGGCGGCCGACTCGCTCCCGTTGAACTGATAGAATCCGACGTGATACTCGGTGTCCTGAAGCACCGACTGGTCGAATTCGGCGATGGCCTGCGTCGTGTTGTAGAACCCGGTATCGTTCGTCGTCGCGGCGGCCGCCGGCGTGTTGGGCGACTCGTCGAAGAACGCGACCGTGTCGTTGACCAGCGGCGTCCCGTCGGTCGTCGTTATGCGACCGGAGACGGACGTGGTCTCGCGGACCGGCTCCGCGTCCTGATTGACGTCGATGTAGCCCTCGTCCGACGAGAGCCGACCGTCTGCGGTGACGGTCTGGACCATCGCGGAGTAGCCGTCTGCTTCAGTCGTCGCCGGAATCGTGACCGACGCGTTCTCGCCCGGTTCGAACGTGCGGGTCATGAGAACGCGTTCTTCCGCCTCGTTATCCCACGAGTAGACGGTGAGAACGCCGCCCTCGACCGTCTCGTCGGGGACGTCGTAGTTGATTGTCACCGTCTCGCCGGGGGCGACTTCGGTGTAGCCGTTCCCGCGGTCAGTGACGTTGACGTCCACGACGTACTGGCTCAGCGACGGCGACGTCCAGTAGTTGAAGTCCCGCGTTCGGCTGTCGGCCGCGAGGGCGACCGAGAGCTGCGCGTCCGCGGGCACGTCGTAGGTGAACGACGCCTGCCCGCTCGCGTTCGTCGTCACCAGCCCGGTCGCGAACACGCCGGCTCGCAGGCCGTCACGCGCACCGACGTACGCGACAGGTGCGTTCGAGACGGGCGAGCCATCCGCGTCGGTGAACGATATCGAACCGTTCGCCGACTGGCCGGCTTCGGCTCCGAACGCTCCGTCGAGTTCGGTTTCGCCCTGTGAGATGTCGGTGTAGCCGTAGCCGACGACCGTGCTGTCGTTGACGGTCGTCGTCGCGCGCAGTCGGATGTTCCTGTTGTGGTAGTTCGCAAGCGACTGCGGCAGGTCGAACGAGATGCTCGCCGCTCCGGTGCTGTTCGTCGTGACGGTCTGGTAGTCGAGAACCGTCGCCTCGACCCCGGATAGCACGCGAACGTCCTGATTACTCACGGCTGTGCCGTTTTCCTCGACGATGACCGTCGCCGTCGCGCTTCCGTCCGGGCTGACGTCACCGCCTGTCCGGACTTCCACCTCGGCCGCCGGCTCGTCCGGCACCGGTTCGTCGTCCTCGCTCGTTCGGTTTTCGACTTCGAGTTCGGCGTCCTCAGCGATTCGGACGCCGTTCGTCTCGAGGGTGACGTCGTAGTGGACGCGGTACTCCGTCTGGTTCGCCGGCACGTCCCACGACGTCACGAACTGGCCGCCGGCAGTCGTCGTGAGCGTCTGGGTCTCCAGAACTGCATCGCTCTCGTTTTCGACGCGCAGCGTTATCTCTTCGTTCGCCAGCGGTTCGCCCGTCTCGGTGAGGACCGTTCCGGAAATCGATGCGCGCTCGCCCGGCCGAAGCTCCCACCAACCCGGGATGTTGACAGTACTGATGTACGCCGCCGAATCGATGGTCGCACGCTCGGTTTCGCCGTTCGGCCCAGTCGCGCGAACGACGTACGGCCCCGTCTGCGTCGTCGTGAACGTGAGTTGAGCGAAACTGTCGGTCCCCGTCGTCACGTTCCGCTCAGTTACGCTTCCGTCGGGTGCCCGAATCTCGACGTGGACCGGGTCGCCGGTCGTTGGTTCCCCGTCGACGCTCGTGTGGACCGCAACGTCCACGGTGCTGTTCCGCGGCGTCGTCTGGCGGTAGTACTGCGGAACGAGCTGGGCTCTCGCGCCCGCGGTGAAGCTCGCGTAGCCCGAATAGCCGCTCACGTCCGACGTAACGAACACTCGGTACTCGCCGTCGTCGCGGCCGGTGAGGTCGTAGTCGACGACCGCTGTCCCGTTTTCACCGGTCGTCACGTTGAACGTGTCCGTGCCGTTCGGCGTCTCGACTTCGACCGTGAGCGACGTGTTCGCCGGCACGTACTCCTCGGTCGTCACGTTCACTGCACTCACGCGGATGTCGACAGTACCGTCGCTGTCGTACGACGGTTCGCCGTACTCGTAGGCGACGCTCGCGGCCACTTCTATCTCCGCGTTCGAGTCGTGACTGAACGAACTGAGGAGTTCGTCGGACGACTCGGCGTCGGTCGCCGTGACCGTCGAATCGTCCGAGAGCTCGACGCGTTCGGTCTGCTTCTCGATGCCGTCGTCGGTCCGCGTGTAGGTGACGACGAGATACTCCCCGCGCGGGAGCGACGACGTGTCCACGTCACCCCCTTCGAAGTGATAGTCTGCCCCCGAGCCCGTGTCGATAAACACCACCTCGAGGACCCCGCTTTCGTTTATCGGTTGTACCTCTGTATCCGGTTGCTGCTGTATCTCCTCTGCCGCACTAACCCCAACCAATGCGACCGAGCAGACGAACAGCGCTGCCCCTAGTGTAATGGCTATCCGTGCTCGCATCGGCCGCAAGTGGTTATTGAAATAGTATAATTGTATGGTTCGTTGGAAACAATTGACTGTCCCGCGCTTTCGACGGACTCCGCGGCTTTCTACTGACCCCTTTCGAGAACCGTTCTCGAAGTCTCTCAGAGCAGAGTCGATGAGTATAATACCTTTAAGTTTGTTACACTAGGTGTGCGAATCGGTAACGAGACTTCCCCTCTCCGACTCGTCGACGCTGATGGACACATCACTGTCATTCGGAGAAACAATTATTGGCTGTCACATGGACTTCCAACCGAATGAGTGCCTTCAGTACCCGTGAACGTGCGGATTCGTAGGTGCTGACAAGAACGTTCCATACAATATGGTGGCTACACACTACGAAGTGGGTGAAACAGTACCTGCGGACATCTGCTCGGTCCCCGCCGAGGAAGAAGAGATAACGTTCGCCGTCTCCGTCGACGTCTACGACGGGTACGGGAGCGCCAAGCACGTCTATCCGACAGAGCAAGTCGAACGCATCTGGGACCTGTTCGTCACGAACGCCGAAACCGACGAGGTGGTGGTCGAAGACGAAGTTCGGCTCTACACGATTCCACACGACGCGCTCCGCTGAGTGTGTCGTGGTTGCACGCACGCTCGCCTCCGCGTCCTGCTCGACTCGCGTTCGACGACCGAACAGGGGACGAACTATCCGAAAGCTGACTATCGGTCGAACGGTCCAAAACTCGTTGATATACCACCGAAAGGACCAGACAGATTAAAGACATCTACGCGTGACCACGCGACGACGAACGCATCGATTTGCACCGGACTAGCGGGTGTCGGTTCCGAGTGATTCGCGTGTAGATGGCCCGAGAATCGCGCTCGGTGGCCGTGTCCAAAAATCGGTGACTGACCCAGAATTGCGGCACGGCAGGCCGACGACCGGTGAAAACCCCGCGTTAGACGTATCAAATAGCCTGTTAGTTCTGTGGGTTGAGTAATAATTATCACGGTGCTCGTTGGACATATGGATGAAACTTGAGCGGTACGCCTCCGGAGTATGGGTAGGGAGCGGTACTGCTTATAGTAATGAAAAATTGTGTGGGTTGTCAACGCATGGCCAAAGAGAGATACGATGCAGGGGAAACCGTACCGTCGAACATCTGTACAATCGCCGACGACGAGGACGGACTGACGTCCGGGGCGACAGTCGAAGTCGACGAGGGAGAGGTTGCGTTCGCCGTGCCGGTCGAAGTCTATCACGGCTACGGGAGCGCGAAGCACATCTATCCGGTCGAGCAGGTCGAAGACGTGTCGGACCTGTTCGCGACGGAGAGCCACTTCGAGGAGGTGTCTATCGCGGAGAGCGTGCAGTTGTACACGATGCCGCACGAGTCGCTCCGCTGACTGCGCGGCGCGCGAGTCGGCCTCCGCGTCGCGACCCGCGTCGCTCGCTCCGCTCGCTCGCCTCCTCGGCGCGAAATCCCGGTTCCGTGTCGCCTGATTCTACATGATTATTTCTACGAACGCCTCTGTCGGAGCGAAGACTCTACCTATCTTACCGTTCCCATCACGAGCAATGACGCTCGAAGACGACGCCCGGGACTACCATCGGCGGCCGCCCGCGGGGAAAGTGGAGATAGCGACGACGAAGCCGACGAACACCCAACGCGACCTGAGTCTGGCGTACTCGCCGGGCGTGGCCGCGCCGTGTCGCGACATTGCCGACGACGAGACGGCGGCCTACGAGTACACGGCGAAGGGCAACCTCGTCGGCGTCGTCTCGAACGGCTCCGCCGTCCTCGGGCTGGGGGACATCGGGGCGCAGGCGTCGAAGCCGGTGATGGAGGGCAAGGGCGTGCTGTTCAAGCGCTTCGCCGACATCGACGTGTTCGACGTCGAGTTCGACCACGACGACCCCCAAGCGTTCGTGGAGTCGGTCGCCGCGATGGAGCCGACGTTCGGCGGCATCAACTTGGAGGACATCCGTGCGCCCGAGTGCTTCGAAATCGAGGAATCCCTGCGCGACCGGATGGACATCCCCGTGTTCCACGACGACCAGCACGGCACGGCCATCATCTCCGGCGCGGCGCTCCTCAACGCCGCCGACATCGCGGACAAGGACCTGTCGTCGCTGAACGTCACCTTCTCCGGTGCGGGCGCGGCCGCGACCGCGACGGCGCGGTTCTACGTCTCGCTGGGCATCCCCCACGAGAACATCACGCTGTGCGACATCGACGGCGTTCTCTCGGATTCGCGGGCCGAGGCCGGCGAACTCGACGAGTACGCCGAACCGTTCGCCCGCGGCGTCGACGACGGCGACCTCGAAGACGCAATCGAGGGCGCGGACGTGCTCGTCGGCCTCTCGGTCGGCGGCATCGTGAGCCAGGAGATGGTGCGGTCGATGGCCGACAACCCCATCATCTTCGCGATGGCGAATCCGGACCCCGAAATCGCCTACGAAGACGCGAAAGAGGCCCGCGAGGACACCGTCATCATGGCCACCGGACGGTCGGACTACCCGAATCAGGTGAACAACGTCCTCGGCTTCCCGTTCATCTTCCGCGGCGCGCTCGACGTACGCGCCACCGAAATCAACGAGGAGATGAAGCGCGCGGCCGCCGAGGCGCTGGCGAACCTCGCCCGACAGGACGTGCCCGACGCGGTCGTCAAGGCCTACGGCGACGGGCCGCTGCAGTTCGGCCCCGACTACCTCATCCCCAAGCCGCTCGACCAGCGCGTCCTCTACGAGGTGACGCCCGCCGTCGCCGAGGCGGCCATGGAGAGCGGCGCGGCCCGCCGCGAGCGCGACCTCGACGACTACCGCGAGGAGTTGGAGGCCCGCCTCGGGAAGTCCCGCGAGATGATGCGCGTCGTCCTCAACAAGGCGGCGACGAACCCCAAGCGGGTCGTTCTCGCCGAGGGCGAAGACGAGAAGATGATTCGCGCCGCGAGCCAGTTGGTCGAAGAGGGCATCGCCGAACCCATCCTCGTCGGCCGGACGAAGGAGATTCTCCGCACCGCCGAGGACCTCGGTCTCGATTTCGACCCGACCATCGCCGACCCCGAAAGCGGTCAGTGGAACCACTACGTCGACCACCTCTACGAGCGCCGCCAGCGCAAGGGCCTCACCCGGACGGAGGCTGCCGAACTCGTGCGGAGCGACTCGAACTACTTCGCCAGCGTGATGGTCGCCATGGACGACGCGGATGCGATGCTGACGGGGCTGACTCACCACTATCCCTCGGCGCTCCGCCCGCCGCTGCAGATTATCGGCACGGCCGACGACGCCGACTACGCCGCCGGCGTCTACATGCTGACGTTCCGGAACCGCGTCATCTTCTGCGCCGACGCGACGGTCAACCTCGACCCCGACGAGAACGTGCTCGCCGAGGTGACGAAACACACCGCCGAACTCGCCCGGCGGTTCAACGTCGACCCCCGCGCGGCCCTGCTCTCGTACTCCGACTTCGGGAGCGTCACGAACGAGGGGACGCGCAAGCCCCGCGACGCGGTCGAACAACTGCACGCCGACCCAGACGTGGACTTCCCGGTGGACGGCGAGATGCAGGCCGACACCGCCCTCGTCGAGGAGATGCTGACCGACACCTACGACTTCGCGGAACTCGACAACCCCGCGAACGTCCTCGTGTTCCCGAACCTCGAAGCGGGCAACATCGGCTACAAACTCCTCCAGCGTCTCGGCGGCGCGGAGGCAATCGGCCCGATGCTCGTCGGCATGGACAAGCCGGTCCACGTCCTCCAGCGCGGCGACGAAGTCAAAGACATCGTCAACTTGGCCGGTGTCGCCGTGGTGGACGCCCAAGAGGAGTAACGCGCTCCGAGCGGCGTCGAGCCACCTCGGCTGGCCGCGGCGGCCACTCCGTCGTGTCAGCACGAGAAATTAAATACGTTCAGCCGAGTCAGGGTGTATGGTCGAGTTGGGTACACACACGTCGGCGTCGGAACGCCGGTTCGCACTCGGGTGGGTCGGGATGGCCATCGTGATGTCGCTCGCGGTGGCGGCCATCGATTTCCTCGAACTGCCGTTGCAGACGGTGTACGTGTTCGCGGCGGGCGTGACGCTTCGAGAAGCTATCGGACTGGCCGTCTGGGCGCTCCGGCGCTGACGGCGAGACACGACCGCCTTCTCACCGCGCGATGACCACCCTCCCCGCTTTTGTGAGTTCGCTGAGAATATCGAACCATGTTCGACCGACTCCTCTTTCCGACCGACGGGAGCGAGGGCGCGGACGCCGTCCTCGACCACGTCATCGACATCGCCGCCGCCCACGACGCGACCCTCCACCTGCTGCACGTCGCCCCGCCGGAGTCCGAGCGCCGCCCGAACCTGAGCGACGAGGGTGAGAGCGAGGGAGACGAACCCGACGAGCGCCGCCGAAGCGACGGCGAGCGCTTCGTGAGCGACGCCGCGGCCCGCGCGTCCCAGTCCGACGTGGCGGTCGTGACGAGCGTCGAGCGCGGCGAACCGTATCGAGTCATCACCGAGTACGCCGCCGAACAGGACAGTGACCTCGTCGTCATGCCGACTCACGGGCGGACGGGGCTGAGCCGCCTGCTCCTCGGGAGCACCACGGAACGCGTCGTCCGACGGTCCGACGTGCCCGTGCTCACCGTCCGGCCGGACGCGGCGACCGACCTCGCGTACCCCTACGCCGACGTGCTGACGCCCACCGACGGGAGCGCCTGCGCGACCGCGGCGGTCACGTTCGGCAGCGAGGTGGCGGCGGCGACCGACGCCGCGCTCCACGCGGTCTCGGTCGTCAACGTCGCCGCCTTCGGCGCGGACATCCGCGGGCCGCTCCTCATCGACGAACTCGAAGAGCGGGCGAGCGACGCGGTCGAACAGGCGGGCGACGTGGCGGCCGCCGCGGGCGTCGAGACGGTCAGGGAGTCCGTCGGCCGCGACGTGTCGATTCACCACGGTATCCTCGCGTACATCGACGAACACGACGTGGACATCGTGGTGATGGGAACCCACGGCCACACGGGCTTCGACCGCTACATGCTCGGAAGCGTCGCAGAGAAACTGGTCCGAACCTCGCCGGTGCCGGTGGTGACGGTCAGAGAGCCGCGAAACGAGTAGGGAGAGCCGTCGGGCGTCGGCCCGCGGTCGGCGGACGCCGGTCGCTTTCGCCCGTCAGTTCCGAAGCAGGCTCGTGACGCCCGCGGTCTCGGCGATGATCCACCCGACGAAGACGAGATACGCCGCGCCGAGCGCGTAGCACTCCAGCCGCGAGAGCGACAGGTCCGTCCGGAGCAGGCCGAACAGCAGGACGGTCGCCAGCGTCAGCACGCCCAGCATGGGGACGGCGACGGCGAAGTCGACCGGGACGCTCCCGACGATGAGGACGCCCACGGGGATGGCGACGAGCAGGTCGAACGTGTTCGACCCGAGGACGTTGCCGAGGCTCGTCGCGCTGTTGCCGTCGGCGGCCGAGCGGACGCTGACGAGCGTGTCGGGGAGGCTCGTCGCGGCGGCGACCACGGTGACCCCCGCGAGGAACGTCGGGACGCCGAAGGTCCCGCTGAGCGACTCGACGCTCCCGACCAGTTGCTCGACGCCGACGAGGATGACGAGGAGGCCGCCGAGGAGGCGCATCCACTCGCGACCGATGCCGTCGGCGACGCCCGCGTTCTCGGCTTCGTACTCCGAGACGTCCTGCCACTGGATGAACAGGTAGAGGCCGTAGAGGAGCAGGGGGATGAGCGCCACCGGGCGGGTGAGCTGTCCCGTCAGCGCCGGGCCGTCGGGGACGGGGAAGTAGATAACCGCCAGCGAGAACGTGACGACGAGCGTGGCGACGGCGACCATGTAGAACTGCGCCTCCTTGTAGACGACCAGCCGACTCGTTTCGAGGTCGCCGTCGGTGGCGAGCCCCGACAGCGCCGGAATCACGAGGATGTTGAAGATGGCCGAGCCGACGATTGCGCCGACACCCATGTCGAAGACGCCCGCGGTGGCGGCGATGGCGACGCTGGCGAACTCGGGAAAGCTCGACCCGAGGGCGACGATAATAGAGCCCTGGACGACCGCGGGGAGGCCGTAGTACGCCGCGAGGTGGTCTGCCGACTCTTCGAGCCAGCCGCTGCCGACCCAGATGAGGCCGGTCGTCAGGAGAATCACGACGACGTTCGCGAGCGGCGACGACGGGACGAGACTGCCGAGGACCATTGGTACTCCCTTTCAGCGACGCGGAAAAAGAACCCACCGACACGGGTGGTCGGCGGTGGGTACCCAGTCGGTCGGTGGTTCGCGGACTCGGTCGATGGCCCGCGGACTCAGACGGTCGTCAGTCGTCGCCGTGGGCCGATTCGGGCGTGAACGTGACGCCGCCGATTTCGATTTCGTCGGGGACGCGGTCGGTGTCGTGCGCGCCGACCGGAGGGAGGTTCGCGTCGGCCGCGAGCGACGCGTCGAGGTCGGTCGCGGACGCGATTGTCTCCATCTCGCCGTCGGCCTCGCGCGCGTCCTGGTCGATGCGCATCGAACAGAACTCGACGCCGCACATCGAGCAGAAGCGCGCCTCTTTGTAGTTGTCGCCGGGGAGCGTCTGGTCGTGGTACGACCGCGCCCGCTCGGGGTCGAGCGCGAGGTCGAACTGCCGCGCCCAGTCGAACTCGTAGCGGGCCTCCGAGAGCGCGTCGTCCCAGTCGCGCGCGCCGGGGAGGTCGGTCGCCACGTCGGCCGCGTGGGCGGCGATTCGGTAGGCTGCGAGCCCCTCGCGCACGTCCTCGCGGTCGGGAAGCCCGAGGTGTTCTTTCGGCGTGACGTAACACAGCATCGCCGCGCCGGCGCGGCCCGCCTCGGTCGCGCCGATGGCGCTCGTGATGTGGTCGTAGCCCGGAGCCACGTCGGTGACGAGCGGGCCGAGGACGTAGAACGGCGCGCCGTCGCAGACCTCCTGTTGACGTTCGACGTTCTCGGCGATGTGGTCCATCGGAACGTGGCCGGGTCCCTCGACCATCACCTGCACGCCGTAGTCCCACGCGGTCCGCGTGAGTTCGCCCAGCGTGTCGAGTTCGGCGAACTGCGCGTCGTCGCCGGCGTCGGCCAGACAGCCGGGTCGGAGGCCGTCGCCGAGCGAGAACGTCACATCGTGTTCGGCGAAGATGTCGCAGATGTCCTCGAACGCGACGTACAGGGGGTTCTGCTCGCCGTTTTCCTCCATCCACTGAGCGAGGATGGAGCCGCCGCGGGAGACGATGCCCGTCTTCCGGCCGTCGGTCAGGGGGAGGTGCTCCATCAGCACGCCCGCGTGAATCGTCATGTAATCGACGCCCTGTTCGGCCTGTTTCTCGATGATTTCGAGGAGCAGGTCGCGGGTGATGTCTTCGGGGCTGTCGACGCGCTTGACCGCCTCGTAGATGGGGACGGTGCCGATTGGGACCGGCGAGTACGCGACGTTCGCCTCCCGAATCTCGTCGAGGTTCGACCCCGTCGAGAGGTCCATTACCGTGTCCGCGCCGTAGTGGACCGCGGTGTGGAGCTTCTCCAACTCCTCGGTGAGGTCGCTCGTCGTCTCGCTGTTGCCGATGTTCGCGTTGACCTTCGTGGCGAACTCGCGGCCGATGACCATCGGGTCGAGCGAGTCGTGGTTGCGGTTCGCGGGGATGACCGCCTGCCCCTCGGCGACCTGCGTTCTGACGAACTCGGGGTCGCGGTTCTCGCGCTCGGCGACGCGTTCCATCGCGGGGGTGACGCGTCCTGCTCGGGCGTGCTGGAGTTGCGTTGACGCCATTAATTAACTAGTGATACAACTGACTAATAACTGTTGTGACAGTCGCGGCCAGCGGAAGATAGTCGTCGGAAAATGGCGGCTTACGCCGAGTTCAACACGGCGACAGAACCCTCACGAGTATTGTCTGAAGCGGCGTGACACAGACGGTGTTCAATCTATCGGGTGACCAAGACGATTCCGAGAACTGCGAACGCGATACCCGTGACTTTCGTCACTGTGAGGTTCTCTCCGAGAACGACGATGCCGATGACGGCCGCGACGACGAAGTACATGGCACCGAGCGTCGAGACAACTGTCGTCGACCCGTGGGTGAACCCGATATACATCGAAATGAGGCCGGTTCCGGTAAACAACCCGGCCACGCCAGCGAGGAGACCTCCCCTTGCAGTAACCGCGAGCGATGCGTCCGAAACGATGATGAAGCCGAATGCGAGGAGTGCCGCTACGAGATACGAGATAGCCGCGGCAGTCCTCGGGTCCATGGACTCCGACGCGGCGTTGCCTAAGATTATCCAAATCCCCCACGTCACCATCGTAATCAGGCCGAACAACACAGCCGAGTCCATCTCAGCGAATTCCATCTGTAACGCCTCGCGTCGGCATTCAAAAGAAACCGGACCTCGATTATGACTGGTGTATATACGGGGCGGACAGAGATACCTGTAGAACGCGATGCGGTGACTCGTCGTTCGGGAAAAACTCGGGCGATTGTGGTGGGCCGACGCGTCGACCTACTCCAGCGAGACGAACGGAATCGTCGCGCGCTGTCCGGCGGCGTAGTCGAGGACGGAGGACTGCGCCCGCCCGTCGGGTGTGACGAGGTCGGCGAGGAGCGGCGCGGTATCGACTGCACCCGCCTTCGCGCCGCCGAAGACGTACTCACCGGCCGACTCCGCGACGGGACGAAGCGACCCCCGGTCTTCGGACTGGACCGCGGCGACGACTTCGAGGTCGGCGGCGTCGACGCCGTCGAAGGCGGCCCGGTCGAGCGTCAGCGTGACGGTGTTCGCGTCGGCATCGACCGCCTCGCCGAGCGTGACCGTGCTCCCCTCGTCGTCGGTGAGGGTCGCGCCGGTGGCGTCGACGGCGCTCTTCGTGAAACCGCTGATTTCGAGGCGGTAGTGCCACGGGTCGGCGAACGTCACATTCGCCCCGAGGTCGTCGAGGCTCTCGTCTGTCCCACCCTGTTTCTCGGGGTCGCGCACCCACAGGAGGAACAACTGCGGTGAGAAGCCGCGACTGCTCCCGAAGGCGTTGTAGAGGTTCTCGACCTCGAAACTGAACTGGTACCGACTCGGCGTCTGTTCGACCGTGACCGACCGGAGGTCGAACGCGCCGTCCTCGAAGGCCGCGTTCGTCGGATAGACGTACCCGCCGGGGCCGTGGTCGTCTCCCGCCGGGTCGGCGAGGTCGGCGACCGTCTCGGGCGGCTTCACCGTCACCGTTTCGTCGGCCAGCGTCTCACCGTCGGCCGCCAGGACGGCGACCTCGTACTCGCCGGGCGTCTCGATGGCGTACGAGAGTTCGTCTCGCGCGTCGGTCGTCCCCGGTTCGAACCGCACGTTCGAGGGCGCGGCGAGGTCGCCGTCGACGACGAGGCGGATGGTCGTCCCGCCGATGTAGCCTCCCTCGTTCGACCCCGTCGCGGTCACGAACGACTCGCCGACGAACGGGTCGTCGCGCACCTCGATATCCACTTCCTGTTCGGGCCGTCGGTACCTCGGCAGTCGCGCGAGGTCGTCGTTCGTGGCCGGTCGGAGTCGCATCGCGGTTCCGCCGGTCTCGACCATCGACGCGAGGACAGTCGTGTCCGCGGTGACGATTGCCTCGTCGACGCGGACGGCGTCGAGGTTCGAGTCGTACGCCGCGTCGATGCCGTCGGAGTAGAGTTCGAGGACGTACGCTCCCTTGGTGTGGCCGCGGCCGTTCGACCCGCCGTGACCCGCGCCGTGGTCGTTCTTGTTGTGTCCCTTGCGTTCGCCCGGCGCGTCGTCGAGGAAGTCCAACGGAACGTCCAGCGCGCGGCCGTTCTCGTCGGTCATCGCGCCGACGAACCACTCGTCTTCGTGCCTTCGCGCGACCACCGAGTACGAGCCGATTTCGGCGTCGACGACGCGGGTGTCGCTCCACGGCCCGGCCGGGATCGACTCGATGAAGTCGAAGGCGTCGACGGTCGGCCCGAGCGTCGGGTCAGTCGCCGGTTCGGGCATCGGCGCACCGGTCTGCGTGACGGCGACAGAATCGAGGTTGAACCCGCCCGTGTCGCCATCGGCGAGGCGCACCGCTAGCTCGTTGTCGCCCGCCGACAGCGACACCGGCGTCGAAACCGCGTTCCAGTCGTCCCAGTAGTCGGTCGGCGGGAGCGTCACTTGACCCTGTTCGGCCCCGTCGACCAGGACCGTGGCCGTCCGCGGCGTGCCTTCGGGGACGGCGTTGTTCTCCCCGTCGCTGGCGTACCGGAGGTGCAACTCGTACGTGACGTCCTCGGTGACGCTCTCGACGGTCCACGAGAGCCCCGCGCCGGCGTCGACGGTATTGGGGTCGACCGGGACGTACCGGCCGCCCTGCGCGCCCGCCCACCGCGCGGCAGTCGAAACGCCATCCAGCTCCGCGTTCTCGGCCTGTGCCACGTCGCCGACGCCGACCGTGGCGTCCCGGTCGGCGAGGTACGAACTCGGGAGGTCGGCGACCATCTGGAGGCCACTGAAGTAGGTCGGATACATCGCGAGCTGTTTGGCTCGCGTCGTCTCGATGCCGCCGGACCCGGAGTCGGAGTCGAAGATACCGGGCGTGTACTCGACGGGGCCGCCGAGCATCCGGGTGAAGGGGAACGTCACGTGGTGTTCGGGGTCGACGTAGCCGAAGGCGTCGTACTCCTGTCCGAGGACGCCCTCGCGGGTCATGACGTTGGGGAAGGTCCGCCGCTCGCCGGTCGGTTTGAGCGGCTCGTGGACTTCGAGCATCTGGCGGTGTTTGGCCGCTTCGCGGTAGACCAACCGGTGGTGGTTCACGAGCGGTTGGCAGTGGTGGTTGTACGTCTCCCCGTCGATGGTAACGCCGCTGTCCGCGACGTACCCCGTCTTTATCGAGTTGATGCCGAGGTCGTCGTAGAAGGCGAACGGACTCGACTCGCCCGTGAGTTGCGACTCGTAGTTCGAGACGTTGCCGGCGGTCTCGTTGTGGGCGGTCATCGCGACCGGCGGGTCGAGACTGCGGCCGTACGCGGTCACCGCCTCGATGTCGAAATCGGGGTAGGACTCGTCGAAGTCCATCGCGCTGCCGTCGCCGGGATAGGTGCGCCAGCCCTCGTTCCATCCCTCCACGAGGACGCTCGGAACGTCGTGCTCGCTGGCGAAGTCCATGTACCGCTTCATGCGCTTCGTCTGCGCGCCGTGGTTCCCGGTCTGTGGGCCGCGGTACTGCCAGTCGGCGCGCCCAGTTATCATGAGCCACCAGACGCCCAGGAACTTCTGCGGTTCTATCCAGTCGGTCCCCTGGGGGAAGTCCGCGGGGTCGTGCGGCTCGTTGAGGTTCACGACGAGCGTCGATTCGACGAGGTCGCCGGGGCTGGACCCGACCTGCACCGTCCGCCACGGCGTCGCGTGCGGCGCGCTCGCGGTCACTTTCGTCCCGTCGGGACGCGGTGCGAGCGTCGAGCGGAAGGTCGTGGACCCGGCCGAGACGGGTTCGACCGCCATCGCCGCGTAATCGACGAGGCTCGCCTCGTGGACGCTCAGATAGCAGTCGTCGTCGGCTCGCATCGTCATTGGGGTGTGTGCGCCGCCGAACGAACTCTCGTCGCCGATTTCGCTCAGCGGGGTCCGCTCGTGGACGTACTCGTAGCTGTTGAAGTCGTTTTCGACCCACCAGGCGGTGAAGTCGTCGGCGAACGCGAACTCCGTTCGCTCGCTCGTGACGACGAAGTCGCCGAAGCCGGACGACTCGGGGAAGACGTAGCGGAGGCCGACGCCGTCGTCGAAGACGCGAATCGCGAGCGTGACGGTTCGCTCCGGTTCGGCCGTCTCGACGAGACCGATACGGAGTTCGTTGTAGTGCTCGCGAACCTCGTCGTACTGTCCCCAGACGGGCGTCCAGCGCTCGTCGACCGTCGCCCGCTCGGTGCCGGCGACGGCGAGGTCGGTCCCGAACGCCGGTTGGTCTGCGAACTCGAACCCGAGTCCCGACGGTTCGACGACCCGGCGGCCCTCGTACGAGACCGCGTAGGTCGGCGTCCCGGTCGAGACATCGACGCGGACGACAAGCGACCCATCGGGTGACGAAACCGTCTGAACGGGCCCGTCGTCGTTGTTCGAGACGGTGGCAGCGACATCGTCGGGAACGTCGAGCGTGTACGACGTCGCCGCGGCCAACGACGTGAGGCCACCGAGGAACTGTCTCCTACTGAACTCCGACTCGTCTGAGCTTGTATGAGATTGTTCATCAAACATTCTGGAAAAATTGTTATTCTATAACGAATAAAAATCTTATTGCCGCCTCGATAGTTGACACGATGGGGCGGCTCGGCCACGGCCGGTCGCGCAGAATCAGTCGCCGAAACGCCGTCGAAAGCGCGCGTGAACGCCGTTACCGACTCGTCACCTCACCCCTTATAGCCGGCGTACTCCATCAGTTTCGCGAAGATGTCGGTGTCCATCGCCTCCTTGTAGACGACGCCGCCCAGCATGCCGCCGGGGTAGAAGCCCCCGTTCATGACGTGGTTGACCTTGTGGCAGTGCATGAGGTAGATGCCGGGTTGGGCGTCCGCCGTGAACTCGATGGTGTGGCGCTCCGCGGGCGCGATGTTCGTCACGTCCATGTCGTGGCGGGCGGCCTCGGGGACGACGCCGCCGTCCTTTTCGACGACTTGGAAGCGGTGGTTGTGGATGTGCATCGGGTGGCTCATGTAGCCCGCGTTGACGTAGTGAATGCGGACGGTGTCGTCCTGCTCGACGATGATGGGCGAGCCGTCTTCGGGGTGGAGCGTCCGCGGCGCGCTCTTGCCGTTGACGGTGAACACGTCCGGCTTCCGGTTCCGGGGGTCGTAGGCCACGTTCTCGCCGGCCATCTGCCGGGGAAGCCGTGAGTCCCAGTCGCGGACGGTCATGAAGTACTCCCTGTCGGCCGGTTCGTACCCCTTCGGGTCGACGCGGAGGATGCCGTACATCCCCATCTCGATGTGCCGGTGGGTCTGGTAGTGACAGTGGTAGAGGTGCGTCCCGGGGACGTTCGCCGGGATGGTGTAGGTGTGTTTCTCGCCGGGGTCGACGCGGATGCCCGTCGTCGTCGGCACGCCGTCGTCCTTCCAGGCCTTGCGCACGCCGTGGAAGTGGACCGTGTGCGGGCGCATCCCGTCGGTGTTGTCCAGCGTGACCTCCATGTCGTTGCCCTCGGTCGTCCGGAGAATCGGCCCGGGGACGCTCGGCGCGCCGTCGTCGGCGCTGAACGCCCACACCTGCGGGAGTTCGACCGGCCCGCCCATCGTCTCGAGGGGATGGGCCGCGTGGCGCGCCGGCGCGCTCTTGAGGGTGACCTTCCCGCCCTGTTCGTCCACCTGCACGACCTCCGGCGGACTGGTGTACGGCAGGCTCGACTCGCTCGTCTGGGAGACGGTCGTCTCGTCTGCGCCGACGGCGGCGTTGCCATCGCCGTTCGTGGGCGCGGCGCACCCCGCGAGGCCGAGCGCTCCGACGCTCCCCGTTGCGGCGAGGAATTCACGACGCGACACCGTCGAACCGGGTGCACCGACGTAGTTGCTCATTACAGTCGGTCGTTGGCCCGGGGGAGTGGAATACCGCCTCGCCGGTTCCCGTTCCACAGGAGCCTTCCGAACATGTTCGGCGCGGTCGATACGTACCGGGCGGGGGAACAGTCGAGTCGGGCGTGCCAGTGTGAATCGACGGCCATCGGTTCGACCGACTCGACGCTGGTGCCCACACCTTTCATACGACTCGGTGGCGTATCGGAACCCGAACCGACGGCGCGCGCCGCGCCGAGCAACCCAAGCCTACGCAGATGTCGACGAATCCACTCTCAGATGCGCTCGAACCGGACTTCGAGACGGTGTTCGACGCCCTCACCAGCACGCAGTGTCGCGCCGTCCTCAAGCGACTCGACGGGCCGATGACCGCCTCGGACATCGCCGCCGCGTGCGACCTCCCGCGCTCGACGGTGTACCGAAAGCTCGAACAGATGGTGGAGGCGGGGCTGTTGGAGAAACACGACCGCGGCCGCGAGGCCGCTCGCTACGCGCTCGGCTTCGAGGAGGTGGTCGTCACGCGCGAACCGGGCGACCTCTCGATTTCGGTGTCGTCGCCGTCGCGGTCGGCCTCAGACCAGCTCTCGACGCTGTGGTCGGCCGTCAGCGACCAGACCGACGACTGAGGGTTAGATCGTCGCGTCGTCCCGCGCGAGAAACGCCTTCATGACTTTCCCTTCCGCCCGGTGGAGCTTCTCGCTCGTCGTCGACTTCGCCAGCCCGACGGCCTCGGCGAGCCCGGTGAGCGTGCACGTCCGCGGCGTGTCGTAGTAGCCCTCGGCGACCGCCGTCTCGAGGAGGGCGTACTGGTCGTCGGTGAGCAGCGACTCCGTGTCTATCGACTGGTGGATAGAGACGAGGTCGAACGGGATACCGAACTGGGTGAGCTGTTCGCCCAGCTCCGAGAGGTTCTCGCGCGGCGCGGTCACCTCGACGGTCACCTCGCCGTCGACGATGGTGATAGGCAGTTCCAGCGGGATGCCCACCTCGCTGAGCGTGAGAATCAACAGCGGCTCGGTCGTCTCGAACTGCACCAGCGCGCGCTCCGGCTGCGCTTCGAGAATCGTCACCGAGACGACCGACTCGTACTCGTCGATGGTGGTGACGACTGGCTCGATGTCGGCCGCCCGTATCTCGACGAGGCCGACGCCCGTCTCGTCGGCCGGCATCGCCGCGAGGACGGTGAACTCGGCGTCCGGATAGCGGCCCGAGAGGTCGGAAACCCAGACTTCCTCGGGGAGCGTGATGGAGAGTGTTGCCCGGGGCATCGGTAGTGAAACGAAGTCGTCCCCGCCGCACAAAGATAGTTCCGAACATGTTCGGCCCCCGGCCGCGTTTCGGGAACCAGCGAGGTGGGTTTTTCACCGGAACACGGACCGTCGAGTGTCGAGCGGGGCGGGTCCACCGTCTCGCCGCACTCAATCATGAGTTCGAACGATGCCACATCTCCGACGCTCGGCCGGCGAACCGTACTTCGACTCCTCGGCGGCGCGGCCGTCTCCACGACCGCGCTGGGAGGCGTCGCCGACTCCGCGCGAGCGCAGTCGGGGACCGACCTCGACTCGTGGTTCGCACAGACCTCGAACTACGAGGGGGTAGTGGACGAGACGGGGAGTTCGACGGTGACGGTGACGGTGGGGTCGCAGGCCAACGGCGGGGCGTTCGGCTTCGGCCCGGCCGCCGTACGCGTCGACCCCGGAACGACCGTCGTCTGGGAGTGGAACGGGAAGGGCGGGTCGCACAACGTCGCCGCCAGCGACGGGAGTTTCGAGTCCGACCTCGTCGGCGACAGCGGCCACACGTTCGAGCAGACGTTCGACGCGGCGGGCGTCTACACCTACGTCTGTACGCCGCACAAGACGCTCGGGATGAAGGGCGCAATCGTCGTCGGCGACGCCGGCGGCGCGACCGCGACCGAGGCGGCCGACTCGGCCGGCGAGGAAGAGACGGAGGCGTCCGCCGAGAGCGGCGGCGAGGGGGACGCCGACCTCGACGCGTGGTTCGAGAACACCTCGAACTTCGACGGCGTGGAGGGACAGACCGGTCTCCAGCGCGTGACGGTCGAGGTCGGGTCGCAGGCAAACGGCGGGGCGTTCGGCTTCGGCCCCGCGGCGATTCGCGTCTCGAAGGGGACGACCGTCGCGTGGACGTGGTCCGGAAAGGGCGGGTCGCACAACGTCGTCGCCGAGGACGGGAGCTTCGAGTCCGACCTCGTCAGCGCCGGCGACCACACGTTCGAACACACCTTCGAGGAGGCCGGGACGTACAGATACGCCTGCACCCCGCACGAGACGCTCGGGATGAAAGGCGCGGTCGTCGTCACCGACGACGAGGGCGGGTCGAACGCGTCGGTCGCCGAACCGTTCGGCGACCCCGAGACGGAGCGCCTCGGCGGCATCGCGCTGGCCGGGACGTTCGGGGCGATGCTGGCGTCGCCCGCGCTGTTCGGCGCGTTCATGTGGCTCAAAGGCGAGGGCGACGAATCGGCGGGCGAGACGTATCCGAAGGAGAAGTCGGAGTAGGCCGCCCACAGCCGGGCAACGTCTTCGAAGACTGGGTGACTGTGCCGCGTTCGCGGCGTGGCGACGGTGAGAGGAGACCGTGGCGCTGTCGAACACTCACGGCGCGTGTCGCCAGTCCAGAACATTGTTACTGCTACCAGCGTGTTGATAACTATGCGCCGCCGCGCGTTCCTCGCGTCCGCACTGACCGCCGCCTCCACCCTGACCGCGGGATGCGGTTCCATCGGGTCGCCGACCGAACACACGGACCCGGTGGTCGAGCCCGACGACAACCCCCGAGACAGGGCGAAATATCTCCAGTTCGACGGGGACGGAGACGACGGAGACGACGGAGACCTCGCCACCGTTGGTGTCGACCCCACTTCCGGGCCCCTCCCGAGACCGCTCGCCGTCTCGATTTCGCATACAGAAGACACCGAACTGCGGTCGCTCACACAGCGCTTTACGGCACCCGACGGTGACGGGTCCCCGCCGCGACTCTCGCTCCGGGGGCCGTTCGAGGGAGGCCACAAGCCTCACCCGTCCGTGTCGCTGTTCCGAGACGAGACGGCCGCGGTCGTCGAAGTCCACCGGTTCGGCGAGCTCGCCGACGAGACCGCGTTTCTCAACCTCGCGGTCACCGAATGGCCGGAATCGGCCCGCAGGCTCGTCGTCGACAGTACCGTGGAACTCGTCGAGACGGGGGTCTTCGAGCACACGCACGTCCTCGACGGGGAACTAGAGTTCGACTTCTTCGCCGAAACGGATACTGGCGACGGAACCGTTGAAACCCCGGACTCGTCGGGGTAGCTAGACACCGACTCGTCGCGAGTGCGGACACCGGTCTCGACGTTCGAGACCGAGATGCGACTACTCCACGTACACCCGCGTCACGTGCCCGCCACAGCCGCATTGCTCGACGTAGTCGTACGATAGGTCCGCGCCAAATCGCTCTGCGAGCGCGTCGTAGAGGTACGCCTCCGGGTGGCCGTGGTCGCCGTGGGTGACGAGATTGACGTGGTGGCCGGCGGTCGTGTGTTCGACCGCGGCGACCGCCTCCGAAACCACGAGGTCGCGGTCGGCGGCGTGCCGCGGGAGTTCGAGGTTCGCCGACCACGAGGTGTCGTGGACGCGGTCGGTCGCAGAGTCGGGCGTTTCGTGGTCGTGGTCCGCGGGTCGGGAGTCGGTCGTCATCACGGTTCGAGAGACGGCTTCCGGCTCAAAGAGCGGCTATCCGAACATGTTCGTCCGGGCTGTGCGAGGTCGGGAAGCGCCGCGTGTAGCCTATAGCAGGCGTGTGAACCACGACCTGTATGGAGCTTCAACGCAAGACCATCGCGAAGGCAATCGTCGTCGTGTTCGTCTTCAACCTCGTCGTGATGGGCGCGGGCGCCTGGTTCGCCTACCAGGAGGCCCCGCCGATTCCCGACGAGGTGGTCGGACCCGACGGAGACGTCGTCGTCAGCGGCGACGTGATTCGAGAGGGCAAGACCGTGTTCCAGAAAGACGGCCTGATGAACCACGGGTCGATACTGGGCAACGGCGCGTACTACGGCGCGGACTACACCGCCGACGCGCTGGACTTGAAAGTCCAGTTCATGCGGAACTACTACGCCCAAGAGCGGTACGGTGACCCCTACGACCAACTCGACTCCGCCGACCAGGCCGCCGTCGCCGACGTGGTGAAATCCGACCTCGACGACAGCTACGAGGGCGGCGCGATTCGGTACACCGCGGCCGAGGTCTACGCCCACGAGCAGGTGCGCCAGGAGTACGTCGAGCGCTACCACGAGGGCGACCACGAGCGCGGCGTCCCCACGAACATGATCGACTCCGAGGAGGAGGCGCAGGCGTTCGCGGACTTCGCCATGTGGACGGCGTGGTTCTCCCACACCGACCGCCCTGACGGCACTCACTCGTACACGAACGACTGGCCGTACCAGCCCGGCGCGGGCAACGACGCCACCGCCGCCTCGATGACGTGGAGCGTCATCGCCATGGTGCTTCTCGTCGCGGGCGCGGGTCTCGGCATCTGGCTGTACAAGTCGGTCGAACTCCCCGAGCCGTCGGCCGAGGACATCACGGTGCCCGAACCGGGCGACGTGAGCGTCTTCCCGAGCCAGCGGGCGGCGCTCCGGTTCGTCCCGGTGGCCGCCGGGTTGTTCTTGGCGCAGGTGCTGTTGGGCGGCCTGCTCGCGCACTTCTACATCGAGCGCGCCGGCTTCTTCGGCATCGAGTCGATATTCGGCGTGCCCATCTTGCAACTGCTCCCGTTCGCCATCGCCAAGACGTGGCACATCGACCTCGGCATCCTCTGGATCGCCGCGACGTGGCTCGGCGCGGGGCTGTTCCTCCCGCCGCTTTTGACCGGCTACGAACCGCCGAAGCAGTCGACGTACATCAACGTCCTCCTCGGCGCTATCGTCGTCGTCGTGGTCGGCGGCCTGTCGGGCATCTGGCTGGGCGCGAACGGCTACATCGACGGCTCGCTGTGGTGGATTCTCGGCAACGAGGGGCTCGAATACCTCGAAGTCGGCAAGCTCTGGCAGTTCGGCATCCTCGCCGGCTTCCTCATCTGGGCGGGGTTGGCGGTTCGCGGGCTGAAGCCGCTTCTCGACAAGGAACCGCCGTACGGGCTGGCGCACATGATTCTGTACGCTGGCGGCTCTATCGCCCTCTTGTTCACCGCGGGCTTCCTCTTTACCCCCGAGACGAACATCGCCGTCACGGAGTTCTGGCGCTGGTGGGTCGTCCACATGTGGGTCGAGGGGGCCTTCGAGTTCTTCATCGTCGCCATCGTCGGCCTGACGCTGGTGTCGATGAACCTCCTGTCGCGCCGGAGCGCCGAGAAGGCAGTCATGCTCCAGGCGCTGCTCGTCATGGGGACGGGCATCATCGGCGTCTCGCACCACTACTGGTGGGTCGGCATGCCCGACATGTGGGTGCCCATCGGGAGCGTCTTCTCGACGCTCGAACTCATCCCGCTGGTGTTCATCCTCTACGAGGCGCTCGGGCAGTACCGGGCGATGTCGGGCGAGTCGTTCCCGTACCGTCTGCCGTTCATGTTTATCGTCGCCAGCGGCGTCTGGAACTTCGTCGGCGCGGGCGTGCTCGGCTTCTTCATCAACCTCCCGCTCATCAACTACTACGAGCACGGGACGTACCTGACGGTCGGTCACGCCCACGCCGCGATGTTCGGCGCGTTCGGTTTCCTCGCGCTCGGCATGGTCACCTACATGCTCCAGCTCTCCATCGACGCCGAGCGCTGGGACGGCTCGTGGCTGCACGCCGCCTTCTGGTGTTGGAACGTCGGCCTCGTGTTGATGGTGTTCGTCTCCGTCCTCCCGGTCGGCTTCCTCCAGTTGGAGACGGCGTTCACCGGGAGCTACGCCGCCGCCCGGAGCGTCGCCTTCTACGACCAGCCGCTGATTCAGACGCTGTTCTGGGCGCGGCTCCCCGGCGACTCCCTCATCATCCTCGGGACGGTCATCTACGCGGCTGACCTCGTCAGAAAGCGGTTCGTCCTCCGGCAGTCCGCCGACGACCCGAGCGTCGAGGACATGGCCGTCGCCGAGGGCATCCTGGGCGACGACTAACGGGCGAGCGCTGTCGAATCGCTTCTTTTCTGCTCACTTGTTACGGTCGTGGTGAATGGCGAGCCGAGTTGGTCAGTTTGTTCTGGTTATGCAGAAGCACTCCCCAGTCGCTTCCGCCAATTTAGGGGAAGGTGTGTTGAGACTAAAACCGATTTAGCAGAGCTGTGATGCGTGAATTTCACCGATTCGGTCAGCGGACACTTCCCCAGATAGCTCTCCAGGCGGCTATTCTTATCACACATCCAACCAGACCCAATTTCCGAGCGAAGCGCCGAGAGTGCCTTCTGGACGTGATCGGCTCGAATCACGAGTGCGGGGGTGTTCTCGTGTGAGCCACGGTTGACGATGACATCCCGGGGAGGGTTGTGACCGGTTCGTCCACGAGTGGGTTGACGGTCAAGAACTGTTGCTGTTGCATCGTCCTTCGGCTGTTAGGTCTCGGTAGGGTCCCGTAGCCACGCTACCTCACCAGTAGGAGGTTTAAACCTCGATTACAGAGGTATTTTACTGCGCGCAGTTTTGGTTGACGCTATGAGATACCTTACTGCCTTAGTCAAACCAGATGGAGGGGCGGCATTCCATCCACTCGGAGAGGAACTGGCGGATGACCCGTCGATCAGGCGGCGGGCTATCCATCATCTTGAGCTTCTTGATGATGATACTGTCCTCCTGTTTGCCGAGGCAAGCGGCAGTAAGAAACGATACAAACAGATTATGGAGGATTCGTCTCATGTCACTAGTTATCTTACTGCGGGTGAAGACCGATGGATGGCTGTGAGCCAATTCGAACCGACAGAAGCGGTTCGCCGATCTCTTCAACTGCAACAGGAATCACTGCTGGTGATAGAGACCCCGATTCACTTCACGTCCGAGAATCACCTTAAAATCACTTACCTGGGAACTGACGAAACGTTCAGTCAGTTATACGAATACGCCAGGAAAATGGATCAACTCACATTCGAGGTCCTTGGACTGGGAGATTATAAGACTGATAAATCATCGCTCAATAGAATGATTACACCGAGGCAGGAGGAAGTGCTTGAGGCAGCAGTTGATCTAGGATATTATCGTGAGCCCCGCGAAGCGTCACTCGAAGACATCGGCGACATCGTTGGGATTTCTCCCGGAACAGTCGGTGAGCACCTTCGGAAAGCCGAAGAACGCGTGTTCAGCGAGCTCGTTCACTGATTCTGATCTTCGCTCACGAATCGTAGCGTCAGTGAGATTCCCGCCGTACAGTAGCCAGAAGCTTCAGGAGATATAAGGAGCCACATTGGTGCGGCAGTTCTCGTATTCAGCTTTGTCGCGTATGTCCTCCCACGAGAGCACGATGCCGACGACGAAACCCAGACCCATGGCCACAGAGACGGTTACAACGACTGATGCATCGTTGCTCAGTGGGCACGATGTCGAATCGACCTATCGTGACATCAATGGCGTGCAGTTACACGTCGTCACCGCCGGCGATCCCGACGCACCTCTGGTCGTCCTTCTACACGGACATCCCGATTTCTGGTACGGCTGGCGTCATCAGATTCGTTCGCTCGTTGAGGCCGGTTTTCGAGTGGTTGTTCCGGATCAGCGAGGCTGTAATCTGAGCGACGCACCTGATGAGGTCGATGCCTACCGGCAATCGGAATTAGTCGCTGACGTGCGCGAATTGATTCACAGCGAGGGCCGAGACTCGGCCCACGTAGTCGGGCACGACTTTGGCGGGTTCGTCGCTTGGAACGTCGCACTCTGTTATCCATCTGTTGTTAATCGTCTCGGAATCTTAAACGTCCCACACCCCACGGTGTATCGAGAGACCTTACGGTCTAGCCTCGAACAAATTCTCCGGAGCTGGTACGTCTGGTTCTATCAGGTACCGAAGCTCCCCGAGTGGATGCTGCGTCGGAACGATATGGCCAATATGGTTGACTCGCTTGAAATAACCTCGAACGAAGGGACATTCGACGAAGAAACGATTAACCGCTACAAGGCGGCTTGGCAGCATACAGGTATTGAGCCGAGGATTAATTGGTATCGTGGATTCCGTCGGTCGGAACACCCATCATGCGACATCGTTACCCAGAAGACGCTGATTTGTTGGGGAGAAGATGACATAGCCCTCCTACCCTCAATGGCTGAAAGAAGCATCGACTACTGTGAAGACGGCCAGATACGGATGTTTCCTGACGCTTCACATTGGGTCCATCACGAGCGTGAAGAGGTTACTGATGCGCTAGACCGTCATCTCAGAGGAACAACAGACTCGAATCAACCGAGTCGGTGAAACCGCACTATTAGTTTCCGACGGGAGCAATAATCACTCTGTTGACGAAGTCGCTCTCGACCACAAAGTAATTTGAGAACCGTATGCATTGAGACAGTCGATCTCAACTACTGTAGGGGAACGGTGAAACGATATGCCTACTGTCGTGAGAGTTCGTTATCGGGATATCCTACCCGCCTTCTTGCAGCCTGCCGCTCGGTTTCAGTCAGTCGATATGCAGACAACTCGTCTTCCAGCGAACCGAGGGCCGACCGACGTGCTTGATGAGTTTCGAGGAAATCCGCGATACGCTCTGCCGCGAATGCCTTGAGTTCACCACTCAATAGAGAGCCCTCACGGTAATCTGCTGCCAGTTGTTCAACCCGCTCGTCGCTCTCCTCAAAGAAGTAGTACAACAATAGATAGGGGACGTCAACCTCTGGATTCCCACCTTTCGCCCGATGTTCCTCGATGCTCGTCTGTCCACCTGAGTACGCGTACGTCCGGATTTTATCGGTGACCGTCTCTCGGTCGTCCGAAAGGAGGATACTCGGGGCGTCGTCAGACGAACTCATCTTTCCCGGCCCTTCGAGACTCGGGAGGAACTTCGAAAGCAATGCCCCGGGCTTGCTCACGTCGTAGCGTTGCTTCGCGGCGATATCACGACAGACGCGTACGTGCGGGTCTTGGTCTACTGCAATTGGAACGAGTGTCGGGTGGCGTCCCTCGACAAGTTGTGGAAGGAGCAGATGAGTTGCTTGCACGGCAGGGTAGAACGACAGGCCGATATTCTCCGGTTCTCCGTACGTCGCGTCGACTGTCGATTGGGTCACTTCCTTTGCAAAGGCAGTAGCAAGTGGGTACACCACGTCGGCGTCTGCTGTATCAACGATGATGCGAGTGCGGTCAGGGTCGAAGCCGACGGCAAGGAGGTCACGGAGATTCTGGCGAGTGTAGTCGCTGATTTCGTCCAGCGATTTGTCCTTGAGAACGTACTTCTCGTCGTCGGAGAACGGTATGTAGACGCGTGTCCCAGTCTGTTCTTGGAGATATTTTGCAAAGTAAAAGGGGAAGATGTGGCCGATATGCATCGGCCCGGAGGGGCCACGTCCGGTCACAATTGAATGGGGTTCGCCATCGTTTGCGGCATCAAGGAACGAGTCTACATCTCGTTGGGCGTAGAAGACGTCTCGACGGACGAGCGGGTGGCCGGGGTCGGGGAATCGCGTTTTCTGTTCGGAGGTGAGTTGGTCGGCTCCGAATCGGTCGAGGAGTCGGTCGTAGTCGATGTCGCCTTCGACGGCGTAGGGCGTTACGGTGAAGTTGTCTTCTGCTGGCATTGGTGGTGTTGATAGGGTAGTCACTTGGAGTGCGGTACAGCGAAGAAGCGAGTGAGCATCGCGGTGGTATCGTTGGGTGAAGCCCGTCAGACCCTACACCGAGATACTGTCCACTTCCCGTGACGCGTGCCAACGCCAGCAGTTGGCGGAGGAAGTGGACTCCATACACCTGACGAAGGGTACTTCAGATATATAATCTGTGCTTCGATTGTTACGTTTTCTTCGATGCTGTACTATCGTGGCTGTCAATCCAACCCGCTGCACACACCCGTTGTCCGTGTCCCGTACACCCACCAGTAAGCGGATTCAACGAGCCACCAGCGACTGATTCACCTCTTCCGATTTATGCCGGCGGTGGACTCCCGACTCACTCCCACGCGAGTACCAGCCCCGTCGCGGCCCCGACGACGACCGTTCCGCCGAGGGTCGCAATCACGCCCAGCGCCCCGAGCAACAGCGGGACGACGAGAAACAGGATAACGGTCTCCACGAGCGCCGAGACCGGCCCCGCGCCGGCCGACGCTTCGAACGGACTGCCCTCCATCACGACGACCGCGAGTTCGAGCAGGTACATCGGGACCGGGAGCGCGAGCAATCCCACGAGGCCGCCGACGAGCGCGCCGCGGACTCGGGAGTTCGCCCCGCCGAGTCGCCGCCAGAGCAGGCTGGCGAGCAGGCCGCCCCCGAGAAAGCCCCCGGCGACGAGCACCACCATCGGTCCGGAGGGGACGGCAGGGTCGCCGCCGGTCAGTAACGCGACCACTGGGTCGGCGAGAACGTACCAGAGCGCGAACGCGCCGCCCGCGAGGGCGAACGTCATCGAGGGGCGGCGGCGCGCGGCGGCGAGGAGCGGGTGGCCCATGCGAGAGATTCGTCGCACCGGGAGAAGAAGTTCGCGGCAGTCGAGAACCGGCCGACTCCGGGCGGAAACAGACCGAAAAACGGCGCGGCCGGACGCTACTCGACGACGACCGCGCCCTTCATGCCGAGCGTCTCGTGGGGCGTACAGGCGTATCTGTACGTCCCGACTTCCTCGAAGGTGTGTTCGAACGTGTGACCGCTGTCGCCGACGAGTTCCGATTCGAACCCGCCGTCGGCGGCGGCGACGTTGTGTGACCCGCCCTTCCCGTTCCACTCCCAGACGACCGTGGTTCCCGTCGAGACCCGCACGGCGGCCGGGCCGAACCCGAACGCCCCGCCGTTGGCCTGCGCACCAACAGTCACCGTCACCGTCGAACTCCCCGTCTTGTCCAGCACTCCGTCGTAGTTGTCGACGTTGTCGAACCAGCCGTCGAACTGTGGAGCGCTCCCGTCGCCGGAACCGTCGTCGCCGCCGGTCGTGCCGCCGGATTCGGTCGTCGGCTCGGCGGTCGATTCGGCGGTCGTCGCGTCGTCCCCGTCCGCCGCGGCCGCGTTCGCGGCGTCACCGCCGGAGCCGGAACAGCCGGCGAGCGCCGTCGACAGCGCCGCCGTCGCAGTCAGTGCCGTAAAGCGCCGTCTCGTAAAGGTTGTGTCGCGCGTCATCAGCTACACCTCGGCGGCGACGGATGCAAGCGGTTGTCCCGAACGTGTTCGGGTCGCTTCCCGTGCGCTGCCACTTCCCGAGGCGTCAGTCGCCCGCCGACCGAGTCCCGGGTATCGGGCCGTCGTAGTCGGTGGGCACGTACCCGCAGAGCGGGTCGCTGGCCAGCGGGTCGCCGGTGTGGGCGTAGGCCCGCGAGCGACTGCCGCCGCAGACGTGGCGGAACTCGCACGCGCCGCACTTCCCGCGGAGGGCGTCGCGGTCCCGGAGCGACCGAAAGAGGTCGCTCTCGCGGTACCGCTCGACGAGTCCGCCGTCGCGGACCGAGCCGGCGGACGCGGGGAGGAAGCCCGACGGGAACAGCTCTCCGGTGTGGCTGACGAAGGCGAAGCCGTCACCGGCGGTGATACCGAGTCGGCGGCCGATGCCGTCGGTCGGGGGCGCGTCGCTCGCGTCCCGCCGGCGCTGGATGGCGACTCGGCGGTAGTGGGGCGCTTCGGTCGTCTTGACGCCGAAGGGCGCTTCCTCGCTCACCTCGGTCAGCCACTCCATGACGCGCTCGGCGCGTTCGGGGGAAATCGGGTCGAGAACGCGCCCCCGACCGACGGGGACGAGGAAGAACACGGACCAGAGGACCGCGCCGAGGTCGGCCACGAGGTCGCAGAGCGCGGGGAGCTCGTCGACCGTTTCGGCGCAGACGGTCGTGTTTATCTGGAGCGGGAGCCCGGCCTCGCGGGCCGCGCGGGCGGCCGCGACGGTCTGCTCGAAGCTTCCGTCTTCGCCTCGGAAGGCGTCGTGCGACGCCGCGGTCGCGCCGTCGAGGCTGAGCGCCATGCGCTTGACGCCCGCGTCGGCGAGGGCGGCGACCGTCTCGGACGTCAGCGACGACGTCCCGCTCGGCGTGAGCGTCATCCTGAGGCCCATGTCGGTCCCGTACTCGACGAGGTCGACGAGGTCCGAGCGGGCGAGCGGGTCGCCGCCGGAGAGGACGACGAGCTGCCCGGGGCCGAACTCGCGGGCCTGGTCGAGCAGGCGCGTTCCCTCCGCCGTCGTCAGTTCGTCGGGGTGTCGCGCCGGCGTCGCGTCCGCCCGGCAGTGGTCGCACGCGAGGTCGCACGCCTGGGTGACCTCCCAGATGAGGACGAACGGCCGCCGCGAGGTGTCGATGCTCGACGGGTCCGGCGGGGCGGTCGCCGTCGGCGGCGCGTCCGCGTCGCTCCCCGTGCCCGTGTCGGTGTCGAGGTGTGGCGGTCGAGACATGGCTCTGGTCGGGTGGTTCGAGGGCGTGAAAGGTGAGCCACACCCCGAACGCGTTCGGCCGCAAGACCGGTGGCGACGGGACGAACACGTTCGGGGTGAACTTCCTGCTCCGGCGGCCCCACGACACCGGTATGGAGCACGAAGCGTACCTCGACGGACTCGACGCACCGAGCGAACGAGCGGTGAGCTTCCTCGACGTTCGGGAGCTGCCGCCGCCGGAACCGCTCACGGAGACGATGAACCGCCTCGCCGCACTCGACGGCGACACCGTGTTCGTCCAGCTCAACGACCGCGAGCCGAAGTTCCTCTACCCGAAGCTCGACGACCGGGGGTTCGCCTACTGCTCCGCCGAGCGAGACGACGGCGTCGTCACCGCGATTTGGGAACCCTGAGTCGTCGCCGTCACCGATCCTCCTCCAGCGTGCCCCTCGATAACGTCGGCGTTGCCCCGTCTGCGGCCCGAAACGTATCAATCGCGCGCAATTTGGCATAATCGTTAATGTAATAACTCCTCACGCGTTTGTACGTGGTATGAGTTCAGACCACACGAATACCACCCACTCCGAATGGTGCCCTGACTGCGGCTCCGAGATGGCCTTCACCGGCACACAACCAGCGGGACTCGCGCAGTTCTTCTGCGAGCAGTGCCGGTACCGCCGTGACCGCTTCGTCGGCGACGACTGAACTGACCGTTCGTCTTCTCGGGATTCACGCGCTCGAAAGCGGCCGCGCTTCTTCGCGTCTCGCGGCGTGGTACGACTCGCGAAGATGTTCGGAGTGCGTCTCCCAACCGTACAACCATTGTTCGTTTATACCCGTGTTCGGGCACTCGATTCAACTGGAGGGAGACACAGATGCTATCTACGACCCGGCGGCGGACGCTCCAGTGGCTCGGACTCGGCGGCGTCGCCTCGCTCGCCGGCTGTGCGACGGACGCACCGACCGCCGCGCAGTCGCTCGACGAGACGGAGGAACCGACACAACAGAGTTCGACGAATCTGGTCGACCAAGTCGCGGCCGACCCGACGGACATCCCCGGTCCCATCGACCGGCGCGAACCCGCCGAAGTCGACGTGACGCTCCGGCCGGAGGAGGTGACAGCCGAGGTCGAAGACGGTGTGACGTTCACCTACACGACGTACAACGGGCAGGTTCCCGGCCCGCTCGTCCGCGTCCGGCAGGGCGACACGGTGAACGTGACGTTCGAGAACCCCGAGGAAAACACCATGCCGCACAACGTCGACTTCCACGCGGTCGCCGGCCCCGGCGGGGGCGCGGAAGCGACGATGACGAACCCCGGCGAGACGGCGCACCTGCGGTTCAAGGCCACCTACCCCGGCGCGTACATCTACCACTGCGCCGTGCCGAACATGGACATGCACATCAGCGCCGGGATGTTCGGCCTCATCCTCGTCGAACCGCCGGAGGGGATGCCCGAGGTCGACCACGAGATATACCTCGGCCAGCACGAACTCTACACCGACAAGGACGCCGGCGAGGAGGGCCAACACAGCTTCGACTACGAGGCCATGCGGAACGAGGACCCGACGTACGTCCTCATGAACGGCGAGAAGTACGCGTGGACGCCCAACGGTCGGGGGCCGGCCGCGACGGTCGGCCTCGACGAGACGGTCCGGGTGTACTTCGTCGACGGGGGGCCGAACCTCTCCAGTAGCTTCCACCCCATCGGGAGCGTCTGGGAGACGCTCTACCCCGAGGGGTCGCTGACGACCGACCCGCAGACCCACATCCAGACGCGACAAGTGCCGCCGGGGAGCACGACCATCGCAACGATGAGTTCGCCCGTCCCCGGCGACTTCAAACTCGTCGACCACTCGCTGTCCCGCGTCGTCCGCAAGGGCTGTATGGCGGTCGTCCGCGCCGAAGGGCCGGAAGACCCCGAGATATTCGACCCCGACCCTGACCCGCAGTAGCGCCATCGCACCGGCCGGCAGTCCCCGGACTGACCGGTTTTCTACCTGACGCTGTTGAACCCCGCCGGGACTGACAGAACCCGTGTGTCGGAAGCGACTACCGAGAACCGACCACAGCATTATGCCGTTCGCTTTCAAAATGCGAAGCCAAGGATGCCAGACGATAAACAGGGACGAGATAAGCAAGCGGCCAACGAAGAACAGCGCCAGCGCGAGCGAGCGCTCCAAGAGGCACGTGACCGCGCCGACGAACCCAAACCCGGGAAGGAACTTGGGGACCTCGACGATGCACTCGAAGTTCAAGACTATCCGACCACAACGGAGCAACTCGCCGAGAACTACGGCGACTACGAGGTCGAAACGCAAGGAGGGTGGAAACCCCTCGACGAGGTGCTCGCTTCGGTCGACAACGAAATATACGACTCCGCGGACGACGTTCGCGACCGGATACAGCGACAAATAAATCGGAGATGAGTGCGTCCAAAGCAGCTTCTGTCGTGACGATATTTCGGTAACCTGCGTTCCGAGACGCGTCCTCGCTGTTTGTCCTACGCGTGGCTCGTCCGCATCAGTAGCTCCCTTCCCACAACCGAGGCGCGCACTCGATTCAGCACACCTGCTGAGACTCACCCGACGTCTGTCAGAAGGTGCGTGCAAGATGTAGAGGGCGTATTCACACATCTTGGCGTGTCAGTCCCAGTAGGTGTCAACCGATTCGCCAGCGAGTCGTGCGCGGATGAACAGGTACGCGAAATGAACTGGGACGTAGCCGAGACAGAGAACCCAGCCCTGTGGTTTCGAGACTAAGTCCCATGTGCGTTCAACGCCGCTTGTGGCATCCATCGAGAGCGTTTCAAAGCCGAGTATCGACTCGATAGCTGGTCCGACGACCATCACAAACACGCACAGATAGAGAATAGCCACGGCAAGAATTTCGAGCGATTGGTTAGAACTCATCGTTCCGCAAGCGGTGTACCGTAGATGTAGACCGCAGATAAAGCCACTTCGAGACTGGGTGGACGGTTCAGTATGTAGTCGACCGCTCCGACCCAGCCGGAGCGCCGGCACCCCGCACAGTGTGGTGAACGTGTTCGGGGGTGGGCCTACGCCCGTGGCGACCCTATTTCGGACTATGCCAGACATTTCGTCCCTGTTCGGCGGCGGGTCGCGGGCCGACCGCTTCGACGATAGCGACCAGTTCGTCCCGGAGCACCTGCCCGACCCGGACGCCTTCCTCGACGGTCACCGCGTCCTCGACGGCGACGACCACGTCGCCGTCCACCGGGTCGCCCGCGAACTATTCGAAGACCGCGGGGTCTACGACGTGACGTTCGGCTACAACCTCGCGCGACTAAATCTCGACCGACGACACCCCAACGCGGGCTTCCGCTACGCGGAGGACCGAGACGACCCGTCGGTCCTCCGCGCGGAGTTCACGCCGACGACGCCGTTTTGCCCGCAGTCGAAGACGCTCACCGTCGGCGCGTTCCGGGCGTGGAACGGCCTCGCCGACCGCCACGACTACGACCGCGTCCGGGTCCGCGTCGCGCCGATGCACCAGCAGGCCGGCGCCATCAACGCGGAACTCGACGCGATGGACGCGGGCGACGCGCAGGCGGAGACGGACGGCTCGACCACCGATGCCGGGACGCCAACGGACGAGCGCGACGACGAGTCGGACCCGGAGTCGCTGTCGCTGTCCGAGGGATTCGAGGCGGCGCTGAATCGGCTGTCGGGCGAAAAACAGTAGGCGTCCGTTTTTCGTTCGTCGTGACCCCGCGGTTCAGTCGTCAGCCGGCGCGAACACGAGCACTGCGCTACTATCAACCGGCGCGCGCGGCGAGATGTCGCGGTCGCCGCCGAACCGCAGCAACTCCCCCGCCGCGACCTCGTGCGTCTCGCTGTCGAGCGCGAGTTCCATCCGGCCGTCGACGACGTGGAAGACGATGTCGAAGCCGGGATGGGAGTGCGCCGGCACCTCGTCGCCGGCCTCGAGGCGGAGTCTGACGGTTTTCGGTCTGTCGGTTTCGAAGACGGGCGCGTGCATCTGTGCCGGAAGGTCGTCGAGCGCGGCGTGTTCTGGCATCACGACTGAGTCGTCGCCCGCGCCGTCGGTAAGCCTGCGGCCGAACCTGTTCGGGAGAGACACGACCGGGAGCGAATGAGCGCGAGCGCGAGTCTGAGTGTGAGAACGAGGGCTAACGGGGTGGCGAATGCAGGCGCTTTTGTCTGTCGCGGGAGATGACACGTTCGATGCCCTCCATTGTGAACGAAACCGTGTTCAGCGAGCCCTCCGGCGGCCTCTTTCCAGTCGTCCAGCTCTGCGGCGCGCTCGTCTTCTCGGGTCTGTACTGGCAGTACGCGGTCGTGGAACAGTCTTTGTCGGGCGGGTGGCTGCTGTTCATGATAGCCGGGACTGCGCTGTCCGGACTCGCGGAATCGCTTCCGAAGCACCGACGACGAGCAGCCGGCGTCCTGCGCGTTGCGGCGATTCTCGTCCTGACATGCCTGCTCGCGATTCTCTTCCTCGCTCCCGAACTCTTCGGACTGTGAGGGAGTGCGAGACGCGTCGCTGACGACCCGACTCAGTGCGCGCCGTCGTCCGCATCGGCGGCCGACGCGACTGCGCCGCCGACCAGCGACTGCGGGCTGTGGAGCCAGATGACCCGCAGGAGGTTCGCGGCGAACACCGCGACACCGACGAGTATGAGCGTCCAGCCCAACGTCTCAGCGGCCGGAGAGAGTCCGACGAGGCCGTGTGCGACGACGGCGGTGACGCCCGCGACGACGAGGGCGAAGTCGAGGCGGGCGAGGCGGTCGCTGTAGAGGTCGTCGAGCATCGGTACGGGTTCGAGGCCGAGGCGGTCGCTGTAGCGGTGGACCCAGATGATGAAGGGGACGACGTGGTAGAGCGTCCCGAGCACGACGAAGCCGACGAACCCGAGGAGGAACAGCGAGTCGCCCCCCGACGCGCCGAACAAGCGGTCCCCGGCCAGCGGGTCTGCGAACCACGCGGGGAGCGTCAGGACGGCCCAGGCGGCGAGCGCGACGGCCGCGACGGCGTACCGTGTGAGCATGGGCGTCCAGTCGACCGACGACTCGACGAGGCGGCGGGCGAGAATCGCCGCGACGCCGAGAAGCGAGAGAGCGACGAGTGCGCCGCCGACCCGCGCGAGCGTCGGCTCGGAGACGAGTCTCCCGCCGGCGAGTGCGACGACGCCGAGCGGATAGCCGATTTCCTCGACGCGGCGGAGCCACACGTCGACGCCGCGGAGTTTCGTCTGGGTGAACATCGTCGCGAGTTGGTAGAGCGCGCCGACGACGGTCGTCACGACGACCCCGAAGACGGCGAGCGTGACGTGGGTCGCGCGGACGGTTCCGTGGGTCGCGCCGACGCCGGCGAAAAGCGGCCGCGTGAAGTCGACTGCGAGCAGGAACCCGAGCGCGGTGACGACCACGAGCGCGCCGATTGCGAGGCCGAAATGGCGCTCGGTCACGTCGAACCCGTCGAGTCGAGAGAGCGTGCGCGCGATGTTGTAAGCGAACGTCCAGAAGCCGAGGAGGGCGGCGGCACCGAAGACCGGGAGCCACGCGAACGCGCCGAGGAGGAAGCACGCGGCGAGGCCGACGAGACCGACGCCGACGGCCCACAGTTGGGCGGTCGCGAGTCGTCGGGAGTAGAGGTCGACGCCGGACCAGACCGGGACGAACTGCGTCATCGCGCCCATGATGGTGACGCACACCCACCCCGCGACGAGGAGGTGGACGTGCGCGAGGCGGGCGGCACCGGGAGCGACGCCGACGGCGAGGCCGACCCGGAGGCCCACCGCGGCCGCGAGGAGACCGAGCGCGACGACGAAGTGCCGGAGCGGAATCGTCATCGGTGGCTGTCGAGCCGTGTCGATGTCGGCGGGAATGGCGCTCATACGCGACCTAGCGCGGCGCGGAGTCCTACCGGTGACTCCGAACATATTCGTCGAGGTGGAGAACTGCGGGTGGCGGGTCGGAAGCGCGGTCACGACCCGCGGCCGCGACGCTACTTCTTCGGGAACGTCGCCGCGAACTCGTCGGGGGCGCGCTGTTCGACGGTGTAGTTGTCGGCGTCGAAGGCGTCGACTTCCGCCTGCATCTCGTAGAACAGCGGCTTGGGGTCGTGGTCGTTGAGAATCGTCAGCGACTCGCCGGCGTCGAGGTCGTCGAAGGCGGCGTGAATCTTCGGATGGCGCTCTACCGGGGGAAGGTCGCGCACGTCGAGGGTGGTGTCTGCCATGCGTATCGTCCCTCGCGGGAGACCACCGAGTCGATTACCCCGAACACGTTCGCTCGCACAGCTGAACCGAATCGACACTACCCACTGCGGATGGCTAGTAAACATACTGATTCTGTGATTGTTCTCGGTGAAGAATACGTTCGTCGCCGAGCGTCGGTTGCTTTCGGATGAACACTGGATGGGCCGGGAATTCGTGGAATAACGCGCTTCTATAGTGTCTATGGGTTCTCGGAGTACCCACCCGAACGACAGTCGTTTCTCGAGTGTCACCGACGAAAATCAGTCTGAGAGATATATTTATAACGATTCAATATATTGTTTACTGGTAAGACCACACCAGCAATAACAAATTGGGCAGGGCACGGAACACACATGGTAGACACATACGTCGGTTCGATCGACCAGGGGACGACCGGAACGCGCTTCATGATCTTCGATCACAGCGGGCAGGTCGTCGGCAACGCCTACGAGAAACACGAGCAGATTTACCCGAATCCGGGCTGGGTCGAACACGACCCCCTCGAAATCTGGGAGAACACGAAACAGGTCATCGCGGACGGGCTGGCCGACGCCGGCCTCGACGCGGAGCAACTCGAAGCGCTGGGCATCACGAACCAGCGCGAGACGACCATCGTCTGGGACCGCGAGACGGGCAAGCCGGTCCACAACGCGCTCGTCTGGCAGGACCGCCGGACGACCGACCGCGTCGAGGAGCTCCAGGCCGAAGACAAAGTCGAGTGGATTCGCGAGAAGACCGGCCTCGAAGCAGACGCCTACTTCTCGGCGACGAAAGTCGAGTGGATTCTCGACAACGCGGAGCCGCTGAAGCTCCAGAGTTCGCGCGGCGACGACCTCCGTAGTCGGGCGGAGGAGGGCGAACTCCTGATGGGCACCATCGACGCGTGGCTCATCTACAACCTGACGGGCAACCACATCACTGACGTGTCGAACGCCTCGCGGACGATGCTCTACGACATCGAGGCGCTCGACTGGGACGACGACCTCCTCGCCGAGTTCGACGTACCCAAAGAGATGGTTCCGGAGGTCCGGCCGTCCTCGGACGAGGACCTCTACGGCCACACGGACGCGGACGGCTTCCTCGGCGCGGAAATCCCCGTCGCGGGCGCGCTCGGCGACCAGCAGGCCGCGCTGTTCGGCCAGACCTGCTTCGACGAGGGCGACGCGAAGAACACCTACGGCACCGGCTCGTTCTACCTCATGAACACCGGGACCGAGGCGGTCTCGTCCGACCACGGCCTCCTGACGACCATCGGATTCCAACTCTCCGGCGAGCCCGTCCAGTACGCCCTCGAAGGCTCTATCTTCATCACCGGCGCGGCCATCGAGTGGCTCGAAGACGTCGACCTCATCAACAACGCCGCCCAGACGGCGGAGCTCGCTCGCTCCGTGAAGTCTACGGACGGTGTCTACATGGTCCCGGCGTTCACGGGCCTCGGCGCGCCCCACTGGGACGGCCGCGCCCGCGGTACCATCGTCGGCATGACCCGCGGCACGCGGAAGGAGCATCTCGTCCGCGCGACGCTCGAATCCATCGCCTACCAGACCCGCGACGTGGCCGAGGCCATGGAGGCCGACTCGGGCGTCGAACTGAACGCGCTCCGCGTCGACGGCGGCGCGGTCAAGAACAACTTCCTCTGTCAGCTCCAGTCCGACATCATCCAGACGGACATCGCCCGGCCGGAGGTCGACGAGACGACCGCCCTCGGGTCGGCGTACGCCGCCGGCCTCGCCGTCGGCTACTGGGACACCGTGGACGAACTCCGCGACAACTGGCAGGTCGACCGAGAGTTCTCGCCCGAAGCCGACGCCGAGCGCGTCGACAAGATGTACGACCGCTGGCACGACGCGGTTGACCGCTCGCTCGACTGGGCGCGCGAAGACGAAGCCGAGGGGGACGAGTGAGATGGCCATCGTGTTCGGCCTCGAAGCCATCGACATCCTCGTGCTCGTCATCGCCTCGTTCGCGGGCGGGATGTTCGGCGCGTCCCTCGGGGCGCTACCGGCGTTCATTTTCACCGGTATCATGGTGCTCGTCGGCGAGGCCGGCAACGTCGTCTCCACGGAGTTCGTCGGGGGCGGTAGCCTCGTCGCCGACGCCGCGGGCGGCTACGGTGCCGGCATCGTCGGCCCGCTGGCGTTCGGCCCCGTCTTCGGCCCCCACGTCGCCTTCGCGGGCGGCGTCGCCGCCGCGGCCTACGCCGCGAAGAACGACGGTATGCCCGCGCCCGCCGACGGCGACTACCACCCCGCGAAGGACATCGCGTACGCGCTCGGCACCCGACCGGACATCCTCGCGGTGGGCGGCGTCTTCGGCGTCATCGGGATGGCGATTCGTCAGACCTCTGCTGGCCTCGCGCTCCCGCTCGACCCGCCCGCGGTCGGCGTCGTCCTGACCGCGCTGCTCGCCCGCGCCGTCTTCGGCTACGAACTCGTCGGAACCCCCCGCGGCAAGGGCTTCCTCGACGTGTCGCCGTTCGAGACGGGCAAAAAACGCGAGGCGATGACCGACGGTGGGACTGCCACCGGCGGTTCGTACCGCCTCGCGGTCGAGCCGTGGCTCCCGCACCAGTACAAGTGGAGCGGCGTTGCCGCCGTCGGGATGGCCGTTGGCATCCTCAGCGCGTACATCTTCGCGCGCACGGGGAGCCTGTTCATCCCGTTCGGCATCTCCGCGACGAGCCTGCTGTTCTTGAACCTCGGCGTCGAGAAAATTCCGGTCACCCACCACATGAGCCTCCCGGCGACGTTCATCGCCAGCATGGCCATGCTCGACGGCGCGAGCGTCCCCGTGGCGCTCGTGCTCGGTGCGGGCTTCGGCGTCCTCGGCGGCGTCCTCGGCGAGGTGTACGAGCGCGTCTTCTACGCGCACGGCAGCACCCACTTCGACCCGCCCGCGGCCTCCATCGTGACGACCACGTTCGTCCTCGGCCTGCTCGCCATCGCGGGCGTCTTCACCACGGCCGGCGCGGTGCCGCTGCCGTGAGCAGTCAGAACTGATATACCTCCCATTTCGGAACTATCATCCACGACATGGATATCGAAGCGAGGATCAAACGTCGGCAGCGCCGTGACGGTGAGCCTCGCCTCCTCGTCGACTACGATTCGCTCTCGCCGGTCGTGCACATCGACGACCCGGTGAACTGCGGGCCGGTGTTGGAGCGATTACTCGACTACCTCGACCCGGTGTTCGACGGCCACCTCCCGCCGAACGCCTACGTCTACGGCCCCAAAGGGTCGGGGAAGTCGGCGGTCGTGACGGCGCTTTTCGACCGCCTCGTCCGCGTGTCGAGCGTCAACAACGCCGCCATTCACACGACGACCCGCGTGCAGGCAACGTTCGCGCCGCGGTTCGTCTACGTCGACGCGCGCGAGACGACGAGCGCGTTCGCGTTCTATCACGCCGTGCTCGCCGCGCTCGTCGACGAGTCGGTGCCGAAGCAAGGCATCAAGACGGAGGCGCTCCAGTCGCGGCTCAAAGCGACGCTCGACGGCCCGCAGACGGGAGCCATCGTCGCCGTCGACCACCTCGAAGAGCCGGGGACGCTCGACGGCGAGGCGTTCGTCGACCTCTGTGCTGGACTGCCGAGCAAGGTCAGTTGGTTGGCCATCGGGCGTTCGTCGCCCGACGAGACGGTGCTGACCGACTACACGGCCAGCGAGATTCAGTTCGAACCGTACCAGAGTCAGGTGCTCATCGACGTGTTGATGACCCGGGCGTCGTCGGCCGGGTCCCAGCGGACGCTCGACCACCGACTCGCGCGCGACATCGCCGAGTGGGCCGACGGCGACGCCCACGACGCGCTCGCGGCGCTGTTCGGCGCGGCCGACGAGGCGACTCGGAACAGACACCAGAGCATCACCGCGGCCGACACCGCCGCGGGAATCGCTGCGGTGCCGCGCCCGTGCGTCTCGCTCGGCCGCGTGTTCGCGCTCCCGGAGAACCGCCAGCAGGTGCTTCACGAACTCCTCGCGTTGCGACCCGACCAACAGCAGTCGGTGCGGGCGACGAGTCAGCACATCGCCAAGTCGGTCGACCTCTCGGCGGCGACGGTCAAGCGGATCCTCTACGAACTCGCCGAAGACGGCATCACCCGTCGGGTCACGGCGGAGCGCGTCGACCGGAAGGGCCGGCCGCCGAGCCGACTCGAACCGCGGTTCCCGACGGTCGTGTTCGAACGACTGTTCGCCGCTCGGTAATCTGTTTCCACCGAGCGACAACGAATTTATTATAGAGTATTGTCACAACTTCGTATGGGATTGACGATTACGCGACGGGCCACCGCTGGCATCCTCGCTGTCTGTTGTGGACTCCTTTCTACAACGATCGCTGTGGACGTTATTGGTGGCTACCTCTCGATGGAAGGAATGCCAATCGTGTACGGCCTTCTGGGACTGTCAGCAGTCGGGACTCTCGTGTCGAATTGGGTCGGCCCAGCCCCCTCGTGGAAGTCTCTGCCTCTGTACGGAGCATTGACGTTTGGCAGTTCGATTGTTCTGTTCACCTATTTATTCTCTCTACCGAATGCCTGATGTTCCTTGACCCGGCGCTGGTGTATCACTACGCCGCCAGTTTCAACCGATGACCGGTCAAGTTCTGTCAGAAGGAGTGTGCAACAGACAGAGGGTGTAATCTCTCACGGAGCCTTCGTTTATTCCATCGTATCGACGCTGAACCAACCGTTCAGTAGCGCGTGCGAGTGGATTAACTCAGACGTCGAATCCGTTTCGCCTGAGTGCCTCTGCTAGTTCCCCATCAGGGTCAGCCGCAAACTCAACCAACGATGACTCAGGCCTTGTTGTCGTATATAGTTCAGAGTCAATATTGTCCGGAATCTCGTTCGCGTGCGTCTTATCTACAACTGCAACTGATATTTTTGGCCTCGCGTCCGCGTCTTTTGACTCGCTCATTAACTGATGGTACAGGGAAGCGATGTTTGGCTTTTCGCATATCCGATTGTGAAATTCTGGACTTGTTGAAATGATTGAGAATTGAGTAGTGAGGTATGCTGAATATAGAGGGTGTACGTAGCGATTTGCTCTGCCCATATCGAGTGCTGAACTCATAGCCGACTCGCACCCTGTATTCAGCACGAGTCCAACAACCTTCACCAGCGGAGGACTTCAACAGCGCCCGAGCCGAAAACCCGCCGCAAACCCCGTCGTCGGCGCGGTGCAACGCTTACGCTCGGGGACAGAACTATACTCCGTCCACGGAATCTGTAGGTAATGACGACCACTCCGAGGCCCGTCCGCGCGCCGCCCGTCGGCGTCCCGTCGAATCGCTTCGACGCATCCGCGACCCCGCAGGGTGTATCGAACGCATGACAGACGAATCGAGTCGGGAGGACGACGTGGTCGACGCCGTCGTCGAGACGCTCTGTGCGGCCGCGCCGTCGATTCGCGCGGGGCTGCCCGGCCGGCGCGTCTACGAGGAGGGCACGAATCCGAGCGGCGAGCGCCAGTTGGAAGCCGACACCTACGCCGACGAACTGCTGTTGAAGCGGCTCCGGCCCCTCGACGGCGTTGGCGAGTACGCCAGCGAGGAGCGCGCCGACGTCATCGACATCGGCGAGGGCGTGTCCGTCGCGCTCGACCCGCTCGACGGGTCGACGAACCTGAAGCCGAACAACGTGATGGGGACGCTGTACAGCGTCTACGACGAACCGCTCCCCACGGGTGGCGAGAACCTGCTCGCCGCTGGCTACATCCTCTACGGCCCGGTGACGACGCTCGTGGCCGCCCGCGACGGCGTCGTCAGCGAGTACATCCTCGAATCGGGCATCAAGCGCCCGCTCCGCGAGGAGTTGACGCTGCCCGACGACCCCGCCATCTTCAGTTTCGGCGGCCGCGTCAACCACTGGTTCGACGAGTTCGAGGCGTTCGCCAGCGAGACCGAGCGCACCGAGGGGATGAAACTCCGCTACGGCGGGTCGATGATCGGTGACGTGAACCAGATTCTCCACTACGGCGGCGTCTTCGCGTACCCCGCACAGACCGACGCACCGAGCGGGAAACTCCGACAGCAGTTCGAGGGCTTTCCCATCGGCTACATCATCGAGTGCGCGGGCGGGCGGTCGTCGGACGGCGAGCAATCGCTCCTCTCGGGGACGCCCGACGGCATCCACGACCGCGTCCCGGTCTACATCGGCAACGACTCGCTCGTCGAGTCGCTGGAAGCGCGACTGGACTGACGGTCCGACTCACGCGGTGGCGGAGTCGCGGTCCGATACGAGCCAGACTCACCGACACCCACCGAACCGAGCAACGCGCTCGCTACCATGGGACCCGACCGTTCCGACTGCTGGAAAAATATCAACAAAGTTAATATTAAATTTCTATGTCTGCTTGAGGTGACTCAGGGACTCGGCGACAACGTCTCCAACTGGGCTCGTCAGTTAACTACCGAGGCCGTACGAGTCACATAAAATTGTATGGTAATCAAAATATTGTCTGTGGCGTGTGCTATCCACTCGTAGGAGGGGATTCCCGGTCAAACGGTACTCAATCGTGTGAAAAGGGCTCTTTTGGAGATCCTCTTCACGTGGTCGAATCGAGTCGGTCAGGAGGTTCGGGACTGAGCCCAATACCGGTGGTCAACGACGTGGATGGCGTCAAACGGGTGATTAAGTGCCTCTTTCGGGGAGGTAGAACGTACTCAGAGCAGCTTCACGGCGTCAAACCAATTTAGCGCCAAGAAGCAACCGACCCATTATTATTGTGTGATAATATCAATACTATGCTGTCGAAGTTGAGTATCGTTGACGAGAGAACCACCCAGAACGCTGTTATTTCAGATGAAGACCCTCGAAGGAATCAGGCCAACAATTAAATATATTGAATTTGGTATAAAACGAGAATATCTAGTTCCAATACACGGCTGACTCCGTGTTTCTCGCGAGACCGGCCGCTCGTCCGCTCCGAGCGCTCATCGCCGTCGCCAGTACCGTATCACTCCTCTACGGACCGCTTCGTACAGAGCCAAAAGCCGCCGCCAAATCCGACCACCGTGACTGCAACGAGGCCAATGTCGATGAGCGCGATCGCGTACGCGGCAGTTCCCGGTTCGAGATACAACAACGAGAACCCGAGCAGGAGCCCCATCACGATGCCGATTGCGACGAACAGCGGAAACCGGTCACGCTGGTCGCAGATCACGTCGACAACCGTCTCTAAGCGTGCCATATGGTTCCATATCAAGCACAGAGTATCAAGCTCCCGATTCGAACGGTATCGGCTCGGTTTCGGTCGAGATTGGAGGGCGGGTTCGCACCGGTGACCAGCGGGTGAGGCGGAAGCGACAACCACCCATTCACATCAGTCATCCTCCCCCGTCAGCGGGTCGCTATCCCAATAGGAGTGGTTCGGGTCGTCTCTGAAGCAGGCGACGCGATGGCCGGCAGCCTCACCGGACTGTTGGAGTTGTGGGACTACCTCTTGGCACGCCTCACGGGCTTCGGGACAGCGCGTGTGGAAACGGCACCCGCTCGGTGGGTTGACCGGGTCTGGGATGTCTATCTTCCGCATCGGTGGCTCACTAGCCTCACCCGACTGTCGGGACAAGTTAGGCGTCGCCCAGCGGAGGACGTTCGTGTACGGGTGACTGGGGTCGCCGATGAGTTGTTCTGCTGGACCGACTTCGACCAGATTTCCGAGATACATCACACCGATTCGACCGTCACCGTGTTCCGCGAAGTACCGCGCGTTCGAGAGGTCGTGCGAGACGAACACGAACGAGGTGTCGAAATCCGACTGCAAATCGAGCATCAGGTCCATCATTTCGACCCGTAAGGAGACGTCGAGTGCGCTGATGGCCTCGTCTGCGAGGATCACGTCGGGATTCATCAAGAGCGCGCGAGCGAGCGCCACGCGCTGTTTCTCCCCGCCGCTGAGCTGGTGTGGGTACCGGTCTGCGAAGTCTGCTGCGGGGTTCATACCGACGCGCTCGAGAAGCGCGTGAATCCGCTCGCGGCGTTCGCTGGCCCCGACCGCTGGGTGAGTGAGCTTAATCGGCTCTGCGAGGATGTTCAGAATCCGTCGATTGGGGTTGAGCGAACTCCCAGGGTCCTGATGGATAATCTGGAGCGACGACCGAATCTCGTCGAACGGTATCTCTCCGTTGCCGTCTTTGGCGGCCCAGATGTCCTGTCCCTTGTACGTCACTGTCCCGCCCGTCGGCCGCTGGAGCCCGATGGTCGTCTTGCCCAGGGTGGTCTTTCCACACCCGCTTTCCCCGACGAGTGCGAGGACGTCGTTCTCCTCGATGTCGAGCGAGACGCCGTCGACCGCTTTGACCACGTCTGGCTCCTCGAAGAGGTCGGACAGTCCTTGCTCTTTTTCGAAGTGGACTTCGACGTTTTCGAGTGAGATGAGTGGTTCGTCGTGCTGGTCGAACCCGGTCGACGATTCGTCGACACGGCTCACGACCCATCACCTCCCGAGACCGGAACGGTCTCCTCGGAACGGTCGAAGTGCAGCGCAATCTCGTCTCGTGCGTCTTCAGCGTAGTGACAGGCAACGGCGTGGTCGTCGTCGAGTTGCGTGGACGCCGGGTCTTCAACTCGGCACTCTTCGGTGGCAAGTGGACATCGTGGTGCGAAGGCGCACCCCTGTGGAACGTTGATGGGTGCCGGACTCTGTCCCTCGATCGGTCGCATCTCTTCGAGCGGCGCTTCGATGTCGGGCGTCGCATTGAGCAACGCTCGCGTGTATGGGTGCCCGCTATTCGCGATGAGTTGCTCACGGTCGCCGACCTCGATGAGTTGGAAGGCGTACATGACGGCCATCCGGTCGGCGAGTTCGGCGACCAGCGGCAGGTCGTGGGTGATGAACACCATCGTCAGGTCGTACTTTTCCTGTAAGTCCTCGAGGAGCGTCAGAATCGAACGCTGCATCAGGAGGTCGAGTGCGGCGGTCGGTTCGTCCATCACCAGCACCTCGGGTTCGAGAACGAGCGACAGGGCGATGAGTGCCCGCTGCTGCATCCCGCCGGAGAGTTCGTGCGGGTACGACGTCAGCACGCGCTCCGGGTCGAGGTACAGGTCAGACAGGAGTTCACGGGCGAACTCCATTCCCGACGTGACATCGGCGTCGTGGGCCTTCAGCGTCTCTCTGAAGTGCCCGCCAATCTTCATCGTCGGGTTGAACGAACTCATCGCGCCCTGGAAGACCATCGACACCTCCTCCCACCGAAACTCTCGAAGTTCGTCGTCGGAGAGTTCGAGCACGTCGACTGTGGTCCCATCGTCACGGTGGTAGCGTATCTCACCGGACAGTCGCCCGGGGTCGGGGATGGCGTCCAGCATCGAGTCGGCGAACATCGACTTGCCGCTTCCACTCTCGCCCACGATGCCGAGAATCTCGCCACGTTCGATCGACATGCTCACGTGGTCCAACACGAACGTCTCGCCGCCGTCGTACGTGACGGCCGCGTCGTTGATCTCGATGATTGGGTCGTCTGTCGTCATAGCTGTCGTAGGGGTCGTCGTTTCGCGCTGTTTGGCAGTCATCTACAGTACCTCCGTCATCCCGGTCTCTTTCTCGTCGGCCGAAGCGGTCGACGCTGATTCTCCCGTCAGACGAGTCCGAACGCGCGGGTTGAACACGCGGTCCATCCCCTGGCCGAGGAGGATGAGTCCGACCGAGAGGCCGATAATCGCGGCCATCGGGACGAGAAGCCAGTGTGCGGCACTCCAAGAGAACAGGGCACCACCATTGTACGCGAAGTTCAGGGTGACGCCCCAGTTCTGGTCGGAGTACGGCAACACGCCGAGGAAGAACAGTCCGATCGATGCGAACACGACGTACCGCGCGGCGAACACGAAGTTGACCGTCACGTACGGCATGATGTTCGGAAGCACGTCCTTCAGGATGATTCGCGGCGTGCTCACGCCCATCGTCCGGGAGGCTTCGACGTAGTTGTTCTCCCGAATCGTCAGCACCTGTGAATGGATCGACCGGCCGAGGCCAGCCCAGTAGTTGATGTTGATGACGATTCCGAGCAGGATCGGGTTCTTGGGATTGAACGTAATCGCGAGAATCATCACCAGCGGGAGCCCGGGGATGGCCATGACGAAGTCCGATATCGACATCAACGCGCGTCCGACCGAACCGCCCTTGTACCCAGCGACGGTCCCGACGAGGACGGCGATACCGGTCGCCCAGAGTCCACCCGAGGTGACCATCAGCAAGATGTCTGGAGTCGAGTGGATGATGAGTGCGGCGAGGTCCGTCCCCGACGCAGTCGTCCCGAGTGGGTACTGCATGTTCTCGAACAGCGTCAGGTACCGAGGGGCCTGACTCGTCGAAGGCGCTCGCCAGAGACCGAGGACGGCCACGAGCGCCAACGACACGTAGAAACCGATGATGAGCAGTCCGAGTCGGGTTCTGCTGTCCGACCACGCGACGAGCATCGGTTTCAAGACGGTTTCCTCGTAGAACTCTCGAAGTCGCTCCGCACGAGTCACCGTCACCGACGACGAGGCCGACCCCCGCCAGTCGACGCCGGCACCGTCGGTAACCACTGCGCTGGACTCCGTTGCGCTGGACTCTTCTCTCTCAGTACGCTTCATCAGAACCTCCGGCACTGATTCGTGGGTCGATCTTGCTGTAGGTCAGGTCGGCGATATAGACGCCGACGATGAGCGCGACGGTGATGATGAGGAACGTCGCCATCATGAGCGGGTAGTCGTTCGCCTTCAGCGCGGCGAACATGTAGTAGCCGAGTCCGGTGTACGAGAATATCTGCTCCAGAATGACGGTCCCCGACAGGCGGAATCCGAGGAGCAACAGGAACCCGGTGTACATCGGAAGGATGGCGTTCCTCGCCACGTACCGAGTCGCGATACGGCGGTCGGGGAGTCCGCGGAGTCTCGCGACCCGGACGTAGTCGTTACCGAGCACCTGGATACTGTTCCCGCGCATGGCCAACGCCTGCCCGCCGATCCCGCCCAGCGTGTACGAGAAGATGGGCAAGAGACTGTGTTCGAGCGCGCTGAGCACGAACGGGACGCTCAGTTCTTTCTCGACGTTGGTCCCGACCGTTCCCGCCGTCGGCAACCATCCCCACTGGTACGCGAAGACGTACAGTGAGATGACGGCGACGACGTAGAAGGGGACGGACATGAGGCCGATCGAGAGGCCACTGAACGCCTTGTCGAACCGTGAGCCTTCCCAGTAGGCCTGTAACGACCCGAGGAAGATACCGACGGCGAACATGAGAATCGTCGACACCAGGACGACGAACACCGTCCACGGCACCGCTTCGGCGATGATCTGCGCCACCGGTTCGCCCAGCGAGATCGACTCGCCGAAGTTCCCCTGAGCGACGGCGCCCATGTAGTCCAGGTACTGCCGCCAGAGCGGCGCGTTGGGGTCGATGTTCTGGAGGTTCGAAATCCGGGCGTCGACCTCCGATGCCGGAACGCCCTGCCGAAGCAGTTGCGCGCGCAACTGCGTGAAGGGGCCGCCCGGAAGGAGGCGAATCAGCCCGAACGTGAGCGTCGCGACCGCGAAGATGGTCGCGAACACCCTGGCCGTCCGACGGACGTAGTAGTTACTCATGGTTACGTTGCTCCACTTCGATTATTGCTCGGCCATGAGCTGTCCCTGGCGTGGGAGCCACTCGCTTGGCCACTTGATTGCTCGGTCGTCGCTCCCTTCCGCCGGGATGTCCCACTCGTCGGTGGTGAGCCACGACTGTTCGAGCTTCGCGACCAGCCCCAGTATTGGAAGGTTCTGGTTGTGGTGCCACGCGACACGCTTGATGAGTTCCTCCGTCGTGGCTCGGTCCTGCGTGGTCGAAATCTCCTGTGCCACCGAGAGTGGGTCGATAGTCATCTCGCCGCCGTCCATCCCGGGGACAGTCTGTTCGCCCTCCGGGAAGTTGTGCCCGCCGTCGATGTCCGGGTTAGTGAGCTGCCAGCGGAGCGGGAAGTACGGGAACGCCGACCGTGCACCGCCGGGCATCCAGTAGAACGCGCCGATCTTGAAGTTGGATTCGATGTAGCCGCCGAAGAAATCTCCCGTCGGCTTCTGGCTGATTTCGAAGTCGAAGCCGAACGCGTTCAACTGGTCGACGACAGTGTTCGTCGCCGTGGTCCAGTCCGTCCAGCCAGCGGGAGTGTAGTACGTCCCACCGAGGGTTCGACCGCTGCTGTGTGTCCACGTGCCGTCTTCCTTCGAGTAGCCGGCCTCGCGGAGGAGCGCAGCGGCTTTGTCCGTCTGCGACGCCGCCATGCCGTACCCCTCGAAGGAGTCGTACGCGTCACCGAGCCACGACTCCTGGTCGTCCGGGGCGATGCCAGTCACCTTCGGTGCGGGCGCTTTCGTTCGCGGCCCTGCGTTATCAACGACCTGCTGGCGGTTGATGACGTGAGCGACCGCCTGCCGGACGTTTCGCTTCCCGAAGTCGGGGTCGTCGTGATTGAACAGGACACCGTACCCCCATTTCGCGGAGATGGTCACTTCTTCGACGGAGTCGGGGAAGTTGCCGACGATCTTCGGCGGCGCGAAGAGGCTCGTGACGAAGTCGAGTTCGCGGCCCATCAGGCCCTGTTGGAGTGCGGTGTTGTCCCCCCGCGAGAGAAGCGAGATACCCGCGAAGTTGATGTTGTCAGCGCCGTAGTATTCGGGATTCCTCGTGAGTTCCCACGACTGCTTCGACTTCGACGCGACCGAGAAGGGACCGCTCGCGACCACGTCTCCTTCGTATTTGAACTGCTGGAGCTCCTCGGCTTCTTTGTCGAGGAACTGTTCGAAGGTCGGATGGTACGCGAACAGTCGGAGTGACCCGTTGGCGAGCGTGTGTTTGATGACCTCCGGGTTGGATGGTCGTTTGAGGTTGAGAACGACGGTCTTGTCGTCGTCGCCCCGTTCGACGCTCTCGGTGAAGTCCCAAAGCGACGTGTTCATCTTCTTCATCAGGCGGAACTGCGTCAGGACGTCACGCGCGGTCACGTCCTCGCCGGTATCCCACAACAGGTCGTCCCGGAGCGTGAGTGTCACCGTCTGCCCCTCGATAGACCACGAGTCGAGCGCGGCTAACTCGAACTCACCGGTCGAGAAGTTGTAGGCGGCGAACCGTTCGAAGACGAAGTTCCCCGCTCGTGGGTCGTAGTTCTGTGTCGCTTCCGGGTTCAGGTGGAGGTTCGTCGGGACACCGTTGTTCGTGGCACCGACCATCTTCTTGTCGAGGACAGTCGTCCCACTCGTCTCGGAATCGTCACCGTCTGTCTCGTCCCCGTTGGACCCGGTCGCGTCCCCGTTGGACCCACCGTCGTCGGTCGTTCCCCCTCCGGTGGACGCACCACTACACCCCGCAAGGGCTGCGATTCCGGTTGTACCGGTTAGTTCGACGAAACTGCGCCGGCTAATCAAGTCGCTAAAGCGGTCAGTACTGTCTGACATGGCGTACTGATAACAAACCATACCCATTGTTAATAAATATTTGGTTAGGTGCGGTCGTTCGTTGTTGTAACGCTCCCGAGAGCGCCGCCCGAACACGTCGGCGTCGGAGGGCACGACACGGTCTCGCGCTCGTCGCGAAACACAACCCCTGCGCGACGTTAGCCACCCGTTGGCAAATGTATAAGTAGTAGTGGTCTTCTCTTCGCTGTATGCAGTCAGAAAGCAAGCATCCCCCTTACAGAGATGAGACTCTCCCGACTGAGAAGCGCATCGAGGACCTTCTCGACCGAATGACGGTCGAAGAGAAAGTCGGGCAACTCGTCGGCACGTGGGCGGGACAACTTGAGGAGTTCAAATCGGTCGAAGACGTCGAAGACGAAATCGTCGAATCCGCAGTCGGTGCTGTTGCGTCGTTCGGATGGGCAGGAGCGCTCGACTCTCGAATAGACGACGTCGTCGAGACGGTCAACCACCTTCAAGAAGTCGCGTTGTCGAAGACTCGACTCGGCATCCCGCTGTTGTTCAACGTGGATGCTGTCCACGGTCACGCGTACGTCGCCGAAGGGACGGCGTTCCCGAACGGGCTCGGGATGGCGGCGACGTGGGACGAAGACGGTGTCGAGAGCGCAGCAGCGGTCACTGCAACCGAAGTCCGGAAGTCGGGGGCACAGCAGAACTATTCGCCCACGTGCGACGTTGCTCGGGAGCCGCGGTGGGGTCGCACCTTCGAGACGTTCGGCGAGAGTCCATTTTTGTGCGGCCGGATGGCAGGTGCGATGGTACGTGGATACCAAGGCGACGGCCTCGACGACTCCAACTCCGTGGCGGCAACCGCGAAACACTTCCCGGCCTATAGCGAGCCCGCACGGGGGGAAGATACTGCCCCCGTCGAAGTGTCTTCGTACCTCCTTCGAAACGTCTTCTTACCGTCGTTCCTCGACGCGATTGACGAGGGTGTCGCGTCCGTTATGCCCTGCTACAACGCAATCGACGGGAAACCCGCACACGCCTCACGCGAGTATCTCACGGACCTTCTCCGAGGGAAACTCGGATTCGATGGAACCGTCGTCTCTGATTGGAACGGTGTCCGGATGCTTCACGAAGACCACCACGTCGCGAGCGACCACCGTGAGTCGGTCCGGATGACTCGCAACGCTGGACTCGATGTCGCATCAGTCGATGCGGTCGCGCACGCGGACCACCTCGCGTCGCTCGTCGAAGCGGGTGCGGTTGCAGAGCACGTGCTCGACGAGAGCGTCAGGCGCGTCCTCGACCTCAAATTCCGGCTCGGACTCTTCGAAGACGCGTTCGTCGATGCGAACGAAGCGCGAGACGTCGTTGGTGCCGAGGCGCACCGTGCCGAGGCATTAGAGACGGCGCGGAAGTCGATGACGCTCCTGCAGAACGACGACACGCTCCCCTTGGACCCCGCTGCCGACGTCCTCGTCGCTGGGCCGAACGCGGACAACCCCATCCACCAACTCGGTGGCTGGAGTGTCCCCGACGAGGCGGGCACCGACGTCATCTCAATCAAAGACGGAATCGAATCCGCGTGTGACGGGACGGTGACCTACGAGCAGGGGACGACGATAACCGAAGCAGTCGATATCGACGCCGCAGTCGAAGCGGCGAAGGATGCGGATATCGCGGTGGTCGCCGTCGGGGAAAACTGGTATATCCACGAGTTCGGGCCGACCGCGGAGAGCGGTACCGCTCCCGACGAGTTTCCGAACCGAACCACGCTCGAACTCCCCGATGCGCAGCGCGACCTCGTGACAGCGTTGTACGAGACGGGGACGCCTGTCGTTGGTGTCCTCGTCACGGGTCGACCGCTGGCCGTGGAGTGGATGGCAGCGAATCTCCCCTCGCTGTTGCTGGCGTACTACCCGGGGACGATGGGTGGCCAAGCCGTCGCGGAGACGCTCTTCGGGGCGTGCGACCCCGGCGGGCGATTACCGATTTCGTTCCCCCGGTCCGCGAGTCACCTTCCAACCCGGTTCAATCACTTTCCGCACCCGACACCGATCGGTCCCGACGAGCATCTTCCGTCGTACGACCCACTCTTCGAATTCGGTCACGGGCTGAGTTACACTGCGTTCGAGTTCGGCTCGATGACCGTGACGAACGAGCGGATGTCACCCCACGGGACCACGACAGTCGAACTCCCCGTGGAGAACGTCGGGGACCGACACGGTTCGACCGTCGTACAGGTGTACGTCACCGACCAGGCTGGAACGCGCGTAACCCCGGTCCGGGAACTCTGTGGGTTCGAGCGTGTCTCGCTCGACCCCGGTGCCACAGAGACGGTGTCGGTCCCCATCGATGCGGCATCGATCGGGCGCGTCGACGAAACCGGGAGGGTGTCGGCGATTCCGGGTGAGTACACCCTTCGTGTCGGCGAGCAAGCTGTCACGATTACCGTCGAACCGAAGTCCGACTGACCGGCCTCGTCGCAGACTGCGTAGCCCGCCCCGAGCGAGGTTGTCGGCGGCGATAGTCTTCCTGGCGGTTTTTCGTGGAGAGAGCGCCGCCACTACGTGTCCCCCTCCCGACGCCGCGGCGAGAACGGACACGGAATGTCTCCTGTTGAGCCGTCGCCCGCGTTTCGTGAGGCTCTCGTCGACGACCGTTCGGGCCATCGTTCGGTATTCTACGGGCATCCATTGTCTGACATTCGGCCACATGAAACACACATATACAGGATATCAGGTCATTTTGATTAGAGATTGAGAAAACAAATCAGCGTAGCATAAGTTTGTCGAGAACACTCTGACTCCTTAATCAGGGCTTAGAAGGCATATAAGTCGTGATTATGTTTCAGTTGGGTTTGAAAACTAAGAAATCAGACACAAGCAGATTTTCTGTATAGGACGATGAAAAATAAGTATGACGACATCCCAAACTCCTGATTGACGGCTTCTAACGGCGTATCTGAGAATGTCGACCGAATTGATTCGCTGCTCGGTAGGGACACGAAGCCGTGTCGCCGGCTCAGCTATCATATCGTAGAGTATATCCGGGTCGTAGGCGGCATATCTATTACGGACGTAGGCCTGTAATGGCTTGGTGTGCCCGCCGTTCACAGCGTTCCACACGGGATACTCGGACAACCACTCAGCAGTTGAATCGTGCCTCGAGACAGGCACCGTACATTCGACTGGCTCTGGGTGAGTCGGAATCTCGGTGGCGGTGTCTCTGACGGCCTCCCGGGTGTAGTATATCGCCCACCAACGACATCCAAATTGTTGGCAGAAAAGTAACTGTTTCTGGTGGAACCCGAACGGTGAGTCGTTCGCGAGCGACGGCAGTCGTTTTGAAGCGGTCGAACTCCCCCACACAGGCGGCTTACCACGAACTGGTCGAACGCAAACGGCTCCACGAATACGAGGTCGGACATCAACGAAGTATTCATAGTGAACGATTGTGTGAGTACGGGTATGGACCGCGAAACGCTGACGAACGCACTCGAGTACGCGGACCTCACGTCGTACCAAGCCGACGCCTATCTCACACTCCTCGAGATGGGCGTCTCGCCTGCTATCGAAGTGGGCCGTGAGAGCGCCGTCCCCGTCTCGCAAGTGTACGACGTTCTCCGGAGCCTCGAATCGAAGGGATACGTCGAAACGATCGAACGAGAGAAACTGTACGTTCAACCGTGTGACCCGGAGGCGGCGATGGCGGACCTAGAGTCCAGGGGTGAACTCCTCCACGATGCTGCCGAAGCGGTCCGCGAGCGATACCGTACTCCCGAGCGGATGGACGCGAGAGTCGGCGTCACCAAGCGTGTCGAGACAGCAGTCGAGAACGCACAGGACCTCATCGACGACGCAGAAACCGTCGTGGAGGTCGCCGGGTCGTTCGAACAACTCCAGTCGCTTTCTCCGGCGCTTCGAGAGGCCCGTGACCGAGGTGTCGTCGTCCGTGCGGCCGTCTACATCGACCAAGATGATGAACCACCCGCGGCGTTCGACCCGAGTGGGGTACTCTCGGAACTTCGTGTGTGTACCATTCCGGGACCGTACCTCGTCGTCATCGACCGAAACCGGACGTGTTTCGGACCGAACACCCGCTCCGACGAAGACTACGGCGTCCTCGTCTACGACCGTATCCTGCCGTTTGTCTTTCACTGGTTCTTCCTCACCTGTCTGTGGAACCTGTACCCGACCGTCTACCTCGACGCCGAAGACCAGTACACCTACGTTACCATCGAAGAGTTCATTCGAGATATCGTCCCGCTTTGGGAACGCGGGTTCGAACTCGGGGTCACCGTCGAAGGCATCGACCTTGCGGATGGCGGAGAGACGACTGTCGAAGGGAGCGTCGCCGACATCTCGTTCTACGGAGACGAGCGACCGCCGTCACGGCTGGCGCTGTCCGACCTGGGGGCGTACAAGAACCTCACACTCGACACGGGCGATGAAACGGCCGTCGTTGGCGGATGGGGTGCTGTCTTCGAAGACATGGAGATTCGGACGATCACTTTGGAGCGTATCGACATCGGGGAGACTCCGTTCACCCACGAGAGACGGGACTGACGGGGCAGCTCTCGCTCGCTTCGAGCGAGCGACGACGGCTGCGGGACGGCCCCCGGTGAAACGGTCGGGACGACGGTCAGAACGCCGAACCGCTCGGCCGGACACCGCACCCGAAACCGGATGAGATGTCGCAAAAGATTACGGGCATATCTGTGTCATGGCTGTCGGGGGTGGGCGGTTCAATCGAAGCGCCCGGCGTTCGAACTCCGCGCCGCCATGTTCATGTTCACCTCGATGATGTTGGCCGTGCTCGTGACCATCTCGGGGATGGTGTCGCGGAACTGCTCGCCCTTGATTCGGCTCGTCGGCCCGGAGACGCTCAGCGCGCCGAGGACGGTGCCGTTGCGGTCTCGAATCGGTGCGCCGACGGCGCGGAGGCCTTCGATTTCCTCCTCGTCGTTGCAGGCGTACCCCCGTTCGCGGATGGCGTCGAGTTCGTCGAACAGCGCCTCGCGGTCGGTGATCGTCGCCTCGGTCTTCGCCGGCAGGCCGTGTTGGTCGACGATTTCCTCCACCCGACTGCGCGGGAGGAACGCGAGGATGGCCTTCCCGGTCGACGACGCGTGGAGGTTGTCCGGGCGCTGAATCTTCGAGCGCTGGTACTGGCTGCCGACCGCGCGCTCGCCGCGCACCTTGAGCAGGCTGATTCGCAGGCCGTGCTGTTCGGTCGAGAGGTGGGCGTACTCGCCGGTCTTCTCCGCGAGCGCCTCGACTTCCTCCTTGCCGACTTGGTAGAGTATCTGCTGGTTGCGCACGTACTCGCCCAGAAGCAGGAACTGGAGGCTGAGATGGTAGCTGTCGCCGTCCTTGGCGACGAGGTTGTTCTTCCGCAGGGTCGCGAGATGGTTGTACACCGTGGACTTCGAGAGGTCGAGGTAGTCGACCAACTCGGCGACGCGCGCCCCGTTCAACTCCTCGAGCGCCCTGACGACGCTGACCGCCGTGTCCACCGTGCTGAGGGTCCGCGACGGCGCATCGGTGTTGGGGTTCTCGGGCATGCTACGAGAACGTCTATCGGGTGTCATAGCTGTTCCGAATATCTTGCAATCGAAACGTGATGCGGACAATCGGTGTTGAGACCGCCGCTCGAAGGCGGTTTCGGTCGATAATTGTCAACCCAACTCGAAGCCGGAGCCGCCCACCACCCTCGCCCAGCGCGAGCGCGAATGTGCGTATCCCCCGAGACACACCGGAAGCGACGGCCGCCGCCCGCGACTTCGCTTGTCAGATGCGTGGAATCGGTATCTCCCTCGATACCCGGACGCTCGGCGACGCTCTTCGCGGTCGAACCACACACGACTCGAAGAATCGTTGTATTTGATGACAACACCGCGGAGCAGAGCGAATAGCTGCAGGTTTCGCAGGGTAAACTCGATGACCCACGAGGTGACGTTTCGACCGAAGCGGCACGGAAAAACTGTGGTTCGCGTTCGAGCGCCCCCAGACCGTCGGAATACGAACGTCTGCGCGGGAGACGGTCCAGTTCGGGGCCGCGTGCCACATATCGAGACAGACACCGCGGCCGCGACGGAATCGCGGCAGAGACGCGAATCTGGCCGTGAAATGTCTGAAAGCGGGAACCTAGTTCACAACGGGGCAGGCCGCCGGTCGCAACTCACGCGCCGGCGAGGCGTGCGAGCGTCCCCGCGAGAACCGACGCTGCGGTCGCACAGTCCACCCAGTCGGTCCATTCGCGCGGGTTGTGCGAGAGGCCGTCCGCCGACGGAGCGAACAGGAGTACGGCATCGGTGACGCTGGCAACATTTGCAGTATCGTGCATCGCCGCGGAGTGCATCCGTTTCGCGTCGATATCCTCGGTCGCGGCGGCGTCGAGGGCGGCGTCGACGCAGTCGTCGGCCATCCGACTCGGACGCTGGTCGCGATAGCGGTCGAAGCTCGTCTCGACCGGGTGGGTGGTTTCGAGGCGCGCGAGCGCGGCGTCGGCTCGCTCCGCGATGGCGTTCATCGCCCGGTAGTTCACGTCGCGGATGTCCATCTGCAGCGTGACCTCGCCGGGGACGATGTTGCGGGCGTTCGGGGTCACGTCGAACTGGCCGACGGTCCCCACGGCGGTGGCGCTCTGGTTCTGCGCCACGTCGTCGGCCGCGGCCCGGAAGTCGACGACGAACTCGCTGGCGGCGACCAGCGCGTCGCGGCGCTCGTCCATCGGCGTCGCGCCGGCGTGGTCTGCCTCGCCGACGATGTCAGCCGCGCAGGTCGTGATACCGGTGATGGCGTCGACGACGCCGACCCCCGCGCCCGCGGACTCCAGCACCGTTCCCTGTTCGATGTGGAGTTCGGCCCACGCGTCCCACGCCGCGGCGTCGATGGTGTCGGTCCCGCGGAAGTCGATAGCGTCGAGGTGGGTTTCGAGGGTCGTGCCGTCGGCGTCGCGGAACGCGAGCGCGTCGTCGGCGTCGCGCGCCCCCGTCGCCACCGACGACCCGAGCAGGCCGTGCGAGAAGCGCGCGCCCTCCTCTTCGGTGAACGAGACGACGTCGATGGGCCGGTCGAGGCTCACGTCGGCGTCTCGTTCTTGGAGCGTTCGGACCGCTTCGAGCGCCGCGTAGACGCCGAGCGGGCCGTCGAAGATGCCGCCCTCGGGGACCGAATCGAGGTGACTGCCGGCGGCGACGGGGGCTGCGTCGGGGTCGGCTCCCGCTGGGACCCACCGCCCGGCGACGTTGCCCACGGCGTCGATGCGGACCGAGAGGCCGGCGTCGCGCAGTCGCTCGACGAAATATTCGCGGGCGCGTCGGTCGGCGTCGCTTCCGGTCAGGACAGTTCGGCCGCGTCCTGCCGGCGCGTCAATGTCGCCGAAGCGGGCGTTCGCTTCGATGTCCTCGCGGAGTCGTTGCTGGGAGACCTGCATATGCGGCTCAACTCGCAAACGATGTCTAATAATTGTGCGTGTTCGTGGCAGATTCTACGGGACGCTGGCGGCGACGACGGGCGAGAGACGCGGCTGCTCGGGGTCGAACAGCCGGGTCGAGTCGCCGCGTTAAAGCGTTCGAATCGTCTGACACACCACGTCGACGCCGATGTCGAGGGCGTCTTCGTCGATGTCGAACCGCGAGGTGTGGTGGCCGAACTCGTTGCTCGCGCCGATGCCGACGTAGGTCGCCTTCCCGCCGTGTTCTTGGACGCGTCGGATGAGGTAGGAGGCGTCCTCGCTGCCGCCGATGTCGAGTCGCGGGACCGTCTCGGTCACGTCGTCGAGGTCGGCCGCCGACGCGAGGACGGCCTCGACCATCTCGTCGTCGGCCGTGAACGTCGACGTCTTCCCGTACAGCCCCGTCTCGACCGACACGTCGTGCATGCCCGCGGCGTGGTCGAGCACGCGGCGGGCCTTTTCCAGCATGTAGTCGTTGAGTTCGGCGGTCCTGCCGCGGACCTCGACGCGGAGACGCGCCTCTTCTGCGATGATGTTCTGCGGGTTGGGGGACTCGAACTTCCCGACGTTGATGCGGGTCGCACCGTCGGCGTGGCGCGGAATTCCGTAGAGATTCTGGACAGCCGCGGTCGCCGCGTGCAGCGCGTTGCGCCCCTCGTTGGGCGCGTTGCCCGCGTGGCTCGGCGCGCCCTCGAAGGTCGCGTCGAGTTTCGCGTTCGAAAGCGGGTTCTCGTAGGCGGCGATGACCGTCCCCGTGGGGTTGCCGAGGCCGAGGTGGAGCGCGAGGAAGTAATCGATGTCCGCGAGCAGGTCGGTCTCGCTCATCGGCTTGCCGCCGCGGCCGCCTTCCTCCGCCGGCTGGAAGAACAGCCGAAGCGTGCCGTCGAACCCGCCGTCGTCGTCGAGGTCGCGGGCGATGCCGAGGCCGATGGCGGTGTGGCCGTCGTGGCCGCACGCGTGCATCTCGTTGGGGTGCGTGCTCGCGAAGCCCAGTTTCGCGGGACGGTGTGCCTCGTCGCTCGATTCGGTACGTTCGAGGGCGTCCATGTCGACGCGGACGCCGACGGTCGGCCCGTCGCCGAAGGTCTTCTCGGCGACGAGCCCCGTGATATCGCCCATCCGGTCCAGGTAGGCCTCGGGTGCGCCTTCCTCGCGTGCGCGCTCGATTGCGGCCGCGACCGCGTCGTCGTCGGGGACGCCGAGTCGCTCGTCTTCGGCGACGGCGTCCGGGCCGAGGTGGAGTGTGAACTCGCGTTCGTCGAGCGCGGCGGCGATGAGGGCTGTCGTGCGGAACTCCTTCCACCCGGACTCGGGGTGGGCGTGAAGGTCCTGTCGTAACTCTCGCAGGGAGAGCGTGCTGGCGTACGCCATGAAGCCGACATTGCAACCACCCCGTTAAACTGTTTGGGAAGCGGTAGCACAATCTCGCCGGGCTCCACTGAGATATAGTACCAAGATTGTGAGGGGTTGCCAAAGATATAAATAACGGTGTTTCATGAGCTAAGGTATCACGCGTACCGCTACAAGGGTGTGTACGTAGCTCCGAAAAACAATGGCAGACGACAACATTACCGAGATAAACATGGACAGACGGCAATTTATTGCGGCCGCGAGCGCGGTCGGCGTAACCGGGTTTGCGGGCTGTACCGGCGGCGATTCCGGCGGCTCCGACGGAACCGAGACGAGCGGCGGGAGCACCGACGGCGGTTCGTCGGGCGACTCGGGCGAGACCGTCCGCGTCAACGTCGCGCTCGCCGCGGAGCCGTGGAACTTCGACCCCGCGCTCTGGACGGACACCGCGACCAGCACCATCGGCGGCCTCATCTACGACGAGGTCATCGAACTGACGCCCGACTCCGAACTCCAGCCCGGCCTCGTGACCGAGGTTCCCGACCCGGTCGACGGTGGGACGGCCTTCGAGTACACGCTGCGCGAGGGTATCACGTTCCACAACGGCGACGAGGTGACCGTCGAGGACTTCAAGTACTCCGTCGACTGGATTCTTAACCCCGACAATAAGTCGCCGGTCAAGAGCCGCCTCCCGTTCGTCGAGGACACCGAGATCGTCGGTGACCGGACGCTCCGGCTCAACCTCTCCCAGCCGTTCGGGACGCTCAACTGGTGGCTCACGCGCGGGCTGGAAGGTATCGTCCCCGAGGGCTCCCGCGGCGACACCGCGGACGGGAAGGGACCGAGCGGCCTCGCGACCGACCTCACGAAGGACCCCTCCGGCGCGGGCACCGGCGCGTTCAAATTCGTCGAGTGGAAAAGCGGGAGTCACGTCCTCCTCGAGAAGAACGAGGACTACTGGAAGGAGGGCGCGCCCGCCGTCGACGAGTTCAAGTTCGACTTCATCGGCGAGGACTCCACGCGCCTCGCAAACCTCCGTTCGGGCCAACTCGACCTGACGGACAAGGTCCCCCCGAAGGACTTCGAGAGCCTCAGCGGCCAGCCGGACATCACGACCGAGTCCGTCCCCGGCAACTTCACGCAGGTGCTGTACGTGAACATGATGGAGTCCGAGGGTAACCCGATGAGCAACCGGCACAACCGCCGCGCGGTGCTGTTCGGCATCGACCGCGAGGAGATTCTCGACGAGATTTTCTACGGACAGGGCGCGGTCCAAAAGGGACCGTGGTACCCCGACAGCGACTGGACCTCGCCGAAGCTCAAGGAGATGCAGATGTACGACCCCGAGAAGGCCAAGAAAGAACTCGAACTCGCGGGCAACCCCGACGGCTTCGAGATGGACATCATCGCCACCAAGGGCTCGTGGTTCAAAGACGAGGCCGTCGTCATCCAGAACCAACTGTCGAAAATCGGCATCGAAGCCAGCGTCACCGCCGTCGATAAGTCCACGCTCCTCAACCAGGTGTACAGCACGGACACGTGGCACGCCGCGATGGAAGACTGGGCGCAGTCGATTCCGGTCGCCACGTCGTGGCTCGACGCCGGCTACGCCGACAACAACCACAACCACAACAACTGGCACCACCCATCCGACGACCTCGAAGACATCTACGCGCCGAGCGGCCCCGCCGCACCCGACGACGCCGAGGGCGATTTCTCGAACGGTCACGAGTGGTACGTCTCGAAGCTCCGCGAGGCACAGGCCTCGACGGACGAACAAGAACAGAAGGAAATCGTCTGGGAACTGGAGGAGTACCTCGTCGAACACGGCATCCAGATAGACATCGCCTACGTGAACAAGCTCGAAGCGTGGCGCAACGCCGTCAACGACTACGACGTGGGCACGTTCCAGGACAACTACCGCTTCGTCTCGAAGGGTGAGTGAGGAGCCGATGCACACGCGTTCGCGTCAGACTCGTCGACCGCAGACGGCGACCCGGGAGGTGACTCGGCCGTGAGCATGTTCCGGTTCGTCCTCAAACGCCTGCTGTTGAGCGTTCCCGTCCTCCTCGGGGTGAGCGTCGTCGTCTTCGCGCTCGTCCACCTCGCGCCGGGCGGTCCGGTGCGGGTGATGCTCGGCCCGCTCAGCAGCGAGGAGCTCGTCAGGCAGATTCGACTGGAGATGGGGCTCAACCGCCCGCTGTACGTCCAGTACGGCATGTGGGTGTTCGACGCGATACAGGGCGACTTCGGCGTGTCGTGGACGGTCAAACAGGGGACGCCCGTCACCGACATCATCGTCGAGCGCATCCCGCTGACGGTCGAGCTGTCGATTCTCAGCATGATTACGGCGGTCCTCATCGCCATCCCGGCGGGCATCATCAGCGCCGTCCGGAAGGACAAGCCCGCGGACCACGCCGCGCGCATCGCCGCGCTGTCGGGTATCTCGATTCCAGACTTCTGGCTGGGTATCATCCTCATCATGATCTTCGCGGTGCAGTTTTCGTTCCCGTGGGCGACCGGCGGCTGGACGCCGCCGTGGGTCGACCCGGTGGCGAATCTCCAGCAGTTGTTCCTCCCGGTCATCACGCTCGGGACGGCCTACTCCGCGCTCATCGCCCGGATGATGCGCTCGGAGATGCTGGACACGCTCAGTCAGGACTACGTCAAGACCGCCCGCGCGATGGGCATCGGCGCGCGCGAAATCGTCCTCAAGGACGCCTCGAAGAACGCGCTCATCCCCGTCGTGACGGTCATCGGCGTCGGCCTCGGCCAACTGATGAACGGCGCGATTCTGACCGAGACGGTGTTCAACCTCCCCGGTATCGGCAAGCTCCTGATACTGGCCATCGACCGCCGCGACTACCGCATCATCCAGGCGCTCATCCTGTTCATCGCGAGCGTGTTCGTCTTCGCGAACCTCGCGGTGGACGTGCTGTACGCCTACCTCGACCCCCGCATCAGACACGATGGAAACTAACATGGCAACGACAGACCACACGGACGAGGCGGTGCCGGCCGCGCAAGCCCCCGGTACGCACCACAGTCAGTTCGAGATGTTCTGGAAGGAGTTCCGCCAGAACACCCTCTCGCTCGTGGGGACCGCGATTATCCTCACGATGCTCCTGACCGCGCTGTTCGCGCCGTTTCTCGCCCCCCACGACCCGACGACGCAGTTCGAGGCACCGGACGGCGAACACAACCCGATGCCGATGGGCACCGAGATGATCGTCGAGAACGACGCCGGCGAGGTCGTCGGCACGACGACGGCCTACCTCGGCACCGACCACCACGGTCGGGACATCCTCTCGCGCATCATCTACGGGTTGCGGACGCTGATGACCGTCTCGCTCGGCGTCGTCGGCTTCGCGATGGCGCTCGGCGTGACCGCCGGCGCGATTGCGGGCTACTACCGCAACACCTGGGTCGACGAGGTCGTCATGCGCTTCATGGACATCCTGTTTTCCTTCCCGAGCCTCATCCTCGCCATCGCGGTGCTCGGCGTGCTCGGGGTCGGAAGCACGGAGTACGGCTCGTTCACCCTCCCGAACATCGTGAAGGTCATCGCCGTCATCGGCGTCGTCTACATCCCGAGTTTCGCGCGCGTCATGCGCGGGTCGGTCCTCAAAGAGATGGAAGAAGACTACGTCGACGCCGCGAAGTCCCTCGGCGCGAGCGACCGACACATCCTCGTGAAGGACATCGCCGTCAACACCCTGCCGACCGTCGTGGTCCAAGGGACGCTCTACATGGGAACGGCCGTCCTCGCCAGCGCCGCGCTGTCGTTCCTCGGGCTGGGCATCCAGCCGCCGAACGCGAGCCTCGGGTTGATGCTGTCGAACGCCCGCGGCTACCTCTACAGCGGCGAGTGGTGGTACTCGGTGTTCCCCGGCCTCGTCATCGTCGTCACCATCCTCGGGTTCAACCTGCTCGGTGACGGCCTGCGCGACGCGCTCGACCCCCGAAACGACGGAGGCGAGCGATGAGCGCCGAACCGGACGAACAGCCGGTGCTCGAAATCCGCGACCTCGTCACGCGGTTCTACACCGACGAGGGAACCGTCAAGGCCGTCGACGGTTCGTCGTTCGACCTCTACGAGGGCGAGACGCTCGGCATCGTCGGCGAGTCGGGCTCCGGCAAGTCCGTGACCGCGCTGTCGATGCTCCAACTCGTGGACAGCCCCGGTCGCATCGAGCGGGGGAGCGTCCGCTACCGCGGCGACGACCTGCTCGAAAAAAGCGAGGCCGAAATGCGGTCGATTCGGGGCAACGACATCGCGATGATGTTCCAAGACCCGATGACGAGTCTCAACCCCGTGTTCACCGTCGGCGACCAGATTAGCCGGGTCATCAAGACCCACCAGGACGTGTCGGACGCGACGGCCCGCGAGCGGACCATCGAACTCATGGCCGACGTGGGCATCCCAGAGCCGACCTCGCGCGTGGACAACTACCCGCACCAGTTCTCCGGCGGGATGCGCCAGCGCGCGCTGCTCGCGATGGCCATCTCCTGCGAGCCGGACGTGCTCATCGCCGACGAACCGACCACCGCGCTCGACGTGACCATCGAGGCGCAGATATTCAACGTCCTCGACAAACTCCAGGAGAAGTACGGGATGAGCATCATCCTCATCACGCACGACCTCGGCGTCGTCGCCGGGACCTGCGACCGCGTCGCCGTCGCCTACGGCGGCCGCGTCGTCGAGCGCGCCGGGGTGGACGCCCTCTTCGAGAACCCGCGACACCCCTACACCCGCGGCCTCATGCGGTCGATTCCGCGGCTCACCGACGATACCGACCGGCTGACGCCCGTCAAAGGCGACGTGCCGAACCTCACGGACCTGCCGTCTGGCTGTTCGTTCCACCCGCGGTGTCCGCACGCGACCGCCGAGTGCGAGTCGTACGACCCCGAGCTCCGGGAAGTCGAACCCGGCCGGGAAGCCGCGTGTCTCCACGCGCGCGGCTACAACCTCTCGAAGTCGACCATCGAAACCGAAGGCGTGCAAGCTGACGGCGGTAGTCCTGTGACTCCCGCGACCGACGGAGGTGCATCGCAATGAGCGACGACCCGCTGTTGTCCGTCTCGGGGCTCCACAAGTACTTCACGCAGAACGACGGCTTCATCGACCGCCTACTCGGGGCCGACGAGACCGTGAAGGCCGTCAACGGCGTCTCGTTCGACATTGAGCGCGGCGAGACGCTCGGACTCGTCGGCGAGTCCGGCTCCGGCAAGTCGACGACGGCGCGGTCGGTTCTCCGGCTGGACGAACCCACGAAGGGGACGGTTAGCTACGACGGCACCGACCTGACGGCGCTGTCGGACCGGGAGATGACGGAGATGCGAAAGCGCATCCAAATCGTCTTTCAGGACCCCGCGTCGAGTCTCAACCGCCGGAAGACCGTCGGCCAGATAATCAAACAGCCGATGGAGATTCACGGCCTCTACGAGGGCGAACGCGACGCCCGCGTGGACGAACTCATGGAGACGGTCGGCCTGCCGCCGCAGTACTCCAACCGCTACCCGCACGAGTTCTCCGGCGGCCAGCGCCAGCGGGTCGGCATCGCCCGCGCGCTCGCGGTCGACCCCGACTTCATCGTCGCCGACGAGCCCGTCTCCGCGCTCGACGTGTCGATTCAAGCGCAGATACTCAACCTGCTCGAGGACCTCCAAGCGGAGTTCGACCTGACGCTTCTGTTCATCGCTCACGACCTCAGCGTGATTCGCCACGTCTGCGACCGCGTCGCCGTGATGTACCTCGGCGAAATCGTCGAACTCGCGGACGCCGACGAGCTGTTTTCGAATCCCCAACACCCCTACACGCGGGCGCTGTTGGGCGCGATTCCCCAGCCGGTCCCGGAGCTGGCGCGCCAGCGGCAGGTGCTCGAAGGCGAGGTTCCCTCGCCGCTCGACCCGCCGTCCGGTTGTTCGTTCAATCCGCGGTGTCCCGAGGCGACCGAGGAGTGCACGTCGGTCGACCCGACGCTCGACGACGTGGCGGGCGCCACCGGCGGCCACCAGGCCGCCTGCATCCACGTCGACGAGTTCGAAGTCGGTGCGGGCGTCCCGAGCGCCGCGCAAGACGTCGACGAGCGGTTCAGCATCGAGAACTTCGACGCCGAACCGACGCTCGCGACCGATGGCCGGGGTCGGAGCGGGGGTGACGACGACAGATGAGCATCGCGGTCAAACCGATGCTCCGCATCGTCCTGACGTTCGCCATCGTGTGGTTCTACCGCGGGCTGTTGCCGCCGCTGTCGCCCGTCGCGAGCACGGTCGCGCTGGTCGTCCTCGCGGTGCCGACGTGGGTGGTCGTGAGCCGCCTGCTGTTCAACTCCGGCGGGGCGCTGGCGATGGTCGACGACGAGTTCGACCGCGGGGGGTAGCAATCGACGGGGGCATCGTCCGTATCCTGTCCTCGAAGTACGATATAAAAGATAACTGACTATAACTCAATAGTTCAACACAGTAGGTAGTACCACTTGAATTTTTGAAAATTTCTGAATATAGATGTTTGAGGGGCCGAGAGTGGAACATACTGGGATTTCGAATCTATTCCATCATCTAGTACGTTCGAGAGATACCGAACCCCCAAAACGCGATATATCGCAATATTCGCTCGGTACTACGAGATATTGAGAATCACCCGACAACCCACCGAACGAAACTACTCGTTGAATCTGACATGTACTGAGATATGCCAGAACTGTCGTTTGGAATCTGGACGTAGCCACCCCAAGGTCAGAGTCGCTCGCCATCTCGACTCCGCCCGCTCGTTGTGAATCGAGCGCACGACGCAACTGGCCCGCGATGAGGTGTCCGGGCTACCGAACGGCCGCCCTCGGCGTCACTCCCGTTGATAGAACTCCGCGATGTCTCGCCATCGGTCGAAGTACGTCTCTTTTTGGGTATTGAAGTCCGCACCGACCGACGGGTCGGGCTCGATAACGTCGCGCTCGCGGAGGAGGTTTTCCGCTGCCGTCTCGACGTCGCTGTAAATCGACGTGATGAGCGCGGGGGCCATGACCGCACCGGCGGTCGTCCGCGGTTCCATCTCGACGACCGGGCGGTCCCATATCGACGCGCGGAGCGTGTTCCACCAGTCGTAGTTGCCGTCGAGCGTCGGCGTCCCGTCGTTGATGACGAGCACGCGGTCGATGTCAGTGTTGAAGTGTTCTTCCACCAGCGAGATGTAGGTCCACTCGGTCAGGATGATGCCGGTAATGAGTCCGCGCGCCAGTCGGCCGTGGACTTCCTCGGTCGACAGGGAGTTATCGTAGTTGAGGCCGAGGAGCGACCCCGCGACGTCGGCGTCGAAAAACGGGCTTCGGTTGCCCTTGAGAAACATCTCGTAGCCGTGGCCGCTCGGGACTTGTCGGGCAAGTTCGAGCCCGCGCTCCGGCGTACAGTTGAGGATGCGGTCGAAGAACCACCGGAGGAGGTTGCCGGTGTCGAACGACGCGCCGGGCAGATAGCCGTCGATGGGATGACGGTGGTAGTACAGCGCCGGATGCGGTGAGACGGATTCCGAGACGTACTTGACGACGCTCGACGCGCCGAAGGTGATGCTGAAATCCCCCGGTTTGACGCCGCCGTTCGCCAGCACCGACGCGTTGCCGTCGGTGAGCCCCTGAAAGAGTTTGATGCCCTCGAAGTCGGTCCGCTCGGCTAACTGACCGTCGGCGACACCGATGAACGACCCCGGGGGTCGAATCGCCGGAAAGAGCGACCGAGGCAGGTCGAGCGTCTCGAACAGCGACTCGAACCACGTGGGAAGGGGCGTCGTCACGTCGGCACCGAACTTCAACGCGTTCGTCCAGTCGGTCTCGATGTCGCGCCACGGCGTCGACGCGTCGAACCGGAGCCGATACAACAGCCACGTCGTCGGACTGAGAATCCACTCCACTCGCTGGAACTTTTCGGGGTGTTCCGCGCGAAGCTTCAGAATCTTCGGCAGGGGGCTGGTCGGAGAAAACGCGATGTTCTGGTTAATCGAGAGGCCGGACAGGTCGAGGTCGCGGAGCTTCGACGCCTGTTCGGGCGCGGAATCGAAGTACATCTGCGGTGGGAACACCGGCTCGCCGTACTTATCGACGAGTACGGCCGTCCCCGACGTACTCGCAACCGAGCCGATACCGGTCTGTGGCAGCGCCGGTGCCGCTTCGTGGAGCGCTCGCTCCCACGCGAGCGTCGTCTGCTCGGCGACCGGCGCCTCATCGCCGGCGAGACGTTCGCCGTCGGTGCTGTACACATCGACGTGCACGCTCGCAGTACCGAGATGAACGCCGACTAGTTGCGGGCTCTCCATACCACGGGGTCACGTAGGACGCAGTTAAGTCCTTCCGAGGGTAGTGACCCGTCGAGCGCCCGAGCGCGCAGTTTGGCCGACTGACCGCAGCGGAGTTCATTTGGTGGGTGTTAGCATACAATCTGGTCGAGAGCACGTTCAATTGACATCCGTTTCGATGACGTTGTCATTCCGAGAGTTGACACCGAAATATGCGCGATAAACGAACAAACACGAACTATCGTCGGCATTCTCTCTATTCTGTATCTAAGAACAGCCGTTCACCCCGTCTGAACCGCATCGTCAGGGCCGGCGGCGGCCTGCAAGCGTAGTCGAAACGAGCATTACAAAAATATACATGTAATCCCTAGTGATTCGCGTGGAGTTCGATGACGTTGGCGGCGCTCTGGACGATGTCGGGAACCTCGTCGGTGAACCGTTCGTTATTCATGCGGCTGACGGGCTGCGAGACGCTGATTGCACCCAGGACGGTCCCGTCTTTTGCGATGATGGGTGCGCCAACGCACCGGAGCCCTCGGATGAGTTCCTCGTTGTCCACGGCGTAGCCCCGGTCACGGACCGTCGCCAACTGTGCGTCGAGTTCCGCTCTGTCGGTGATTGTCTGGTCGGTTTCCGCGGGAAGGCCGTGTTCGTCGATGATGTCGTCGACGCGCTCGGGAGGGAGGTGCGCCAGTATCGCCTTTCCGAGTCCGATGGCGTGAAGCGGCCGTCTGAGGCCGGGATAGATGTCTAAATCGACCGCCCGCTCACCCTGTTCGGAGGCGAGATAGACTCCCTGTCCGTACTCCTCGACCATCAGGTTCGCGAGTTCGCCCGTCTGGGACGCCAATCGGTGGACCTCGCGCTTCGCCACCTGATACAGCGGGTGGCGGTGCTGTACGTACCCCCCGAATCCGAGCAGGCGGAGACTCAGATCGTAATCGGTCCCGTCGCGGACGACGAACTTCTCGGCTTCGAGCGTGCTGAGATGGTTGTGGACCGTGCTCTTGTTCATATCGAGTTCCCGAGCAAGGAACGTCACGCTGCTTGACCCGTGTTCTCGGAGCGCGTCGAGCACCCGAATCGTCTTCCGACTCGTTTCGACCCGGTGGGGCGCGTTCTCTGTCATGACTGCGTGTCGTCGAGGCAACCCTAAATAGTTTGTTCCATTGAGTAGAACAGCTGTTCGACTCGGCGAGACAGCGGGGCGAACCGTCGACACCGTTCGAACGGCGGAGCAAGAAGCGTGGAACCGAGGTATTTGGTGTCTAAGGGCCGCTGTGCGGTGTTCGGAAAACTGTCGGCAAAAACTATTTACGCTCACTCTCTGAGCTACGGTGTATGGAGATACAGACAGAGAGCTTCTCCATCGAGAGCCACAGCAGGTTCGAGATTCTGAGCGTCACTCCCGAGGTGGAAGCGACCATCGAGGACCTCGGCGTGACCGATGGACTCGTGTACGTGTCGACGCCGCACACGTCTGCGGCGCTCTCGACCAACGAGTACGAAGAGAAGCTCCTCGACGACATGATTGACAAGTTCAAGGAGATCGCCCCCCCGGACGAGGGCTACTACCACGACCTCGACCACATCACCGCGGGCGAGCAGCCGAACGCTCACGCGCATCTCATCTCCGCGATGATCAAGCGACCGGTCCTTCTCGTCCTCCGCGACGGAGAGCTCGACCTCGGGACCTGGGAGGAGGTCATGTTCTTCGAACTGTGCGGCCCGCGCGAGCGAACGATTACCACGACGATTCTACAATAGCCATGACGGACCAACCACTCGGACGATCGGTGACTGTCGCTATCGACCACGGCCTCCATTGGGGTTCCCTCGAGGGGTTCGAGGACCCCGCGGCGCTCCTCGACACGGTGTTGGACGCCGGCCCCGACGGTATCCTGGCGAGCGTTCCCTTCCTGAAGCGCTTCGAGGACCGAATCGCCGCCGCCGACGTCCACACCATCGGCACGCTCGACCTCCTGTACGACTCGACGATGCCGGGCGATATCGAAAACGCCGAAATCCACTCTCAGGTGTTCAGCGTCGAGGACTGCGCCGACGTGGCCGACGCCGCGAAGGTCGCGCTCGTCTTCGGCCGGGAGGACCCCGACGTGCTGAAGGAGAACGCCGAGTTTGTCGCGGCCGCGGCCGAGGGCTGCGACGACGCGGGGATTCCGCTCATCGTCGAGCCGACCCTCTGGGGGCAGCGCGCTGACGACGAGTTCGACACCGATTACCTCGCCAACGCCAACCGCCTGGGCTTCGAACTCGGCGCGGACATCCTGAAGACGCCGTATCCACCCACGGGCTTCGAGCGCATCGTAGACAACGCGCCGGTGCCGACGTACATCGCCGGTGGCCCCACCGTCGAGACGGACCGAGAGGTACTGGAGATGGTCCACGGTGCCGTCGAAGCCGGCTCGCAGGGCGTGATGTTCGGCCGCAACGTCTGGCAGCGAGACGACCCTGCCGCCATCATCGACGCACTCTCGGCTATCGTCCACGAGGGCGCGACCATCGAAGAGGCGGAGACGTTGCTATGACCCGCCGAACCACCCCTCAAACCCACTGATGAACCTTCCGTACCCCCACTTTCAGGTCAACTTCAAGGTGTACCCGGACACGAGCGGCGAGGACGCGCTCTCGTTCGCGCGGATGCTCGAAACGATAGAGGCGGAGACCGACGCGCGCTTCGTGTTGACGCCCCAACTGCCGGACATCCGACTGATAACCGAACACACTGACCTCGCCGTCACCGCGCCCGCGATGGACGCCGTCGAGCCCGGTCGCGGGATGGGGAAAATCCTCCCGGAGACCGTCGCGGACGCGGGGGCCGACGGCGTCGTCATCAACCACGCCGAGAACCGCGACACGCTGTCCGACCTCGTGTGGAAAATCGAGCGTTGCCGCGACCTCGATCTCGACTCGGTCGTCTGCGTTGACAGCATCGAGATGGGTCGCGCGGTCGCGGAGTTCGACCCCGACTCGATGATATACGAGATGCCCGAAGACATCTCGTCGGACCGCGCGATCACGCAGACCCACCCCGACCGCGTTCGCGACTTCATGTCGATGGTCGAGACGGAGAACCCGCGCACTCGCGTCCTCGTCGGCGGCGGCATCTCGACCGCCGAGGACGTCCGCCTCGCCTTCGAACAGGGTGGCCATGCGACCGGTGCAGCGTCGGCCGTGTCGCTCGCGTCGGACCCGGAGTCGCTCCTCCGCGACATCGCCGCGAGTTTCCCCTGAGACGACCGCCGACAGCGGGCCGCCCCGTCTCGCTCCGCTCGGTGACTGCGGCGCGTCAGACCGGCGCAATCTTTTTAGTGATCATCGATGATGTGCAATACACGTCAATGACAACGAAAAACATCCTCGTAGTGTGTGGCACATCGGTCGCAACGTCGACGGTCGTCAAGGAAGCGTTGAAAGAGAAGCTCCCGGAGCGTGGTCTCGACATCGGGACCATTGCCAAGGCGAAGGCGACGGAAGCTCCTGGTAAGGTCTCCTCGGGGAACTTCGACCTCATCGTCACCACGACGCAACTCAACAAAGACAAGTTCGACATCCCGGTCATCCACACGACGGCGTTCATGACCGGTATCGGTCAAGACGAGGTCCTCGACGACATCGTCGCGGCGCTCCAAGACTGATTGATACGTCGCCGACGCTGATTTTTCACGAACGATAGCAATGTTTATGTGGGATCACTCTCATCCTGAGACAGGGTTGTGAGTTAATAGCATGGCAGTACCAGAAGTACTCTTACAGAGTGGTGTGAGTTCCCTGTTGAATTCTATCAACAGCGTAATCCAATCGTTGGGCGTGAGCGTCCTCCTTCCGATAATCATCTTCCTCATCGCGCTCGCGTTCCGGGTGGACGTGTTGAAGGCGGCGCGCTCGTCCATCCTCATCGGCATCGGCTTCATCGGCATCAATCTCGTCATCGGGCTGTTCAGTGAGAACATCAGTCCGCTGGCCCAACAGATGGTCGAGGTGACCGGTATCACGCTGCCGGCGGTCGACGTCGGCTGGCCCGCCGCCGCAGCCATCGCCTTCGGTATCGCGGAACTCGGCGTCTGGATGATTCCGCTGTTCGTGGCGATGAACCTCGTCCTCTTCGCTATCGGCTTCACCTACACGCTCAACGTGGACATCTGGAACTACTGGCACTTCGCCTTCATCGGCGGGCTGGTCTACATGAGCACGAACAACTGGCTGTACTCGGTGGCAGTCGGGCTGACACTGGGGCTGTTCGTCCTCGTGGCCGCGGACTGGACGCAACCGGCCGTCGAAGAGACGTTCGACACGCCCGGCATCTCCATTCCGCACGGGACCTCGGCACCCTACGCCGTCGCCGCGATTCCGATTCACTGGGCGGTGGATAAGACGCCGCTCGGGAACATCGAAGCCGACCCCGACGCGATTCAAGACCGGTTCGGCATCCTCGGTGAACCAATCTTCGTCGGTCTCGCTATCGGACTCGTCATCGGTATCGCCGCCTACAGTAACGCGCTCTTCGTCGCCGAGAGCTGGTACGCCATCCTCACCGCCGGCATCTCGTTCGCTGCGGTGATGCATATCCTCCCGATGATGGTCGGCATCCTCATGGAGGGGCTGACGCCGCTTTCGGAGTCGATTCGGAACTACATGACCTCGCGGTTCGAAGACCGCGACATGGCGATCGGCCTCGACTCGGCCATCCTGATCGGCCACGAGTCAGTCATCGCGTCCAGCCTGCTCATCGTTCCCATCGCCATCGTGATGTCGATCATCCTCCCCGGCAACGACGTCCTGTGGGGAATCGACCTGGCGACGTTCCCGTTCTTCTTCGCGCTGATGGTTCCCATCATGAACGGCAACATCGTGAAGATGGTCGTCACGGGGACCATCCTGCTCATTCCGCTGCACTACATCTCTTCCGCGGTGGCTCCCCTCCTGACGCAGGCGGCGGGAAGCGCGGGCTTCGACCTCGGTGGCCGCGGGCTCATCACGTCGCCCGTCGCTGACGCGGGGTCGCCCGCGACGGGCATCCTGGCCCTCATCCCGGCACCGGTCGCCCTCGCGGTCGGACTCGTCATCGTCCTCGGCATCTGGGTCGCACTTCGGACGTGGCCCCAGCGGATGTACATGGTCGCCGGTGCGTCCGAAGAGAAAGCGCAGGAGACCGTCGAACGTCGTCACACCGGCAAGGGCGGTGGCCTCCTGCCCAACAAAATCGGCTCGACTGTCGACACGGCGGGCGCAGAGGGTCGCTCCGACGACTAACCGCGCAGTTCCCCGTTGACGTCCGCGGCCCGACCGCGACGAGACACCGTGCTTCGCCGAACCGTCGGCGAACCGGTACCAACACTTTTCTCGGAGACCCGCGTACGACTCATCGATGCGAACCGAAAGCCTCGAACTGACTGGCGAGACGGACGAAGCGGTCCTCACGGAACTTGGCGCGTACGCCTACGACCAAGGCTGGGCCGACGAGAGCTACGCCGACGCCCTTCTGGCACGCGAAGCCGACTACCCGACGGGACTCGATATTCCGACGATGGGATTCGGCATCGCCATCCCCCACGCCGACCCCGACCACGTCACAGAACAGGCCGTGCTCCTCGGACTGCCGCCCGCGGGCGAGTCGATAGCGTTCCGAAGCATGGACAACCCCGACGAGCGCGTCGCCGCCGAAGTCGTCGTGTTACTCCTCGTGACCGACACCGACGGCTACTCGTCGTTCCTCTCGAACCTCGCCAAACTCTTTCAGGCCGAGGAGTTCGCCGAGATGACGAAGCGCCGCGACGCCGACGGCTTGCTCGACCTCGTCGTCGAGCGCTGTGTCGATTTCGACGGCTGAAAAGACGAGACGCCATGGAGTGGCGCGTCACGACGAGTGAGCGGCCAGTACTCCACTCCAGTTCTCAGTCGATGAGCGCTCGCACGTCCTCGCGGGTCTCGGCGCGGAGGGCCGCCTCGGCGAGCGCCGCCGCCGACTCGTCGTCGATGCCCTGGACGCCCGCTTTCACGTCGGGAACCGTCACGGCGCTCATGCTCAGTTCGTCGAGGCCGAGCCCGACGAGCAGTTCGGTGAGGGCCGGGTCGCCGGCCATCTCACCGCACATACCGACCCAGGCGTCACCTTCGTGGGCGGCCTCGACCGTCCGCGCGATGGCGCGGAGGACCGGCGGGTGAAGCGGGTCGTGTAAGGAGGCGACGCGGTCGTCGTCGCGGGCCGCAGCCATCACGTACTGCGTGAGGTCGTTCGTCCCGATACTGAGGAAGTCGAGGCGGTCGGCGAACTCGTGGGCGAGAAAGACCGACGCCGGCGTCTCGACCATCGCGCCGAGTTCGGGAACCGCGTAGTCGACGCCCGCCTCGTCCAGTTCCGCGGCGATTGCGCTCACTTCGTCGAGAAGCGCGTCGAGTTCGGTGACTGTCGACACCAGCGGGAACATCACGGCGAGCTGCGCCGGCCCGGCGGCCGCACGCAGAATCGCGCGGACGTGTTCTTCGAACAGTTCGGGTCGCTCGCCCGGCGCGAACCGGACGCCGCGAACGCCGAGAAACGGGTTGTCACCGGGGTCGGAGTCGACGTACGGAATCGGCTTGTCGCCCCCGATGTCGAGCGTTCGGACGACCACGCGCGACCCAGCGAACGTCTCGCACACCTCGCTGAGTGCCTCGTACTGCTCGTCTTCGTTCGGCGGCGTCTCCCGGTCGAGAAAGAGGAACTCTGTTCGAAAGAGCCCGACGCCGTCCGCACCGCGTTCGGCGGCCGCCACCGCTTCCCGCGGCGTCCCGACGTTCGCGGCGACTTCGACGTGCCGGCCACCGGCCGTCGTGACGGGGTCGTGCTGAACCGTCGCACCGCTCGATTCCCGCGCCGCGGCGACGGCGTCGGCGTCTGGGTCGACGGTCACGTCGCCCGTGGTGCCGTCGACGACGAGACGCGTGCCGTCAGCAAGGTCGAGCACGTCGGTGCCGACGCCGACCACCGCCGGAATCGCCAGCGACCGTGCCATGATGGCGGCGTGGGAGGTTCGTCCTCCCTCGACCGTGACGAACCCGGCGACGGCGTCGGGGTCTAGCTGTGCGGTATCGCTCGGGGTGAGTCGCTCTGCGACGAGCACCGTTCCCTCGGGGAGCGCCGAGAGGTCGACCCGGTCGCGGTCGAGCAGGATGCGGAGCAGTCGGTCGCGGACGTCGCGGAGGTCGTCCGCGCGCTCGGCGAACATCCCGTCTGCGGCCTCGAACGTGGCGATTGGGTCCTCGAACGCCCGCGAGACGGCGCGCTCGGCGGTGACGCCGTCGTCTTTGAGTGCGGTCTCGACGCCCTCGGTTATCTGTGGATCGGCGAGGAACTGCTGGTGCGCATCGAATATCTCCGCTTCTTCCGCGCCGACGCGCTCGGCCGTCCGAGACCGCTCGCGGGCGAGTTCGTCCGCCGCCGTCTCCCGTGCCTCTTCGAACCGCCGACGTTCGGTCTCGGGGTCGGCCGCCAACCGTTCGTCATCGTCGAGGTCGACTGTCGAATCGTACTGGACGACCGTGCCGACACCGAGCAGTGGCGTCACCCCGACGCCCGAGATTCGGCGGTCGCTCATCGGTCCCTCGTAGCTATCGCTGAATACGCTGCGCTTGCGAACATCGCACGCGTCTAGTCCGTGTCCGCCGGCAAAAACGCTCGCCTAGCGGAAAAGCCTTAGTGCCGGCGTGGGAAATGCGCGCACGGATGGCAGCGAAATCAGCGACAGTAGTCGTAGAGCACGAGACCGGTCTCCACGCGCGCCCCGCGTCGATGTTCGTCCAGACGGCGTCGAAGTTCGAGACGGACATCTCCGTGCGGAAAGCTGGCGGGGAGACGGAAGTAGATGCGAAAAGTAGCATCGCCGTCCTCTCGCTCGGTGTCGGCCCGGACGAGGAAATCGTCATCACCGCCGACGGCAGCGACGGTGAACAGGCCATCGAACGACTCGTCGAACTCGTCCAGAACGACTTCGACCTCGATCAGTAGACGGCCGCCCGGGCTCGCGGCCGATTCGACGCCTGGCGACGTGGTGGGCGCGACTGGCGGCAACAAGGGCGCCTGCATTCACGTCGACGAGTTCGACCGCGGGGGGTAGTGCCCTCGTGGGGACCTGTGTCTCTCGCTTCGAGAGCTGAACATATAATAATTGGATAAAACAAACAATAAACTCTTATCTGACACTTTAGAGGCAATCCAGCTATTACGTAGAAATAGTCGTTCCCAATCCCTAACATGTGTGTTTAGGGATTATCTGAGTGGAGGAAGGAACTCTAATATAATATCTGTATATAAGCAGTTCTGGGCCGCATAATTCTCATTAGTAGGTATCTGTGGATAGAAATGACAGCAAGAATATGAAATATATAACTACATCAATGATATTTGGTATGATGTTCCCTGAGACGAACAGTCTCTCCACTCCGTGGACGGTTCACAACCGAGAACGACGGAGACCGAGTCGCCTCCGGTGCTGGACGGGTTCTGAAGCGCGTGCGAACGACACGGAAGTCGGAAGCGTCTCGGACTCGGTTGACCCCTAGGACCCACTCCGAAGCGCAAGTGAGTAGATGATAAACGACAGTCCGACGATTTGGCTTATCGCGGTCCCGAGCGGCAGATAAAACATGTAGATGTCGACGTGGAGCCCAAACGAGGCGGTGGCGAGCGACATGAGCGGTGGAATGACGGTGACGAACGCGAGGCCGACCGCGAGAAACAGCATTCGTCGGTTCGCGTTCCGACGGTATCCGTGGTAGGCCTGGAAGACGATAAACAGACCCATCACGATTGTGACGAAGAACGCGACGAACAGCGTCACGTAGCGTATCGGCAGCGTAAGAAGGTCAATCTGAAGCGGTTGCATCACAGTTCCTCCCAGATTCGCGTGAAGCGGTCCGCCATCGTTTCGGGCTCCCGTTCTTCGATTGTGAGTTTGAGTTCATTGTTCTCTAATTCCACCGTGAGGCGCTTGAGTCGTGCTTTGTAGACGCTGTAGTGGTGTCCATCGCCTTCGAGTTCGGTCTGCTCTTCGAGAAGCCCGCAGTCGATCAAGCGCTCGGTGCGCCGGTAAATCGTCGGGAGCGACGCGTCGCACACTTCGCTAAGCTCTTTGGCGGACTTCGCTGTCGTGTCTGTCGACGTGAGGATGGTTCGTGCGTATTCGTCGTCGAGGAGGCGGTAGACTTCCTCCGATGCGGACTCCTCACACACAACGGGATATCATCGTGAGTGATGTTTATCGGTGCGTCGATTTTCTGGCCCAGAAAACGTGCGTCGCCCTATATGCTCTCGGGGCGAGACGGCAGTCGGACATCTGTGACCCGGTCAAACTTTCCGACCCAGAAAATCTGTGTCGGTGTTTAATCACCTATCTCCCGCTTGCTCTCTCGTGAAACGACAGCCAGCCTCCGATGGCCATGTTCGAGTATTGCACTGCCAATCGAGTGGACGACGACTCGCACGTCGCCGGAGCGTAATCGAGGTGGAGTCTCGGTGAAGCGACTCTGCTCCGCTGTGTTCGCGTTGTTGTTGCTCACGTCGTCGGTCGGTGCCGTCGCGAGTACGGCAGGTGCGACCCAAGTCGCCATCGATGCCGACGCGTCCGTGAGCGACCCCGCACCGGGCGAACCGTTCGAAGTCACCGTCAACCTGAGCAACGTCGGCGACGAGTCGGCCGAGGTGACCGACGTGTATCTCCGCGATCCGAGCGGGGCCGAATACGCGCGGGCTGAAGATCTCGGATCGCTCATCTCGGGACGCGAGATGAGCGTTCCCATGAGCGTCACCCTCGACGAAGAGGGGAGAAAACGGCTTACTGTTCAGGCGGCCGTTAGAGGACAAAGCGGTGAATACACACGGGTGAGCTACCCGATATACGTAGACGTCGAGACCCCTGACGAGGCCGCGATTTCGTTCGAATCCCTTGACCCCGTCGCGAGTGACGAGCGTTCCGTCGGGGTGACCGTCGCCAACGGTGACACCGACGCGATTTCGAACGTCAAGCTCACGCTCGGCGGCGACGCGAATGTGGACGACCCGAAGCGCGTGAGCGCCTCGCTCGCGCCCGGTTCGCAGGCCGACTACACGTACAACGTGACATTTCCCGAAGCCGGTGAGCACACGCTCCGCGCCACGGTCCAGTACAAAACCGCGACCGGAGCAACGCGGACAGCGACCGTCGAGAAGGCGGTGACCGCCGAAACCGCTGATATCGACACCGGTCTCACCGCGACGGTGGCCGAGTCGAACGGGTCGTCGGTCATTCAGACGACGCTCACAGAGTATGGGAACGTCGGCCTCACCGACGTTCAGTTCCGGGCGGTCGTCGACGGAACGGTGGTTGAACGCGCCCTCGTCTCGGACGTCGACCCCAAGTCGTCGCAGACGTTCGCACTCAGCGGGACCGACATTCCCACGGGTGCGGTAACCATCGTCGCCGCGTACACCGCCGGTGGTAACGCGCACACGACCGAAACGACCATCGACTACAACCCCCGCGAGTTGTCGAACATCGAACTGACCGGTATCGAAGCGACGCGGAGCGGTTCGACCGTCACGCTGAGCGGCGAAGCCGCGAACGTCGGGAGCAGTGACGCAGACTCCGTGCTCATGAGCGTCGGCGACGCCGCCGGGGTCAGCCCGGCCGCGCCGAACGGCGAGTACTTCGTCGGCACCGTCGAGTCGAGCGAGTTCGCCACGTTCGAACTGACTGCCGATACGGGTTCAAACGGCTCAGTCGACAGCCTTCCCGTCGAAATCCGCTACTCTGCGGGCGGTGAGCAGTTCGTCCGGACGGTCGCTGTCGACCTCGCATCGAGCGAGTCGGCCGCGCAAGGCGATGCGGCCGCGAGCAGTAGTTCCGGTGGTGGCAGCAGCGGTTTCTCCGTGGCGGCGCTCGGTCTCGCACTCACCGTTGCGGTCGGTGCTGCTGGTGTCTACTGGCGGCGACAACAGTCATGAGCGTCATCGAACTCGAGGATGTCATCAAGCGCTATCAGAGTGGTGTGGAAACGGTTGAGGCGCTCAAGGGCGTGGACTTCAGCGCCGACCGCGGCGAGATGGTCACCGTCATCGGCCCTTCGGGTTCGGGCAAGAGTACCATGCTCAACATGATCGGACTGCTCGATACGCCCACCGAGGGCCACGTCCACCTTGACGCCCGCGACGTGACCGACTTCAGCGAAGACGAACTCACCGAAGAACGTCGGACGGGAATCGGGTTCGTGTTCCAGGACTTCCACCTGCTTCCCATGCTGACGGCGGTCGAGAACGTCGAACTCCCCTCGATGTGGAACACCTCGGTAGACAGGCACGACCGCGCGGTTGAGTTGCTCCGTCGCGTCGGTCTCGGCGACCGCTTAGACCACACGCCCGACCAGTTGTCCGGCGGCCAACAACAGCGTGTCGCGGTCGCGCGGTCGCTCATCAACGAACCGGATATCCTCTTGGCCGACGAGCCCACGGGGAACCTCGACCAGGACACCGGTCAGACGATTCTCGAAGAACTGACGCGGCTGAAGGAAGACGAGAACGTCGCCATCGTCGCGGTCACCCACGACGACCAGATGCTCGACTACACCGACACCACCGTCCGCATCGTCGACGGCGTCATCCAAGAGGTGGCTCAGCCGTGAGTATCGCCGATTACCTGTGGCGGTATCCGAGCGCGCTCATGGCGTGGCGCAACCTCGGCCGCAACCGAACGCGAACGGTGCTGGCGGCACTCGGCATCGTCATCGGCGTGATTTCCATTGCGTCGCTCGGGATGGCGGGTGCAGCACTCCAACAGCAGGCGACCTCCGATCTCGGCTCTATCGGCGGTGATGTGACGGTTGCCTCCGGCGCGGACAGCGCCAGCGACGGCGTCACCCGAGCGCAGGTCGAAACGCTCCGAGACATCGTGAGTGATGCGGAGGTGGTCCCACAGAAGTCGAACTCGACGACGCTGACCGCGCGAAACGGCGAGGAGGCGCGGATGAGCGTCACGGGGGTGACGAACGCGGCCGCGCTGTACAACCTCACGAACGGCGACGCACCGAGTCGGCTGGCTTCGGGGGCGCTCATCAGCAACGGCACCGCCGAGACACTCGACCTCGAACTCGGCGACCCCGTCGAGTACGACGGTCAGATATACCGCATCAGCGGGTTCCTCGAGGGGTCGGGTGGCTTCGGCGGCGGTGGCGGCCAACTCGTGTTGCCGATGTCGGCGCTCTCTGAGCAGGACGGTTACGACACCGTGACCGTCGTCGCCGGCAATAGCGACGCGGCCACGGCCCTCGCTGACGTGATCGACTCCCAGTTCAACGAGGAAGACGACGAGGAGCTACGCGTGAGCACGTTCGGGAGCTTAGACAGCCTCGAAACGTTCCTGAACACGCTCAACTACGCGCTGCTCGCTATCGGTGCCATCTCGCTCGTCGTGGCGAGCGTCGCCATCCTCAACGTGATGCTGATGAGCACGGTCGAACGCCGCGGCGAAATCGGCGTCCTCCGGGCCGTCGGGATTCGCCGTGGTGAGGTGCTCCGGATGATTCTGACCGAGGCCGCCCTCATGGGTGCTGTCGGCGGGTTGATCGGGGCGCTCGGGTCGCTCCTGGTCGGGCTGGTCATGTTCCAGTTACTCACGGGTGACGCGATGGCCGTGTTCAACTGGAGCAGCTCTCAGTACCTCCTGTTCGGGTTCGCATTCGCCGTCGTGGCGAGCGTCCTGAGCGGTGTCTACCCCGCGTGGAAGGCCGCCAACGACCGCCCGGTCGACGCGCTTCGGAGCTGAGGCGTCGACCCCGTTTCGCCGACACCCGTCGGGGGGTTCGGACTCGGACGTCAAACGGGTGGAAAAACACGTGCTGACGTGCGGCCTAGAGGGAGAGGAACGCGCCTAATGGAGCGCTCTCCACACCAGACCGAGGAGGATGAACGGTACGAACGGTATCATGAGCACCGAGATTCCAGCGACGAGGAGCGTCCCGATGAGGCTCATCTCGGTGTTCGAGTAATCGGTTCGAACAGGGTTGACTGCGCGAGCCATACGTGGTCGTCTGACGCACAGATACATAAAGTAACTGAATAGTTAATATATAAATGGTCGCGGGAACGGGAGCGGCAGGTGTGGGGAGGACGCACGACGCGGCGGATCCGTTGTGATTTCGGGACGTTTATTTCTATCAATAGGACAACATTAAATATGAGTCAAATAGACTGGACCGCTCTCCTGATGGTTGGTGGTTCATTTCTCGTCGGTGCTGTTGGCTTCCTCCTGCTTGGTCCGGTCGGATTCTTTATCGGACTCGTCGGCACAATATTCGTCGGATTCCCACTCAAATCTGCCTATGAAAACTACCAGTCTCGAATGGCAGCACTAGAGGAGCGCGTTGCGAAAACGGAATCAACAGTTGAACAGCTCAAGATAGATGACAGTCCAGACGAGGGCGAATGATTGCGAGAATCTGTTAGAACCTATTTCTACTCTAACTCTCGTGAGACTACCGTTCACTCCAATTGCGTGCTGGGATTGGCGATTTGATAGCCTGACTGATGACCGACTCGCCCGCTGTATTCAGCACGGTCTCGACAAACCATCAGCGGCGGTATATCCCAATAGAGCCGACACGGCGGTGGGCTCACACCCGGCTCGGTTCCGGCGCTCGAAGCGCCAACAGGACGCCGGCGATGGCGACGCCCCCGGCGGCGACGAACGCCGGCGCGTATCCCGCGTAGTCGATAATCGCGCCGGCGGCGATGGGGGCGGCGAACGCGCCCAGGAGGCCGACGCTCGTCAGGAGCGAGACGGCCGTGGTCCGCACCGCGGGGGCGACGAGTTCGGCGATGTACGAGAAGATGAGCCCCGTCACGAGTTGGATGGCGAAGCCGACGACGACGACCGCGCCGACGACGAGGCTGAGTTCCGAGACGAACGCGAACGCGACGACCGCCGGCGTGGCGACGGCGAACGACGAGACGATGACGCGACGGCGACGACCGCCGAACACGCGGTCGGTGACCACGCCGCTACTCGACCGTGCGACCGCGCCGATGGCGGGGAACAGCGCGGTCAAGAGGCCGCTCGCGGCCAGCGAGATTTCGAACTCGCTGGCGAGGAAACTCGGCAGCCACGTGTTGACGAAGAGGTACAGCGAGTAGGCGAGAAAACAGAGCGCGCAGACGGTCCAGACCGCCCGGCTGCCGAACAGTTCGCGGAGCGCCGCCCGGTCGGGTGCGGGCGCGTCGACGCCGGGGACGCGCCGGCGGGTCGCGAGCAAGAAAACCACGACGCCGACGACGGCGACCGCGGCGTACAGCGGGAGAATCGCGGGCCACCCGGCGACGTTCGCGATGAGCGGGCTCCCGAACTGTCCGAGGGCGAAGCCGACGGGCGCGCTCGCGGTGAACACGCCGACCGCGGTCGCGCGCTGTTCCGGGGGGACCGCGCTGCCGACCACGTTCGCGCCCGCGTTCCAGAACGTGACGTACGCGAGCCCGCCGAGCACCCGTGAGACGAGGAGCCAGCCGTACGCCCCGGCGGTGGCCGCGTACCAGCCCCACCCGCCGGCGACGACGAGGGCGACGGTCGCGAGCGCGACCACGCGGCGCACCGAAAAGCGGTCGAGGACGACGCCGATGGGGACGCTCGTGACGACCGCCGTCGCGTACATGATGCTGACGAGCCACCCCGCCGCGCTCGCGCTCAGCCCGAGGGACTCTTGAATCACCGGCAGCACGCTCGCCGGGGCGATTTCGTAGGCCGCCGCCGCCGTCGAAAGCAGGAAGAAGCCGACGACGATGCCCAGTATCTCGCGTCGCGTGCCCGCCGTGTCCGGTGTCGTACTCACGGTTTCGCTACCTGCTCGGCGTGGACTGAAATCGTTTGTCGTTCTGCTGTGCTGAGCAGACGAGCCACACGATAGTTTTGTGCTTTTTGTCGATTACTACCGTTCTTCGAGCACGGTATTGTCTCGGGCCAATTGACACAGACTAATACAATACTCCAACACTAGTGTAATCTATTTTTGCTCGATTATCTGGGACGACTGTCGATGTGAAACACTATAGGGAAATACATAACGGTGAAAATAGCTGAGATGGCTGATTAAATGTGAGACATACATAGTTTATTGAGGGTGTCTCGAGATATATGGTGAAAACTACGATCTCCTGGGTGACTGGCCCATACCTGAAAACTAGTGTTTGTATTGTTATTTATTTTCAATATTGATAGATGAAGTTACTATCTCCGAGCGGAGGAGAATAGTCTCGTGTAGACACGACAACGTCGCGCAGCTATCCATCAACACGAGACACGAAACGCCAGTACATTTTTGAGTTCTTGGTTGAGAGTATCCACTGATGTTTGCAAATCGGGCTGCCCTTGCAGCTACATCCGAACACAAACTCGTACTCGACTGCCTTGAGGCGGGGATTCGCGCTGCACACCCGCAGTCGGTTATCGAGCGGACTGTTTCGGTAGTAGACAACACGTTACACGTCGGTGAGCACGACTACGACCTCGACGACTACGACCGCCTGCTCGTGTTGGGTGGTGGTAACGCCGCTGGCCACGTCGCTGCGGCCCTCGAGACGTGCTTGTCCGACCGAATCGACGACGGACTGGTCGTGACAGACGATCCTGTTTCGCTCTCGAGGGTCAGCTGTGTCGAGGGGTCTCACCCGATTCCAGATGGGTCCGCCGTTTCGGGGACCGCCGAGCTATTGGAGCTCGCGTCGGACGCGACGACAGACGATCTCGTGCTCAGTATCGTGACGGGTGGGGGGAGCGCTCTCCTTCCTGCCCCAGCGGGTACACTCACTCTTAGTGACGTACAGGCAGTCACCGAGACACTTCTCAGGGCCGGTGCGACGATTGGAGAGATCAATACGGTTCGAAAACATCTCTCAGCAATCAAGGGCGGCCGTCTCGCGGTCGCTGCCTCGCCAGCGGATGTCATCGGGCTCGTGTTCAGCGATGTTGTCGGGAACGATTTAGGTGCAGTCGCGAGCGGCCCCGTCTCGCCGGATCCGACGACATATGGCGACGCACAAGCGGTGTTCGACCGCTACACCATCGAACCGCCTGAACCGGTTGTGCGCCACCTCAAAGATGGCTGCCAAGGGGGGCACCCAGAAACGCCTACAGAAGACCACCCGGCTTTCGCTAGTGTGGACGTTCACGTCTTGGCAGATAACGGAACTGCGTTGGAGAGTGCCGCTGAAGTCGCTCACGAACACGGGTACGAGCCGATGATCTTGTCATCACATGTCCGAGGCGAAGCGAGCGAAATCGCGAAAGTACACGTCGGTCTCGCAGAGGAAGCACTCGCCGCGAAACGACCGGTCGAACCACCAGCGGTCGTCCTTTCTGGAGGCGAAGCGACGGTTACCGTTTCGGGCGACGGACATGGCGGTCCAAACCAAGAGTTCGCGTTGAGTGCTGCACTCGAACTCGATGCGGCGGGCGTCGTCGTTGGAGCGGTTGATACGGATGGCATTGACGGCAATACCGACGCCGCTGGGGCACTCGTCGATGCCGAGCTACTTGACGACCAGGAGAGTGCACAGGCTGGGCTCGCACAAAACGACGTCTATCCACACCTTGAGGCCGCTGAGGCACTTCTTCGATCGGGGCCGACCGGGACAAATGTAAACGATCTTCGTGTGATGGTCATCACGTCGACGTGAACCGCCTCGGGGTCAAGCCCCGGGACTTCCCGTGGGTAGACCCGACATTCTGTGTTTCCCCTTCGTGGGCCGTGGTCCGCACGAGAATGTCTCAATCGTGACCCAGCATCGAGCCGGTCGGCATCTATCTACGCAACAACACGTATTATATAAAGTTCCATCTCGTGGGATATGATCGTCGATGATAGATTATGTAGCAAGGGATTACAACGATATCTTTGTAATGTATAGCACGAACATCGCTTCACCCGCACGGCAGTCGTCTACTGGTATTTCATATTGAGCTCGACCTCGTTGACGACACCCAGGAGTTTGTCTGGCAGTTCTTCGCGGTAGAATTCACCTTTGAACCGGTTCTGTGGACCGGAGATACCGATCGCACCTAACGGCTGTCCGTTCGGCTTGATAACTGGAACTGAGACGGACCGGAGACCCTCAATATACTCTTGATCGTTGAAACTGACGCCCTCGTCTCTGATCTCGCGGAGTTCGTCGTAGAGCTCGTCTTCGTCCGTGATGGTGTTCTCGGTGACTTTTGGGAGCCCATGACGCTCGATAATGCGAGCGATTTGGTCGTCGGTCAGTTGAGCGAGAATCGCTTTTCCGCCGGAGGTCGCGTGGATTGGCATTCGCTTTCCGAGCTGCGTGTTCGTCTGAACGGCGTGTTCTCCGGTTTCTCGATAGATGTACACGAGGTAACCGTGTTCTTCGATCATGAACTGAGCACGTTCGTCAGTTTCCGAGGCGAGTGCTTTGACTTTCGGTTCGATCTGAGCGAACGCCTCGTGTCGGTTGTTTACACCCATACCGATGTAAAGAAACCGGGAGCCGATATAGTAGAGATCTCCCGTCTTCATCACGTACTCTCGTTCCTCGAGTGTCTTGAGATGCCGGTGAACCGTGCTCTTGGGCAGCTCTAACTCCGTCGCCAGTTCCGATACTCGAGCCCCGTTTCGGTCTCGTAGTTCCTCGATAATCCTGAACAGCTTGTGTGTCGTTTTCATGGTTTGTGTTTCCGTTAGTCGTGATTCTCAGCGATGACACATAAAGTTTCACAATGTGGAACAGAACACTCGGAGTCTCACTTCGGATTGGCGCGCGTGTCTCGCCGTACACACGTAGTGTTCGTGTGAGTCACACCCACACATATTCACTCAACAATCATTACGGTTGTTCGCGTGTCCATCCATCCGTCTTCGAACGCAACGAAGTGAGACCCCATACTGGCCGCCAATCAGCATCGAGTGTGTGCCATGATACGGAACTTTATATACGAACATACTGAGTACGAAGTACAATCGGTGACTATCATAAAAAACGAAACGTCCGTCAGTTTGGTTTCGTTACGCTTCGTCGCCGACGGTCCAGGAGTCGTCCCACACGTCTTGTTCCTTGTAGAACTCAGCAACACCCGGGTGGACCGGATGTTCTGGAATGACTGCGGTGGCCATATCTGCCGGGTCAGAGTGGTCAGCGTACGTCTGGTCGGCCTCTCGGATCGTCTCGCCGTGTTCGTGACTGATCCGAGCCAGTTCGTGTGCGGCGTCTGCTGGCACTTCCGGGCCGAGCAGACACTGCAGGTCAAGATTCCAGCTGACGATCGAGTCGGTAACCTTCGTGACCTCCTGATTCCACCCGTACGGCTCGATTTCGGCTAAACGTGCGCCGCCGACCTCTTCGATGGCCTGTTTGAAGTCGTCGGCGACATCGACGAGATAGACGTCGTTTCGAGCGTCGATCTGCTTTGCCCAGCCAGTCAGTTCGACGCGATTCGACCCGTACACCGCAACAGCGTCAACGCGTCCCTCTTCGATCGCACCAGGGATGTCGCTCGTGTTGACGTTGATGATGTCGACTTCCTCCCACATTCCGGCGACTCGCATCACCTCTTCGGTGAGTAGTCGCGTCCCGAAGCCCGGCTGAATCGGGTAGACGGTTTTCCCCGCGAAGTCTGCGGTCGATTCGATTCCAGAGCCTTCCACGGCAACCCAGAAGATGTCGAGACCGTTGAACCGGAACGACTGATAGCCGATGTTGTCGACCGGTTCATCGTTGAATCGGTCCGTTTCGTTGACCGCTTTGTTGATCGTGTTGTTGTCCGTCGCGATGGCAGGGATGTTGCCCTGGTCGTACTGGTACATGTTGGCGACGTTCCCCTGGGTCTGCTCGACGGTCATTCGGAGGGAGTCGCTGTGCTCGTTGAGTGCTCGAGCAAGTGCTTGCATCGAGTTGAACGCCGTACTCCCCTGTGAGGAGCCGCCCATCCGTAGTTGGTACGAGCTACCACCTGAGCCACCGTCCGAACCCGAATCATCGCTCGAGCCGCCGTCCGACCCTGAATCGCCGCCGGATCCACTGCCAGACCCACTGTCGGATTCGCTGTCGCCACCGAGACAGCCGGTGATTGCAACGGTCCCGGCACCCGCAGCGGCTGCTTTGAGAATACTCCGTCTAGTCCGTGCGCTGTGTGCTTGCTTAGACATCCGCTCTTGACGTTCATGTACATCGATGATAAACCTTGTTGTTAATTCCAATATTTGATTGGTACTCAAATTATCGTCAGGGGGTCGGTCCTGTGGTAGTCGGCCTGAGAGCGAGATACCCCCTTGGTTGGTCGCCACCCAAATATTTTTATCAAGATAGAGCATCAATCGGACCGATGTCGTATGACATAGCGGTGATTCCAGGCGACGGTATCGGAATTGAAGTGACAGAGGCAACCGAGCCACTTCTCATCGAACTTGCTGCGGCCCACGACGTCGAGATCGAGACGACGTGGTTCGACTGGGGAAGCGAGCGGTATCTCGAAGAGGGTGCGCTCATGCCCGACGACGGTTTGGAGACGCTCAAAGAGTTTGACGCGATTCTGCTCGGTGCGGTGGGTCACCCAGACGTGCCGGATCACGTTACGCTCCGTAACCTTCGCCTCCCGATCACCAAGGGATTCAACCAGCACATCTGCAAGCGCCCCTCGTATCTCTTTGATGGGGTCGAAAGCCCGCTTCGTGGCTACGAGGGCGGCGATATCGATCTCGTTGTCTACCGGCAGAACACCGAAGGCGAGTACGCCGACGTCGGTGGACGCGAACACCAAGGATTCGGGAACGAAGTCGCAGTCCAGTCAGCGGTCTACACACGCGAGGGGACCGAAGCGATCGTCCGGGCCGCGTTCGAGGCCGCGACAGAGCGGAGTGGAAAACTAACCAACATCACGAAGTCGAACGCACAGGCTTACGGGATGGTGTTCTGGGACGAAATCGTCGAGGAGGTTAGCGAGGAATACCCGGACATCACCGTCGAACGACTCCTCGTCGACGCCGGGAGTATGGACTTCGTTCGTCGTCCCAACGAGTTCGACGTCGTCGTCGCATCTAACCTGTTCGGCGATATCCTCACCGACATCGGTGGCATCATCTCCGGGAGTCTTGGGATGGCCCCGTCGACGAACATCAACCCAAGCGGGGAGTTCCCCTCGATGTTCGAACCGGTTCACGGGAGCGCCTTCGATATCATGGGAGAAGGCATCGCGAACCCGGTCGGGATGCTGTTGTCGATGTCGTTGATGTTCGAGCATCTCGAAGAGGACGACCTCGCCGAGACGCTCTGGGACGGCGTCGGTGCACAGCTAGCAGATTCGGACGCACCGCGGACCCCGGACATCGGTGGCTCGGCAACGACGCTGGATGTTGTGGGCGACCTCGAAGAACGACTCCTCGAGTAACCCATGTATCACGTGCTACTTGCGGTCGACGGGAATGAAGACCGGACGGCAGCCGCCGTCGACGCAGTTGCCGACCTCCCCGCTGCCGAGTCAGCCGTCACCGTCACGATCCTCAACGTGTTCGAGGAGTTCGATGCAATCGACGACAGCGGTGGACACGTGACGTCGGAGGAACTCTTCGAAAAGTACGATCCGCCATCGAGCGTAACTGTCGCCCGCGAGAAACTGGACGAGCACGGAATTGACTGGACGTTCGAGGCGGCTCACGGCGACCCAGCGGCGACGGTCGTACAGACTGCAGCGGATTGTGACGCCGATGCGATTGCCATGGCGCCCGCCAGTCGCTCTCCGGTTGGGAAAGTGCTCTTCGGGAGCGTCACACAGGGCGTCCTGCTTGACGCCGAGTGTCCAGTCATCGTTGCCTAGTTCCTGACCGCCCGACAGCCTGCAACCTGCCCCACTCCCGTTTTCGTCAGCTGAGATTGCCTCCCAACGACTTCAGTCACGCTCCCCGGAAACTGAGAGCCGATGTACTCGGACGTCTCAGGTGCGGATTCGTTTGTCTGCTGTCACGCGAGACGTCGCCATATGACTGAGCCTACCATAACTAATTTATATGTTTGAATCTACTGTGAGAGTGAACCATGGTAGCAAGACGTATCCAGCGATTGAGATCAACAGACCTGGAAGACGCGGTGGGTGGGACGGTAACGCTCGCTGCTCTCGCGTTGTGGGCACTCGTTATCTTCTATGCCTACACCGTGTCGATGCCGCGGGCACAGTATGGTGTCCTGTTCATTGCCGGTGCAATCGGGGTGTACATCCTCAACGAACTCGAAGACGTCATCGCTGATCGGGACTATCTCGACGCAGCCCTGTTACTCGGGTCGTTGGTAATCACCATTGCCATCACCGTCTACGTCAACCTGCACTTCAGGGAACTGTACATCGACCGTGTTGGCTACGCGTTTCCACACGAGTACGCCTTGGCAGCTGCATTCCTTGCAGCAATTGTCTACCTCTCGTGGCGTTCGTTCGGGCTGACGTTCCTTAGCATCCTTGTGGGTGCGCTCCTGTACGGCTACTTCGGTGATCTGATTCCCGGTATCCTCGGGCACAGCGGGTTGAGCTACAGCCGACTGCTCCTCTTGCTCGCACTCGATATCACCGGCTTCTACGGCTTCCTGACTCAGTTAGTCGCGGCGTGGATCGCGCTCTTCTTGCTTTATGCGGGGCTGCTGGAGAGCTACGGTGCGTTCGACCTCATCTTCCGTGGAGCCGTCCGAACGTCGAAGTACATCGACTCGGGCGTTGCACAGACCGCTGTCGTCGCAAGTGCAGTTATCGGCTCGATCAACGGTTCACAGACCGCAAACGCCGGGATGACCGGGTCATTCACAATCCCGATGATGAAAGAAAACGGCATCAAGCCCTCGACAGCAGGGGGGATTGAGGCGGTCGCATCCACGACTGGGCAGGTTCTTCCACCAGTTATGGGTGCGGGGGCGTTCATCATGGCCTCGCTTCTCGGCATCAGCTACGTGACCGTCATCACCGCGGGGCTCATTCCGGCGATGATCATGATGGTGTGTATAATTCTCGCGGTTCACTACATCGCGAGCAATCAGCTCGACTCGATCGACGTCGACGCCGTCCTCGACGAGCTGGAAGACCGGACTCGTCGGGACACCCTCGTCGACACGGTCAAGTTCATCATCCCATTCGGCGTGTTGGTGTACACGCTCGGCGTCATTCAGCTAACTGTGATGACGTCCGCGCTGTACACCGCGGTCACGATGTTGATCACCGGCATCACATTCCCCGTCTTCCAGGCGGCGTACGAGTCGCGCTCGGTGACGGCCGCGACTCGAGAGACGCTCTCGGACACGGTGGCTGGCTTCCGGCGCGGTGCGATCATCACGGCACCCATCGCCATTATCCTCGCGGCGATCAACGGCGTTGTTGACATTCTCATGACTACGGGCGTCCCCGGAATCCTCACCCTCTCGATGATGGATATCTCGGGTGGCATCATGCTCGTCGCTGTTTTGATCTCGATGGTAATCTGTATCCTCCTCGGGTTGGGGATGCCGACGACTGCCGCCTACACCGTTGTGGCACTCCTCGTGGCCCCGACGCTCGTCAGTCGCTTCCTCGTCCCAGACCTGGCTGCCCACTTCTTCGTCTTCTACGGCGCGATTCTCTCGGGACTCACGCCACCGATTGCGACGTGTGCCGCGGTCGCCGCCGGTATCGCGAATGCCGACTTCGTCGAGACGTGCTACGAAGCCATCAAAGTCGCCGCCCCACTGTTCGTCTTGCCGTTCTCGTTCATCTACCACCCTGTCATCGTCTCAGGGGTACTCAGCGGCGGTGCCGTCTTCACCGGGTTGCTCATCTTGCTGGGCGGTATTAGCATCATCCACGGAATCAACTACCGCTTTGGCTACGGCAAATGGGCGCAACTCGGCACTCGAGTGGCGTTCTTCGTGGTTGGTGTCCTCACGATGGTGTACCCCAACTCGACAGTTCAGTACGCGGGCGCTGGCGTGATTATCACGCTCTTCGTCGTCCAACAGCTCGCGACTCGTAACGTTGCTGTCGGCGACACCATCAACAACTAGGCACATCGATGTACAATCGTCAATACAAGACACCGACCGGTAACTGGTAGCCGGGAGAAACACGTACCACTCGTCGATTTTACTCCCGAGGACAGTTGTCGTCTCTTCCCCACAGCACAGACTGTGGGATGTCCTCTTACGTGGTTGCCACTTCTCGCTGACCACGTTTCTTGACTGTATCTTCTGATATAGTTAGGTGGAGAATCAATATAGTTGTGCTATTTTTGTGCATTTTTATATTAGCGTACCATTCTCGAGACTGTGCGTACAAAATATTAAACTGCAGATAGTAGCCACTACCTGTCTGAATCTACTTCGAATCCCCAATAGAAGTATTGGATTTCCGGGTTTGTTACTCTATCTGTATCAGCAAAAACTGACTCCGCTATCTCACTATTGTTTATTTATTGCACTTCTATTGCTTGTGTTGGGTGTCACTATTCAGATAATCCCAACTCAGTCGTCTCCGCGGAGCGCCCGTTCGATGGGCGTCTCGCCACCCGTGAGATGCAGCGTCTCGCCGACCGTCCGGTCGATGTCAAGACAGGCGACGACCGCCTGCGCCACGTCGGCCCGCGGAATCTCGGGCGTGTCGCCGTCGAGACTCTCGACGGTCAGCGAGACGGCCTCGGTGCCGTCCGCGTCGGTAAGCCTCGTGGGGCGGAGAATCGTCGCATCGAGCGACGACTGTTTGAGGTAGTCGTCCGCGCAGCGCTTGGCGACCAGGTACGGGCGTAGGGGCTCGGGGCCTGCGAGCGGGTCGCCAGCACCGATGGAGCTCACCATCACGAAGCGGTCGATGCCCGCCTCGACGCAGGCGTCGACTACCCGTCGAGCGCCCCAGAGGTCGACCATGAGCGTCTTGTCCGCGCCGGTCGACCCGCCGGAGCCGGCGGTGAACACGACCGCGTCGGCCCCATCGAGCGCCGCTTCGAAGTCGCCTTCGAGGTCACCCAGTCGCGGCTCGCCACCGCGGTCGCGGACCGCCTCGAACTGCGATTCGTCCCGGACGACGCCGATGGGGTCGTGGCCGGCGTCCGCGAGTCGGGGGAGGAGCTGTCGTCCGATACCGCCGTTCGCGCCGATGACTGCGACCTGCATGGTTCGCCGTCGCGTAGTCGGCCGGGCCAGATAGGGGCTGGGGTCGGCGAAGGTGGTCCGCGAGAACAGCGCGACTCAGTCCGCAGGTTGCGGGAGCGAGACCGTGACCACACTTCCCCGAGTGCTGTCGGTGCTGATATCGAGCTCGCCGCCGATACCGTCGACGACGGAGTTCACCATCCACAGACCGAGCCCGCTCCCGTGACGTAACGCGGTCTCTTCGCCTTCGAGCATCGCAAGCTCCTGTTCGGAGATACCGGTTCCACGGTCTTCGATCCGAACCGTTACGGCTGATTGTGCCTCAGTTACGGAGATGTCGACGAGCGGCGCGTCCTGCGTCGAGTGGACGATCGCGTTCTCACAGAGTTCGTACAGCGCGGTCTGCAGATACGAGTTTCCGAAGACGTGCGCACTCTCAGGGGCGGTCAGCTCGATTCGCGCATGCGGATACTCGTCGGAGAGCGCTGCTCGAATTCGGTCGAGTACCGCAACGACGTCAAGTGACTGTAACTCATCTCCCGCCTGGAGCGCGTTACTGACGGTTCTGGACTTCTCGCTGAGATCGAGCAACTCTTTGGAGCGGTCGACGACCTTCGCTGCGAACGCACTGACGTCGTCGTCGGCCGTCGATTCGGAGATGAGTTCGCCGTACCCGCTGACGACGTTTATGCTGTTTCGGATGTTGTGTCGCAACACCCGATTGAGTACACGGATCTGCTTTTGTCGCCGGACCCGTTCGGAGATGTCTCGAATTAACAGCAGCACCGACTGTTGTTCGGCGTTTTCGATCGCCGCTGCAGAGGCCTCGGCGTGGACGCTCTGTCCCCACTGTGTGGTACAGATGAGTGTTTTCGTGACGCCAGCGTCCTGTTGGGAGAGGTGCTCGGTGAACTCGGTGAACTCACAGCCGTCTTCGAACTGGATGACGCCCGACGGGTCGAGTCGCTGTAGTTCGAACTTGGAGTAGCCGAAGAGTTCGCAAGCGGCCCTGTTGCACTCGACGATCTCGTTCGACTCGACATCGACGACGATGATGGCCTCCTCTGCGGACTCGAACAGCCGTTCGTATCGCGCTTCGATTTGTTCGTACTGGGTCGTCAGCTTTCGAGATTGTACCCGTCGGATACAGAGATTTTCGAGACGATAGTTGAGGACCTGCTCGTTGATCGGTGCAGCGACGATATCGTCGACGACGGCCTGCTCTCGCTGCCACACCTGCTGTGTACCCCCGAGGCTGAACGAGGAGTCCTGACGCTTGATCACCACGACCGGACAAAACGTCGGATGTTCGGCCTGTTTGTGCGCTAATAGCTGAGAGCCGTATTTCGGGAGGAGGCGGTCTTCAATCAGGTAGCACGACGCGGGTTGAATCTCGTCGTCGACGACGACATCGTACTCCGACAACAGCAGGTCGCGGATTGCTGATTGGTCTTGTTCACCACTCACGAGCAACTGAACCGTCGTCTCGTCGTGTCTCGTCTCAAACATCAGTTAAGACCGCCAAACAGTCGTGGGACAGCTCACTCGTCGAAGAGTCCGCGAGTGATGTCTGGGGCCGTCTCAAAGGGCCCGTGCAGTTGCAGCCCCTGTGCATCTTCGATCGTGAACCGGTGAAACTGGTTATCGAAATCGCCGAGGCGCTTTTTCAGCACGCCAATCATCCGTTCCATCCCTCCTGCCTGCTCGACGTACGACAGAAACACGACGTTGTCCGCCAGGTAGCTGGCACCTGCGCTCGTCGGCGACTCAACCCCGGTCACTCTGCCAACTTCGTCTGTGATGATGACCGAAATATCTCGCTGCTTCAACGTCCGTGTGAGTGTGTGAAGCCGTCGGACGAGTTGCATGTCATCACCCCGAATCGACATCTTGTAGCCCGCAATGCCATCGATCAGCACGACCTCTGGATCCCGTCGTTCAACGGCATCGAGCACGAGTTGTGCGAACTCTTCAGGCGAGCGTACGAGCGGTTCGATACCGTGTAGCTCCAACAGCCCGCGATCGACGAGGTCCCCGACAGGCGTCCCGAGTTTTTCAGCACGGTAGCTGAACTGGTCCGTCGACTCCTCGAAGAGGAACCCGAGGGTGGTTTTGCCTTGGCTGGCAACGCCGTGTAAGAACTGTGTTCCAGTCGTCGTCTTCCCGACGCCGCTCGGGCCGCTAATGAACGTTACAGAGCCCTCTCGGATACCGCCCCCCAGCAGTGCATCGAGACTGTCGTTCCCCGAAGTGAGGACGTTCGGGTCGAACGGCGTTGTTCGCTGTTGGGGGGCGATCCGTGGATATACTTCGAGCCCCTGCGCGCGGATCTCAAGTCCGTGTGTCCCAGCCTCCTGACCGAGCCCGCGGTGTTTCTTCACTTCGAATCGGCGTCCAGCAGCTCCATTTGTGAGATCGAGCAGTCCGTCACTCAGCGACTCGGCGTCCTCCGGCCAGTTCCCGCTGTCGTCACTTCTGGTCGTGAGTGTCCCGACGACTGTCGTCTCTCGGTCACGGAGATACCGCATGAGCGACAGGAGGCGTTTACGGTACTGGTACTGGTCTGTCTCGATATACTTGAGCTGCGTTATCGGATCGATGAGTATGCGTGACGGATTGTACTCCTCGATCGCGTGCATGATGTCTTCGGTGAGTCGTTCCGACTGTACATCACCCGGCTCGACGAGATCGTACGATTGGTCTTCGGTGAAAAACTCGGTTTCCGGGCCGAGGTCGAGAAAATGCGCCCCAGAAATGTCGATATCGACTTGCTTCGCATTCAGCAAGACGTTCGCTTTCGATTCTTCACCGTGCATATAGACAACCGATTCACCCGCCTCGAGACCGGCTTCGAGGAAATGTGCACCAAGCAGCGATTTTCCGGCACCTGGCTCGCCTCTCACCAGATACATTCTTCCCCTGGCAAACCCTCCATGAAGAACCGTATCCAGCCCGGGGATTCCTGAACTGATGCTGTCCATCGTTTCTATCTCCGTGTACCAGAGTATATTCGTTCTGGTACCGGACTGGTACACATGTGAAAATATACCAACACATGGCCTATAACACCGGCTCGCTGTATATGAGATAATGGAACGAGACAGGATCGAAGCGGCACGCTCGTTCGTCCTCAGTTCCAAATACCGAAAGCACGTGCTAAAGGGGTTGGCGAGAGCTACCCTTGCGACCCCAACCGAACTCGCAGAAAACACGGCGCTCCAACGGTCACATCTCTCCAGGGCGATTTCGGAGTTACGCGAGGAGGACATCGTGGAACTCCACGCGCCAGAAGAGCGAACTGTTGGACGGTACTACGGGCTGACTGATTTCGGTGAGGAGGCGTGGGAGCATCTCCGTACGGACATTCTACAGGTGGAGTGGCAGGACCCCGATCCGACGACTGAGACAAGCAGCCGGCTCGTCGAAACAGTAACCCATCGACTCGGAGACAAACTCCGGTTCGTCGGCATGTACGATGGAGATGCAGCCAGACTCTTGTACGCCGATGATGACGCACTCGCCGAGTACACAGAACAGGAACTGACAGACGGTGCCCGAGAACTGGCGTTCCGCCGGGTTAATTTAGATCTGAATATCCCAAATAAAGAGTGCTGGGCACAGGTGTACTTTTTCGACCCGGAAGCATTACTCATCGCCCAAGACTCGGATGGAACCTTGTATTCCGTCAGTTTCGCACCGTACCAAGATGTCGATATCGCTGGCCTTCTGGACACGATCGAGTCGACGGTTCTGCAGACGGGACACGGCGATTGACGTCCGCTCCGCGCTCAGACAGCGCAAAACGACAGACAGTTCCTCGCCACCCAACACCGCCCCGTCGAACCGGACGGTGCTGCTGGAAGCAACACCGTCGTTACCGTCGGGGGTTGGTGTTCGAGTATGCGAGAGACGAACCGCGAGTGGATTTTTGCCGAGCGCCCCGAGGGCGAACCGGACATGGACAGTTTCGAACTCCGCGAGGGAGAGGTCCCGGACCCGCGACACGGGGAACTCCTCGTACGCGTGCGATACCTCTCTGTCGACCCGTACATGCGCGGCCGGATGCGAGACACGGAGTCTTATGCCGACCCGTGGTCGGTCGGCGAGCCGCTGCAGGGCGGCGTCGTCGGCGAAGTCGTCGAAAGCGAAAGCGAGGCGTACGACGCCGGCGACTTCGTGACCGGCAACGGCACGTGGGCCGACTACACCGTCCTCGACGCCAGCGAGGTCGCGCCCGTCGACCCCTCGGTCGCGGACCTCCCCGCCTATCTCGGCGTGCTCGGGATGCCCGGCCGGACGGCGTACTTCGGCCTGCTCGAGGTGGGCGACCCCTCGCCCGGCGAGACGGTCGTCGTGTCCGGCGCGGCCGGCGCGGTCGGCTCCGTCGTCGGCCAGATTGCCAAGTTCAACGGCTGTCGCGTCGTCGGCTTCGCGGGCTCCGACGAGAAGGTGTCGTGGCTCACCGACGACCTCGGCTTCGACGCCGCAATCAACTACAAGGACGTCGACGACTACCGGTCGGCGCTCGACGACGCCGCGCCCGACGGCGTCGACGTCTACTTCGACAACGTCGGCGGCCCCATCACCGACGCGGTGTTCACGAAGCTGAACCTCGACGCCCGCGTCGCCGTCTGCGGACAGATCGCCCACTACAACGACGAGGGCGTGCCGACCGGCCCGCGAAAGCTCCCACAGCTCATCGCGCCGCGCGCGAAGGTGCAGGGACTGCTCGTCGGCGACTACGCGACGCGATTCGGCCAGGCGAGCGAACAGCTCGGGTCGTGGGTCGCCTCGGGCGACCTCGAACACCGCGAGACCGTCGTCGACGGGCTGGAGAACGCGCCCGACGCGTTCCTCGGCCTGTTCTCCGGCGACAACATCGGCAAGCAGGTCGTCGCCGTGTCGGAACCCTAACTCGGCTAATACCGGGCGTCGCCGTGTCGACACCCCCAAACTGAGAAGCGATGCCGAACACACTTCGAGCGGCCGCGCTGGGTGGGACGCGACAGCAGCGGCGGCCAACACCGCGGAACCGAAGTGATTATGTTAGTTTAGGCGAGCCTAAAAATGCATGCCAACAGATGACAACGGACGCGGAGGTCCGACGCGACGAGACTACGTGAAGTACGGTGGGGCGGTCCTCGGCGGCGGGTTGTTTGCCGGCTGCTCGCAGCGCGACTCGACCGCGACGCAGACTGAGACCGCAACGCAGACCGCGACACCGACGGCAACCGAGACGGCCACGCCGGAAGACACGTCGTACACGGTGACGATGGCTCCCGCCGGCGACGTTGCGTTCGACGCCGTTCCGGAGACATGGATGGCGTACTACAGCAACTACGGCGACATGGGCATCGCCCTCGGCAAACTCGATTCGCTGGAGGCGCTCGTCTACCGCGAGGGGTGGCCGCTGCAGTTCTACGACACGCTTCCCGGCGTCGACGTCTCGTTCGATGGCGTTCGTCAGCTCTCGTCGGGGACGTTCGACAAAGAGGTGTTCTACGAAGTCGACGCCGACGTGCATCTGCTCGACCCCCACTTCGTCAGCCTGAAACACGACGGCTTTTCGGCCGCGGACTTCGACGAAATCGCGTCGAACGTCGGCCCGGTGGTCGGCAACTACATCCGGCGGCACGGCCAGGACTGGCACGACTACGAGTACTACTCGCTGTACGAGGCGTTCGAGAAAGTCGCCGAGGTGTTCCACGAACGCGAGCGCTACGAGGGGATACGGACGGTCCACGACACGCTCATCGCCGACATCCAGGCGAAGCTCCCCCCGGAGAGCGAGCGCCCCGAAATCGGCCTCATTTCGTCGTTCTCCGACTTCTCGGAGGGGTCGCTCGACGCGTACCCCATCGGTGCCGGAAACGGGAAAAAGCAGTATCAAGACCTCGGAATCGTCGATGGGTTCGGTCCCCACATCGACGGGAGTTACGCGAGTTGGGACTACGAGCAGTTGCTCGAAGCCGACCCGGACATCCTGGTCTTCCCGTACGGCTTCGCCAGTCTCTCACACAGCGAGTTCGAGACGCGGATGGACCAGCTTCGCGACCACCCACTCGGCCAGCAGCTCACCGCGGTCCAAAACGACCGGCTCTACCGCGGCGGCACGTCGTATCAGGGACCGATCATCAACCTCATCCAGACCGAAATCGTGGCCAAGCAGTTCTATCCCGAACAGTTCGGCGCGTGGGACGGCATCGAGACCCTTCACGACGAGGACGCACAACTGTTCGACCACCAGCGCGTCGCCGACATCATCACCGGAGAGGTGTCGTAAGCCGACTGTTCAGCTCGTGCCAATAATTTTTAGCCCCGCCTAAACTTCGAAGCACCTATATTGGTTTAGGTGGCCCTAATTCGTATGAACGAGACGGACGAGAACGCGGGTCCGACGCGGAGAGACTACGTGAAGTACGGTGGCGCACTTCTCGGTGGGGGACTCCTCGCAGGGTGCGCCGGTCAGTCGGGCGATGCGACGTCGACGACGGCGACCAACACGGAGGCGACCGATACGGACACCGCCGGGACGACGACCGCGACGCCCGAATCGAGCTACGAGGCCGAACTGTCGCCGGTCGGGACGGTCACACTGGACGAGCCGCCGACGAACGTGTTCACCCACTTCCCGTGGTTTCCGGACATGGCGAGCGCGCTCGGACAGGGCGACACCGTCAACAACCTCTGGTGGGACGGCACCGTCGCGGGCCTGGAGTACTTCACCGCCGGCTTCGACGACTTCGAAATCGAGTGGGCCGACGCGGCGGGCGAGTACGGCTTCACGAAGGAGCGGCTGTACGAACTCGACAGCGACCTCCACCTCGTCGACCCCGCGTGGGTGTCCACGCAGGACAACTGGAGCCAAGCCGACCTCGACGAGGTCGCGGACAACATCGGCCCGTGGTTCGGCAACTACTACAGCAATTTTAATTCCGCGCCCCCGGAGGAGTGGGCCGACGGCTACGAGCACTACGACCTCTGGGAGCTGTTCGACCGCGTCGCGTCGCTGTACGGCGAGCGCGAGCGCTACGAGGCCCTGCAGTCCGTCCGCGACGACCAGCTCACCACCGTCGAAGACGGGCTTCCGGGCGACTCCGAGCGCCCGACCGCCGCGTACCTCTCTCTCTCGACCGACCTCTCGAGCATCTATCTCCTTCGCCTGAACGCGCCCGGCTACTGGAACGCTCACACGCGGCCGCTCGGCGCGGTCGACGCCTTCGGCGACGAGGAGTTCACGGGGCCGTTCCAGGAGGTCGATATGGAGGCGCTGTTGGAGGCCGACCCTGACGTGATTCTCACGCTGTGGACGGTCACCGAAACCGTCGACTTCGACGGGCTGAAACAGAACCTCCGGGACGACCCGGTCGGCCGCGAACTGGCCGCCGTCCAGAACGACCGCGTCTACCCGCAGGGTACCCGGTGGCAGGGCCCGCTCATGAACCTGTTCCAGACCGAGATGACCGCCAAACAGCTCTACCCCGACCAGTTCGGCGACTGGCCGACCTACCAGGACGGCGACGACTACCCCGACTTCGGGGCCGACGAACAGTTGTTCGACCACGGGCGAGTCGAGGAAATCGTCGCGGGCGAGAATCTGTAGGGGCGGTTCCTCGTCAGTCGTCGGTCGACGAGGGCGAGCCGGGACGGTCGCCGGCGTCATCGGGGGCCGCGCCAGGTTGGTAGGTGATCTGCCAGCCGGTCACGCCCATGAGGAGCAAGACGAGCGGCGACAGCAGGCCGAAGAAGTAGTACGGCGCGTACTCGAGGGTCCCGACGCCGAGCGTACCGGCCATGAACAGCGCCCCACTGTTCCACGGGATGAGCGCGCTCGTGGTCGTCCCCGCGGACTCGATGGCCCGCGAGAGGTTCTCGCTTTGGAGTCCCTGTTCCTCGTAGAGATTCCGGAGCGTGATGCCCGGGACGACGATGCTGATGTACTGCTCGGCGGCGAGGACGTTCATCGACACCGCGGAGACGGCGGTCACGCCGGTCAGGCTCGCGACACCGCGGCTCAGTCGGCCGAGGTGGTGTGCAAGCACGGCGAGGATGCCGGCGCGTTCGAGCATCCCGCCGAGCGACAGCGCTGCGATGGCGATGGTGACGACCCACGCGCCGCCGATCATACCCCCGCTGGCCAGCAGGCCATCGACGAGTTCCATCCCGGTCGACGGCGAGGTCCCCGACTGCGCGATGGACCACACGGCCCCGAAGGCGGTTCCCTGCATCACGACCGAGGTGATTGCGCCCGCGAACACGCCCGCGCCGAGCGCCGGCAACGCGGGAACGCCGTAGAGCGCGAGACCGAACGTGATGATGAGCGGGGCGAAGGTGAGCACCGAGATCGCGTACGACCCGGTGAGCGCGCCCTGAATCTCGGCGATGCGTCCCACCGGGATGTTTCCGGAGGCTTGGACGCCGAGGACGGCGTACAGCACGACGGCGATGCCGAACGCGACGAGGGAACTGTCGCGCATGGCGTTGACGTGGTCGAACAGGTCGGTGTTCGTGACGGCGGCCGCGAGGTTCGTCGTGTCCGAAAGCGGCGACTGTTTGTCGCCCATGTACGCTCCTGAGAGGATGGCACCCGCGGTCATCGGGGCTGGAATCCCCAGTCCGGCGCCGATGCCGATAAACGAGACGCCGAGCGTGCCGGCGGCCGTCCACGACGACCCGATTGCGAACGTGACGATCGACGCGAGCACCGCCGTGATGGGCAGGAATATCGTCGGCGTCAGCAGGTCGAGGCCGTAGTACATCAGGCTCGGAATCGTCCCCGCGGCGACCCACGTCGCGATGAGCGCGTAGACGACGAACATGATGAGGATAACCTGAATCCCCATGTGGAGGCTGTCGGTGATGCCGTCGTAGAGGTCCGCCCAGGAGATGCCCAGCCAGTACCGACTGAACAGCCCGGTGAAGGTGATGCCCCATAACAGGGGGAACTGCGGGTCGAGGCCGTAGACGACGATGCCGACACCGAGGAAGACGAGCATCCCGAAGACGGGGACCAACGCTTCGAGCAGCGACGGTCGCTCGTCGGCGTCGAGTTCCTCGTACAGGCGGGGCTCGAACGCTAACCCCATCGTGGCACCTCCACCGGTCGCCGTCTATCGCCCGCCCGACTCGTCGGTGTTCCGCCGACGAGTCCGCCCGAGACCGGGGCGGCGCGGTCGGCGCATACCGTTGGTCCGCGTTCACCGACCGTCGTTGGAAGCCGATACGTGCGCGCTCGCACCCGGCCCACCGCGGGTGCGTCCCGGCGGCGGCCAGATGGTTGATAATCCATACCACTCGAACAATCATGAATGTCCCATATAAATTTTTATTTGGAGATTTTGGCGCGTAATGTTTGGGAAAGACAAACACGATTGCGTCGATAGCAGACAAACGGCGTTATCAGTCGAATCGTAGTTTGATATAACAGAACTAATGGCACTCCACCGAGTCCGGGTTCGTATGGACGACAGTCGCCCCGCGGACGGCCCGCGACGAATCAAATCCGTACAGACGGCGAGCGAGATTCTGGCCGCGATACAGCGACGGCCCGACCCGACGTTCAGCGACGTCTGCGACGAACTCGACGCCTCGAAGGGGACCGTCCACACCTATCTCGCGACGCTCGAAGAAGAAGGATTCGTGGCGAAGGTCGACGGCCGCTATCGCCTCGGCCTCCGACTGGTCACGATGGGCGAAACCGTGCGCAACGAGACGCCGCTGTACCGCGCGGGACAACTCGAGGTGGACAAGCTCGCGGACGAGACCAGCGAGTACGTCCACCTGACGGTCGTCTCCCGCGGCAAGGAGGTGACCATCTACGAGAGTCGCGGCGACAACGCGGTCGCGACGGACTATCACCTGCGGATGCGCGAGGCCCCGCAGTACCTCCATTGTACGGCGACCGGGAAGGCGATGCTCGGCCACTTCGACGACGACCGCGTCCGCGACATCATCGACGATCAGGGGCTCGTCGAGCAGACCGACAACACCATCTCCGACACCGACCGGCTGTTCGACGAACTCGAGCGGATTCGCGAGCGAGGCTACGCGGTCAACGACGAAGAGGAACTTCGCGGCATGCGCTCTATCGGCGCGCCGATTCGCGGCGTCGACGGCGACGTCTGCGGGGCGGTCAGCGTTACTGCGCCGACGAGCCGACTCTCCGGGGACCGCTTTCGGTCGGAAATCCCCGAACTCGTGATGCAGGCGGCGAACATCATCGAGGTGAACCTCGAAACGACCACGTTCGACCCGTCCCGATGACCCGGACTTTGACGATGCCAAACGCCCTGTGACGCCGGCGCGTGGCGAGTTTCTTCACGAGGGGCTCCCTCGGCGCGAACCGCCGCCGATTCGCGACCTGCGACGCGTTCGCACGCGCCGAGATAGTTCGTTATTACCAAACTACTCTCTCAAAGAATCAGACGATTGGTTGCTGAGTGATGATTTTGAGGTCGTTACTCATCTTTCTAGGTAGATTTATGTTACATTGTCCATCAGAGTGTTCGTATGGATCGAGACTCAGTCGAGCCGACCGTCACGTCGCTCCCGGGACCGAAGGCCTCAGAGTGGGTCGAGTATCACCACTCAACCGCCGCGACGAGCACGTACGTCTACGAGTTCGTGTGGGACATCACCAAGGACGCCGTCGGTCCGTTCTGTACCGACCCCGACGGCAACGTGTTGCTGGACTTCACGAGCCACGTCGCGGCCGCCCCGCTCGGCTACAACAACCCCGAACTGCAGTCCCGCCTCGACGACCTCGACCTCGTCGACCCGATGAAAATCGCGGGCCAGGACTTCTACGTGAGCACCGGTGGGTCGCCCGAGACGGCGTCGCTGCCCGGACCGGCCCACCTCATGGACCGCCTGACCGACCTCACCGACCACTACGATCTCGACACGGTGTTCCTGTCGAACTCCGGGGCCGAGGCGGTCGAAAACGCCATCAAAATCTGTTACGACGCCTGCGAGACTCCGAAGTACGGCATCACCTTCGACGGGGCGTTCCACGGCCGCACGCTCGGTGCGCTGTCGCTCAACCGCTCGAAGTCCGTCCACCGTCGCACGTTCCCCGAAGTGAGCGGCATCCACGACGTACCGTACTCGATGGCGGGTCTCGAGACGCTGCGCGACAAACTCGACGACACCCACGGTCACCTCCCCGCCGACCAGGTCGCGTTTCTCATCCTCGAACCCGTTCAGGGCGAAGGTGGCTATCACGTCCCGAGCGAGGAATTCATGCGCGAGGTGCAGGCCATCTGCGACGAACACGACATCCCCGTCATCGCCGACGAGATTCAGTCCGGCGTGGGTCGGACCGGCGAGCTGTGGGCCTCGGACCACTACGACCTCGAACCGGACGTCATCACCAGTGCGAAGGCGCTTCGCGTCGGCGCGACGGTGGCGAACGAAGAACTGTTCCCGGACACCGAAGCGCGACTGTCATCGACGTGGGGTGCGGGCGACATCCTCGCGTCGATTCAGGGGACGCTGACGCTCGACGTCATTCAGGAACAGGACCTCATGGCGAACGCCACGGAGAAGGGTACGAAGCTCCGTGCAGCTCTCTCGCGGCTCGCCGAGCGGACCCCCTGTCTCACCGACGTGCGTGGTCTCGGGCTGATGACTGCCGTCGAATTCGACACCAAGGACCGTCGCGACGCGGTTCTCAAGGCCGCGCTGTCCGAGGGGCTTCTCACGCTCGGCTGCGGTAAGCGGTCGCTTCGATTCCTGCCGCCGCTCGACGTGACCGACCGGGAACTCGACCTGGCACTCGAGTGCTTCGAAGCCGCCCTCGACAGCGTCGCAACTCACCGCGTCAGGTCGACCTGAATCGATTTCGCGGTGCTGATGACCTGTCCGGTGATGTCCTCTTCGAGGTACCGACCGGTGAGTCGACTCGCCGGCCCGCAGACGCCGATGGCCGCCGCTGGCGCGCGCTCAGTCAGGGCAATCGACGTACCCACCCCAATAACCCCCGCAGATTGTTCTTCTCTGCAAAACGAGATGCCGTTCTCGCGAATCGTTCGGAGTTCGCCCCGAAGCACGTTCCGGTCAGTAATCGTCTCAGCCGTCTGTGCATCGAGGCCGTGTTCGTCGAGGATATCGTTGACGCGCTCACGACCGAGCGACGCGAGCATGGCCTTGCCGGGAGCCGTGATGTGGAGCGGGATGCGGGTTCCACACGCGAACTCGGGCTCCCAGTCGTTTGGCCCGTGAGCCATGTACGCGCAGATGCCGACGCCGTCTTCCTCGACGAACAGCGTCGAGACCTCGCCCGTGACCCGCGCCAAGTTATCGAGGTGCTGTCTCGCTGCGGTGAACACGCCGAGATGGGACCGGACCTCCTCGCCGAGGGCTAACAGGCCCATCGACGCGAGGTACTTCCGGTCTCGCTTCGTCACGTAGCCAAGTTCCGCGAGCGTGTTGAGGTGCGTGTGTACGACGCCCTTCGAGAGCCCGACGTCGGCCGCGAGTTCGGTGACTCCGAGCGCCTCGTCGGACGCGACCAGTCGCTCGAGGATGCGAAACGAGTTCATCGTCGCATCGACCGTCGTTGTCCCCGTCATCTCTGTAGTGCTACGAGCTATCACACCTATATAGAATTTGTTTTTCAGAGCAGAACGACGACCCAGACCACACACGCTCCAGCACGCGCACAATTGTTAATTATTATAGCTTATACAACAAATGGCCGGCAATAGCTACCTCGTTTTGCTCTGCAGAACAATCTGAATCGCCCGATTTTCGGTAGTATAGCTCTCTAAACGAGCGGTTTCGATTCCGGCCATGGGGTTTTATCAATCAGTTTTTGAACGGATTGTCACGGTCGAACAATGAAATCTGCCCAACTAACGGATACCCACACGGTAGCGATCACCGACACAGCGCGACCGCGCCCCGACGCCGACGAGGTGCTGGTCGAGATACACGCCTGTGGGGTCTGTACAACCGACCTGCACATGTATCACGGCAACCTCGACGTTGACCTCCCGATGGTTCCCGGCCACGAGAGCGCGGGCGAAGTCGTCGATGTCGGGTCGGACGTTGATGCCTACGAGGTGGGCGACCGGGTCGCCATCAACCCGTCGGTGCCGTGCCACGAGTGTCGCGCCTGCAAGGCCGGCCGGGAGAACCTCTGTCACGACCTCACCTCGCTCGGCGGGGCAGCGAAACACGTCATCGACGGTGCGTTCGCGGAGTATGCGGCCGTCCCCGTCGGCAACGTCGAGCCAATCGGCGACCTCGATTACCGGACGGCCGCGTTCGCCGAACCGCTCGGCTGCGTCATCAACGGTGTCGACCAGGCTGACCTGACGAGCGGCGAGACCGTGGTCGTGGTCGGCGCGGGATTCATCGGCCTCCTTCTCGTCCAGGCGCTTCGGGCGAGTGGCGCGGGGACGATTGTCGTCTCCGAACCGGTCGACGACCGCCGAGCGGTGGCCGAGGCGGTCGGTGCCGACCACACTATCGACCCGAGTGTCACGGACCCGACGACGGTGATTCCGAACCTCGTCGGCGACGTCGACGTCGCCGTCGAAGCCGTCGGCCTCCCCCAGACCATCGCGCAGGCGCAGTCGCTCACCGGGCCGGGTGGCCGGACGCTCATCTTCGGCGTCCCCCCGAAAGACGCGACGATCGAACTCTCGCCGTCCGAACTGTTCTTCGAGGAACGCGAGGTCGTTTCGAGCTACTCGCTCACGCCGGACACGTTCGCGCGAGCAGTGCGACTGCTCCAGAACGGCCGCATCGACGTGGACACGCTCGTCACCGACGAGTTCGGCCTCGCCGGCCTCGAGACGGCGTTCGACCAGATGGAGGACAACCGCGGGCTGAAGAAGATTATCTATCCCACGCGGTGACGCGGCACGGCGCGACTGACCAACCAGACACACCACACACACCACAGCACATCAGATCCAATGACGAACGACCACAACCGACGACACTTCATCAAGACGACGGCAGTAGCGGGGCTCCTCGGCGGCCTCGCCGGCTGTACCCGCGGCGGCGAACAGGCACAGAACAGCGGCGACTCGACTGACGGCGGCGGCACCGACGGCGACACTTCGACTTCGTCGTCGTCCGAGCCCGCCATCCCGCTCAGCGAGTACGACGCCGACATCGACTGGACGCAGTTCGAGGGCTCGCAGATCAACATCGGTGCCGTCCAGCACCCGTGGGTCTCGGCCATCAAGCCGGCGATTCCCGTGTTCGAGGAACTCACCGGCATCGACGTCGTCTGGAACATCCTGCCCGAAAACCAGTTCCGGACGAAGCGCCAGACCGACGTCAGCACCGGAGCCGGCCAGTTTGACGTCTTCTTCATGGACCAAGTGGTCAACCAGTACCGCAACGAAGGCTGGCTCCAGCCGCTCGACCCCTACTTCGAAGACGAAAGTCTGTACGACGAAGCCTGGTACCAGCCCGACGACCTCTTCGAGGCGTCGCGGTGGCAGGCCCACGGCGGCGGCTTCAGCGACAACTGGACCGGCCTGCCCATCACCGTAGAGGTCCAGACCCAGTTCTACCGGACCGACCTCTACGAGAAACACGACCTCGAGGTCGCGGAGACACTCGAGGAGTTCCGACAGAACGCCCAGACGATCCACGAAAACGAGTCGGACGTCGTCGGTACTGTCGGCCGCGGCCAGAAGGGCTACGGGATGAACATCTACGTCCTGAACACGTTCCTCCGCGAGATGGGCTCGTCGCTCTGGACGGAGTTCCCGACTGACTCCGGCCTCGACTCCTCGGGCGTCATCGACGCGGCGACGTGGTACACGAACCTCCTGCGGGACTACGGTGCTGACGGCGCGTCCACGCAGTCGTGGTCCGACGTGCTGTCGACGATGCAGGAGGGTCGCGCGGGTCACATCGTCGCCGACGCGAACCTGTTTTGGCCCGGCCTGACCGGCTCGGAGTCGTCGATTGCCGACACCGTCGGCATCGCGAAGGTCCCGAAGCCGGCCGACGGCGAGTTCGCACCCAACGCGTACAACTGGCAGATTTCGACGTCGAAGAACGCGGCGAACTCGAAACAGGCGTTCCTGTTCATGCTCTGGGCGACCTCGGAACCGACCAACACGTGGATGCACCTCCACAGCGACGCCGCCTTCTCCGTCCGCCAGTCGGTCTGGGAGAACGACGAGTTCCGCTCGCAGGTCGGTGAGGAGTTCGCGCAGGTGACCCTCGAATCGCTCCAGTCGGCGTCGCCGGACCCGTTCGACCGGAAGTACCCCGAGTGGGGACAGCGCTACTCCGAGGAACTCCAGCGGGCGCTCGCGGGCCAGAAGTCCGCCGAGGCGGCGATGACGACGGCCGCAGAAATCGCAGAGGAGATCTACAGCGAGTGACGCCATGAGCACGCAAACGCAGACCGAAACGACGACGACGAGCGAGACGGGTCTTGCGAGGCTCCGGGAGCTGTGGAATGACTACCTCCCGTACTGGTTCATCGCGCCGATGGTGCTGGTGATGGTGCTTATCACCTTCTTCCCCGGCGCGTACGACCTCTACCTCAGCGTCATCGAAGAACCCACGTTCGACGTCTTCGCGGCCGAGTTCGTCGGCCTGAGCAACTACGCGACGGCGTTCGGCCGCGGCGGCGCGCTCCACTCGTTTATCATCACGGTGACCGTCGTCGTCAGCGCGCTCGCCCTCGAGAGCGTCCTCGGGTTCGGCCTGGCTGCGCTCGTCGCCGGCGTGGAGTCCGAGCGACTGCAATCGTTCTACCGGGTGCTGTTCATCGTCCCGATGGCCGTCGCGCCCGTCTCGCTCGCAACCATCGGCCGCATCATGCTGAACAGCGAAATCGGGGTCATCCCCTACCTCATCGAGGCGACGACGCCCTTTGCGGCCCCGGCGTTCCTCTCGGAGATTCCGCTGTTGACGGTGGTCCTTCTCGACACGTGGAACTGGACGCCGTTCATGTTCATCATCTTCTACGCCGGCCTCTCGTCGGTGCCTGACACGCTCATCGAGGCATCGAAGGTCGACGGCGCGCCGCTGTGGCGTCGGTACCTCCACGTCATCATCCCGTACATGAAGCCGGTGGTGTTTGTCGCCACGCTCATCCGGATGATTGACCTCTTTCGGACGTTCGGCGTCGTCTACGGGCTGACCCAGGGCGGCCCGGGGACGGCCACCCAACTCGTGAGCATCAACATCTACGAACAGATGTTCATCAACAACTCGCCGGGGGTGGCAGCCGCGATTGCAGTCGTCTACCTCGTCTTCGTGGTCGCCATTGCGAACATCGTCATCGCCAAGGTCGGCTTCGAGGGGGTGTGGGACTGATGGCGTCCGAGAACCAGTCCCAGTCGTCCGTGGACACCGGGTCGCAGCGACTCGACAAAGACACCCGAGAGACGCTCGTGGGAGTCGCCCGTCACGGCCTCCTGTTGGCGTGGTCGTTCGTCGTGTTGTTCCCGCTGTACTGGCTGGCGTCGATGTCGCTGAAACCACCGGGACAAGCTAACGCGCTGCCGCCGGACTGGGTCTTCCTGCCGACGGTGTACAACTACATCCGGCTCGCACAGGACGGCGCGTTCCTCGCGGCGTTCGCCAACAGCGTCGTCATGGTGTCGGCGTCGGTCGTCCTCGTGTTGCTTATCGGCGTGCCCGCGGCGTACGTCCTCTCGCGATACGACATCCCGATGGAGCGGGACGTGCTCGTGTGGATTCTCTCCTCGCGGATGCTCCCGCCCATCGCCGTCGTCATCCCGTTTTTCGTCATCTTTCGGGAACTCAACCTCTTCGACAGCCGAATCGGGATGGTATTCATGTACGTCAGCATCAACCTCTCGCTCGTCGTGTGGGTGATGAAGGCGTTCTTCGACGGCATCCCCGAGACGCTCGAAGAGGCCGCTCGCGTCGACGGCGCGACCCGGTTCCAGGGCTTCCGCAAGGTCGTCCTTCCAGCGGCGAAACCGGGCATCTTCTCGGTCGCGATTATCAGCTTCATCTTCGCGTGGATCGAGCTTCTGTTCGGGCTCGTCTTGACGAACTTCAAGGCCGTCCCGGTGACGCTGTTCGTCTACTCGTTTATCGGCTCTCGGTCCATCGAATGGGGGATGCTCGCCGCGGCCTCGATGGCGATGATTCTCCCGGTCGTCGTCTTCCTCGTCGCGGTGAACAAGTACCTCGCCGCCGGGCTGAGCTTCGGCGTGGTGATCAAAGAATGACACAGACTGGGCTCTCACACGGCCGACGACCGTCGGCACGACAGCGCGCATCGCTCGCGAACCACACCACCACCCACGCGGCAGGGGCACACAGCCGCATCACGAACGCGGAGACACACACATGGCCAGTATCACGCTAGACGACGTAACGAAGGAGTTCGGAGACGGCGGCGACGCGGTCGTCGCCGTCGACGACGTGTCGCTCGACATCGAAGACGGCGAGTTCGTCGTCTTCGTCGGTCCGTCGGGAAGCGGCAAGTCCACCCTGATGCGGATGGTCGCCGGCCTCGAAACGCAGACCGACGGCGACGTGTACATCGGCGACACGCTCGTCAATCAACTCGGGCCGCGCGCCCGGGACATCGCGATGGTGTTCCAGAACTACGCGCTGTACCCGAACATGACCGTCGAGGAGAACATGTCGTTCGGGCTCAAGATGTCGACCGATCTCTCGGCCGACGAAATCGAAGCGACGGTGACCGAGACGGCCGAGATGATGGGCATCGAGTCGCTTTTGGACAACACGCCCGGTGAACTCTCGGGCGGCCAGCAACAGCGCGTCGCGCTCGGCCGCGCCATCGTCCGCGACCCCAACGTGTTCTTGATGGACGAACCGCTGTCCAACCTCGACGCCAAACTCCGGACGACGATGCGCACCGAAATCAATCGCCTCCAGAACGACCTCGGCGTGACGACGCTGTACGTCACGCACGACCAGACCGAGGCGATGACGATGGGGGACCGCCTCGTCGTCCTCAACTACGGCGAACTCCAGCAGGTCGGCACGCCGCTGGAGTGTTTCTACCGGCCTGCGAACCGGTTCGTCGCCGGCTTCATCGGGTCGCCGTCGATGAACTTCTTCGAGGGCGAGGTCGTAGACGGCACGCTCGTCGCCGACGGCTTCGAGTACGACCTCACAGAGCGCATGGAGGCGAACGTCGGCGACCGGACCGCGGTGACGCTCGGCGCCCGCCCGGAGGACTTCACGCTCTCCGAAGCGCCCACAGACAACGGCTTCGAGGTCGTCGTCGATGTTGTCGAGCCGATGGGAAGCGTCTCGTACGTGTACGTCCGGTCGGTCGCGGCGTCTCACGACGAGACGTTCGTCGTCGAAGTCGACGGGCAACAACCCATCAGCGAAGGCGAGCAGTTGCACGCGCACGCCCCGCCGACTGACGTCCACCTGTTCGACACCCAGACCGGCGAGACGATTCACCAGCGGGAACTCACCGACGACGCGGAGAACGCGCTCTCGCAGCCGCTCGAAAACGCGACCGTCGGGGCCGACTGACCACGCTCGCGTCGACAGCGCCAGTCTCATGCTCACGGCCCGGACGCTGCCGTCAACACGCGGTGGTTCTCCCGCGCATTGAAGTATCCACTCCGGATTGTGCGACCATGCACATCACGGATTACGAGCTGTTCGCGGTGCCCCCGCGGTGGTTGCTGCTCAAACTGGAGACGAGCGACGGCCTCGTCGGCTGGGGTGAGCCCATCGTGCAGGGTCGTCTCCGGACGGTCCGTGCCGCGGTCGAAGAACTCGTGGAGGTGTACCTGCTGGGGGAAGACCCGCTTCGGACCGAGTACCACTGGCGGAAGCTGTACCAAAGCGGGTACTATCGCGGTGGGCCCGTTCTCATGAGCGCGCTGTCCGGTATCGACCACGCGCTGTGGGACATCAAAGGCAAGCACTACGACGCCCCGGTGTACGAACTCCTCGGCGGCCACGTCCGCGACCGGATTCCTGTCCACCAGTGGGTCGGCGGCGAGACGCCGGAGGAAGTCGCGAAAGAGGCGATTCAGCGGCGTGACCAGGGGTACACGGCGCTCAAGATGAACGCGACCAACGAGTTCGGCCCGCTGGAGCCGCCGGCCGCGGTCGAAACCGCCCGCAAGCGCGTCGCCGCCGTCCGCGAGGCGCTCGGCGACGACCTCAACCTCGGCGTCGACTTCCACGGGCGCGTCTCGAAGTCGATGGCGTCGCAGTTGATCGAGGCGCTCGAACCCTACGGTCTCATGTTCATCGACCAGCCCGTCGGTCCCGAACACTCCGAGGCGCTCGCCGCGCTCGCCGAGGGGACGACCACCCCGCTCGCGACCGGCGAGCGATTTTACTCGCGCTACGATTTCAAGCCGCTGTTGATCGAGGGGTCGGTGTCGGTCCTCCAGCCGGACGTCACCCACGTTGGCGGCATCACCGAACTCCGGAAGGTGATGACGATGGCCGAGGCGTTCGACGTGTCTGTCGTCCCCCACTGTCCGTTGAGCCCGGTCGCCTTCGCCGCGAATCTCCAGGCTGGCTTCGCCTCTCACAGCGCGGTCATGCAGGAACAGGACCTCGGCCTCCACGACCCGGACGAGAGCGTCGGCCTCGCGTATCTCGACGACCCCCACCAGTTCGACTTCGACGACGGCTTCGTCAAACGGCCGACCGACCCGGGACTGGGTATCGACGTGGACGAGGCGTACGTCCGCGAGCGCTCCCAAGACGAGGTCAACTGGTACAATCCCGTCTGGCACCACGACGACGGCCGACTCGCCGAGTGGTGAGTGGGGTGTCGATTGATTGCTTGTGGACCTGACCGTCTACGTTCGCATCGAAACCCACTGAAACTCGGCTACAGGGACAGAAAACGTCTAGAAACACTTTTGAGAATAAGGTTAGCTAGGAAACATGAGTGGTATGTTGCAACAATCCGAACCTCTCGTGGACCGGACCGTGCGTGGCCTCCGAACGACTCGTGGCGAGATACGCACCCGGGGCGATGAGTGAGCCGACATCGTTCGTCGAGCAGACGAAAGTCCATCTGCACAAAGCGCTCGAAACAGACGATCCCGTCGAGAAGGACTTCCACCTTCGGAATGCGCTGCAACTCTGTGCGTGCGACGGCGTGACCGACCAGTCGGACTAGCACCGTCGATTGACGCCGTTGTCCTCGTGGGTTGTGTAGTTCGTTACTCGAAGAGCGCCATCACATCCGCGGGAGTGAATAGATGGAGATCCTCTCGCTCCGTTGCATACTCCACGAGTTCATCAGTGAAGCCAGACCGTGAGAAGAGTGCATACTCGATGTCTCGATCTGCGCCCTGCCAGCGGACCTCCGGTTCAGTCGCTTCAAGCTCATCGACAAGCGACTGACTAACGGGATTGTTCGTCCACTTGCATTCTCCGAGCAGGAGTGTGTTAGTTTGTGGATTCAGCCCGACGACGTCGATCTCTGCTTCCTTGTACCACCACCGGCCGACCCGAGCACAAGCGACGGGGAATGCTGCCGTGCTGACGGCCTGTCGACAGACTTCCTCAAAGGCGAAACTCGTGTGTGTCGAGAGTGACTCAGCGATTGAATCCCGTACCGGCCCGGTTCGACTTTGTTCGAGCGTCCCTCGGTTCGGCGACACGTATCGGAACCAAAACCGGACGAATTGGTCGGTCAATCTGTACACACCGCGCCCGTCGGGGTCGGTGACTGGTGTCTCGCGCTTGACGAGGGCCAACCGGGTGAGGTTCTGGAGATATCGGGTAATTCCACTCGCGTTCTTGTCGATGTTGTTCGCAATGTCCGTCACACGGGTCGCACCACTGGCAATCGCCTCAAGAATCGCCATGTACGTCGTCGGCTCTCGGAGTTCCTGTCGAAGGAGGAACTCAGGCTCTTCGTAGAGGAACTCCCCTTTCGAGAGAATGTGTCGTTCGATATTCGTGAGCAAGTCATCGTTATCATCGAACTGCTCGAGGTACGCAGGGATACCACCCAGTACGCTATATGCCTGGATGGCCGTCTCGGCATCGTACTGGGGAAAGAATTTCCTCACCTCGCCGGCAGCGAGTGGTTCGAGTCGCCACTGACCGGTTCGACGTCCATACAGTGGGCTCTCGTAGCTCAAGACGCCTTCTTCCATCATCGAAATCGACGACCCCAACAGGACGAGTGAAATGTCTGTGTCAGCCACTAGTTCATCGACGACGGTCTGAAACACCGACGGAATGGTTTCATCGGCTTCCACGAGGTAGGAAAATTCGTCGAGTGCGACAACGAACGGGCCATCAACCCGGGCTTTGAGATACCGGAACGCATCCGCGAAGTCGTCCACATCGGGGGGGACATCATCGAAGTGCTCCGCACAGTCCCGTGCGAACTGCGTTGCGTTGTGTGCCGGCCCCCGTTGGTCACAGAGATAATAGAGCGTGTCCTGGGTGAGCGACTCGAGCGCAGTTGTTACGAGCGTCGTCTTGCCGACTCGGCGGCGACCGTACAAGACGAGCAGTTGACGGTCGTCTCGCGTGAGGTGGGACGTCAACCAGTCCAGTTCGTTTTCGCGGTTAATCATTATGCAGTAGATTATATTATCGTGTGCATAAGGATGTCGGGGGCGTCGACTCAACGTACTTGAGTTCGATGCTCCGTCTAGATTCATCTATTTACTGTGGTCTGTTTTGAATATAATTTGCTTCTCGACATATTTGGGGTTAAGAGTTGCCGATTCTTTTTCTCCAAAATAATGAGGGAATTATTGGCTATTTGTGGCATATAGTTCCCTACTATCGAGTTTATAGGGGAATTTAATTCAGATACAGTTGTTTAGAGATTTCAATTGATCGCCGCCACGCCAATTTAATCAATTACCTAGAATATATTTTGTACTGATAATTGATATCGCTATCTGGTCTTTCTCAGGGGGACTCACCGCACGCCGAGTCAGCGCGCTGCGAGCGTACACCACAATGTCAATACCTGCTGACTAGTGAATCGATGTACTCTTCGAGTTCGTTATACACAGAACCGAACTCCGGGAGATCTGCGACCAAGTCTGGGAGTGTCTGCTGCCACCCGTCACGGATTTCGTCCCGTTTCGCAGTTGGCAGCCCGTCCCGCAGTTTGATATCTAGTCCATCGTGTTCACACTTCTTCGAAAATGCTGGGAGAATACTTGAGTCGTTGATCTCTGCCTCGGTGATCATTCGGTAGAGGTCGTAGTAGTCACGAGCTTGGGATCGCTGATAGAGCGCTCGCAACTTCTCCGCAAAGATCTCTTCCAGACTGTATGCCGTCAACCTGAATTCGGGGACATCTTCGTAGTAGTGATGATGATCCACGGAGCCAAACGCAACGTATTCGTCGATCATCACGTCGAGACTCGTCGTGTTCTTGTGTCCGAGGACAGCAGTGTATTGGATGTCGATATCGACGTAGTGCGTCGGATATGCTTCTTTCTGTAGTTCGCGGTGCTTTGTCACCTCGAAATCGATACCAGAGGCTCTGGTCGCGTCCGCTAGTGTGTCTTGCAATTCTGCTTTGCTCCCGCGATACGCCCCCTCGACACCGAAGTCAAGGTCTTCCGAGTAGCGCCACGTCTCGGGGAAGTACAACTTGCTCAGCGCGGTTCCGCCCTTGAACAGCAGGTTGTCGCCGTAGGAACCCGTATAGATTGCCCACAGAATCCACGAATTGACGTAGTTCTTTTCTGCGTATCCGAGGCGAACATCCAGTTCTCTGGCCAACGTTCGTAGTTGTGCTTCCGAAATCACGAGCGATCCTCCGGAAGGAACGATTCGGGGCTGACGTTCAATCGAAGTTGGTACTTACTGTCACGGGTCCCCTTCGCTTTTCTTGTTGGGTCAAGTAGCGGGTATCCTGTCGTGAAGTTCTCGACGACGCTCGAGTATCCAGGAAGATCGATATCCAACTGGTCGGCGAGGTAGACGATTCGTTTCGTTGCGGCACCGTTTCTCACTCGTCGCAGGTATTCGATGACTCGTTCCCACGAACACCGCGTATCAGCTGCGTTCTGCATCGCCTTTGCAAGCTCACCGATGCCGCCACAGAATTCCGGATGATCGGCACAATCAACGAGGGTCTTTTCGATACTCGAAATGTTCACTTGGTTCGTCCCGACTGCAGTCGGTTGAGAGCCGAAGAATTTCTGCTCGGTGACCGTTACTGGTCGATACGTAACCCCGTGGATTTCACGCTTCTGGGCACGCGTTGTCGTCACGATGTACACGGTTCGGGACAACTGTTCGGACAGTCCGTGGTGATTCATCGCGCTCCAATATCCGATGTACATCGGCTCCACGAGCGCGGATGCAATCACGAACTCGTGTTCGGTATAGACAGGATTTTCGCCCGCAGCGAGCGGCATAATGAGATACTTCCCGTGTGCGATTCGCTCAAGCCAACCTTTCTCTTTGAGCGCATACGCCATGTCCTTGGCCGACTTCCGCGGGATATCGAGGGCGTTCGCGATGTCACCAATCGAGATAACCTGTCTGTTCTCGCTTGCGAGCCGTGACAGTACCTGTGACTCGCGTGTCGACAGGCTTTTTCGTTGAGTTTTTTCCTCGCTTGTCGGTGCCATAGCCACTTTGCTTACATAGACTCTAAATCCGAATGAGAATAAAGCTACTCGTTTAGATTTTTATTGCAAAATGTCGTCTATGAGTGCTCCCATAGTACATACAGTCTAATTAATATGTGAAAAAATATGTTTAGAGCTGCAGGGAATGATCTCGTTACCGGACGCCGTGTCCGATCTCATGGGAACAAAGTAGTTACCGCACGCCGAGTCGACGCGCGGCCGTCGCCGATAGATACACGCCATTCGTACCGACCGAGACGGGTTCGTCGGTCACTCGCGAGACGAGCGCCGCAAGTTCACGACGAAACGACTCGCTTCGCTGTTCGAGTAGCGGGGTCGTCGCCTTCCCGTCGAGTTCGGTCCCCCGGCTATCGACATAGAGTTCGACAAAATCGACTTGAATCGACAGTGGCGCATCATCGAGATACGTGGGGAGCCTGAGCGTTTCGTGGCTGGTCTTTGGCCCGACCGGCGCACCGGCCGCGGCGAGCACGCGACCCAACACCGCGGCGTCGCGTCGCGGGACGAGTTCGGTCGCGCGTCGGTCGTCGTCAGTGTGTACCGTTCGGTGGCCCGCGCCGAGCGTTGCGAGCGCGTCAGCGACCACGTCGCGGGTGGCGTCGTCGACGACGAACGACGGCCGGTAGTTCTCCAGGGCGATGCTCCCCGTCGCGAACACCGCGGCGACGAGTCGGTTGAGTGCGCGCGCGGCTGGCTGGCGGAGTGACTCTGGGAACCAGCCGTTATCGATAGCCGTGTTCAGCCCGCGGACCACGTCCGGGATGCTTCCGTCCATCCACTCGCGGACGCGACCCCGCGGGAGGTCGAGCGCGGTACTGACCGCGGTCGACCCCCTGTCGGGGTTGGCCGCGGTGTAGTCTAACGTCTCGCGATACTGCAGTACGTACTCCCACGGGTCGTCGACCGGCGTTGTGTACGTCCGCGCGACTGCTGGCTCCGTCGCAAGCGGCATGAGAGCCTGAACGTGTTGCTCAGAGATAACTATCGCGATTCGAGACATTCAGGACGGACGTAACAATGGCGGCTCGTGAGACCGGTTCTGATGGTTGGTTCGGTGGGTCTCCTCTCGAATTGTCTGTGTTTGTGATTGTTCCGTGCTATGAGATAGTCACTCAATCTATCTTTATTAGCATGCCCAACATATGTTTGGTTGTAAGCCCACAGGGGTCGCGTACACGCAGCAGGTACCTCATCTGTTCGTTGCGTGCGACACGCGTCGACTACGCGTGGACGGCCGTCTGTTCGGGCACAGGAAATATACAATGCAACTTACCAACCTCTTCAAAGACGACTCCGCTGTTTCGCCCGTTATCGGTGTTATCCTGATGGTCGCGATTACGGTCATCCTCGCGGCCGTCATCGGGACGTTCGTTCTCGGCCTCGGCGACCAAGTCGGCGACACTGCCCCGCAGGCGAGTTTTAGCTTCGACTACGATGATGCGACGCCTGAACTCATCATCACCCACGAAAGCGGTGACGCCATCGACCCCGCTCGCCTGAAAGTCATTGGCGGTGGCCTCGACGCAGCGTGGCCAGCTGCTGATACCGGTTCTGACGACAACGTCAACGCAGGCGACTCGACGACGTTTGACAACCCCACCGACGGCCTCTCAGTCTCCTCGGGCAACACTATCCGCATTGTCTGGACCTCCGAATCCGGCTCCAACTCTGCAACCCTGCAGAGCTGGACGTACAACGGCTAAACAGTCCTTCGCTTTTTTCGGGAGCGCACTAATACCCCAGAGAGAATTCACCGTGCCGTCGCGCGCAGTCGCAGACACGGCTCGGAGACGTCGTCCAACCACGCAGGTGAACGTCACCGATTCAACCGAACAACATCATCACACTCAGGACAGTCCGCGAACACGCCAGTCTCGTCGTCTTCCGTCTCGAACTCGATTAACACGTGATACTCGTGGAGTTCCGTCTCGCAGTCCGGACAACGGCCAATCGTCGTTGACTCGTCGATCATAGGGTGGCTGGGAGCGTGTGTCGTACGTGCGTGCTCCTAGCCTTGACTACCGGAACCACGAGTATATCGATTGGGATTGCACTAACCCGTGTTCGCACGAGATCGACGCCGACCGGGGAGTGGTCTTCGACGACACGCACGCCAACCACCGAGAGAAGACCGCGGGGACCAATCCCCTGCAAGCGTCGCGAGTCGGTGACTCACCGACCACTGTGGTGGTCACTCAGATGCGCAGTCGTCGTTCGATGTTGGGTGCCGAGCTGACAACTCGTTCCTACCCCCAATACTGGCGTATGTTAGCATGGAACAAAATAGTTGGGATTCTAACTATTCTCGTCGCGGCTTGTGAAACAAACATATGTACGTTATATCTTTGGAGTGTCACGCCGCCGGTCGCCGGCGTCGTCGATAGACGCTCACGAGCCAGATGGCTACGGCACCGGCGAACAACAGATACTGGAACTGCATCTGTGGGCTGTCGAACCCCGCGTTGAGAATCCGGACCCACGGGGCGATGTCGTCGCTCGGGTACTGGAGGGCTGGGACGACGGGCCACAACAGAAAGCCGAGTTCGCGCCACTCCTGGCGGACGACAAGGAGATAGGAATCACCGAGGAGGTGCGACCCGATTGCGACCGCGAGCACGCGCGCTTCAGTTCCGTAGCCTCGACGCGAGAGATACCGGACGCCCAGGAACACGACGGGGACGACGATGAGGAGTGAATGTGCGAGCGATCGGCCGTTGGGGAGCACGCCCGCGTAGGCCAGCGGCTTGTCGATAATGTCCGGCAGTTGCGTCCCTATCGCGAGGAGGGCGAGCGTCAGGCCGTGAGGGTAGCGGAACTCCCAGTCACGCACGCGAGCGAGGGCCACGACGGAGAGATAGCCGAATGCGAGGTGGCCAAGGGGATACACACGCCGATACAGGCGCGTCCCGCCCATAAACTCATTCATCGAAATTGTTTTCGCATATATATTATCAATATTATATTCTGTCTACACAGAGTGCTCAGACGATAAACTCTTTACGAGCCTCTCCGAGTCAACACAATAGAAACCGTTCGTGGAGTGCACCGAACACTGCACAGTGATTCGGCGGTGCTCACAAACAGGTGGTCAATCTCTATGGGAACGTCAAGCGCACACAACGACACTCAGCATGCGAAACAGCTGGGTAACGGCAAACACGGTACGTCAGCATCGGATATCCAACTCAGCGGTGATGAGTTGCTCCTGTCCGCAGACAGCGAGATCACGCCCACGCTCTCGGTCGTGATGCCCACCCTCAACGAAGAGGGCGGCATCGCCCAGTGTATCGAGTGGGTCAAAGCCGCCCTCGAGGACATGCAGATTTACGGCGAGGTCGTCGTCGCCGACAGCTCGGACGACCGCACGCCCGAGATTGCGGCAGAGAATGGTGCGGTCGTCATCGAACCCGACGGCAAGGGCTACGGCTACGCCTACCTGTACGCCTTCGAGCGCGTCCGCGGCCAGTACATCGCCATGGGCGACGCCGACTGTACCTACGACTTCAAGGAGCTTCCCAAGCTGTTGAACATGGTTCGGTCGGGTGATGCGGATATGGCCATGGGCTCGCGGCTGGAGGGTGAGATTCTCCCCGGCTCGATGCCGCCACTGCACGAACACGTCGGCAATCCGTTGTTGACGAAATTCCTGAACGTGTTTTACGGCGCTGGCGTGAGTGACGCGCATAGTGGGATGCGTGTCTTTACTCGAGACGCTTGGGAGACCATGGAGTGTTCGTCGACGGGCATGGAGTTCGCCAGCGAGATGATTATGGAGGCCGGCGCGAAGGACCTCGAGATCGAAGAGAAGCCGATTACGTATCACCCGCGTGAGGGTGAGGCCAACCTGGAGAGCTTCCCCGATGGCTGGCGACACGTTCGGTTTATGTTGGTCAATGCGCCCGGCTACCTGTTTTCGGCACCCGGCTTCGGCCTGTCTGTGGTTGGTGTGTTGGCGCTGGTGCTGGCGTGGAGTGGTCTGGAGATCGGTGGTGCGCAGTTCGGCATTCACACCGGGATTGGCGGTGGGTTGTTGACGCTCGCTGGGTTTCAACTGATGCTGTTCGGAGCCTTCTCGACGGTGTCGTCTGACCCGGTTCGTGGTGCGTCGGATCCGTTTACGACGTGGTTCACGAAGCGGATTTCGCTCGAGCGAGGGGCGACGATTGGCTCGCTCGTGTTCCTCGGTGGGTTGGCCTACGGTGGCTACCTGGCCGTCACGTGGGTGACCAGTGGGTTCAGTGCGCTGCCGATCGCGGTTGCCGACGTCGTGGCGACGGTTGCTGTGGTCGTTGGCCTCCAGATGGTGTTCGGGTCGTTCCTGTTGGGGTCTATAGACCAATAAACACTATTTGGCTCTGGTGAATCACTAGACGGCGTCGGTTTCAACGTTAGAATTTGGAAGACGAAGCGGGAAATCGGCGATGATCTATGTCGAAAATCTCCCGCTTCACCAAGAAAGCGGTCACGTTAGCTAAAAATGTTGTTGGCGGCTTCGCCGACTACACCCTCCTGTCGCTGCACCGTCTGCGGATTCACCTCGATGAGTCGTACCGCAACGCCCTCGACCTGCTGAGCGAAATGCAGCATATTTGTGAGGAAATCGGCCTCGAAGAGGGCAATCTTCCTGATCACTCGACGCTCGTTAAGGCGTTTGAGAGGTTTCAGATGAAGTCTGGCGAGTGCTGCTCCGGTGCTGCTCCGACTCTCGTCGGAACTGCACGACCTCTCGAGTCACGCCGCCATTGATGCCACGTTTTTCGACCGCGAAAACGCTAGCAAGCACTACTGCCGCCGCACGAATTACCGCGTTCAGACGCTCAAAGCGACGGCTCTCGTCGATACTCAAACGCAAGCTGATCTCGACATTCATTGTACGACCGAAAAAACCCACGACACACAATTCGGCTGGCAGGTCGCCTCCCGCAACGCAGGCGACCTGTACAGCCTCGCCGCCGACAAAGGCTACGACTGATGCAGTTACGCGAAAAACTACGCGAAGAAGGCGTGAGACCGCTGATTAAACATCGCATCTTCCGGCCCATCGATACCGCCAGAGATCGATGTGTGAACCGTCTTCTCGTCGATTAAATGCACGCACGGCGACGCCGTGCGTGCGCGAACGTGGTACCGTGCATTTCGTGAACTCCAACACAGTGAAATCAACCGTTGTATGGCGATTCACCAGAGCCCACTATTTAAAAACAGTCATTCGACGTATCCTAAACTAGCTAGTCTGTCATTCACTATATTCTGTTGTTCACTAGTACGGTCTGTTGTATTTTTCTCAGAAACTACCTCTTTCCTCTCACCCTTGGTGTTCAACACTAACCATGGCACTTCCACAAGCTCAGGGGTCCAAATATGCGGAGGGTGGCCCCATTCTCTGGTTGGTATTGGTTTTGAGCGTTCACCGAACATGTTACCATGGTCTGATGTGACAATAGTCCTTCCTACCAGGTTCTCCACTAGTTTCTCTACCTCTGGGAGCGCAGTTTCGAGATTCTGCGAATATGCATCCCACAACTGATCACGGGTTAGGTCAATTTCACCGGTCATCACTTGCATCCATGTAGTGAGGTCTTCTGGCTCATCGGACCCAATATGACCCTTATCGAACGTAGTCTCAGAATGAATAAATGGGTAATGTGGTTGCATATAGTGAATAATCAAACGCTTGTTTGGGTATTTTTCTGCCGCCTTGATGGATTCATTTGTTGTGGTTTCTGGTAAAACAGTACCTAGTTCGTCGTTCCAGGACTCACCAGTCCACAAATTTATCACATCATGAAATTCTACGTCTATTTCGTCTTGGTGTCGGTAGAGCATGGGGTTTGTAGTCACGTAAACGGTATCTAATAGTGACTTATTGTCGAAATTGCCTTTAAGAAACTCTGGGGTTGCAGATCCCCTGGAAGTGAATTTCCCCAACTCACCCTCTAAATAATTCAGATCTTTAAACAGGTCATATCGGCAGGCGTCAAGGATAATCAGGTTATCCCAGTCTTTTTTGAATATATCTTCCCCGTGTGGGTTGTAGTCACTATCCGTAATCTTCTGATTGTACATTTGGGAAACCTTCCTAAAGAATAAGGAAGGTGTAGAGACACCCAACCGAATAGCCTCCACTAACTTTGACATGGATATACCATCGTCAACATCTGTTATTTATATTTTGGTGATAGATGTGCATTCCAAACTCTCTAACAACTCTCGGAATAGACAAATTTGTAGTAGATAAAAACCCGCAGCCGATTATCTAATCTTTTCGACTAAGATCAAATCTTGCTTTGAAAATAAGAACACTTTTGATAATATTACAAACACGATTCCAGAGACAATAGCTCCTGAGGCCAACATTGAAACAACACCTGGTGCGACCTCACGACTAATAAACATCGGTAAGGTACATACCAAAATCACGGGAATTGCAATTAAAGTACGCCGAGTAAAAGGCCAAATACCAAGAATCCATTTTATTTCAACCACTCGGAGTATATTCAGTAGAACCAAAGACAGCGAAGTAGCTACTGCAGCTCCAGTCAGCCCATACCAAGATATAAATAGGTAGTTCAATATCAAATTCAAAGTTGCTATTATCGTAGTGTTAGCCATCTCAATTCTTTCATTATCTGTCATCGAGAGCAGAAAACCCGCGGGGCCAACACTAGCCTCGATCCCCCGAGCAACTGCCAGGATAGAGAGTATTAATTGTGCAGCGGTGAATTCTGGGCCGAATATCAGAAGAATTTGTCTTGAAAATATGACGACAAATAGTGATCCAAAGATAGAGACGATAGCAATCCACTCTGTAATTACTGTGTATGTTGTATCTAATTTACTTTTGTTTCCTCCATGATACAGCTCAGATATGATCGGCGGGAAAATAGAGTTTACAGTAGACAGGGCAAATATTAACAGAATTGCAGTTTGGTAGGCTGCTCTGTAGTACCCAACCTCTGTGGGTGAAACAAAGAAGCCCAGCATAAGAATATCTGACCACATAATTAATGGAGTCATTATTGAAGCTGTAAGTAACGGTAGTGAATATTTTAGTGTTCTTTTATATTGAATTCTGATCGAAGACACATTGTCAAGAATCCCGATTTTCTTTAACAAGAAGAGTCCTACAATAGCAGAAAAGAGAATTGATAATACATAGCTAATAGCAACTGCATATATGTCCTCAAAGTAGTATATCGCGAGTGCTGCGAACATCAACGCAGAGCCAGAATATGATAATTCACGGATGATGACGCTGTACTCAATGTTCTTGAATCCACGAGCTGCAGCTTCTGAAACTCGCATTATACTAAAGATCGGTAGCCCTATAATCAAAATTTCAACAACACCTATAACAAGCGGGTCAAAGTTAGAGACAAATTGGTTTGGCAAATTGCGGAGTATCACGACAAAGAATACTCCCGTAATGAGTGACGCAATTAGTGAAAACAGAATAAGACCTAGTACCTTACCGTCTTCCTCTGATTGAATGTGCTCAGGAATAAATCTCTGGACAGCACTCTCAAGCCCTAACCTAGAGACTGCACCAAAGAGGCTTAGCACAACCAATCCGATTGAGAACGCTCCTAACGCATCCGCACCAAGGAGTCTTGCAATTAGAACCGTTAATCCATATTGAAATCCTTTGCCTAGTACTCGGCCAATAAATGCAATGGAAGCTAACTCAGTCAGACTATTTCGTACCACGTTGGGTCATCTGTATTATGCCATCTCATGTATTATTTTCTATCAGGATAAAACGGTATAATTTGGGACGTGCAGACATACCTCAAAGAATTGAAACCGTGTCATATGCACTAATTCGCAAGACACCATGACATGTGAAGAAGTAAAACGGTAGCGACCGAAGCGTTTGTCTCCGTCCAGATATATAAATTAGGGGCTCTGTTGAAACCCTCTTGCCGTCTTGCGATTTCTTGAGAGACTAGTTTTTACTGTGATCTACGGAAACTAGCCAGAAGGAGCGCTCTCTCCAATGTCAACCTTGAAGGATTTCAACAGAGCCAAATTAGGCTATATTTCCATAAGTGGTCAACGCAGCGAAGTAACCTGGTCGCAAAGATGACCTAGCGTTTCCACTTTGGTGTTACTCCGGAAATCATATATCTATACCACCATACGTTTTGACTATGAATGCATGGGTCCGCATCCATCACTCGGCGGCCCTGCTTGCGATAGCCGTTGCTTCGTTCGGGTTCGCGACAGCCTCAACTCAACTTCCGAGACCGTGGATTCTCTTTGGAGGGATCGCTGCAGCCGTCGGAATTCTGACTCATCGAGTCCTCCGGTATGACGTCCCCTCTTGCATTGAGTCAATTTCGATAATAGGTGAGACCGTCCTGATTGCATACTTCCTTCGCGTGACCGGCTACCTCCATCTCGCAGCGTCAGGACGCGACACACAGATGTGGGCCGGTGGGATTGGGCAAATCGTTGAAACTGGCTATGTCAGTCCAGGTGGGATGTACGGGGCATCTCCGGTCTACTTTCTTGAAGTCGCAGTGTCGGGAATCATCCTCGGACCCATGTCTCGGTCGGCCAGTGTGCTCGGTGAACACAACATCACGATTGCCGTGGCTTCGCTTCTCCCTGTTCTAGTTGCTGCGATTACGGTTCGGTTCGCGGGTCGACGAGCCGGCCTGATCGCGGGCCTGCTCGCGACGGTGTTTCCGCTCTACCTTCGAACGGCGACACTCTACGAATCTGAACATCTCACGCTCCCGTGGTTCGCGCTTCTCGTGTTGCTCTTCCAAGTTTCCGCTACCCGACGTGACCGGTTGGTGAGTACCACATTTGCCCTCGTACTGGTCGCCTCGGCTTGGCTCCATTTCTTCTATGCGACCGTGTTCGTTGCACTCTTCTCTGGCGCAATAATCGTCCGAGACCTGATGGAATCGTTTCCGTTCCTACCCAACAGTCGGCCGCAGATTCCTGTCCTCGGTGTCATAACTGGAGGTGTGCTTCTGTCGTTTCACATCCTTTGGTCAGGATGGGCGGGCCACGCTGTTGGGGTTCTCTCCAGTCTGTTCACCATCTCGGTCCCGACAAGCCTCTCAGGCCTTCTCGTTCCCTCAACAGGCGCTGCAGCTTCAAGTGTCGGTGGGGGCGGAGAAAGTGGTGCTAGTCTCCTCGCAACGGTTGTGAAGTATCTTCCACTTGGTCTGCCGGTGGCTCTGGCCGGTGTCGGGGGCCTCTACGCGCTCGCCCGGCCGAAGCGATACAGTATGGAGGTAATCGCCATCGCAGTTGTGGGTGTCGGTGCGACCGCCGTCCTGCTTGTGGCTCAACTTGGATACAACCTCCACTTTCGGATGTTCTACTTTGTCGGGACATTAGCCCTCGTCTTCGCAGGCGCTGTTCTCGTCCGCGGATCTGACCTCAACCTCGATCACTGGGAGATTGCCCCACTCGTGCTCTCGCTACTGGTTCTTTCAGTGGCTATAACCGGCCCGATTTCACCGATGGGGAACAACGTTGACCCCGGAATAGACCGAAGCGAGTCTGTTGGTGAGTTGTGGGCCACTAGAAGTACAACGTGGATGCAAAAAGAACATCTTGGTACGTTCGCGAGCGGTCCGGAACCACTAGAAGAGCGAACTGATGCATTCATATCTGGTCCAAAACCAGGAAGGTTTTCAAAAAACCCGTCTCCCCTCGTCGTAGATGACGCTAGTTGTGAATCCGAGTCTGTTGTGTGGGATTCTGGTAGTGTCTACGGCTGCATTAATGAAACAGCCCGTTAATTTTCACACGAATTGCCATCTATGTAATTTCCGAAGGAAGTCACTTGTCGTGTATTTTCCTCAAGATCGGTGCGACTGAGGGAATAAATGCATTTGTGCCCTCCATCACATAACTTCCTTACTGTAGACTCTTTCTACCTTAGTGATAGCTGATTCCCAAGAAAGTGATGTGGAATCATTGAGTGTAGCTTCCGTTAAATTTCTTCGAGTCGATTCATCTGAACACAATGCTGTAATTGCGCGTGCGACAGAACCGACATCTCGTCGAGCGACTATCCCAGAATCTTCTTGAACTGCTGTTGGAATCCCGCCAGCATCAACGCCAATCACGGGGGTTCCACAAGCTACTGCCTCTAACAATACCAACCCGAACCCTTCGTACCGAGACGGGAGAATAAACACGTCCGCGGACGAATACAGTTTTGGCAATTCTTCGTCGGCTACATAACCGAGGAACCGAATACGATTTTCAATACCCAATTCAGCAGCTAAGTCGCGCAGTCGCTCCTCATGGCGACCAGTCCCAGCAATTAGAAATTCAAGGTTTGGATCGTTGACTTGGGCAACTGCCTGTAACCCTAACCTAAGGCCCTTCCGAGCACCTAACCGGCCGACATATAGTAAGGTCGTCTTGTCCGGATCCACAGCCGGATGCTGCTCATCACGCGGATAGAACCAATCCGTATCGACACCGTGCGGAATCATTTCTACATCTGCCACATCTAATCCATAACTGGTTGTCAACTGCTCGTAGGCGTGGTCGCTGATAGCGATGACCTTGTCTGCATCGTGACCAGCAAAGTAGTCCATGACGACGTTCATCGGATGGAAGAAGAACTTCAACAGATAATCCGCAGGTGTCTCTAGTGCAACTGCTTTCGTCTCTCCGATTGATGTCCCATGACTCGTCACCACCACGGGTGTATCGATATCGTTGAACGGTGTGACAGCAATAGTCGACGCGGGCATAAGCGTCCCGTGAACGATGTCGTATTCCTCAAAATCAACCGCCTTTCGAGCTTTGTAGCTGAAATATATTGTCTCAAACGTGACGAGTTTCTTCCGTGCCTTGCAGATTCGGTGGACTGTAACGTTATCTTGTGTCTCGACGGTCTCGTTGGGGTCGTCAATCCATTGCGTATATACGTCAACGTCGTGCCCCCGTTTCCCGAGCCCATTGGCGAGCTCGTAAGCGTACGTCTCTCCTCCACCGACCCCAGGCGGAAACTGTTTGGACAGGATACAGATGCGAAGCGACTCGTCCATTCCTATTTGTACCCCAACGCTTCCAGTCGACGCTCGATCTCCTCGTCGACGTCCTCATCGTCACCCGTAGACTCGCCGTTCTCGACGGCGACTCGGGCCTCAACATGCTCACGGAGTTCCGACTGCAGCTCTGAGCCACCTGAGTCAGTAAATTCGATTTCCCCAGACTCACGGTCCCGTTCACAGAAGCACACGTCCTCAGCAGTCCGAACCGCGTACCGTCGAAGGTGACTGTCCTCGTTCTCACCACGTGCCTGAGAAAAGACGCGCCGGTCCGTATCCGTAACTGGATCAACAAGTGAGAGCCCCGATTCACCACCGAACGCTGATTCAATCGTCGACACGATATCCAGCGTACTTGCAGGCGTCTCCACCACACCGGACTCACCGTTTGGCTGCCGAACGATAAGCGGCACATGCGTAATCTCGTCGTGGAGGTACCGTGGGTGTTCATAGTAGTCGTGTTCGCCGAAGGCGTCGCCGTGGTCGGCAGTAAAGACCAGCAACGAGTTCTCCAACAGACCACGCTCACGAAGCGCGTCGAGGAACTCACCGATGCGCTCGTCGTTGTAGCGAATCTCGGCGTCGTACAGGTCGATCAATAACTGCCGCTCGTCGTCTGTAATCGAATCAGGATTCTTGATGGCCCGCTGGTAGAGCGACTGAGCATTCCGCCTGGAAATCGTCTCATCTGTGTAGAGCGTCGCGTACTCACCCGGCGGCTCGTACGGACCGTGGGTGTCCATGTAGTGGTTCCAGAGGAAGAACGACTCGTCGTCGTCAAGCGAATCTAGCCACTCCAACGAGCGTTCGTTGATCTCCTCGGCGCGGGCGTAGTGGCGATTCCGAAGTTTGTCGAGCGCCCGCTGCGCCAACGCGATGACCTTGTGCTTCCCGAAGTGGAGGTCGTCGTCGAATGTGTCGAACCCTTGGTCGAAACCGTACGCACGGGAGACGAACGGATTCGAGTGGAAGCCAGCCGTCGCGAAGCCCTCCTCAGAGAGTGTCTTTGCGACAGTATCGGTCGCGAGTCGGTACTTCGCGTCGATGGCGGTGTCCGGATACTCTCCAGTCAACAACGCCGGGACCGCCTCACGCGTATGTGAACTCGCGCTGTAGGCATTCGTGAAGTGAAGCGAGTCGGCTGCGAGGTCATCCAACACCGGGGAGGTCTCTCGATGGTAGCCGTGACACGAGAGATGGTCGGCCCGAAGGGCGTCGGCTGACAGGAGGATGATGTTATCCCAGTCAGTAGTCATCTGGAAGGTATCTACTCGTGACAGGATTTTATTCTTCCGGAGGAAACAACTCCGAGTTTTCGAAGCTACTCAGTTTGTTCAGGGTCCTGGACGAGTTCGTACAGTCCCGTGTGTACTTTGGTGACGTATCCGTGTTCTACGAGGCGGTTGAGTCGGTTGGTGACGTTCTGCCTGCTGTAGTCGCGTTTATCCGCGATATACGACGGTGTGCAGCGTCCTTCTCGGAGCATACCGAGAATCGCGCGGTCGGTTGGATTGAGTTTGATGGTGGTCATTTACTCGTCGTACTCGACACCGCCACTAAAACCGCCAGCATACGAGCCGTTAGTAATACATTGTATTGATACATACGTAAACAATATGTAGTAGGCCGCCCTCAATCGAAGTATGCGATACGAATGGTTAGACGAGCAGGTAGACGAGATTATCAGACTGTACGTTGACGAAGACCAGTCGATGCAATCGATTGCTGACGAGTTCGATGTGTCGTCGGGGACAATCCGAAAACGGTTGTTGGAAAACAATATCTCGACCCGCCCTGAAGGGAGTCGATACGTGTGGTTAGACGACCACACCGAAGACATTGTTGAGCGGTACACAGAAAAGGGAGAATCACTCCAGACGATTGCGACTAACTATGGGACGTCGGCCGACGCAATCAAACGGCGGTTACTCGAATCGAACGTCGAACTTCGGGACCCTCCCTCAGAACCAGACGATCTTGGGTTCACACCTGCTCAGGTCTCAATCGTCGTTGGCGAACTCCTCGGAGATGGTTGTCTCTATCAGATGGAGTCCGGGTCATGTGTGTTCCAAGTCACGAATAACAAACGGGAACACGTCGCGCACGTCAAACGACGGCTCCCTGACGGACTTATTTCGTCTGGTCAACCGTACTCGGTGACGCGGTCGAACGCATTCACCGATGGCGACTACACTCAATGGGTAATTCGGTCACGCGTGCAGCCCCTCTTTCGGGAACTGTACGACTCGTGGTACGAATCGTATGAAGACAGGCACCGTAAAGTCGTCCCAGAGAACTACAAGCTGGACGAGACAGCTCTCCTGCATTGGTATTGGGGCGACGGAAACTGCATACTTCGAGACAGTGGTGCTCCGCGGGTCTCGTTTGCAACCCATGGATTCCCCGAGGATTCCGTGAAAACACTACAGTCGGAACTTGAATCACTCGGCTATGCAAATTATACCGTCAAGCAGAAGGGTGTCACGAATGGGTCTGGACTGGGGATCCGCCTCCGGGATGGGTCTTCTCGACACTTTATCGGACAGTTTGGACCACGGAATGTGGTGTCCGAATACGATTATAAATTCCCGACAGTCGAACGGTAGGCGGCAGTAACACGTCTGACCGAAACAATGTTATTTTCGGTCGTCCGTCAAATACACAATGCGAATCTGTTTTGTTTCGAATGTCGTTTACCCCTATATAAAAGGCGGCGCAGAAAAGCGTATCCACGAAATCGCCACTCGACTCTCACAGCGAGGCCACGACGTGACCATCTACGGCCGCCACTTCTGGGACGGCCCGAAAGAAACCACCCACGAGGGCGTTACCCTCCGTGCAGTCGCCCCCGAGACAGAACTCTACACCGACGACCGCCGCTCGATCACCGAAGCGCTCGACTTCGCCGCCCGTCTCGCCTACCCACTCGCCAAACGACTCCACAACGAGAATCACGACCTCGTCGTCGCCTCCGTCTTTCCGTACTTCCCTGTGCTCTCCTCGAAGCTCGCCGCCCTCGGGACCGACGTGCCCGTCGTCACGACCTGGCACGAAGTGTGGGGCGACTACTGGGACGACTACCTCGGCGTGCTCGCTCCGTTCGGCAAGTTCACCGAACACCTCACCGTTAGAGTCCCCCAACACCCTATTGCCGTCTCGGGCATCACTGCCGACCGCCTCGCCGATATCGGCCGAAACAGAGACACCATCGAGGTCGTCCCGAACGGCATCGACGTCGACCAGATTCGGAACGCCCTACTCCCCGACGACGGCGACTCGTTCGACGTGCTGTTCGCTGGACGGCTCATCGCCGACAAGAACGTCTCCATCCTCCTCGATGCCTTCGACCGCGTGGCCGACGAGTACGAGGATGTGACGCTGGGCGTCGTCGGCGACGGGCCAGAGGCCGACCGTCTCGAAGAACAGGCGAGTGAGTTGGACCACGCGGACCGGGTTAGCATGCTGGGCTTCCTCGACGAGTACGAGGACGTGTTGGGTCAGATGCGCGCCGCGGACGTGTTCGCCTCGCCCAGTACGAGAGAAGGATTCGGCATCACCTACGCCGAAGCGATGGCCGCCGACTGCACGGTCATCGGCGTCCAGCATCCCGAATCCGCGGCGAGTGAGGTCATCGGCGATGCGGGCTATCTCGCTGAGCCGACTGTCGACTCAGTCGCAGAGTCGTTAGCCCGAGCACTCGCAGGCGAGACGCCGCCGACCGAACCGACCACACGCGCCGAGAAGTACGATTGGGACAGCGTCGCCGACCAGGCCGAGGCGGCGTATCGTCGGGCGGTTAACGGTAGCTGGTAGCTGTTGAGGTGAACCAAGAGACACACCACAGTCGTGAAACTTACCGGCCAACCTCTAAACTGAACACCAATGACTCAACCCCCGCGTCGACGTGTCCTCGGCATCCTCGCCTTACTGGGGTGTCTGTTCGGACTCATGGTCTGGTTTGGGTCACTTGCACCTGCACCAGGGGTGGGTGCATACCCCGGGTCCGAAGAGTTGGGTACAGACTATAACGCGTGGGTCGGCGACCAGGTGAGTCTCACGGGTACGGTCACCGATACTGACCCGCTCACGATCAGCGCTGAGTATGGAGCTGGCGAACAGGTCCGTCTTCGCGTCACCGACGCCGCTGTTGATGCACAACAGGGTGACAGTCTCTCAGTATACGGCGTCGTCGAACCAGATCAGACGATTCGTTCGTTGAACGCCTACACCGTCCCGCCGGGGAACTACCTGTACATGTACGCAGTTTCGTTCCTCGCTGGCCTGTGGGTGCTTGGGAGAATCATCCGGTCGTGGCGTCTTGACGAGACGTGGTCGCTCGTGCCGCGGGAGACTCCACTCGGGATAGGTGACTTCACCACCCAATCTACGCAGTCGGAGGACTACGATGCCTGACCTGCTCTCACACGCCCTGCTCGCATACACGATCGCCACGGTCGCCTCGTGGCGCTACGAGTGGATCACGCGTCCGTACGTCACCGTCGCGATGGCTGGGTCGTTCATCCCCGACATGACCAAGGTCAGGTTACTGATTCCAAGCGCTCGAGTCGAACAATTGCTCGGGATACCGTTTGATTGGATTGGCCTTCACACCGCAGGTGCAGCCCTGTGTTCGGTCCTTATTGGTGTTCTTCTCGTCTCCGAGTCGGAGCGCAGCCGTGTGTTCGCGCTTCTCTCAGTCGGTGCTGTGTCGCACCTCATCGCGGACGCGTTCCTATTGAAACCGACTGGGTTATCATATCCACTCCTCTGGCCCTTTACTCGCATCCATCCGCCGACTCTTGGCTTGTACCTGAGTACGGACTTCGAACCGGCACTCGTCCTCGGGGTAGTTGCACTCGTCGCCTACGGCGTTACCCGATTCAAGATAGATCAAGGGCGTTCGTAATCCACTCTCTCACTAGTTTACCAGGTGTCGCTGTCCGGCAGATGCTCAAGTACACCTAGGCGATGGTGAATCGACTCACTCTCACCGAATCACGAATCGGATGCCTGACACCCCTCGCAACGAGTGACAAAACCGACTGGCAAGCCTACGCTGTCAGCTGCCCTGACTAGAACGAGACACTACCAACCGAACCCACGAAACGCGCCGAGAAGTACGATTGGGATAGCGTCGCCGACCAGGCCGAGGCGGCCTACGAGCGCGCTATCGACGGTCGCTGGTGAGGGTCAAGCATTCGTTTGAGGACACATAGTCATCCGAACACCAATCGAATATTGATAGCAAACCAGATTCTGGGTTTAGCAGTCGGGTTTCTGTGTAGACACACTCTGAAAACGTAGTGAGGTTCCCAGTCGCACCGCTCGGAAGCGATTACTCACTACGTGTCCACTCGCATGTGTATGTTTAAAAGCGATGACGGGGCCAACCCCTACTGTGACGGGGATAATTCGCACCGTGAAAGTGAAGCTCGACGTGCCTACTGAGCGGTGCGATGATCTCCATCAAACCAAAGACCAATTTCTTCACTGCGCTAACAGAGCAGCTGACTGGGCGTGGAGATACCCTCACGACTATTGCGTGACTTCGTATCTGGAAGCACATGATGCGCTCTATCACTCACTCCGTGAGGAAACAGAGCTCGTCGCAAATCTCGTCCAGAAAGGAATCCGACGCGGTATTGAGGCTACCAAAGCCGGTGTCGCACGACTCAAGAATGGCGACAAGACGAGTCAACCACACTTCAAGGCGTGGAGCATTCTTTACGACAAGCGTTCTGCGACGTTCCACCGAGACCGCGTTTCGCTTGCCACAGTTAACGGCCGGGTTGAGTGTGACTATGTGATTCCGAGAGAACCTGATAGCACACCGATTGGGAACTACCTCTTGAACAAAGAGTTCGAGTTTCGCATGGCTACGTTGCAGTACGACAAGTCCACAGAGTCGTTCTACCTTCACGCGAGAATGATGCAGGCTGTTGATGAAAGTGACTCCAGCACACCACAGTCTACCGATGCCAAGCACCAAACAGTCCTTGGCGTTGATTTGAACGTAGACGGTTCTCTCGCTGTGACCTCAACAGGTGCGTTCATCGGGAACGCTGATGAGATGAACCACCGTCGCCGTGAGTTTGAAAAGACTCGTGGCTCAATGCAGCAGTCTGGAACGCGGTCGGCGCATCTAGCGATTCAGTCGATAAGTAACCGCGAACACCGCTGGATGCAAGACCAACTGCACCGCGCCTCGAATCTAATTCTCGAAGAAGCCGTCGCTCACGGCTGCACGCACATCGCATTTGAGAATCTAACAGATATTCGAACGCGAATGGGCGGCGTGAAGCGGTTTCATGCATGGGCGTTCCGTCGCCTGTACCAGTATGTTGCGTTCAAAACAGAGGTCCTGAATGTCGGAATTCGACAGGTTAACCCAGCATACACGAGTCAACGCTGTTCAAAGTGTGGATTCACACACAAGTCGAATCGGCGATCGAAACACCGGTTCGTGTGTCAGAAGTGTAAGTGCGAACTGAATGCGGATTACAACGCGAGCAAGAATATCGCTCGCAAACTCGTGAAGCAACTCCACTCGGGGCAAACGACTTCGAGTGGAGGCGCACCCAGTCAGTGTGCGCTTGCGTCAGGGACGCTGAACCTGAACGGCGAGTACATCGCTTACTCCAGTACGGAGGCGGAAGGGGAGTCCACTGACAAGCCTATGAAGTGAGTTCTAGGCTACTGACACGAAATGTACTCTCACTCTCGTCGATTCACCTACTCAAGATACGGCTCACAAACCTTCTGCACACCCTCTTCGAACGAGATCTCGGGCACCCTCCCAGTCGCCTCGTGTATCTTCGAGTAGTCCGCCTTCGTGTCGTGGACGTACACCTCGAGGGTTTCTCGACGTACTCGGGTTCGACGTCCGCCCCCAAGCACTTCGTTGATTATCTGTAGATGCCTGGGTGAAACGAGACTCTGCTCGGCCAGGCCGAAGCCGCCTACCAACGCGCCATCGACGGTCGGTGGTGACACCGCAAACCCCCAAACCATCGCCTGAGCCGACGGCTCGTCCGAGGATACACCCGAAACGGTACCCCCTGAATACCTTCTCCTCACGAGTGCTCCCGTCTCGGTATTGCTGGCCCTGTCTGTACCGGAATGCAGTAGCTGGGTGCTGGAACCAAGAGCACCAATCACTCAGCCAGGAACGTCACGAGCGACGTCGTGACCGTAAAAACAAAGTACTCCCATGTGGTATGCTAGCATGGGTTGTAGAGGCAGCCCAGTACGTCCCACCAGCTGAACATCAGCTACACCCATCACTCTTCCATTAGGTGAGCAAATAGTGGGCTTTCCCACTATTCTTCAGTCACCTCCGTCGACAGTCGTGTACTTCAATCCGCTCTGGCAGCCCCACCACCCCACACGCAGGACACGCTACGAGCATCGTCGGTAACTCCTGACAGGACTCCAACGCGGCGTGCAGATGCGCCTGCACCTCTGGCTCAGTCGTCCGCGTCAGCGCCTGAGTGAGGTGCATCTGTAACTCTTCGTGGGCACTCATGCGCGAGGGTTCTCCTTCCGCTCGGTATCTACTCGAAGCCCGAGGTGTGCAAGCTGGCCCATCGAAGCCCAGCCACGCTTCTGGGAGACGAACGCCTTCCACTCGCGAAGCGGCCGGCCATCGAGTGGCTCGTAGTGATCGAGGGTTCGGCCATCAAAGACGACGACGGCGTCGGCAGGACGGAAGTAGTGGTGTGTAAAGCCCTCGGCGTCGATACCAAGGGTGAACGAGCGTGCGAGGGCGTTAGTTAGGTGGTCGGCTAGCGATACGGTACGCTCTTGTGTCGCGGTGTTCGTAGTTGACATTGGCTTACTCTGGACTGAGAAGCCACCCGGTCACGTGTTACAGCACGTGGCCTTTCTGCGAAAGGCGAAACCGGTACTTCTCAGTTACAACTCTGTTCTTGAGCAACTTAATGCTATGCATTGTGCCCAGCTAATTTGCATATTGATAATGCCATGGTTTATAGCATATCGTAGTCTAACTGCGACTATGAGCGCCTCAAACCTTACTGGGACAGACAAAGCGATTCTCAACGTGCTCAAACGAGGACGCGATGGCAATCGTCCGTGGGGAATTGCGACGAAAGGCTATCTCGTCGATGAGACCGGGTACTCACGAAACAGTGTGTATAATCGCCTCGAAGTACTCGAGGCTCGCGGCTACGTGAAATTGGTCCACGAACCAACTCGGCTCTTCGAATTCGTGAGTGATCCGCGAGAAGACTAGGAGCAGCGTTCAGGTACTACAGTTCGGATGCGTCGACATCACCAGATAGATAGCCACGTCCGATTTCGCTAATCTCGTATTTTCCTCTCTCAACCCGGTCCACAAGCCCTTTTTCTGCGAACTCTGACAACCGATTATTCACGTGTGTTCGAGTAAATCCAGCATTGAACGCGATTATGCTCGGTGAGAGTACAAGACCAGAATCACCCAGAATCTCAAGAATCTGGTCGTCAGTCGGCTTCATCCATTCCCCCCGTTTGCGCATACCGGAGCAATCAACACTATCGTGTTAACCGAACCGATGTATAATACAATATACACTATTAGATATCATTTGTTTACTTATTAGTAAACAGATTGAAGTGGATCGATTGCGTGGAGTGACCTAACGACTCACCGGGTCATCAGGTCCCCTCAGAAAGGACCCGTGTTGTAGCACGGATCCGGTGCGGTCTAACCCCAACCGCATGTCTCCGAACACACCACCCACGCAAAAAGGTCTCGTCGCACAGCCATCTCGCACGGAGGGCCACGAATGACCAAGCCCTCCATCGAAGACCTCGCCGCCCGGATCGACGAACTCGAAGACCGCGTTGACGAACTCGAAGCTGACACCGAACAACTCGAAGCGACTGTCGACGCCCAAGCAGAGACAATCGCGTCCCAACGCGACCAACTCGCCCACTACGAAACTCGAACCCAAGAACTCGAAGCCGAACTCGACGCCGCAACGGACCACCGCAAGCATCTCCAACAGCGTCTCTACGCCGTCGAATCACGAGATACCCCCACCGACGAAACCACCCCAACCTCGCCGCTCCAACAGCTCATCCGACTCCCCTCGAAAGCGCGCTCGAAACTCACGGCCAATCAAGAACGCGCTCGCTTCATCGCCAAAGACATCAGGGAGTACGCCACGAACGTCCCCGCAGGCTTCGCACTCGACTCGAGTACCATCCGAACCGTCCTCCACGCGAAGGAAGGCCGAACCCCTCACACCCAAACCGTCAGTCGCGTCATGGACTTTCTCGATGACCTCGGCAAAGAGGGCGTGAAGATCGTGAAACGCCGCGGGACCAAACGCGTCATCTTCTCCGAACACGTTGTCTCGGAACTCGCAGAGACAGCACCGTCATCGGGGAAGAGTAGCATCACAGACGTTGTGATGGGGTGGCGCTGATGAGCGTGTGATCAACCGTCGATAGTCGACCGCACGCCGCCACGCTGTCGACACCCACCGCGGAGACAGCCCCCACAGCTAGCAGCAGCACCCGAGAAAGCCTCCCTGTGAACAAGGGTAGTGTGACTGAATGAAACGAGTTCGAGGCTCCGACCCAACTGAGACAGATCACAACGGATGTGATGAGAATCGACGTTGCCCATCCTGCCGAAATAGCCAACTACGAGCCGCGAGTGGACTCGCTCACGATGTCGGTCGAATCGTACGGTCCCACTCGTCCAGACCCGCTGACTCGATTCATGGCCGCCTGCCAGGGTGCTGGGATTGCCTCCATCGCATCTCCAACGGTCGGAAGTGCGTCGATCCTCGCCGTGAGTGCAGTCACCCACTGGACGCCGGGTGAGCTAGTGGTTGGGAATGAACATCTCCTGTTGTTGCTGTTCGTGTGTGCAATCGCCGTCGGCTTCATCGCAGGGTCGTACTGGCCGGTGGTCGATGGCCTCCCACAGAAACGCGAACACGAACTGTACTGGGTTCGAAAGCGCTTCACGATGTGTCTCTTTGGCGGCCTCGGGTGTTACGGTGTGTTCTCGCTCATGTTCGTCGTCACGGTCACAGACCTGCTGCAGAATATGGTCGGCCTTGGCGCGGCGATTCTCGTGTGTACCTATCTGTATGCGTACTCCACGGACCGACGTGGGGTGAGGTGAGCAGTCGAAGTCACGGGCCAAGACACCACGAGAATCGAACGATCGGGACGCCCAGCTTCTGACCGTCCGAATCGTTCAAGTAAATTCGAAACCCCCGGCCGAACCACGAACGCTTCCGTCAGTCGAGATACGGCTCACAAACCCGCTCGACACCTTCCTCGAACGAAACCTCGGGCTCCCACCCAGTCGCCTCGTGTATCTTCGAGTAGTCGGCTTTCGTGTCGTGGACGTACACCTCGAAGGGATTCTCGACGTACTCAGGCTCGACATCCGTCCCGAGGACCTCGTTGATCATCTCGATCATCTCGTTGAACGAGTAGCTCTCGGCAGTCCCGAGGTTGTAGATGCCCTGGAGTCGCTCATCCGCGGCAAGTTCGATCCCGCGGACGATATCGTCCACGTGGGTGAAGTCACGGGTCTGCGAGCCGTCGCCGAACAGCTCCGGCGATTCGCCGTTGGCGATTTTGTCGGTGAACTGCGCAACTGTATTCGCAAATTCGCCCTTGTGCTCTTCAGCACCGCCGAAGCCCTGGTACACCGAGAAGAAGCGCATCCCAGCTAACTGCATATCGTAGTGGTGGTGGAAGTACTCGGCGTAGCGCTCACGACCGAGTTTCGACGCTTCGTAGCCCGTCCGGGATTCGACCGGCATATCCTCGGGCGAGGGTTCCGTCCGCGAGCCATAGATCGACGAGGTCGTCGCGTACACAACTGTGTCGCAGCCGTCCTTTCGCGCCTGCTCGACCGTGTTGACGAAGCCTTCGATGTTCACACGGGCACCCTTCGTCGGGTTCTCCTCGTGCATCTTGTACGACGACAGCGCCGCGAGGTGGAACACCACGTCGACGCCCTCGGTCGGGAGGTCGTCGTCGAGGACCGTCATGTCGTGGAACTCCACGGCATCATCCAGATTCTCGGGCGTGCCAAGGTAGAGGTCGTCGATTGCGATGACGTCGTTGTCTTCCGCAAGATGGTTCGCGAGATTCGAGCCGATGAATCCGGCACCGCCAGTAACGAGGACTCGTTTGCCGTCCATACGTGGTGGCTCTCGCCAAGTGACAAGAACCTATCGTCAATCTGGTGTGAGTCAGGCGAGACCGTTTGTGTTCCTCAGGAGTGGTCCGACTGGTTACACACCTCGCACCGAGTGACAGAAGAGCTTGTGAACTACCCCACCCTACCGCTCGCCTGACGGCTCGCGCTTGAGGGTGGGGCTTCCTGTTTCCACGACGCGCTTTGCATCCACAACCGAGGACACAGGGAGCGCAGTCTCCACAGGCGTTACTTCGGAGCGTCCCGCTCCTAACCACTTCTTGATACCGCGAGAAAGAATATTCCACGCCGCGTTCGCGTCTCTGTCCGCTTCAAACCCACACGCCGGACACGAATGCTCGCGCACCCACAGCGGTTTCTCAGTCGAAACACCGCAGGACGCGCACTCCTTGGTCGTTCCACGCGGATTCACCGCCACGAAGTGCGTTCCTTCGCGCTCACACTTGTATTCGAGCATCCGCAGGAACGTTCCCCACGCCGCACCTGCGCGGTTTCGAGAGTTGCCCGGTAGTTCGACCAAGCCCTTCGCGTCGAGGGCTTCCACAGCCACGAGGTCGTGCTCCCGAGCGTAGTAGTTCGAGAGTTTGTGGAGGAAGTCCCGCCGTTTGTTCTTTAACTCGGCGTGGCGTTCGGCCACAACGCGGCGCTGTTCCTCCCAATTCGCAGACCCGTGTTGCTTCCGCGAGAGGTCACGCTGTGCGCGTTCCAACCGCTCACGTTCGTCGGATAGGTCGAGGGATTCGACGGCGGTGCCGTCCGTGTCGTGAGCATACTTGAGAATCCCAACGTCGATGCCGACGCGCTTCTCGGGTTTCTCGGGCTTCGCAGGCGGGTCGTGCGGGGTTTCGACACCGAGGGCAGCGTACCACTTGCCGGTGGGTTCCTGTTTGATGGTGACGGTCTTGATTTCGGCGTCGTCGGGCAGGTCGCGGTGGAAGGTGAGCGGGATTTCTCCGAGTTTCGAGATCCACAGTCGGGTCCGACCGCTCGTGTTCTTGAGCTTGAAGCCGGATTGACTGTAGGTGAAACTGCGGTACTCATCCGGTGCCTTCCACTTGAGGGTGCCGACGCGGTAGCCGCTCTCTTTGCGCCCGCGAAGCGTCGAGAGATTGTCGTACAACCGTTGAACGACTTTCTGAAGAACCTTCGAGTGAACGCTTTTCAGGTCGTTCCACCACTTCTTGAGGCTCGGCAGAAGCTTCTGTTCGCTGTATGCTGAGGTGTCGTCGCTCCGGTTGAGACGGTGGAGGAAGTGATTGTAGACCTGTCTACAGGTATCGACAGTCCACGCTAACTGCTCTTCGAGAGCGTCGGACGGTCGGAGTCGATACCTGTAGTTGTAGTTCATCTACGAGCGTTCTTCGATAAGTTCGTCAAGTTTTCCACGAACGAACGACGAGAGGTTGAGATGGTTCTCCTCGACCCACTCGGCTTGGTCTTCGCGGATGGTGATGTTCTTCCGTCTCACTACATACGCACTATGTGTACTTGTGCGCATAATTATTGCGATTGTGGGCCTGTGGGCCAAGCGTCGAACGTGTCAAAGAGCCGTGCGGCGCTGTATCCCTCCCTACTGCGGTTCTCTTTGGCGAGAGTTGTGTTGCCGTTCTGTGACCACGGGCGTCACAACGCCACTATTCGCTCGTCTGTCACTCGGTGCGAGGAGTGTGGGCCAGCCAACCGTGGTTACACTATCACCCGCCGGAACGCCCTCCGTGCGTGCGGCATTGCCGCCCTCAGTTCGTTCGCTGGGTGTTCGGCCCTCCCAACAGACGATCAAGACACAGAGCAACCGACGTACGAGCGACTTGACGTGACGCCAGTCTACGTCGCCGATGGACTGGACCTCTCGATGCCTACAGCAATCGAGACGGTGAACGCACCGCACAACGCCGATCTGCTCGTCCTCCCCGCTGATACAACCACCGACGCCGAGCAGGCGGTCGAGTGGCTGACCGACGACCGAGTGCTGGCACTCCTCGGAGAGACTGCTGAAACAACGTGGCTGTCGTGGGTTCGAAGCGACGCGTTCAGAGACGCGTTCAACACGCAGGGATACTCCGAGAGCGAACCAGCCCCAACACTCGTCGTCGGTGCGAAAATCGGCCTCGATACGACGACGTCTCGGTACTCCTGGGGGAGCGAACCAAGCACTCGCGACGTTCTCGAAGCACTCGACGACTCACTCGTTGCGATTGAAAAACGGACGCCGACAGGGTGACGCGACTGTCCCTCACACCTCGCACCGAGTGACAGACTGCAGAGACTCCCATAACATTGTCCGAGTGACACGTTTTCCGGGGCGCTACTGTAAATCCGTCGTCAATTCCCGCAATTCGTTGGAAGACCGGCACCGTCGAGAACAGCGTTGACTTAAACAGGAGCCATATTCAACCCGAAATTAGAGACACCATGACGGAAGACATCATTCCGAATGGTAGAAAATAACACCCCAATAAAACGGTTCGTCGACGAACTTGACTTCACCATCTTCGGGATTGGATTCTCGGTGTCGCTGCTCGCGATTGTCGTGTTCTTCAGCAACCCGACTGCCTCTGCAAACGCGATGGGGCAGATCAATACGTTCCTCTGGACGGAGTATATGTGGGTCTACATCGGAACGATGTTCCTGATGGTCATGTTCAGCCTCTGGCTGATGGTTGGCCCGTGGGGACGAATCAAACTCGGCAAGCCAGACGAAGACCCCGAGTTCGGGTTGCTGTCGTACTTTTCGATGATGTTCTCGGCAGGCATTGCAGCAGGGATCGTTTTCTGGGGCCCTGCAGAGGCGTTGAGTCACTACCAGACGGTGCCGCCACTCATCGGGGGCGAATCCCAATCGGCGACCGCGGCGGTCGGGGCAATTCAGTACACCCTCTTTCATTGGGGGATCTCGTACTGGGTTCCGTACCTCATCGTCGCACTCCCGATTGCGTACTACGCGTTCCGTAAGGATGCCCCGATGCGGGTGTCGACGCTTATCGCGCCATTCGTCGGCGTCGACAAGCTTGACGGCGTTCTAGCGAAGGGAATCGATATCCTGGCGGTGTTCGCGACGATTGGTGGGATCGCAACCACGCTTGGATTCGTCGGAGAGCAGTTCCTCACTGGGCTGGCGTACAACTTCGGCGTCTCGATCGGTGATACCGGGACCGTGCTGGTAATTACTGGGCTGACGGTTGCGTTCACCGCCTCGGTTGCACTCGGCGTCAAGAAGGGTATTGCCCGAATTTCACGATTCAATATGGGCGTCTTCGCCGTCCTGACGGCCATGACGTTCCTGTTGGGGCCAACCAACTACATCATGAATACGGGGCTCCAGGCGATGGGACGCTACTTCGTTGGATTCCTCGAGATGTCGTTGTACACCAACGCGACGGGATCTGGTGAGTGGGTCGGCAACTGGACTGTCTTTTACTGGGCATGGGTATTCTCGTGGGCACCATTTGGTGGGCTGTTCGTAGCCCGGATCTCACGCGGCCGGACGATCAGGCAAGTCGTCGCGACGGCACTCGTGGGCTCAACCGTTGCGACCACGCCGTGGTTCCTCACGATGGGCGGGAGTGCGATTTTCTTCGAACGGCAGGACATCGCACCGATGCTCGAGATGGTTTCCGAACACGGTGTTGCCGTCTCCGGCTTCCCGTTGTTCGGCTCGTTGCCATTCGGTGGCGTGCTTTCGACCGTGTTTCTGTTCCTCGTTGTCACATTCTTCATCACGTCTGCAGACTCCTCGACACTCGCACTCGGGATGCTCACGACAGGTGGGAAGCAGCACCCCTCGACTGTCAACCGCGTCATCTGGGGTGCTCTCATGGGAGGGCTTGCGTCGCTACTCATCGTCGGTGGCGGCATCGACGCGCTCCGCTCGTCGGCAATCATCACTGGATTCCCATTTGCGCTCATCTCTGTCGTCGCCATCGCTGGCATGCTTCTGGAATTCAATCAGGTTGAGCCACTCCTCTCCGGCACGAGCGACTCGACGGGTGCCGAGCGACCGAGTTCGCCGAACCGGGCAGAGTCGAGCATCGACGACGACGACTAACTGGCGTTCCCCATGCGTGGGACGCCCCTTTACCGACCAACAACTGAGAAAACCGCGACTGGGTGGGCTGCACCCAGCGACTACTCACAGGTTACTGGGGGAACGAGCACCGTCGCCGGCGCGCCGACTGGCACGCCGAGGAACGTCGCGTAGGCCACGGCGGTGTCGCGCTGGCTCGGATTTGACGCGATGTGGATGTTTCCCTGCCCGGGGTCGATGAAGGCTTCACCCGCCGAGTAGGTCCGGGCGATGCAGTCACGCTCGTTGATGAGTTCGAGCTCGCCTTCCACGACGCTGACGATGACGGGCCCGGGGTGGGTGTGCCAGCCCGAGGTTCCCTCCGGCTCCCACGTCACCTTGGCGAAGATGGTCGTCGACGCGTCCCGTGGCAAATTGGAGACGATGGTTCTGTCTCCATCCTCGTACTTCAGCCGGAACGTCGCGGCAACCTCGTCGGGGAACGGTGCGTGCCCCGCGAGGAGTTCGACGGTAAAGCCCACGGGGCTGTCGACGTCGCGGTCTGCTTTCGATTCCCCATCGTGATCTATCGGGTCGGCGGCAACGGGAACGCTCATTCCGAGCGCGGCGACGGTCAGGGCGCTGGCCTTCAACACGGTCCGGCGCAACACACCGTCGGGCTGTTCAATCGCGCTTCGTCCAACCGGTTCGTGTCTGGTCATTTCTCCTCGTGCGTACTGACGGCCGTTCAGGCTATATATGTAAGCTGAATTATATTTCTATCCAGGAACGGACTGGAATTCGTTAGCCTGAGCCACCTGTCATGACTGCTCTCGAGAGAGTCTGTGAAGAGTTGTGACTGCCCCCTTCTCGTCTAGGGTCGCGACCAGTCGGTCTCCGTCGGCCTCGAGGACCAGCTCCAGTTCGAACGGGGTCTCCGAGAGAACGGTCTGGCGGTGGACTAATTCCAGTTCGATCAACAGCCAGTCGTACCAGGGGTCGTAGCCATGGTCTTCGAGGAAGACGAGCACTCGCGGCTCGGTGAGCAAACAGCGGTTGCTTGGGATACTGAATCGCTGGCGACAGACGTCACAGACGATGTCGTACTGGACCTCGAAGATGGTGTCACACGACACACAGCGGTGACCCGGGTCCACGTGGTGGTCCCGACAGACGTGAGGCGTCGCGCTCGTGGTTCCGGTACAGTCGGGACAGACGCCTTCGATTGCGGACATAATCTGGTGTTTCACCATGACGTCGAGTGCCCGGTAGAACTCCGCGGGGTCCCGACGGCGAGTGCCGACTGGCGAGAGCGATTCGGTCAGGCTCAACGTCCCATCGAAGCCGGTGCCACCGAACGCTCCTTCACACTCGGTGCATCTGATCGCAAAATATCCACGGGTCAGCTCCGTGTTGCACTCGAAGACGGTTTGGCCCCCACAGAGTTCACACGGCTTGTCGTTCGGGACGGCGTCGAACACGAGTTCGTCGGTGAACGCGCCGGCGAGGATGGCGCTGACCACACGCTCGCCCTCCCGTCGGAGAACATACCCGTTTGCGACGTGGTGGACGAACCGGCCGAGGAGGGGCTTGAGGTGGTAGTTGAACTGCGAACCGTCCCGCATCCCGAGCGTCTTTCGTAACGCTGAGAACGTCATCGGGTGCTGCGGAACGTGTTCGTCGAGACGCCGGTGTTCCCAGAGCGCGAATAGGATGGCGAGTCGCGTCTCGTGGCCGAGAATGGCAAACGCCTGCTCCGGTGTCGGTCCGTGTTCCGACGCTTCGTCGGCGGTCATACTGGCATCCCACTAGGTGCCAACAGTGGTTAACAATTGTTAACAAACTACATGCATGTGTTCCCGGATTCGCTTGGCAATTCATCGGTCGCGGACGGGAACACAAGCTGACTCGCGCGCTCGATTCTCTAGCCACCACCCTTGGTGTCACAGCGCCAATTGGTGAGCGTATGGTCCAAGAAGACCCATCAGGACCCGGATTCGGCAGTGCAGTCGGGAGAGAGACGGTCGACCAAGACGCGTCGCAGGGCCAACGAGACGCCAGTTCGTCGGGCACCGGGTCGACACCCTCGAAGCGATGGGCTACGTCGACGGTGCCGGTGGAACGGGCGACGGTGGGTCGTCGCTTCTCACGTCGACGGTGAAATCGATGCTGTGGGTTGGGCTCGAGATTCTTGCAGTTGCTGCCCTTCTCGCGGTCATCTTCGGGTCATCGACCCACGACTGAAGTCGTGGGCTTGTCCGTGGACTCCCGGTCTGACGACGAAACGTCGTAGGCAGTGTAATCGCCATTCCCGTTCAACATTCCAGACTTGAGGGCGAGATGACCGTCGCCCAACCCATCGGGACGTTTGCCCGATGGTAAAGTTAGCAACTTGAAACCGATGTTCTTCGAAGCGTTGTAATCGCCGTCAACCGAGTACCCACAGTCGTTGCACTCAAACCACCCGTCCGAATCGCGGTTCGTGCTGGACTGATGCCCGCATTTCGAGCAAGTCTGACTCGTAAACGCAGGCGGTATCTTCTCAAGACGAATTCCATACTCGCTAGCTTTGTACGCGAGCATTTCTTGGAGTTCGTGGAACGCCCAGTTGTGCATCTGACGCTTCACTTGGTCGTCCCAATTACTCATCCGCTCGCGGATGTGGGTCAGGCGTTCGACGGCGATGTACGAACAGTCGTGGGCGTCTGCCTCCTCCACGATGCGTCGAGAAATCGTGTGCAGGCGATTCAGCACGAAGCGGTTTTCTCGCCCCGACAGTCGCCGGAGTTCCTGCTTGGCGGAGCGAGTGCCTTTGTGCTGAAGGCTACGACGCACGCGGAAGTAGTGGTTCTGACCCCACAACAGTTCGCCACCATCGTAGAACGACCCCGTGCTGGTCACGGCGACGTTCTTCAGGTTCAAGTCCACGCCCAGTATCTTGTCACCGTCGCGTTCTTCTACCTCTTTCTTGATGACGATGTGGAGGTAGAACGCATCCTCGTCTTCGCGGTAGTGGAGCGTCCCCATCCGCTTTTCGTAGTCGTCATCATCGAGGTAGGACTTCTGGTAGTCTCCGAGTACGTACTCAACGGCGACTCTGCCGTTGATGGTGGAGAGGGTGGCCGACCTGTCTTTGATGGTCAACGTCCGTTTGTCGTAGACGGCTGACAGCTCGTTGAATCGCGGGAGTGGTCGGCTGTTGCCCTTCTTCCAGTCAGCAACGGTACTTTTCATCGCTTCGACGGCTTTCGAGTAGGCCCGCACACAGAGGTTTGCGGGCAGGTCTGTCTCGTCTCGCAAGTCGTGGTACACTTGGTCGTGTATCGTGGACTTGTTGAGGATGAGGTAGCCGTCGTTGTTCCTGCCGTGCTGGACAGTGTAGTTGCAGGCGTGGTTGAACTGGTCGATGGTCTGATGGAGGTCGTCTCGTCGGTCGTCCGGAACCGAGAGTTTGACCGGGATAGTTCGTTTGACCTCCATCTGTGACCTCACATACGAGTGGTGTCTTATATATTCTACGACTGTTGTGGGGGAGTCGGCTTGCTATCGATCGTGGTTTGGTTCGACTCTTGTCGGATTCCTCCCACGGCTAAAGCCGTGGGCTTCTTCCCCGAATCTGTGTGAGGTGTGTCTCTTCCACCCACACACCGGTTTGCACGTGTTTTGCTGAGACAGACACATCTCGTCTGTCGAAACTGATGGCTCAAACGTGAGCAACAATTCCGACGCACCCACATACTCCAGAACGATGACTCCATTTTGACTGAAGAGATATACTCGGTTCACTATCCAAACCACGTTAAGACCAATATGATTAAGCCGATACAAATACTGTCTTAGTCAAAATGAGGACTCGAAATCTGCCACCAGACGCACCCGGTCGCTATCTTGAGTCCCATCCGAACCCCTACTACATTCCGGACAAGTTACCGCTGTCGTCAAAAATTGAGATGGACGACGAGCTTGCATCGTCCGTCGCGGATGCGATGTTCCAACTCGGACGGATCGATGGTATCAGTCCCACCGTCGACTTCTCCCCGGTTCTGTACACCTCGCTGCTCCGACTCGAGGCAGTCGAAACAGCGGAAATCGAAGGCGCAGATGTCGATGTCGACGAGGTGTACGCGTATCACACGCGCAGTCGGTCCCAAGAGACAGTCGACGTCAGTCGCGACCTCCAAGAGGTACTCAACGCCGAACGAGCACTCAACGAGGGATTCGACGCGATGAGAGATAGCGAATCGATTACGCTCAGTCTGCTGCAGTCGCTCCACGAGACACTCCTCGAAGGCGTTCGGAACGAGGGGGACGTCGTCGGTACATGGCGGGAAAGCGACGTCCACATCCCGTCACCACGTGGCAGCCAGCCGCCGTTTGTTCCACCGCCACACGGCAACGTGCCTGAGCTGATGGACTCGCTCGAAGCCTACATCCAGATGAGAGGTCAGCACCACCCCCTCATCGACCTCGCTATCGCACACTACCAGTTCGAGACGATTCACCCCTGTTCTGATGGGAACGGCAGACTCGGACGGATCCTCATCGTCCTCCAACTGCACGACGCGGGGTATCTGTCGGACCCCTATCTCTATCCGAGTGCCTACTTTAACCGGAACAAACAGGCGTACGTCGAGAAGATGCGCGCAGTCAGCGAGGAGGGGAACTGGCGTGACTGGATTCTGTTCTTCCTCGACGGAATCGAAGCCCAGGCGAGAGACTCCTACGAGCGGACGTTCGAACTCATCGAGCTTCGCCGGGACTACGAGACGCGCTATCCGCACTCGAAAACGAGCCACAAACTCGCCCGGAGTCTGTTCGACCTTCCGTACTTCACCGCGAACGAGGTCCAATCGCGCTTCGACGTCAGCCGACAGACGGCGTACAATGCAATCGAGGAACTGGAAGCAGACGGTCTCATCGTCGAAACAACCGGGAAACAGCGCAACCAGGAGTACAAAGCAGTCGACGTCTTCGATATCCTCGAACGCCCGACGGTGTGAGGGCCTCTACACGACTGCAGTCGTGGGCGTTCTCCTCGAATCGTCGTTCCCCTCACTCACCGAGACGAGTTCGCGAGGAACCGCCTGGCTGCTGACCGGAGGTTCGACGAGTCGAGTTCGGCAAACGGTGTGTCGTCTTCTAAGGTGTCGAGGACTGCATCAACAGGCTCGGAGAACGCAAATTGGAGGTAGACCCCACGTTTGAAGCCACCACTCGTGCGATTGCTTTCGAGGACGCCATACGTCCCCGCTTTGTTGAGGTGGCTGTTGACGGTTTCTTGCGTGTAGATATCTCGCGACGAGCGGTTACAGAGCTGCTGATAAATGCTGTAGACTGCTGGACTCGGTGCAACACCGCCATTGACATCGGCGACAATTGCTGCGGCGTACAGAGAAAGCTTCTTTTGGACGGTCATTCCGTCGACGATTTCGAGGACGCGATTCTTCAACACAGAGTCGTTGGCCCGATGGACGTGTTCAGCGGTGACGACCGAATCGCCGTTCTGATTCGCAAGCTCACCTGCGTCTCGAAGTAGGTCGATTGAACGACGCGCGTCCCCCTCGTTCTTCGCACCGTAGGCAGCAACGAGTTCGATCACGCCCTCGTCGAGTGCGTTATCTTTGAACGCGTCACGTCGCCGATTGAGGATTTCGATGAGTTCGTCCGCGTCGTAGTCGGAAAAATGGATCCCGTTCGGGTTGTACGAGCTATCCGTTCGGCTGTCGACGTTTTCGCGGAACTTCGGATGATTCGTGATGACGACCGTCGAGATAAGGGTCTCGACGTGCTGTTCGGCCATGACACGACTCAGGCTGTACAGAAGCTGAGAATACGCCGGCTCCGGATCGGTAGAACGTCCGGTGAGCGTATCGATTTCGTCGAGAATGAACACGAGCGAGTCGAAGTGTTCGTCGACGATTTCGTAGAGGCGCACATATTTCGCATCCGTCGATACACCCTTGCGCGGTATTTCCCACGCGACGCCCGCTTTCGTTGCGGTCTGGTGGCCAAGTTTCCAGACAGCGCGGTCAAGGGTGTGTGACTCCATCGTTTTGAAATTCACCGAGACGAAGTCGAAGTTGATACTGTTCTGCCTCGCTCGGTCTTTGACCTTCTCGGCGACGGCCTTTACTGTCAGGCTCTTTCCGGTTCCACTCGGGCCATACAGGAGTAGGTCCGGTGGACGCTCTCCATCGAGTGTATCACGGAATGCACGCGCCTCGGCTGCTAACTGCTCATCGCGACCGTAGATGCGGTCGTGGTCGACGATGGTATTCGGGTCGACCAACTGCTTGTTCCGGAAGACCGTCGTGCTCTCGCCGTCAAGAATATCGTCGACAATCGACGTCTCGGAGTCTTGACCGTGGTCCCCATCACCCCCGCCCCCGGTCGTATCATCGTCGTCCGTTTTCATTCGTTACTAGATATCTAGACTAGGGTGTAATAACCCTTTTCGAAATGAATGGGGTGTGTTCGAAATGAAGACACCGGTGTCGAAATGAATTCTGAGGAATCTGGGTACTGGTGGGTTAGAACGCCACCCCCACACCGTGTTCGAGATGAAATGTACAGCGGGTCTGCGCTGACACAGCTGATATCGGCATGGTGAGGACTCAAACAGCGATTACTGAGCGACAGCACACCACAATCGAAATGAAATGGGCTGGCAGTAGGTGAATCAGTTGAAACAGGCGTTGAACCCCCCTATTCCGGGGGTTGGACGGAAAATTCATTTCGATTACGGTGTGTGAGGGTGCCAACAATTGGTCTCGGATTGAGGAGATTTCATTTCGATCACGGTGTGGGTCCCCCTCACTGTGTCACCTTCTCATGGATGACCATTGACCCCGCGACGTGCTGAAGAACACTTGCAAAACGGTGTGTGGGTCGCATATAAAGAAACAGAACACTCGGAACACATTGGAGGGTGGTCTTTTTTATGCACCGTCAGGGGCTACAGTCACGGGCGTTCTTGCGTGACATCCTCCCCGCCGTAAACGGCGGGGCTTCCCCTACGAGGGGAATCCGGTTTGGCAGGTTTCAGTCCGAGTACACCGAGAGCGTCATCTGTCCGGTTCTCGGACTCGTCTCTTGGTGGACTGTGGCGCTGTCACAGGCGCTCCCATCCTGTGGCGAGTCATCGCGTCCGGGTTCCCAACGGACGCTCTCTCCCCACGGGTTAGCGCGACCAGCGATGTTCGCCGCCGCGTTAATATCTGCTTGGAACTCCGATACGTGGCAGTCGTCGTGCGGACACACAAACTCCGCTTGCTGACCCCGCCGACCGAGACAACCGCAAGCGTGGCACGTCTGCGAGGTGTACGCCGCGTTGACGTACTCAACGCGAATCCCTGCCTCGGTCGCTTTGTCTTCGAGTCGGCCCTGTAACCGGGCGAACGCCCATGCGTGAAGGCGGCGGTTCATGTACTTCCCGTAGTCCAACCGCTCGCGGATGTGCGATAGGTCTTCGAGAACGATAACGGGGTTCTCGAACTGTTGGGCATACTCGACGGCCTGCCGAGACGCTTTCTCGACAATATCCGTCAGAGCGTTTTGGTAGTGGTCGAACCGTTCGTCCACGCGCCACTCAGCGGCGTCTCTCGACTGTAGCCGCCGGAGTGTGGTGAACATCTCTTTGCGAAGGTGTCGCGCCCGACTGCCGCTGACGAGCATTGGCTTCCGTGGTACGTCGCGTTTGAGGGCACAGCCCGTTATCAACGCGCTCTCGCCTACGTCGAAGCCGATATACGTCGGGTTGTCCGGGTCGGTCGATTCTTCGACCGGGTATTCGACAGTGACGTGCAACTCCCACGACGTGCGGTGTCGCTGTAGCCGCAACTCGCCCGCCCTCGCGTCTTCAGAGAGCAGGTCGAACCACAGGGATTCCTGCTCGGGGTTAATTCGAAGCGGAATCCAAAAGTTCGTCCCGCGTCCGGGTTGCGGGACCTGCCACACGAAGCCGTGTTCGCGCTCGTCTGAGTAGTCGAACTTCGCGGCCCGATTGACGAGTCGAAGCGGATGCTCGTCGTCCAACTCATCGGCGTTGTACGTCGAACGGAGTTTCGGGACGTAGGATTTAAGCGCGTCTTTGGCTTGGTACGGAAGTTCGTAGGGCGTTACAACGTCGTTGACGGCAGACATTGTATCCGCCCTGTTGTCGAAGGCGTCGTGGAGTGCTTCGCGGTAGGTGTCCAAGAGCCGCTGTAGGCGTTGCTCTTTGCCCGCCGTGGGTGTGGCGAGAGTGGCCAGTAGCGTCTTCGTCACCGTCTCAGACACACCCGTAGATAGAACGTAGATATAATTAAGTGTAACGGGGCGCAAGAATGAGATATGCCACACATCAATTTCGAGGTAGACGAGGAACAGTACGAGTCGCTGAAAGAGACGAAGAAACGCCACGGTCTAACGTGGAAAGGGATGCTACTCCACGCACAGCGGGAGTTGGATTCCGGCCCGACCACCGAGTAGCGGGTGGTCAACACCGTGTCGCATTCCCTCCCGGCCTAAAGGCCGGGATTCCCTGCTTGAATTAAGATGGCCAGCGATGTGGTCCTCGTTGGTCCGAGTTGTGTGCTGTCGTTTTGCGACTGCGGGCGTCACAACGCCGTCGCTCGCCTGTTTGTCACTCGGTACGAGGGGTGTGGGTTACCACGCTTGAATACGGTATCCTCGTGACCACAACCGAGGCACCGAGTTCACGACCGACTAGATTGTCACCTCACACCCTGTTCGAAATGAAATCTCTCGAGACGAGTCGACCACTTAAGGCCGGCTCAGACGCCGATCAAACCGAGATTCAAGCGGTGAATTCAAATCGAACACGGTGTGCGAAGAGACCGACCGTCGTGGGATTCCGCCTTCGTGATTGACTCGGAAAGTTAGAGGTGGAACTATTATTGTCTGACTTCTAACTTCGGAGCATATATTCGGTCTCTCGGGTAGGGTTGCTGTTCTCGAGCTTAACGCAACGAAAACCGGCCGACACAGCCAACACAAACAGGTACCTGAAACCCACGACGAATCGGAAATTAAGACATATATCTATCACCCATATACTCCCTCCAACGATGCAATTCTGTGACGAGTGTGGATCGCTAATGCACACGGCAGGCGACACGTGGGTGTGTCGGTCCTGCGAGCACGAGGAGCCACGGGACGCCCAAGCGGAAGCGGCGATGGCGATTCAAGATGGACAACAAAACAACGGCGCACCCGCCGTGGCCGACGCGACCCAAGACTCCTCCGAGACGATGCAGGAGCCCTGTCCGGCGGACGACTGCGACAGCGACCGGGCGCACTACGAGATGATGCCGAAGCCCGGCGGCTCCTACGAAGTGCGACTGTTCACGTGCGTCGAGTGTGGCCACAAGTGGCGCGAGTCTTGAGACAGTGGGTCTGCGTATTCATCACCCAAACTCATTTTAATGCCGTTTGTGAGTCTGAGCTATGGAGCGAAAACAAATCTCATCCGGGACTGAGTGGGAGTCCAAAGTCGGATACTCTCGGGCCGTTCAGACCGGCTCTCAAGTACACGTTTCTGGGACAACAGCGACTAACGGTGATGGTCAAATCGTCGGTAAAGGCGACGCATACGAACAGACGAAACAAGCACTCCAGAACATCGAAGACGCCCTTCGAGAGACTGATGCATCACTTGAGGATGTGGTCAGAACTCGAATGTTCGTCACTGATATCGATGAGTGGGAGGCGATCGGTGAAGCCCATGGTGAAGTGTTTCGTGACGTACGCCCAGCCACCAGCATGGTCGAGGTGAATCGCCTCATCGATTCGGAGTTACTTGTTGAGATTGAGGCGGTTGCGATTATCCCAAAGTAAGTCCCGACCCCATCGTTTCCGGAGAAAACTCACGCAGATGCAAGGGGAACCCCACAGCTTCAGGCGTGGGTCGATGGCTAGACCACCAGTCCCAGAACCCACCGACTGAAAAGCACCGACTCCGACGACAACCCGGCAGCCAGACTAGCCCCGAGCGCGAGATTGTCCAGCACCAAGCCGAGTGCGACGCCGAACCCGACCCCAATCGCAATCCACGTGCTCATCGTCGCTGGATCAATGCCCCCGTTCGTCCTGTCGCTAACCGCAGCAGCGCTGCGTTCGTTCCAATACGGTGTAAACGGAACCAGGCTAATACAGAATCGAGGAGAATACCTGACCCTTTAGGGTCAGGATGAATCCGACAACTCCTACACAATCCACCGTCGATAGCAAGGCTGGATATTCCACGCCAACCGACATTATTAAGAAAACGGCGTTCATAACCAGTTATGAATACAGAAAATGAGTCGAACCATCCGAACCTTCGAGGCCACTATACCGAACCAGCAACAGGTTCGTGATGACCTCGACCAACTCGGATGGGCCGCCTCAAAACTCTGGAACGTCGGTCGCTACTACACACAAGAACAGTGGGACGAAACGGGCGAGATTCCCGATGACGGAGAACTCAAAGCCGAACTCAAAAGCCACGGACGCTACACGGACTTGCATTCTCAATCCAGTCAGCGCGTTCTCGAAGAACTCGCTGAAGCGTTCAACGGCTGGTTCGGGAAGCGTCGGAACGGCGACGACCGTGCCCGACCGCCCGGCTACCGCAAAAACGGAGACTCCCACCCGCGTTCAACCGTGTCGTTCAAAGCGGCTGGCTTCAAGCACGACGCACAGTTCACCCGCGTTCGCCTCTCGAAAGGCCGTAACCTGAAAGAACATCGTTCAGACTTCATTTTGTGCGAGTACCAGACTCGCCCGGATGTTGACCTGACCGAGTGGGACATTCAACAGGTTCGTGCTGTCTACAAGCGCGACGAGTGGCGGTTACAATTCGTTTGTCGAACCACTATCGACCCGGAGCCGCCGGGTGAGGAGGTGGCTGGTGTTGACCTCGGGATTTGCAACTTCGCCGCCGTATCGTTCGGCGGGAAATCTGTGTTGTATCCCGGTGGCGCACTCAAAGAGGACGAATACTACTTCACGAAGAAGAAAGCCAAGTGCGACGATTCCTCGTCCCGTGAGGCGACTCGTCTTGATTGGAAGCGAACTGGTCGCCGGACACACTTCTTACACGCCCTCTCGAAAGCAATCGTAGAGGAATGCGTCGAACGAAGTGTTGGGTCGCTTGTTGTTGGTAACCTCGGCGGTATTCGAGAGAACGACGAGACGGGCGGGTCTCGGAATTGGGGAGACCACGGCAATCTCGACTTACATGGGTGGGCGTTCGACCGCTTCACGACGCTACTCGACTACAAAGCGGAAGCCGAAGGCATCAACGTGGAGTTGGTGTCGGAACGCGATACGTCGAAGTCGTGTTCAGCGTGCGGCCACACCGATGACAACCAACGTGTCGAACGTGGGTTGTATGTGTGCGAGGAGTGTGATACGGTTGCGAACGCGGACGTGAACGGTGCGGAGAATATTCGACAAAAGGTACTCCCGAGTCTCGCCACGGATGGCGGTGATAGGGATAACGGCTGGTTGGCACAGCCAGCGGTTCACCTGTTCGACCGTAGTGAGGGCGTTTTCGCCCCACGAGAACAGGTTGTTAACCGCGAACCGTAATATCCCAACTCAGCGGTGCGGTGCCGTGGGATTCCCGCGTCTTCAGGCGTGGGAAGAAGTCAAGTGTTAGCACACCACTAGTACTGGTAGCAGGAAATTCGCTAGTGACACGTACTGAGAGATCCTCTTCCCTGTCCGATGAGGAAGCACGAAGCCAACTCTATGCGCTCTTGCACCGCAGTATTCCCAGCAAGAAGGCTATCGATGAGGTAATCGAGATTGGAGCGAACTACCTCGATGTCAGCCATGGTCACATCACCGAAATCGATGAAGACGAGAATCGGTGGGAAGTGATTGGTTCATCGGCATTTTCGAGGTGGAGCCTCCGGCCTCAAGGAGCGAACGGAGTGAGCGAGTAGGCCGGAGAGGAAACCGGTATGGTGCGACACAACCGGCATACTGCGACGACCTGACTCCCAAGCATTTAAGAACCATCAGCAACACATCTGAAACATGGAGGTCCGGCGGACCGCACCCGTCAAACTCGTCGTTCCCGACGAGCGACGCGAGGATCTCCACGAATCCGCCCGGCAGTTCCTTCACTGTGCCAACCGTGCTGCTGAGTTCTGTTGGTCCGACCGCTCCTACACCGAGTGCGTCACGGTCAACACGACTACACGGGACGCGCTCTACGACGAACTCCGTGTGGAAACTAATCTCACCGCAAACCTCGTTCAGGAAGCCATCCGACGCGGCGTTGAAGCCGTCAAAGGCTGTGTCGAACGGTGGAAAAACGGGAAGCGAGTGAGTCAACCGGAGTTCACATCGTGGAGTATGCTCTACGACAAGCGGAGCGCTACGTTCTACCGGAACAAAGTCTCGCTATCGACTGTCAACGGCCGTGTTGAGTGTGAGTTTGAACTTCCCTCGGATAGCCCCACACCGTACGAACAGTACGTGCTGTCAGAGGAGTTTGAGTTCCGAGCGAGCACGCTTCAGTACGACGCAGTAGACGACGAGTTCTACTTCCATATCACCACCCGAAAGTACGACTCCGAAAGAGACGGCGAGCCGTCTGAGGTTTCGGCAGATACTGAGCACCAAACAGTCCTCGGTATCGACCTCGGCGTCAGCAGTCTTGCCGTCTCCTCGACGGGACGCTTCTGGCAGGGAGACGACTACGACCACTGGTGCCGCGAGTTCGAGAAACGACGAGGTGAGATGCAACAACGCGGCACGCAAGCCGCACACAACGCCTTGTTGCGCCTCGGAAAGCGAGAGGAAGCATGGCGGAAACAGTACATACACACCGTCGCTAATGAGATAATTACGGAGGCCGTCGAACACGATTGCGACGTGATCGTGTTCGAAGAGTTGACCGACATTCGAGAGCGGCTTCCACAGGCAAAGTGGCACCACATCTGGGCGTTCCGACGTCTGTACGAGTACGTCTCGTACAAGGCCCCGGAACGCGGTGTTTCGGTGGAGCAGGTCGGGCCGAACCACACGTCCCAACGCTGTTCTCGGACGGACTGTGGGTTCACGCACGAGGACAACCGCCACGGAGAGTATTTTGAATGCCTGAAGTGCGGGTACGAAGTGAACGCCGACTACAATGCAGCGAAGAACATCGGCGTGAGGTACGTTCGGAAGGAGACGCACAAACTCCGTTCCTCGCCCAAGTCGGGGAGCGGAGACGCACCAGTAGACGTGCGTTTGAATGGTGGGATGTTGAACGGTGAGAGTCACCAGCCTCTTGCTGGCGACTGATCGCCGGGAGTCCACATCAAAGCCCTACCCTCAAGGACCGAGGCGCGGAGCGCCGAGGGAGTAGGGTGGGGTAGTTTACTTGCCGAGAAAGCTCGAGAATTGGAAAAGTTGACGCGATCCGTCCCAGTCGCACGGCCGATAGATATCGTCCCGAAAGTGGAGGACGCGGTACGCGATGTCCGTGAGAGACACCACCCAGTGGACATCTCACTTAGTGTACCCGACCGAGCGATGGCGTTCGCAGACCCACAACTGGAAGCTGCTGTCTCAGAGCTGCTCACGAACGCGGCCAAACACGCTGGAGAAGATCCGACGATCGCTGTGGAGATCAATCGCGGGACAGATCGAACGACGATAGAGATCAGTGACGATGGTCCGGGACTGCCGTCAGGTGAACGCCGAGTACTGACTGGGGCTACTGAGACCGCGCTCGACCACGGAAGTGGTATCGGACTCGTCCTTGTGTATTGGATACTCACCAATCTCGATGGTGAGATCGAGGTACCACCGACCTCGTCCGGAACGACCGTCGAACTCCAGCTTCAGCAGGCGGCGTCGATCGCTCCCGAGTGAGCCGCGTTACCGCTCCGTCGCGCGTTCGAGTTTGATAGTGAATATCGCACCTTTTGGGTCGTTGGCAGACACGGATATCTCCCCCTCATAGATGTCGACGAGCGTGTCCACCAGAAACAGCCCAAGCCCCGTTCCATCATCCTACGAGGAGGGAATCTCGGCCTTCAGGCCGGGAGGGAATCTGACAACTGCTGAACTAACCACGTTCTGCCACTCAGACGGAATTCCGATCGTTATTTTTAACTTACGTAAAAACGTACGCTTACGCGGATGAGAGCCGACTTCGATATGGAGCGAGGCGGCCCACTTCACGAGGCCCTGAAGGAGTACGCCCGCGACCACGGGATACGCCACTCACGAGCGTACCCCGAACTCCTCCGCAAAGCACTCGAATCCGAAGGCTACGATGTCAACGACTCAGACGGCGAATAAGACGCTGGAAGCCACGCTCGCCCCGCCCACTCGGTGCAAAGAGCAACGCCTCCAGCAAACGCTGTCTGAATACCGGGACGCGCTCAACGACGCCTTCGAGCAAGACTGTACGACGATGAGTGCCACGAACGACGTGGTAACGCCGTACAACCTGCCGTACCAAGCGAAAGACGCCCTCAAGTCCTACGTCCCGAAACTCCACAACACGTACAACGCCAACGAGCTGGACGACGAACACCCGCTCCGATACGTGAATCGAGCCGGGAAGTTCGACCGTGACCCCTCGCGTGAGTACGAAATCTGTTGGAACGTTCCGCAACCCGGTCGCGGAACCAACTTCTGGATACCACTTCGACTGAACCCAGACCAACAAGAATTGTGGGACGATCTGCTCGATGACGAGTCGAGTACCAAAGTGGGCGAACTTCGCTTGCAGAAACACCGGAAGACGTGGACACTCCACGTTACCGTCGAATACGAAATCAAGAACACTTCAGGACTCCCCGAGAACCCGACTCGGGTGGGGTTCGATATTGGCGAGTCGATGTTGGTCGCGGGCTGTGCCCTCCAACACGACACTCCCACCAAACCTCTGTTACTCAACGGGAAGGAAGCCAAACGAATCCGCAAGGAGATGTTCACGACGCTCAAGCGCCTGCAAGAGCGAGACGCTTCTGAATGGCGTATCGAGGAACGCTTCTCGTACTACCAGAACCGCCTCACAGACATCATCGAGAAAGCCTCTCGGGAGTCTGTGGAGTACGCTCGTCAGTTCGACAATCCTGTCATCGTGATGGAGGACTTGACGTACATTCGTGAGTCACTGGACTACGGGAAATATATGAATCGACGCCTGCACTCGTGGGCCTTCGCTCGGTTGCAAGGACGAATTGAGGACAAGGCGAAGGACGCCGAGATTCCAGTCCGATACGTCCACCCGCAGTACACTTCACAGACGTGTCACTCGTGCAAGCACATCGGGTATCGACCCCGACAAGCTGAGTTCACGTGCAAGAATCCCGAGTGCCACGTTTCGACGTTTCAAGCGGATATTAACGCGAGTGCGAACATCGCACGACGCGTCAACCCGTGGGGAGAGAGCCTGCCGTGGAAACAGGTAGGCGATGACTCGTCACAGGACGGGAGCCGTTGTGACACGGCCACGACTCGGTGTGAGCAGAGCGAGACACCCTCGCAGATGACACTCACAACGGTTCGAGAGTCGAAACCCACTGCCAGCGTTGACGACGACTAACTGGCATTCCCACCGTGTGGGAAGCCCCGGCGTTTACGCCGGGGAGGATGTCACCCAAGCGGCGTCGATACTGTTCGAGGTTCTGTATGTACTGATCTGGCTCGGGCTCGCCCGAGTGCTCCTCGCTCGACCGGCGGCCCTCAGTCATTGTTGGGTAATTGTTGACTAGCTCAATATATGTTCGGCCGATCCAGTAGCGGCCGAAACCGGTCTTCGAGCGCGGCGACGTCGTTTACCGAGACCAGCGTTCGTGGCAGCGCACTGGAAACACCGGAGACAACCAGCTCGACCAACTGAAGGTCTCACAGCCCTACAACTGCCACACCACGCAACAACCACCCAGACCCTGTGGTGTCCCACAACTTTACATATACAAAACGTATCAACAACCGGTGAGGTCGGGGCAGCCGGTTCACAGCGAGTACGAACGCGTACGGTGCCGCGACGAAGGGAGTTGTCGAACACGGGACCAACAGACACGACGCTAATCCGATAATGGGACACAAACTCACACAGAGCACGGTTGCACTCTTGTTGTGCGGCCTCATGGCCACCGCACCGATTGCAGGCGCGACGACAGTCGACCACGAAGAACAGCCCACGAGACAACCAGCCCTCGAATCGACAGAGACATTCGCAATACAGAGCGGAAACGGGACCGAAGTGAACCCGTACGTCATCACCAACGCCTCTGGGCTAGCCGCGATACGCGACGACCTCGATGCCCACTACGTACTTGACTCGGACATCGATGCGACCGAGACGGCGACGTGGAACAACGGCTCTGGCTTCGAACCTGTCGGGACGTTCGGGACGCCGTTCACGGGCACGATTGACGGTGAAAACCATACCATCGAGGGGCTGACGATTGACCGGCCGTCGACGAGTGGCGTCGCGCTCGTCGGCTACGCCTCGGAGAGTTCGATAACGAATCTCCGACTGACCGACGCCACCATCACTGGCGACTTCACGACGGCCGCCCTCGTCGGGTCGGCAACAGACACTGTCGTCCGCGAGGTAACCATCACCGGGTCGGTGTCGGGTAGCGGGACCGTCGCCGGCGTGGTAGCGTCCACCGACGGCGGGACGGTCGAAGACGTGCATGCAACTGTCACAGTAGAGAGCCCCGGGAGCGCAGGCGGACTCGTTGGTGAAAACGAGGGAACCGTCAGCGATGTGGTCGTCTCAGGGCGTATCACCGGTGGCACGTACGTCGGTGGCATCGCCGCACAGAATCCCGGGACGATCGAACGCGCGGCGGTGAACGCGACCGTCGTCGGGACGACCGACGACACCAGCGTCGCGACTGGCGGGCTCGTGGGGTACAACTCGGGGAATATCACGGCGACGCACGCCCACGGGCGCGTGTCCGGCACGAACTACGTCGGCGGGCTCGTCGGGTCGAGTAACTACGAAAGCGGGGTTGTTGCGAACTCGTACGCGACAGCGAACGTGACCGGCGAGGAAACCGTCGGCGGACTCGTCGGCGGCCTCTACTACGGCAGTTCGGTCACGGGGTCGTATTGGAACGAACAGACGTCCGGGCAAGCGACCGCTGCGGCGGCGGGTAACGGAAGCGTCGGGCTCTCGACCGCCGAGATGACGGGCGAGGCGGCGACGACGAACCTGACTGCGCTGGACTTCGACGAAACGTGGCAGGTCGCTTCGGGTGCGTATCCGGACCTCGTCGGGGTGCGTGGCGACGAGTATCCCGTGAGCACGGAGACTGACGAGCCCACGCCGCTCGGTCTCAACGCGACGACCGAACTGGTTGACGGTGACCTCGTCCTCACGGTCACGGCGAACGAGTCGCTCGACTCGCTCGAAGCCGTCCTCGCGAGTTCCTCGACCGTCTACCAGGAGACGATTACGCTCGATGCGTTCTCGAAGACACAAAACGGGTCGACGCACGCCTATACGACGCGGTATATCGACACGGCCGCTGGCGAGTACACACTGGATGTGTCGGCGAGTGACGACACGGGGACCCAGGCAACGCTCGACCGCAGCCTCACGGTCGGCGACGAGTCGACTGCGCCGACAGTCGACCCGGTCGGAGATTTCGAATCGCCTCCGACCGACCCCGATGGTGACGGCGTGTACGAAGACGTCAACGGCGACGGCACTGTGACCGTCACCGACGTCCAGGCGCTTTTCACCCATCGAGACAGCGAGGCGGTCACCGAGCAAAGCGAGCGCTTCGATGTCACCGGAAACGGGGTGTTCAACATCGTCGACGTCCAGCGATTGTTCTATACGACGACCTGAGATCGCTCGCGGCGCTCCGCCGTGAGCGTTCGTCGTCTTGGTGTCTGGATGAGTCCGACTGCTGTGGCTGGGTCACCACGCTCTCTCCGTCCCAACGAGAAGCATACGAACCCGTACGTTGCCCCCGTGGGTCCGTAAGTGATACCCCTCGGTGTGAACGCCGAGGGGGATGTGATAAGTGTCCCTACACCCGTAACTGAGTATGGTGGATTTGTTCTCTCTCGGCGGACTGCTTCTCGCGTTCTTTCTCGTCATCATGAACGGCGTCTTCGTGGCTGCGGAGTTCGCGTTCGTCAAAGTCCGGCCCACGCAGGTGAACACGCTCGTCGAACGCGGCAAACCGGGGGCAGCACTCGTACAGGACGTCATTCAGAATCTGGACGACTATCTGGCGGTCAGTCAACTTGGGATCACGCTCTCCTCGCTCGGTCTCGGCTGGATTGGCGAACCGGCCGTGGCGGCACTCATCGAACCCGTCCTCGGCCGGGTGCTTCCCGCGGGGTCGGTCCATCTCGTCGCGTTCGTTCTCGGATTCGGGTTCATCACGTTCCTCCACGTGGTATTCGGCGAACTCGCGCCGAAGACGTTCGCGATTCAAGAGGCCCCGCGTATCGCGCTCCTCGTCGCCCCGCTCATGAAGTTCTTCTACTACGTGTTCGTGCCTGGCATTATCGTCTTCAACGGGACTGCCAACTACTTCACCCGCCTCGCGGGCGTCTCACCGGCATCCGAAAGCGAAGAAACCCATACTGAAGAGGAAATTCGGATGATTCTCACGCGGTCCGAAGAGACGGGCCACATCGACGTCGACGAGGTCGAAATGATAGAGAGCGTCTTCGAACTCGGCGACACGATCGCTCGCGAGATCATGACTCCACGTCCGGACGTCGAGACCATCCCCGCCTCGATGTCGTTTCCGGACCTCCGGTCAGTTGTCGCGACGGGAACCTACACGCGCTATCTCGTGCTCGACGAGAATGGCGACCAGCCGCTCGGATTCGTTCACGCAAAAGACATCCTGCGAGTGAGTGAAACCGAAACGGAGTTAGATGAATCGGTGACCGCGCGAGACCTTGCCCGGCCAGTCCTCACCATCCCGGAAACGCGACGGATCGACACGATTCTCGCCGACTTTCAGACGCGTGGGGAAGGCCAGATGGCCGTCGTCGTCGACGAGTGGGGCGTCTTCGAGGGGATTGTGACCATCGAAGATATCCTCGAAGAGATCGTGGGTGACATCCAAGACGAGTTCGATACCGCCGCCCAGGAGCCGTCTATCGAGAAGCGAGACGACGGCGCGTACGTCGTCGACGGAGGGGTCCCGATTCAGGACGTGAACGATCGACTCGACACCCGATTCGAGAGCGACGACGTCGAGACGATCGGTGGACTGGTCTTCAGTCGCCTCGGCAGGGTTCCTGTCGTTGGCGATCAGATCGATATGGACGGGTACATCATTCAAGTGGAGGCTGTCGATGAAACTCGAATCGAACGACTGGTAATCCAACTAACGGAGTAGTCAGTCCGGAGAGTATGGGTCTGTCGCCGTCTCGAGTCGGTAGACATCGTCTAGAGCGTCAAAATCATCGTCAAACGCATAGAGATATCCCAGTCCATGGGCCTGCATATACGCAACAATACACGCGTCGACGAACGAGAGTTGACGGTGGCGTCTGAAGAGCGCTTTTGCGGTCGCAGTCGCATCGGAGTTCACCGACGCAATATGGAACCGTGCGTTTTCTTCGAGTCGATCTAAGAAATCGACGGCCGCATCGTGTCCGGCGTGTGTCGTTAACCCATTGAGTGTCTCGGCTAGTACGTAATCGAGAACGACTGCTTCCGGAAGTGACGCATCGTCGATGCCCTGGAGAATGGGCCGTGCTTCGGTGTGCATCCCGTCTCGACGATACGCAGCAGCAAACAAAACGCTCGTATCGATTAGCGCTCGCGGCATTTACTCTGACCCGACGCCCCACGCGTCATGGTTCTCGGTGGCGTCCGTTTCTTCGTCGCCATCATAGCCATCGAAATCCGCAAACGTCCCACTCCGTTGTTGGACGACGCGAACTCGAATACTTCCGTCGTCTTCGAGATGCCAGCGAAGTTGGTCGCCATCGTCGATCCCCAGTTCTCGACGAATCCGTGCCGGAATATTCGCCTGGTTTCCAGACACCTTGCTTTCAGCGTCTACCGGGTCACTACTCATGACTGACCACTAGAATCGCTTGGTGAAAAACCTAGTGTGTTGCCACACTACTTTGCTCTGTTGACGTCCTCCGAGTGTGACGAGACGGACTTCCGATACCGGCCCAGTCCCCCTTCGGTACCGACAGCACGACGAAATCGCGTCGTCGCCGTCCAGCCAACCGAACAGTGCCAACAACTCCACGCCAACCACCGATATTCATACCCCTGCCGGCGTACGAGTCTGGTATGAATACATACTCGATTTTGGGACCATCACTCGTCGCTGTCGTGCTTCTGTTGTTGCTGAGTGCGTTCTTTTCCAGCAGCGAGTCAGCGATCTTTTCGCTCCCGGATGACTGGATGGAGACCGCGACCGAAGACAGTACAAAAGACAGCCGCACACTCCAACAACTCCGCTCGAACCCACACCGACTGCTCGTCACGCTGCTGGTCGGCAACAACCTCGTCAACATCGCCATCACCAGCATCGTCACACTGCTGGTTGCACGGTTCATCCCGCCCGGGTTCACCGTCGTGGTCGCCACACTCTCGGTGAGTGTGCTCATCCTCGTCTTCGGAGAAATCGTGCCGAAATCCTACGGCCTCGGCCACGCAGAGTCGTGGAGCCTCCGTGTCGCCCGCCCAATTTCGTACGTCGAACGCGCACTGGGGCCACTTGTGGCGTTGTTCGATATCATCACGCGATGGCTGACGACACTCATTGGGGGCGACCAACAGATCGAGAAACCATATCTCGACGAGTGAGCGACCATGCTCTGAAGGGCGTGGCATTCAGCACGGACTCTCGTTTCACAGAGATGCAAGGAGGAAGCCCACGGCTGAAGCCGTGGGAGGAATCCGACAATACAAACCACGAGCGATAGCAATCCGACTCCCCCACGCCAATCATATAGCTTATAAAGAACCTATCTAATATGTGAATTAACGATGAAGGTGATTCGCACCGTCAAAGTCAAACTCGACGTACCCAACGAGCGGTGCGACGACCTCCATCAGACCAAAACTCAGTTCCTTCACTGTGCGAACACCACCGCAGAGTGGGCGTGGAGATACCCGAACGACTACTGTGTGACCTCGAAACAGAAAGCCGAGAACGTCCTCTACGAACGACTCCGCAACGAGACGGAGTTGACGGCAAACCTCGTACAGAAAGGGATTCGACGCGCTATCGAGGCCACAAAAAGCGGTGTCGCCCGACTCAAGAAAGGTGACAACACCAGTCAACCGTACTTCAAAGCGTGGAGCGTCGTCTACGACAAACGCTCTGCGACGTTCCACCGCGACCACGTTTCGCTCTCGACAGTAAATGGTCGCGTTGAGTGCGACTACGTGATTCCCAGCGAAACTGAGGGAACGCCGATTGGCGAGTATCTGCTGAACGAGGACTACGAGTTCCGGATGTCAACGTTGCAGTACGACCGCTCTACGTCGGAGTTCTATCTCCACGCACGGATGCGCCGAACCATAGACGAGCAAGAGCAGTCTACGACTTCTTCTGAAGACGCCAAGCACAGAACAGTCCTTGGTGTTGACCTGAACGTGGACAACTCGCTCGCTGTAACCTCGACAGGCGCGTTCATCGGGAACGCCGACAAGATGAGTCATCGACGCCGAGAGTTTGAGAAGACTCGCGGGTCGATGCAACAAGCGGGAACGCGGTCGGCACACTTGTCGATTCAGTCGATGAACGACCGCGAACACCGCTGGATGCAGGACGAACTCCACCGAGCATCTAACCAGATTCTCGTAGAAGCCCGCGACCACGACTGTACGCATATCGCCTTTGAGAACCTGACCGATATTCGTGATCGGATGGCTGGTGCAAAGCGATTCCACGCATGGGCATTCCGACGCCTGTTCCAGTACGTCGAATATAAAGCAGAAATAGACGGCATCTCGGTTGAGCAGGTGAGTCCTGCGTACACGTCTCAACGGTGTTCGTCATGTGGGTTTACGCATGAATCAAATCGGCGGTCGAAGCACCAGTTCGTGTGTCAGAAGTGTGAGTACGAACTGAACGCGGACTACAACGCGAGTAAGAACATCGCTCGGAAACTACTCAAGAGACTCCACTCGGGGCAGACGTCTTCGAGTGGAGGCGCACCCTGTCAGTGTGCGCTCCCGTCAGGGACGCTGAACCTGAATGGCGATTTCCACGCCTCCGTCGACTCGACGGTAGAAGGGGAGTTCACTGACAAGCCCACGACTTCAGTCGTGGGTTACTGGCTTGCTGTTCGCCCACACTATCGGCTGTCTCCCAGTGGAGTTCGACACCCGGGACGACGAATACCTCCAGAATGGACAGTCGACAGGAGCCCCGCTACTCCGACAGGGCTGTGTCGAGCCGCCAGGTGAAGATCGCTCTCAGCACCACGACCAGACTGTTCGTGTCACCCTCCCCCCAGATGGCGGTCTCCGACCGCGGATCGGACGGGCTCGCGTCCGCGCCGTTGACGAGTGCGCTCACGAGTGTTTTCTGTCCGTCGATCATCATGACCCGTCCCGCCGACGTGTCCGACCAGACCCACAGCGACTCGAACATCCTCGCGCCGGGGATCTCGTCTTGGATGCGTTTCTGGACCTCCGTCGAAACCCCGGCGAGCTTGATCGAAACGCCCCGCTCTGCGGCCTCGCCTAACCCCTCGATCAGGTCCTCGGTAAGCAGCTCTTCGACGGTCATGTAGACGATTTCGTCGTCGGCGCTGGCGAAGAAATCCAGGACCCGTTCCGTGACTGCCGGCTGCCCCTCGACCGTCCAGACGCCGTGCTGCTCGACCCGTCGTTCGATGGGTTCGAGTTCACTCAGCGCCGTCCGAAGGAGGTCCGTGCGGTGCTGTAGCTCGTGTTCGAACGTCCGACTCGCGGTTTCGGCGGAGGTCGCCCAGAATTGCTTGGGCGACGACTGGAGGACGTCGACGAGTCCCCGGTCGTGTAACTCGTCGATGGCGTCGTACACGCGAGTCCGCGGCACCTCCGACACCTGGCTGACGTCTCTGGCCGTCCCCGTGCCGAGGCTCGCGAGCGCGACGAACGTCCGTGCAGCGTAGGCACTCAACCCGAACCGTTCGAGTTGCTCGATTGCGATGGCCTGGGGATTGTCGACTGGATCACTGCTCATGGATCTGGTGGCTGTGGGTCATTGTGAAATAGGCCACGAAGAGTGGCCGAGCCGACACGCAACAGTACGGTGGTTGGGACACAGAACTAGACTGCGTGCCGATGAAAGGGTTAGTTCCCACCCGGTATATCCTTTTTGTGATTAAACGGGTGACTATTCAATCTCTCGATTATCTGTACTGCTATACGGTGAACTCCCACTATATCCAGTGTAACTAGAATTATCACAACAGATTCTACGGTGCTCTCTTGTACAGCAGAGTAGGAGATTATCATGCCCAGATCAGGTCTCACCCGCACTTGCCGTCATGTGGGGAGTGACAATACCTATCCGTGTCGGGGGCGAACTCTTCAGAGAATCACGGGAACTCCCCGTGAGGTTGGGACACATGAATATGAACGATAGTTTGGAGGAAGCAATCGAGGTCCTCCAGCAACTCGGGTTGAAAGAATACGAGGCGCGATGCTTCGTCGGCTTGTCCCGCCTCCACACGGGAACGGCAAAGCGATTGAGTGAGATGGCGGAGGTTCCCCGAACGCGGGTGTACGATGCGATCCGAGTGTTGGAGGCACAGGGCCTCGTCGAGATACAGCATTCGAGCCCGCAGCAGTTTCGGGCGGTTCCACTCGACGAGGCGACCGAAACGCTCCGTGACCAGTACGAAGGCCGCGTTGAGCGACTCCACGATGCGCTGGACACGGTCGAAATGGTCGAACAAGACGACGAAACCCCCGTCCAGCAGGTATGGGCGATGTCCGGGCAGGACGCGATCAAAAACCGGACGGACCAACTCATCGAGGACGCATCCGAAGAGGTCGTTCTCGTCATCGGCGACGAATCACTCTTGACGGAGGATCTCGTTTCCAGCCTCAACGACGTTGGGAACGGAGTCGACCTTCTCATCGGCGCGTTGACGGAGTCACTTCAAGACCAGATCAAAACGGCCGTTCCCGACGCCACGACGTTCATCTCTGGCCTCGAGTGGTTGCAGGGCGAAGACGCGACTGAAAACGAGACGGCGATCGGCCGGCTCCTTCTGATCGACCGCTCGACCATTCTCGTGAGTTCACTCATGCCCGACACCAAGGACGAACAAGCGATATTCGGCGAAGGATTCGGGAATGGACTGGTCGTAATCGCCCGACGACTCATGGCACAGGGGTTGTTGACCGTCCGCGACCCCAAGTGATCTCGCGACGAGCGCCGAGCGTCGAGCGTCGACTCCGTTACCGGACGCAACTGTCAGCAGGTTCTTGATCGCGTTCGTCGCCGAACCGGTCCTCGAGCAACTGGAGCGTGAGATACTCGCCATTGTCGATCGTGATGCAACACTCGTCGTACACGAACGAGAGGCGGCCGCCCGTCCGAGGCGTTCCGTCGTATTGCGGGCCGAACAACGAATCTAACGCAGCCGGATCGATGACATCCGCCAGCGGTCGGAGAGCGCATGGTTCACAGCCTTCAACAGCGCTCACCGCGCGTACGACCGCCGTGCTGACCGATTCGTCCGGCCCGATTTCGTACTCCACAGTTCTGATTCGTGCTCGACGAGCAAAAGCTCCGAAGTTTTTCACCCGGTTTATCAAAACAGATTCGGATAGACGGGCTGGATGCGCATGTTGGTACTGCTCGGGTCGATAGGATGGTATACGAGTAAACTACTGTCAGTTACCCACGACTTCAGTCGTGGACTTGTCAGTGGACTCTCCTTCTGACTCCGTAATGGAGTAGGCGTGGAAATCGCCATTCAGGTTCAGCGTCCCTGACGGGAGCGCACACTGACAGGGTGCGCCTCCACTCGAAGACAAACTCGCTGGCAAGTGACGGGTGGGGTTCTCGCCTTGAAAAATCACCTCAACCCTGTGCAGACGCCGACTCGTTGACGACCGTCTGTTGCACGAGTTGCCTCACACCTCTGCGAAACCGTTCGGAGGCGGAACTGTCTGAGATATCAAGCTGGTCTCCCAGGTCGGCCAGCGAACACGTCCGAGGAATCTCCAGATACCCACACTCGGATGCGACAACCAACAGCTCTCGTTGCGCCTCCGTCAGCGACACGCTGGGTCCGTCTTGGTACGTCTCCTCGTAGAGTCGCTTGACCGAGATGTCGATCTCGTGGTCACGACAGAACTGCATGATGTGTCTGAACGCGTCTCGACTCGGGAACTGGGCGTGACACCGCCAGCCGTTGTTGGTCCCGACCGCACGCTGAAGGACGCCCCCGACCGAGATGAACTCGGGCATGAGATTCGTCTCGTCTCCGACCGGAGTGAAGTCCACCCGGTAGAACCGGCGGTCACCCGTATCGTCTAAGACGGTTGGATTCGTTACTGCGGGGTCGTCAGCGAGCGCCGCCTCGACCGCCGCGAAGTCGTCGCTCCGCACCGAAAAAAGCATCTGCGTCCGATCGTCTGGACCCCGATACGTCTCTTCCCACTCGACCTCGATGTCGGGGATCTCCCGTAACGGCGTGAGCAAAATCGGATGGTCGATCGTGAATTCTGCTATGAGCATTGGTAGCATCCCTCACTAGATGATAAAATGTGATGGTCATAGATAAACACCCGGGAGGCTCAGGCAGGAGAGTGATTGCGTCCTCGGGCGAACAACCGATAGATGTCAACCTTCGATGTGCCGTCGTCGCAGCAAGAATCGGATCGCCTCGGAGAGCTGTGCGGGGTCATCGCAAAAGAGCGTCGTCGTCACGTCCTGTACTACCTCCGTGACGTCGACGAAACGACAGTCGCTGTCGACCGGCTCGTCCAGTCGCTCGTCGAGCGGGCGGGTGACGACGACCGGGCGCGAGTCGAACGGTGTCTGCACCACGTCTCGCTGCCGAAACTCGTCAACGCGGGCGTCATCGAACACGACAGGCGAAGCGGCTGTGTCCGGTATCGGCCATCCCCACAGCTCGAACGACTGTTAGAGCAGGTGTCGGAACTCGAAACGGGAGACTAACGACGTTCAGCGACGGCATTGACGAATCCACCAAGTTTGTATAATGATTGAAATAAATTCGTATGAGAGTTGCGAGTCACTAGATCTACGCCGTGGGCAATAGTGGGTAGGGCATTTGTTTTAGACCGGCGAAATATCAACGTAATACTGCATACCTCGATAGTGACCGTTGGGAACCGGGCCGCAACTGCGAGTCGCGTGCCACGCCAAGCGGCGTTCACGGCCCACCACCCCCACGACTTCATCTGTTCTTGCAACGTTGACGTGGAGACTTGACGACCGACCGAAGCCGACGCAGTCGGGGAAAACACAAACGAATCGTACTATCCGGCGGCAGGGTGCGTTGTGGTGAGAAGCCGACGAGTGCCTGCAAACGAGAGGACGTTTCGTATGCTTCGAAGCACAGAATCACTCGTACACGCGCTCACGAGGTAGTTTCAGGGTAGCTAGTCCCTGCTCCAAAAGCAAACAAAACACACGAACTCCGGTTTTTTGTATCGGTGCAAGGCGTCAGGCCGCAAGTATTCGAGACACGGGGTACCCCACGACTTCATTCTGTTTTTCACCCGTCTCGACCGCGTTCACGCCTGAAATCGACGAGAGAGGAGTTCACAGTCACTGACGACGCTGAAACCCCGCACGGGAAAGGCGGCGTCGCGGGCGAGCATGCCCCCGCTGTCACACAAGTCGGCTTTTGCAGTCGCGTCGCCTACGCACGATATGGATTGGAAGACGAAAGCGAAACTGAGCGTCGGCATCATCGGTGTAGGGCTGGCCGCTGCGACGGCCTGGACGGCCCTCGACCGCGTGAAAAATCACGGTACTGAACGGGTCCCCTACAAGACGGTCGAGCGTATCGATGGCGTCGAACTCCGGCGATACCCGGAGACGATTCGCGTCCGGACTACCGCGTCCAACGGTCGAGAGGCGTTTTTCCGCCTGTTCAACTACATCGACGGGGCGAACGAAGGCAGCACGTCCGTCTCGATGACCACACCCGTCGAAACGGGTACGGACACGAGGGCCGCCGGAGACGCCGCCGGCGACGGGGCCAGCGAGACGGGCGAGTCGATCTCGATGACCGCCCCCGTCGAGACAACTCGGGAAGACGGCGCGACGATGTCGTTTTTCCTCCCTGCAACGTACACGCCGGAGACCGCGCCGGAGCCAACGAACGACGACGTGAAACTCGTCGTCGACCCGCCGCGGACGCTGGCCGCCCTCCGGTTTTCGTGGTGGGCTCCGAGGTTCCGTGTCTCGCTGAAAGAACGAACCCTCCGGACGACGCTGGCCCAAGCAGGCATCGAACCGACGGGTGAGCCTCGCCTCTTGCGCTACGACGCGCCCTTCACGCCGCCGTGGCTCCGGACGAACGAAGTGGTCGTCGAGGTGGACACGGTGAGCGTTCGGCGGGCGCTGACGTAACACCGGACTGGGCACGAGGTCGGGCCACCGGGGACGGCCGACTCGTGACTGGTCCGCTTGGCGTCGCTCGCCCGACTTGTGACCGATATTCGTGACCGGTGTGCCTTGGACACGCAGGCGCGGACGCACGCCAAAGCGACGTCGCCCCTGCGCCAGCCCGACGCATCCAATTCGTGTGGAGAATCCAACACGAGTGTGAACTGAAAGCGGACACGCCCAACGACCAGTCGTCCACGGCCGAGCCGACGCCACCGACCCGACCGCTTCGATACACCCCTGCCGAAAATACGGGTCGATTCTACACCCCTGGCAGCGTAGGTGAACCGGGACAGACGCGCTACACCCCCGACATTCAGGGGTGTACATGGACGCCGATTCTCCGCAAGGGTGTACTCGATTCGCGTCGATTTCTGACGCGTTCGGGGTGCCATCGACGCCGGCTGTGTGGCACTCGTCGACCTACCCGACTCCGGCCTGCAGCGCCTCACACCCGCTCAGAGACGCGTTTTTCGTCCACATTCTCCCCGTGCAAATGCCGTCTCGACGGCCGATTGTCGTCGCTCAGGCAGGGTCGAAAATCGTCGATTTTCCGGTACACCCGCTCGAAAGTGGGGTGTACCGCCCGATTTCGCGAGCGGGAATCGGGACCAAATTGGCGTCTACACGCGGCCGCGACATGCGTCGACGACAGTCCACACATACTCGTCTGTCGCCGTCTGCACGCTCGTTTCGGGCCGTTCGACCTGAAATGGGGGTTCGTCGATAGGGCCCGAATCTGGCTACGATTGCCGGCCGAATTGGAGTCGACGCGACGACGGCCACAGAGGACACGTTGTTGCGGGAGAATGTACGGGTGTAGACCCATCCCAACCACGGGAGTGGGTTTTTCCGACTCGGACTGCAGACGGGAAACATGGTTCCCGTCCAGTCGATACTCAAGGGACTCATCGGCCTGCTGTGTTTGCTGTTCCTCGTCGCCGGCCCCGTCTTGCTGTACATCCTGGTACGGAGCGAGGGACTGCTCGGTGACCCAGCCGGCCGGGGACTCCAGTAACAGATCCACGGCAAAGGACCGACGTATTTCCCCACCCAACTCGACACACGAGTACGGAATGGCCGACACCCACACACTCGGCGAGACGAGCAAACGGCTCGGGACGTACGCCCTCATCGCTGTCGCTCTCGGTGCGCCCTTCGGCCCGTTTTGGTACGTCGAGTCGACGGTGGGCCGGCAGGCCTCGTTCGCGCACATCGGCGGGGCACTCCTCGCCGGGACGCTCGTCCTCCTGTGTGGGCTCGTCGTCCTCGAACGCTACGCGGGAGTCCCTGCGAAAACCCTCGCGTCGTTCGACGGCTTCTTCCTCGGCCTCAACGCGGGGGTCCTGTACGGGGAGTGGCTCGGCCTCTTGGGGAACGCATCGGCGTTTCCCGGACTGGCCGGCGCGCTCGTGTGGTCGCTCGGTGTTCTCGAGATTCACGACCGGATTCGGTGACGTGTTCGAAAGCGACGTCAGCGAGGGCGACAACCTCCGGGGCCATGGCTGGAGGTACACTTACGGTTCGAAGGGTCGTTCCGAGAACATGACTCCTCACGGACGGGACCCACACCAGTTGCTGGACCAGGCCCCGCTGTTGGATGCGACCCGAGACGAACCGCTCGATAGGTCGACGCTCCAAGACGAACTCGATATCTCGCGTGCCACGGCCTATCGGTGGACGTCCGCGCTCACGGACGAGCAGTTGCTCGAACAGACGGCGGCGGGCTACCAGACGACGGGGGCCGGCTGTGCCGTGGCCGACGCCGTCTCTCGATTCGAGCGCTCAATCGCGGCGGCCGACCGGTTAGAACCCCTGCTCGCCCAGATTTCTGCGCCGGAGTTCACGCGCCACGTCCACCTGTTCGCCGACGCCGACCTCCATGTCGCCACGCCACAGCACCCGAACGCGCCCATCGAGCCGTGGCTCGAACACTTTGCGTCGTTCGACCGCTCTCGGAGTCTGGTCGTCGCCGGGTGTCCACCGAAGGTTACGGAACGGGGCATCGAGCACGCCCGAAACGACGTGGACTTCGAGGCAATCTGCACGCCGCTGGCGCTCGAAGCGGACCGAAACGCCTCGAAGAACGCGTTCGATACCATCGCGTCGGCCGAAGCGCCCGCCCTGTACACCCACTCCGGACTGCCGTTCACGATGGGCATCATCGACGACGTGGTCATCGTCGGCGGCTTCGACGACGAGACGTCGCTGCCCGTCGCCTCCGTCACGACCGACGACCCCGAGGCGCGCGAGTGGGCCGTAGACCTCTATCGGCGCTACAAGCGCGATTCGGACCGGCTCGACGTGACCGAGATGAGTCCCGAGTATCGGTGACCGACGCGGAGACACGGAGGCGAACCTGTTTTCGACCTAAGTAGTGTCTCACGTCCTGAGACGCCATCTCAGGGGATGACTATAATCGTGACCTATCCGTCAAACGGAACATGAACGGGACAGGTTCGACCGACGCAACCGGGAACCGACAGCACGGACGACGCGATGACCGGGCCGCCGGTGAGTCGTCGCCGACGGACTCCTACGACGTCATCGTCGGCGGCTCCGGGATGGCGGCGTCGCTCACCGCGATGATTCTGGGGAAACGCGGCCTCGACGTGGTAATGCTCGAAGCCGGGTCGCATCCACGGTTCGCCGTCGGCGAGGCGATGCTCCCGCAGAGTTCGATGTGGATGTGGATTCTCGGGGAGTACCACGGCATCCCGGAAATTCAGTACCTCAGCGACACGAACGACATCGTCGACAACGTCACGCCGTCGTGCGGCATCAAACACTCCATCGGCTTTGCGTACCACGAACCCGACCGCCCGGTCGCGGCGGACCACAGTCACCAGTTGATTCCGCCGAGCCTGCCGTTCTACAGCGAGAGCCATCTGCTGCGTTCGGAGGTCGACCACTATCTGGTCGAGGCCGCCCGGCGCTACGGCGTGGCATACCTCGACGAGACCGAAATCACCGGCGTGGACATCGGTCAAGACGAGGTGTCGGTGGCGACCGACTGTGGTCGTATCGAGGCGGCGTTCTACGTCGACGGGACCGGCGGGAACTCCGTCCTCGCCGACGAGATGGGGTATCGCGAGGACGCCCCGGAGTTGGAGACGGATTCGCGCGCCATCTTCACGCACGTCGAAGGGCTCGCTCCGTTCGACGAGATACTCGACGAATCTGCCCGCCCCGGACAGTCCAACCGCCTCCACGACGGGACGCTCCACCACGTGTTCGACGGGGGCTGGATGTGGGTGATTCCCTTCGACAACTTCGAGCGCTCCGAGACGAACAAAGCGAGTATCGGGTTGGTACTCGACCGAACGCAGTACCCCACAGACGAGTCGGTCAGCGCCGAGCGAGAGGCTCGACGAATCATCGCCGACTTCCCCGATATCGAACGCCACCTCGCGTCGGCGACGACGGTGCGACCGTGGACTCGAACCGGGAGACTGCAACGGACCGCCAGTCAGTCCGCGGGGCACCGACACTACCTGACCAACAACACGTACGGCTTCGTCGACCCCCTCTACGCGGTCGGGCTCGTGAACACCCTCGAATCCGTCTTCGTGTCGACCAACCTGCTGCTGGACGCGTTCGAAGACGGCGAGTTCTCGGCGGCGCGCTTTGCGCCCATCGACGAGATGCACCGCCGTCAACTCGCGACCAACGACCGAATCATCAGCAACGCGTACAAGTCGATGGGCGACTTCCGACTGTGGAACGCGTGGACGCAGATGTGGCTGGGACAGGTCCTGTTTCACGACCTGTACATCCAGCGGCATTGTTTCAACTACCTCGCGTCGGGACAGCCCGCCGAGTTCGACTCGCTCCTCGCGGAACCCTCGCCGGGCGATGGCGCGCCGTTCGTCCCGCAGAAAACCCAGATACACCGACGGATGGGCGAGATACTGGACGCCTATCGGGCGGGCGACGCGGGCGTTGACGAGGCCGCCGGTCTGCTGTTCGCGGAACTGCGGCGAGCGGACTGGCTCCCGAAGCACGTCTACGACTGGGGCGACGAGCGGGCGCGACACGTCGACTTCTCCGACCCCGAACTGGTGGGGAAACTCATTCAGTGGGGGAAGACCGACTCCCCCGAACAGCTTCGAGCGGAACTGTTCGATTTCCCCGTTCCCGAGATGGCGTGACCCCATGAACACGGCTACAGCGGCACCGAGGACTGTGGCTCACTCGTCGTCGTCGGACCCAGGGAGCCGCCGAACGGCCTTCTCCCAGCTATCGCGGGCGGCCTGCCCGGGGTCGGCAAACGGGTCATAGGTGATGTCTTCTGCGGTTCCGAGCTGACGACCCCCGTCCTGACCGGCCGCGCGTCGCCACAGCGCGACCACCGACGCGAGGACGACCACGGCGAACAGCCCGCCCAAGAAGATGTTGACGGGGTACTCGAGTCTGGGCACGACGAACACGAGGGCCAACGCGAGCGCGGTCAACTGGAACGCAGACAGCAGATAGCTGAGCCACGTCCCAGAGAGTTCGAGCGTCCGGCTCATCTCTCGGGGACATCGCCCCACTCCGGTAAAGACCTTCACTTGAATTGAGGCGCGAGGGAACTTGCTTAAGCTGCGATCGGAGCGACTGAAGGGAGAGAGACAGCGTTCACGAGCGCGGTGCCCTCGTGAGCGAACGAGACGTAGGCGTCTCGTCAAGCCGGACACTTGTGTAATCATCGAACGAAGTCCGCACGAGTTCGACGCACTCGAGTGGCAAGGACCCATCGCGCGCCGCCGCCGACATCCATGATGATTCCTCACGTCATGTCGGGGCCGAAATAAACATATGCGGCCGGGCGAGTGTGTCTGCACGGATGCCGACGCGAGAGCACATCGACCAGAAACCCACGAGCGAGCAGCGAACCGAACTCGCTGCGCAGGACACCCGCGACGACGACGACCGCGTCGCAACGACCCCCAACGGCGCGTACACCGGCGGCTACGCGTATCACGAACTCGACGAAGACGGCGAAATCGTCTGCGGCGGCCACAGCGACGGCCGGTTCGTCGAGGTTACTCGCGCCGAGGCCAAGCGAACGGGCAAGACGCCCTGCGGGAAGTGCGAGTGGATTCTCGGCCTCAAGTGAACGTGATGCGCCGACGCCGTCTGCCCCCGTCGCACGACTGACGATGACCCATCAATCGTTTCTCGACATTGTCAACTTCGACCGAGAGGTTAATCACAATCAACTGCAAATGTGCCGCATATGACCTACGAAAACCTGGATTCAGACCTCATCAATGCGCTCTTGGAGGACGGGCGGCGCAGTCTCCGGAGCCTCGCCGAAGAACTCGACGTCTCGGTGACGACCGTCTCGAACCACCTGCGAGACCTCGAAGACGAGGGTATCATCGAGGGCTACACGCCGCGTCTCGATTACGACGCGCTCGGCTACGACGTGACCGCGGTCATGCACCTCAAAGTCGAGGGGAGCGCGCTCACGGATGTCACCGACCTACTCGCAAACGAGCCGCAGATGGTCTCTGTGTACGAGGTCACCGGCGATTACGACGTCCTCGCGGTTGGCAAGTTCAAGAACACAGACGACATGAACCGCCAGATCAAGGCGCTTCTGAACGAAGCACCGATTCGCGAGTCGAACACGAGTGTCGTCCTCAACGCGGTCTCCGAAAACGAGCAGTTCGACCTCGACGCCGGCGACGCCTAAGACTCAGTCGACGCGGAACTCGAACCGCGCCCCGCCGTCGGTGCCCTCCGAGACCCGCACTTCCCAGCCGTGTGCGGCCGCGACCTGCGAAACGATGTTCAGGCCGAAGCCGGTACCCTCGGAAGACGTGGTGTAGCCGGCTTCGAACACGGTGTCGCGGTCGTCCTCGGGGATGCCCGGCCCGTCGTCTTCGACCGAAAAGCCGTCGGGGGTCTCGCGGATGGTGACGGTCACGTCGCCGTCGCCGGAGCCGTGTTCGACCGAATTCCGAAACAGGTTTTCGAGGAGTTGCTGGAGTTGGTCGCGGTCGGCGTCAACGACGGCGTCGGTCTCGACGGTCAGCGTCGCACCGTCGGTGACGACGTTCTGCCAGCACGCCCGCGCGAGATCGGCCAGCCCGACCGGTTCGACCTCCATGGCGTCGTCGCCGTGGTGGGCGAGCACGAGCAGGTCGCTGATGAGGTCGTCCATGCGTGCCAGCGCGCGGTCGATATCGTCGATGTGGTCGCTGTCACAGTCGTCTTGGAGCAACTCGAGGCGGCCCATGGCAACCTGAAGTGGGTTGCGGAGGTCGTGGCTCACGACGCTCGCAAAGCGGTCGAGCCGTTCGTTCTGGGTGACGAGCTCAGTCTCGCGCTCCTTTTGTTCGCTGATGTCACGGTCCATCGCGACGAACAAATCCTCGCCGTCGACGTTGAGCCGGATGAGGTGCACCTCGATGGGGAACGTCGTCCCGTCGCGTCGTTTGAGTTCGCCCTCGAAGCGGTGTGGCTCGTTTCTCGGCAGGTCCGCCCAGAACGACCTCGCGCGGTCCGGGTCGGACGTGGGGTCGAGGTCCCAAACCGTCTTTCCGATGAGTTCAGTCTCGCTGTAGCCCAACTCCTCGCACATCCGCTGGTTGACCTCTTGGATGTTCCCGTTGACGTCGTGAATCGCGATGAGGTCCGGGGAATTCTCGAACAGCGCTTCGAGACGGGCTGTGCTCGACCGCAGGAGGTTCTCGTAGCATTTCCGCGTCGTCACGTCGTCTTGGAAGCCAACGAAGAGGTCGACAGCTCCGTCGTCGTCGAAGATGGGGGCGACGCGAACGCGATTCCAGAATTCGGTGCCGTCCTTGCGGTAGTTCAGGAGCTCGGTCGTTACGGGTTCGCGTTCGTTGATTGCCGCCCGGAGTTCGGCGACGGCCGCCTCGTCCGTCGCTTCGCCCTGCAGGAATCGACAGTTTCGCCCGATGGCTTCGTCACGACTGTATCCGGTGAGGTCGGTGAACTCGTCGTTGGCGTAGACGATGGGGTTGTCGGCTTGGGAGGGGTCGGTGAGGACGACGCCGATCGGTGCCTCGTCAATCGCTCGCTCCCGACGCGACAGTTGCGTTTCGAACTCGTCGCTCCGCGACACTCGCGACAGCGTCCAGATGAGCGACCCGTCGGCTGCGTCCGTGAGCGTGTGCTCCACGTCGACGAGGTCGCCGTCCTTCCGCACGAGCGACGACTGCCCCGACGACTGCCCCTCGCGCGCTTCGGGGAGTACCGAATCGGAGACCGCCTGTCCGTCGTCGTCGGGATAGAACGCCTCCCAGTGACGACCGAGGAGTTCCGCGCGCTCGTAGCCGAACAGCTCAGTACAGGCCGCGTTGGCGTACTCGATAACACCGTCGTCGCCGAGGATACAGACGGCGTCGGTCGCGTTCTCGATGGCCGCCAGTCCGCGGTCGCTGTCCCGTGAGGCCCGAACGCGCTCGACAGCGTTCTCGATGCGGTTGGCGAGCAGTCGGTACTGGGTGGTGTCGTCGCCCTTCTGAAGATAATCCGTCACGCCCGCGTCGAGCGCCTCGTCCACAATCTCCTCGCGAGCGATTCCGGAAAAGAGGATAACTGGGAGCTCCGGATACTCGTCGCGGACGCTCGCCAGCACGTCGAGGCCGTCGAGGTCGGGCATATCGTAGTCGCAGACGACGCAGTCGAACGTCGGGTCGTCGCGCCGAACCCGGTCGACCGCGACCCGTGGGTCCGTCTCGGTATGGACGGTGATGTGCTCGCGCTCGCGTTCCAGCGCCGCCGCGACGAGCGCCGAGAACTCGGGGTCGTCATCGACGTGCAAGACGTCGATAGGCGACGACTCCGAGAGCGAACGCGGCGTGTCGCGAAGCGAGTCCATTCGTGAGGGGAACGTGACCGCACCGCATCATAATGGTTGCTGCTCGCGGGACGACCGGATGGGGGACGGGCCCCCTCAGTCGTCGAGGTCGTCGATGGTGTAGTACACCTTCACCTTGCCGGGGTTCCCGCGGTCGGAGTCGATGGGGACCGTGTTGGTCACCTGCTGTGGGTTATCGCACGCGAGCGTGATATCGACCGGCTCGCTCCCCTCGTCCGGTGCCCCGGTGAACCAGTCCCTTGGCGGCTCTCGCTCCGTGATTTTCGTCACGATTGTCTTCGGTTCCGACCCACTTCGGGGGACCTTGAAGTTGTCAATCGCCACGCCGATGTTTCGCGTCGCCCCCGTTGGGAGCCTGAGCGACGTGTGTTCGGACTGCCCGCCGCGGATGTCGTGTTCGATCTCCAGTTCGAGCGCGCCTTCACCCGGACCTTGCCCGCTGATGAACTCGACTTTCTCCGCGCGGACGACAACCTCACACAGGTCGCCGTGGTCGTCGTCCGGACCGCCGGCGATGGCTCCTGTGTGGACCTGAACGTGGTCGGGGTTTTCGAGGCTGATGGACTTGATTCCGCCGTAGATTCGGAAGCCGTCTGACTTCCCCCAGACGGTTCCGTTCGCCGTACTCCCGGACACTTGGTCTCCCGGGCCCGTGGTGACGGGCAGTCCACCGAGCCTGCCGCCTACTTTTTCGATGTCGCCAGTCGCCTGAATCGTGTAGTCGGATTTTCCGGCACCGAGGCCTTCCATCACGACGTAATGCTTCGGGTTCGCCATGTCAACGCACCACAAACTATTGTCAACTCGATACTGGTTAATTGTTATGAATGTTCAATGAGTTCACACAATTGTCGAGTTTGGAACGCGACGTATTTCGGCCCAAATCGGAGCGCAGTCGGAGGGTCTGTGAGACGACGACCACGGCGTTTCCGGCGGACAGCAGTCGATAGAAAAGGGAACGCAGTACGGACCTCTATGCTCAGACCGAGGGAGAGAATCCAGCAGCTATCGGCTGTACCGGTTGGTATCGAGATATTAGTGCTACTCGCGGGCCCACACGGGGATGCCCTCACCGATGCCGGTCAGCCGAACTGCGAGCACCACGACGGCAAGAATCCCCGCGTATTCGACCACGCCGGCGACGAGGTGCAGTTCGGCGGGGATATCGACGGTCACGATGAACGGCGGTTGGTTCATCGTCGCGTGGAACAGCGCGACCACCCAGAGATTCCCCGTGAACGCGTAGACACCGCCGTAGACGAGTCCGGCCAGAAGCAGCCCGAACAGTCGCGTGCCGAGCGCGGCGCTGACGCCGTGGCCCGAGGCGATGAACCACCGAGGCAGGTGGAAGACGGCGAACAACACAGCGACGGCCGCGACGCCGCCGATGACCGCGCGACGACTGTCGCCGCCGGCCAGCGAAATCGCCTTCTGTTGGAAATGACATCCTCCCCGGCGCGAACGCCGGGGTTTCCTCGCGCTGGGGGTATCGCTTACCGACCCACGGAGGCAACTTGCGGGTTCGTGCGCTCCTCGTTGGAACAAGAGCGTGGTGACTCTGACCAGTCGTGGTCGTTCCACTTGAGGCGCACGGGCCGTGCCATCGGCCGTGCTACGTCGGTCTGCCGTTGACGAGACACACCGTGTCTCGTTCGCCAATCAGAACGTTCTGAGTTCTGATGACGTCTCAGGAACGTTTCGGACGCTGTGAGGTCTGCGTGGCCCTCGAAACCGCACGGGCACGTCAGCGTGTCGCGGTGGCGCGTCGTCCGGTCGGTCGAACCGCAGTTCGGGCACTCTTGGGAAGTCCATGCTTCCGACCGGACTTCGACCGCCATACCGAACTCCTCGGCAGTACACGCGAGGCGGTCGATGAACTGCCGGAACGCCCAAAAGTTGTGCGTCTTCGCGTTCGCTTCGACCGACCAATGCGTGTCGAGTACGTCTGTGAGTGCCCCGACGTACACCGTCGAGACGCCTTCGTCGTGCAACCGTTCTATGAGGTCACGTGCGAGTGCGTCTTGGGCGTGGTCGCGTCGGCGCGTCCGACGTCGGTACAACGAGCGTATCCGGTTTGAGGAGTACCGCCCCTCGCGGAGTTTGGATTGCAGACGGGCGATTTCTCGCGTCGTCTCGCGGAACCGCTCGAACAGGTCGCGTCCCTCGTACAGCAGTTGCGTGCCGGTCGAAGTCGAACAGGCGACGAGGTTGTTTGCACCAATATCCAGAGCGGCGGTTTCGTCCGCCAGTGGGTGTGCCAGCCGAGAATTGTCTACCGTGACTGGCTGAAAGGCCCTGAACGTCTGTGCAGTCTCGTCCCAGAACAACCCCAACCGGCCTTGCTTGTCGTACTCTTTCCAGTTGGGTTCGCCCCGGACTTCGAGCCGAAGCCTCTCGCGGTATCCAAGACCGTACTCCTCTTTCAGGTCTTGGCCGACAAGGATTTCGAGCCGGGAGTATTCGCCCCACTCGATAGAGTACGACGTGTTCCGAATGTACGTTCGGAGTTCGCGGCCGTCCTCGGCGTTGCCCCAGTATCCGGGCTTACCGTTTGCTTCGCCCTTCTTCTGGAGCGCGAAGAACGACCGCCATGCTTCGCGGTTCTTCCGTTCGATTTGCTGAACGGTCGAAGCCCCGAGCGTGCCGCCGTAGCGCCCGCGATACTCGCTGATTTCCCACACGTCCGCGTCGGGGTCGGCGTAGTGTTCGCGGCGCTCGTAGTTGATTTCGTTCCAGAGAGCGGCAGAAGCGTCCAACAGGCGTCGAAGCAACTCCTCGTCCGCGTCGGACTGAGGAACCACCTCGAAGGTGTTGGTCCGCTTCATCACCAACACCTTACATCCGAAGGCTGATGTATGTTTGGCTTTTGTCTGTATGTATGGCGAAGAACATCCACGTAGTAGTGGACGACGACGTTCATGAACGGTTGAAGCGAATCAAGGACGACCACGGCCTGACGTGGGAAGGGATGTTGCTCCACGCGGCGAAAGATTTGGATACCCCGGACTGAGCATTGTCGGCGGTTGTGTTCCTGTTGTCGGATCCACGCCCGCCGTGAACGGCGGGACTCTCTCCTCGATTCAGGTAGCCACGAAACAGGAGTTCCTCCGGGAGCGCCGTGAGCACGAACGAACTCAGGAGCGCCGCGAGATACGGAGCCGGGTGTGCGACGACCCGCGACAGAACGGGCTCGAAGCCGCCGACGCCCGCGGTTGCGAGTCCAGCCGCTACGAGATTGTACAGCGCCCAGAACGCGGCGACGACGGCGACCGCCGCGCCGAACGCCCGGAGAGACGGGAACAAAGACTGGAGTGCGACGCCCTCAACCCGAAGCGCGCCGGCCGCGAGCGCGACGAGAACGCCGCTCCAGGCGAGTCCCAAAAGCGGCGTCGGCGAGCCGTGGGGCGCGGCGAGAAGAAACCCGCTCAGCACGGTGATGAGAAGGACGTAGGTGACAGTCGGAATCGACGCGCTGCGGTCGAACGTCGGTGACGTGAGACGAGTGCGCACCATCGTCCGGGCGATTTCACTCGCTCGGGGGAAATGCGTTTTTATTGACTGACTCGGGGATGGTGTCGCCGCGCGAATCGTGGCCGAGTTCGCTCACCGCTCCGTCCGGAACTCGAAGCGCGCACCGCCGTCAGTACCGTCGGTCACGTCCACCTGCCAGCCGTGTGCGTTCGCGATGTCGGACCTCGTGTCTGAATACACGAACCAGATTCGGGGGAACGTCAATTCGGGGACGGTCCGCCTCGAATACTAAAACGTACTGGCCAGTTTGTAAACACAGCGCTTATAATTAGAACACTATTTTCAAAACGTGATGACAGTTCCCGACGAATCTGAACGCAGCACGCCATCGCGGCTCGCCCGCGCCCTCTTCGCGAGCGGTCTCGCCGTCCTCGCGATTCGCAACCTGACCGACCTCGACGGCCGCATCGCCTACGCGGAGGCGAAAGGCGTCCCGGAGGCGGACCGACTCGTCCCCGCCGCGAGCGGCCTGCTCCTCGGCGGGAGTATCGGCATCGGCCTCTGGAAGCTGCCCAGACTCGCCGCCGCGAGCGTCGCGGCGTTCTTCGCCGGCGTCACGCCGACGATGCACGACTTCTGGGCCGTCGACGACGACGCCCGCGACGAGGAACTCACGTCGTTCCTCCAGAACCTGACGCTGTTCGGCGCGGCGGTCGCGTTCTTCAAGCGCGCGTCGAACGAGTAACGGCAGACCGATACACAGCTCTCGCTTTTCTGCAGTCACGTATCGACGGCATCATCGTCAATTTGGTCGACTCCCCCCTTGAGCGCGTACAGATACCACAGCCCGAGGACGGTCCAGCCGGCCGCGATGAGCGGCGAGTCGTCGAGCCACCAGTAGTACACTGCGAAGAGGAGTGCGGAGAGACCGAGGACCTGATAGAGTCGATAGTGAGCGGACACGGCACCTGGTGACGACCGCCGCAGTTGTAGTTCTTCCCCGCCTTCGAGACACCCCACCGTTTCCAGTATATCGCTGTCGACCGCAACCGACCACTACGTCAGGCCGAGTCCGCGTCGCCGTCACGGTCGGCCGCACGGTAGAAGCCGACGAAGCATTCGAGCGCGCCGTCGTCGTCCCGAATCGGGCGGATATCGAGGTGGGCCCAGAAGGGCTCGCCGCCGGCGCCGTAGCTGCGAATATCGGTCGAAATCGGCTCGCCGGCGTCGACGGCGGCGCGAATGTCGGCAACCGTCTCCGGGTCCGTCTCGGGGCCGTAGAGGGACCGGTAGTTGCGACCCTCGACCGCCGCGGCGTCGTAGCCCGTAAGCGCCTCGAACGCCTCGTTGCAGTAGACGACAGGGTTGTCGGGCTTCGACGGGTCGATGACGACGATTGCGACGCCGACGGCGTCGAGCACTCGGTCTTTCAGCTCGACTTCCGCCCGCAACGCATCGACCTCGGTGAGTTCCTGGACGATACAGACGTGTCCCCCGTCGTCCATCCGCGTCAGCACGAGTCGCTCGGGGACCAGCTCGCCGGTTTTGGTGACGCCGGTCGAAATGCCCCGCCACGACCCTTCGGCTTCGAGTTGCGGGAGGATTTCCTCGTGGAAGCGCCGCGCCTCGTCGTCCGGGTAGAGGACGTCCCAGTGTTCGCCGATGAGTTCGGCCCGGTTGCGGTTGTAGAGCGCGGCATACGCCTCGTTCAGGTACTGATAGACGCCGTCTCCGTCGATGATGCCGATGCCCTCTTCGGCCGACTCGATGGCGAGAAAGCCGCGTCGCATGTGCGTCTCGGCGCGGTGTTTCTCGACGAGATTCGACACCTTGTTCGCCAACACGGGATACTCCTCGGGGCCGCCCTTCTGGAGGTACTCGTCGACGCCGGCGGAGATGGCGCGACTCGCGATTTCCTCGCTTCCCTTGCCGGTGAAGAGGGCGAAGGGTATCTCGATACCCCGCTCGCGCGCCGCCGTGAGCAGTTCGAGCCCATCCATCACCGGCATGTCGTAGTCGCTCACGACGCAGTCGTACGCGCCGTCAGTGAGTTCGTCGAGCGCCGACACCGGGTCGGTGTACGTCTCCGTCTCGACGTCGTCGAGTTCGCGTTCGAGAAAGGTCGCGGACAGCTCCACCATCGACTCGTTATCGTCGATCAACAGGATTCGCATCGCGCGTTGTTCCGTGCTGAACGGCGCGATGTCGTGGAGCAGGGACACGTCCATACGGACGTACTGTTGCCTCAGAGTGAAAAAACAGCTAGGCGATAGTCGCACTCGGCGACCGCGCGCCGCGGACCGTTCCGGTCGCTCACCACGAGGGACCAAGAGAACAGGAATCTGTATAGAATATATATTACTAGATGATGTTGGCGGCAATAAATTATATGCCATGTGACGGAGTTGACATCCTCATATGGAAGTGGTTAGAAACGTGCGAGAACTCACGGCGGTTCTCGAACAGTTTTCGGAGACGACGGGAGAGATTCACGGGCTGGAACTGACCAGCGGGGACGAGCCGAGCGAAAACGGCACAACGGCTTCGGTCACCGTCGAGTACGACTTCGCGTCAGCGTGCGCGGTCGACCCGGACCGACTCTCCGTGTCGTCGCCGGCGGCGTCGATGACCGACGGCCGACTTCGACTCGAACTCGACGTGGCGCTCGCTCCCCCGGCGACCGAAGACGCCGGACAGGAGTCGGTATCGGCTGAACACGCCGGCACCGACGGCGACCCCGAGCCGGCGGACGCGCCGGTCGCTCGAGCCGACGGTTCCGGGGCGCGCGGCTCGACGGGTAGCGCCCCCGTCGCATCGGTCGTGTCGCCACCGACGATGGAGTTCGCGGTCCCGACGGCGAGAGACGAGCCGTCGGAGGACGACCAACCCACATCCGTATCGACGGACGACCCCATCGAGGCGGATACAGAGACGGACGCGAATACGGCTACAGAGACGAGCCCGGACACGGAGACGGACGCGGACACCGGTACGAAGACAGAGACGAGCCCGACCGCCGCGACAGACGCCGACTCGGTACCCGCACACCACGACCCCGTTCGGCTTCGGGAGGCGTACGAGACCTGCGAGACGTTCAAGGAGATGACCGACGCCCTCGGCGTCGACGTGACTCCCCAGACCGTCCGCAACCAGATGATTCAACGCGGGATTCACGAGCCGGAGTCGTACGGCGAGTCGACCGAGTCGGGCGACGAGCCACGGCAACCGGAGCCGAGCGTCTCTGACGAGGACAGCACGAGTGAGACTGACCAGTCTCCCAAGGTGGGTACTGAAGATACCGACGACGCGGCGGTCGAACGTGACACGCCGGACGACGCCGAGACCGACGCGAACGACGAATCGAAGTCGGTGTCGGAATCGAAGCCGGACCCGAAGTCAGCGCCGAACCCGAAGTCGGAGTCGCAGTCTGACTCTGAGACGGACCCGGCCACGAACACGGAGCAGGTCGCGACGGAGACCGACGAGACGAGTACGACGGCCGAGGACGCGTCCACCGCGACTGACCTCCCGCCGCTTCCCGCGTCGGTGTCTTCGCTCGACTGTTCGACCGAAGACGTGTGTGCCGCCGTCGCGGGTGCGAAGACGCTGTACGAAGTCGAACGCCGTCTCGGCCTCGACCGCGCCGACGTTCGCGAGTTGCTGGCCGCGCTCGACCTTCTCGACCTCGTCACCGGACGGATGGCCCGGCGCGACCAATCGGCGGCGAGTCCCGACGACGTTCGAACGCGAGTGCATGCCGCGCTCGGCGGAGAGGGAGCATAACCCAACTCGTCACGATTCTCGACGCTTTCGTGGGAGGCCCGACGGATGTTGTGTTGCAGGTGCCCGACAGCCGCGTCTGAGCGCTGATGAACCGATTCGGTGACGGATGCGTCTCGGTGGACAGGTAGCCGAAGGGTGGTGGGGTCCCCCGAGTGGGGGAGGATGGAACGAGAACGAGGGCAACGCCACCAGCATCAGATGATGACGTTCCTGTTCTCGTACACGTTGTTTTGGTAGAGGGTGATATAGATTCGGAAAGTAGGTACTAATTGGAAGTACCGATAGTATGCTTCGTTTGGGGGAAAGAGAGAACGGTCTTCGGTGGGTCGACCACCGAACCGAGGAGGTGGAAACCGTTCTCAACTGGCAAGCAATTGGCCGATGGTGTTAAATATATCCATTCGTCCTACCACTGGTACGTACTGAAAACATGGCGACCGGTCTCCCGGTCGCCTCTGTTCGTGAACTTCCGGAACCCGACCCGACAACCACCCGACTGAAGTACGAATCGCTCCGTATCGTATGAACCTCCCTATCGCAGTTCTGTCACCTATATAACACACTTACCAGCGGTTATCACACCCGCCTCGGTGCGGACTGATGTGCCTCCGCACACACCATCACAGACAGTTCTCAGTCGTACTGTAACGGTGCTACTGGTGTTAGTACTCACGACCGCGACGTTTCCCGCCGGTGCGGCGGGCGTCGCGGCTGGGGAGGACGCGAGCGCACTCGACTCGAACGTCCAGTCGGCGATGAACGCGTCCGCTCCGACGGCCGTGACCATCACCGAACTCCAGTCGAACACGACCGACGGCGACGCCTCCGCCTACGCGGGGCAGTTCGTCAGCGTCGCCGGAACGGTGACGGCGACGAACGCCGACGGGTTCTTCGTGCAGAACGCCTCCGCGGCCGACGTGCGCCACAGCGCCGTCTACGTCTACGCGGGCGGGTCGTCGAATGCGACCCCCGGCGACGAGGTGCGCGTCGACGCGCCCGTCTCCGAGTACTACGGGATGACCCAACTCGACCTCGCCAACGACAGCGCCTCGCTGTCGACGACCGGCACCGGGGCGGTTCCCGAGGCGACCACGCTCGCGACGGCGAACGTCTCCCGAGAGTCCTACGAGGGCGTTCTCGTCAGCGTGCGCGACGTCGAGGTCACGGAAACCCCCGGCCAGTACGGCGAGTGGGCCGTCACCGACGGCTCCGGGCCGGTCGCCATCGACGACGCGACGACCGGCGACGACACCACGCCCGGCGAGGTCGGCGGTACCGCCGACGCCGTCGAAGGGCCGGTGTTCTACAGCTTCGAGGAGTACAAGATTCAGCCCGCGTCGGTGACGAATCTGACCGCTCCCGCGGGCGACGACGGCGGTGACGGCGGCGACGCCGGCAACGACACCGCGGGCGCGAACGCGACGACCATCACGCTCGTCGGCTTCAACGACATCGGCAAGGCGGCCGCCGGCTCCGGCGACGACAAACTCGGCCGGATGATTACGCTCATCAACCGCGAGCGCGCGAACGCCTCCGGTCCCGTCTTCGTGGCCGGCGGCGGCGACGAACTCAGCCCCCACGCCCTCCGCAACTACGACGGTCTGGAGCGCGGCTACGAGCCGCCGGTGACGGCGATGAACCTCATCGACCCCGACGCCGAGGTCGTCCAGAACCACGAACTCGACTACGACGAGGACGCGGGGGCGAACGACTTCGCCGTCTTCGAGGCCATCGCCAACGAGTCGACCTACCCGTGGCTCCTCGCCAACGTCGTCGACGAGGGGACCGGCGAGAACCTCCCCGGGACGCAGAACTACACCGTCGTCGAGCGCGGCGGCGTGAAAGTCGGCTTCTTCGGCCTGACCGACGAGGCCATCAACGCCAAGACCGACGGCGTCATCGAGCGCAACGGCTACACCGTCGTCGACCCGACGACCGCCGCCCAGCGAACCGTCGACACGCTCCGAAACGAGGAGGACGTGGACGTGGTCGTCGCGCTGGCCCCGGTCGGCATCCCGGACTCGAAGGACCTCGCGCGGAACGTCGACGGCATCGACGCGCTCGTCTCCGGCGACGACCAACAGCGCTACCCGCCGCAGACGACAAACGGCGTCCTCATCGGCGAGACCACCGGCAAGGCCAACGCCATCATGACGATGGAGCTGACCGTCGACAACGGGAGCGTGACCGACGCCTCCGGCGAACTCGTCGACGTGACGACCGACGTGCCGCGCAACGACTCGTGGCAGACGTACATCAACCCGCTCCGCGAGGACTATCTCAATACGAAGCTCGCGACGGCGGTCATGCCCGAGCACACGGGCGTCGGTTCCAGCTACACCGACGACTCCGCGACGGGCCACCTCGTCACCGACGGCGTCCGCGGCTACACCGGCGCAGACGTGGCCGTGACGAACGCCGGCGGCATCCGCGACACGCTCTACCCGAACGAGTACGCTGCGGGCGAGGAGTTCAACATCACCCGCGGGATGGTCACGTCGACGCTCTCGTTCGGCAACCACATCGTCGTGGTCGAGGTGACCGGCGCGGAACTCCGCGAGGTCGTCAAGAGCCAAATCACGCCGCTGGAGATGGACAACCAGTACGGCACCCAGACCCAACAGCAGGTGAGCGGCGTCACCTTCGAGTGGGTGCCCCACACCGATAGCTCGTCGCCCGGCGAGGGCGACGCGACGATTCGCGACCTGACGGTGGACGGCGAACCCGTCAACGACTCGGCGACCTACACGCTCGCGACCAACTCCTACATCGCCGACGGCGGCAGCGGCTACCCGCTCGGCGACAAACCGCGCGTGTCGGTCTCCAACGAGACGACGATGGCCGACGGGGTCATCGGCTACCTGCAGAACCGCTCGACCATCGCGGCCGCCGAAGTCGACACCGAGTCCGACGACCGGATGCGCCGAGTCGACGCGGCGGTCGACGCCGACGCGGTCGACGTGGCGAGCGACGACGGCCAGACGACGGTTATCATCGCCGCGCCCTCGCGCGTGACTGGCGTGAGCGGAACCGCCGCCTTCGCCGGCCGAAGCGGCGGCTACGTCGAGACGACGAACGTCGCCTACGACGGCGCGAGCGGCACCGTCACGGTCACCGTGCCGACGAGCGACCTCGACGCCTTCGGGTCGTCGGTGACCGCGGCGGGGTCGGGCGTCGACCTCTACGTCGACTACACCGACAGCGCGTATTCGAGCCAGTACGAGAACTTCGACTCGGCGGTGCTGAACGCCGACCTCGACGGCGAGGCGACGACGACCGACCCGACGCCTGAACCGGCCGACGGCGTCGCGCTCGCGGTCGGCTCGGACGGCCAGTCCGTCCCCCTCGGCGACACCCGGACGTTCGACATCACCGCGAGCGACGCCGCCAGCGGCGTCGGCGCGTACGAACTGTCCCTCGCGGTCGGCGATTCGAGCGTGGCCCGCATCACGGACGTGCAGTTCTCCGAGGACCCCGGTTTCTCGGCGGTTAACGTCAGCGACGACGGGAGTACGGTCCACATCGAGGCCGCCGGTATCGACGCCGGCGACGGCGACGCAAACGACTCGCAGGTTCTGGCGACCGTGACGGTCGAGGGCGTCGCGCTCGGCGGCTCGACGGCGCTCGAACTGACCCCGACGGCGACCTACGACCCCGACGGCACGGCCTACGCGGTGTCGAACATCGACAACCGCCCCGTCAGCGTCGAACCCGGTGACCTCACCGGCAACGGCCGCGCGATGGCCGACCACGACGGCGACGGCACCTTCGAGGACGTGAACGGCGACGGCAGCGTGAACGTCGTCGACGCCCAAGCGCTGTTCGTGAACCGCGACGCCGAGCCGGTCCAGTCGAGCATCCCCGCGTTCGACCTCAACGACGACGGTCGCGTCGACGTGGGCGACGTACAGCGGCTGTTCGCCTCGACGAATGTGTAAGCTGAACTCGAACTGGACCGGACGGACCGCACTCGCGGCGTTCGCGGCGCTCGTCTGTCTGAGCGCCGCCGCGCCGCCCGCGCTCGCCGCGACCGACACGACCGTCGGCTTCGACACCGGCGCGGCGACCGTCGAACCCGACTCGACGCGGACGTTCGACATCGTCGTCGACAGTGTCGACGCCGGCGTCGGCGCGTACAACCTGACGGTCGAACTCGACGACGCGTCCGTCGGTCGCATCGCCGAGGTCGCCACACCCGACGGCACTGACCCGCGACTGCGAGACGTGTCGTACGACGAGAGTCGCACGGTCGCCTCGGTTCGCGTCGTCGGCCTCGATACCGACGACACTGGTTCGGTGGCCGTCGCGACCGTCACCGTCGAAACCGCCGACGCCACCGGCGACGGCGCGCTCGACGTGTCCGTGACTGCCCTCGGCGACGAGGTCGGGAACTCCTACACCGTCACCGACACGTCAGGACTCGACCTCTCCGTCTCGGAGTCGGCCGGCGGCGGGGGTTCCGACGGTGGCGGGGACACCGGCGACAACACCGGTGACTCGGACGACGATGGCGACGACACCGACGGCGGTTCGGACTCCGGGCCGGACGGCGATTCCGACGCGGACGACGAGTCGGACAATGCGACCGACCAGCCCGCGACAACCGAGTCGGCGTCCCAGTCACCCACGCCAACCGCGTCGACCGCGACTGACGACGCTGAAACGACCGCCAGCGCGACAGACACGCAGTCTGCAACCGCGACCGAGGCCACGACCGAGCGCCGGACCACGGCGACCGGCGTTCCCGGTTTCGGCGTCGCTCCCGCGGTCGCCGCCATCGCGACGCTCCTGCTCGGGGGCGCGCGCTGGGCGCGACACGAGGACTGAGCGAACGCGGGCCCTCGGGGGCCTGTGTCGAATCTTTATCCGTGTGGGCGTCTAGCAGGGAGGTATGAACGGCCCGGACACCGCGGACGAAACGAGCTTCTATCTCGACTACGAGCTACAGGTCGACGCGACCCGCGACGCCGTAGCGAAGCTCGCTCGTGAGGTCCTCCAGTACGAGTGGGCCGACTACCTCCGCGCCTCGCCTCCGGAGGGTCCCCACACGTGGCACGCCCTCGACTCGGGGAAGCCGTGGGGCCGCGTCACGCCTACGGCGTGGGAGCGCGGCCGCGACCACGGGTACGACCTCCACTTCGAACACTACCCGACGCCGCGCGCCCTCCAGCGCGGACAGTTCCGCCTCGAACTCCACCTCGAAGACGGCATCCACGGCGACGCCGACTTCTCGGGGGACTCCCCGTACGCGTCGCTTCGCGAGCGACTCGTCACGGCGCTCGACGAGGTGCGCGACGAACACGACGACCTCCCCGCCGGCGAGTTCGGCACCGGGCGGACGCTCTGGCGGGTCGACTCCCACTTCCTCGCGGGCGACACCGTTGCCTACTACGAGGCGCTCCGCGAGGCGCTGTCGGCCCACGACGCGTTCGTCGACGCCGCGGCGACCGTCCTCGACGACGAACTCCCCGAGCGCGACCCGTTCGAGCGCGACTGACGCGCCGAGCGGGAGGCTCGACGACCGGGACGTGCTGACCGACGCGAGGCTCGACGAGTGGCGACGCCAACGACTCGGGAGCGAGTCAAACGCTCCGTCGGGCCTCGCCTCGGACTCCCCCGGCTCCTGTCTCGTCGGTACCGCTTCGGCCAGTTCGAAGGAGATTGGGAGAAAAAGTGAACAATCAACCCGACAATACCACTATATAGCTACATTTCAATAGCGTATCTCCGAAACGTCGAAAGAACTATATCGTTAACCGTGCGTTAGTGAAACGATGGCACAAGCACTCGAGGTCGCCCCGCACGTGATCACGGAGGGGTCGACCATCCGGCATTCGACGCTGTGTACGGAACAGACGGTGGTGGAAATCGAAGACGAGACCGTCCGGACGATGTACGACGACGAGGAGTTCGTCTACCCGCGCGAGCAGCTCGCGGTCGACCTCTCGGTCGGTCGGTTCGAAGTCGTCTCCTGACCCCGCCTTCGGGACGGCACGGGCCACCGTCTCGGCTTCCGTCGTCGCTCACGGTTCCCGCGAATCCATCCGGCCCGCTTCGGTCCCCGTTTTCGTCGTTCTACGCGACTCGCCCGTCGCCTCCCGACTCGCGAGCGACCCCGCCGCAGCGCGTCTCGAAAATCCAGACGGTTCGACTGCCGACACTATTTTCACGGCCCACATGAATCTCCCGCCGTGTCCTCCGCAGACCCTCCGCGCTCGCCGGGAACGCTCGCCGTGAGCGCCAAAGAGACCGGCCAATCCCTGTACGAACGGGCGTACAACACGCTGTTGACGGGCGTGGCGATCATGATCCCCATCGTCATCACGCTGTACGTCCTGCGCGTCGGTATCGACTTCGTCAGAAACGCCCTCGAACCGTTCATCGACCTGCTTCGTTGGGCGGGCATCATCAGCCGCTTCGAGAGCGTCGAATTCATCACGCTCCTCATCGACCTCGGTATCTACTCGTTCGTCGTCGACTTCTTCACCGAACTGGTCGCCCTGCTCGTCCTCTTCGCCATCGTCGCGGTCGTGGGGACCGTCGGCCGCAACCAGTACGGCGAGAAAATCATCGGCGTATTCGACCTCGTCATCTCCTCGATTCCGGGTATCGGCACGGTGTACAAGAGCTTCCGCCGCATGGGCGACGTGGTCCTCGACGAGGGGGCCGACGAGTTCCAGGACGTGAAACTCGTCCAGTGTTTCGACGACGACGTGTACGTGCTCGGCTTCCAGACGGGCGGTTCCCCGGCGACCATCGAACAGTCGACCGGCCATAAAGAGATGGTCTCGATGTTTCTCCCGCTCGCGCCGAACCCCGTCACCGGTGGCCTGCTCACCTACATCCCCGCCGACGACGTGTACGACATCGACATGACCGTCGAGGAGGGCGTCCGGAGCATCCTCACGAGCGGCGTCGCGACCGACGAGGATTCGGGCGCGCTCGGGGTGAACATGTCCGAACTCCGCGGCACGGAGCGGTTACAGGACATCCGCGAGTCGATGATTACGAGGGAGCGAAAAGAAAACCGGGACTGACCGGGCGTCTCTCCCGGGACCGTTGGCGGGTGGCTGTCCACCGCGGTGACCGCGTGTGTTGTCCCCGACGCCACCTTCCGTTCCGATGACAGACCGCTCGCCTCCCACCCCAAATCTGTCAGCGTATCTAATGTTTATATGTCTGCTCTGCGAAGTGTGGTGTGATAGCTCATGGCACCGCCACCACGGGTTCTCGTCTACGGACCACCGCCAGAGCGTGCCTGGCATCCGCGGAGCGACGTCGAAATCCGATACGTGACGGAGACCGAAGCGCTTCGCCGGCTCGCGGCGTCGAAAGACCCGACAGTCGTCGTCTGTCTCCACGCACCACCGTCTTACCGCGGCGGAGTCGCCACGCGCGTTACCCGACGCGTCGACGATTCCCAACCGGTCGTCGTCACCGGCTGGGAGACCGCTCGTTCGCCCAGACTCGCGCCGGTCGATTCTGACCTCGTGAAGACGGTCGGCCTCCCGGACGACGAACCGCTCCCGGAAGCGCTGTTCGACGTCGTCGACAAGGTCGGTGCGCGACTCGCAGTCCACGCGTGACGCGGCAATCGCTCGCTCCGTTCAGCGACCGCTGAGTAGCGCGAGTTCGAACCGACAGACGGTGGTGGCAACCCTTCGACCGACCGTAACAATTAGCATGGTTGATTCTTCTTGTCATATCGTGAACGTCGGAGTAATCACGTGTTCACACGGCGATTCACGGCAGTACGACGCGTGAGGGGCTGCTGCCGACCGCTCCCAGGGATGCGGGTTCGATCAATCCACGCCGTGGGTGAACCGTGATGGTTCGACGGACAAACCGACAACAACCATGAGCTCTTCGAACACGCCCGGTTCAACGCGAGTCGTCTGGACAGCGTCCACCCGCTTGGGGGGGACGATATGACACTGAAAACGCGACACAGTTGCCTTTTGTTGCTGATTCTCGCGGTCGCCGTCGCCCCGGGGGTGACTGCGGCGGCGGGGTCGACTGACGTCGCACTCGAACCGACGGGGCAGACGGTTACGAACGGCGAGGCGGCGACGTTCGACGTGGTCGTGACGAACGCCTCCGGCGGCGTCGGCGCGGCCAATATCTCGTTCTCGGTCGCCAACGACACCGCGGCTATCACGCAGGTCGCGTTCAGCCACAACGCGGCGGAGGTCACGACGACGTACGCGAGTGACAACAGTTCCGCGACGCTCACCGGCTACGGGCTCGATACGAACCAGACCGGCCAGGTGGTCGTCGCCACCGTCACTGTCGAAGGGAACGCGACGAGCACGGCCGAAACCACGGTCACGCCCGAGGTCAACGCGCTGGGCGACGAGGACGGCAACGACTACACGGTCGGTGAGGAACAGTCCGCACAACTCGAGATAACGACCTCCTCGTCTGGCGGCGGCGGTGACGGCGACGACGGGGACGACAGCGACAGCGGCGGTGGCTCCGGTGACGGCGGCGACGGCGACACGGCGTCGACGACCGTCACGAACTTCTCCGTCGCGACGACCGACGTCGAAACCGGCGAGAGCGTCGAAGCCACGGCGACCGTCCTGAACGACGGCGACGTGACGACGAACGCGACGGTCAACCTCACGGTCGACGGCACGGTTCGAACGACGAAGACCGTCGCCGACCTCGAACCCGGCACCGAGTCGGCCGTCGTGTTCCTCCCGGTGTTCGAGCAGGCGGGAACGTACAACCTCACTGTCGGCGGCGAGTCTGTGGCGGTCACGGTCGCCGAGCCGACCACGACCCCCGACCCGGTGACGACCGAGACGCCGACGGAGACGGAGAGCCAAGCGCCAGGGTTCGGCGTGTTGTCGGCGCTCGTCTCGCTGGTCGCGCTCGTCGGTGCGGCGCGTCTGCGGGCTCAGTAACTCGCGTTCGACTCGCTCGCTTCCCGAGTGAGCGGTCGGGAGTCGAAGCGTCGACGCGAACCGATTTTCGAGTTCGACAGCGCGCTCCCGAGCTTCGGAGTCTCCGTGAGCACGCCGTTTGACCGGGGTGTCAGCGGAACCACACACACTTAATGTGAGCGCTCGCGAGTCTCGCGATAGAGAACACTAATGGGCTACCGTCGAGCGCTTTCGTTCAGTTGGGAGACGCGCGACACACTCGCCGTGCTCGTTATCGCCCTCACCGTCTCTTTTCTCGTCGGTGCCGCCATTCTCGGCGTCTCGCTCGGCCAGCAGACGACGACCATCTCCGACGAGTTCGGGACGAGCTATCACGTCGAGCGCGTTGACTCCCCGTCGAGTGTCGCGGACGCGAGCGGGTCCGACCCCGAAGTCCGACTCGTCTTCGTTGGGGCGACCGTCGACGGGAGGCCCGCGACGGTTGTCGGCGTCCCGCCGGGCGTCTCAGAACTCACCGTCCGGGGGCAAACAATCGACTTCCCCCGTCCGGACCCCGGAACGCTCGCCGTCGTCGGCGGACCGCCCGCCGGCGAGACCGTCTCGCTCGCAACGGACGAGACGGCGACGTCGGTCACGGTTACGGACCGCTCTGGCCATCAGGTCCTCCGAGACGGCTGGTATCTCACCCGCGCCGAGACGCTTTCAGCGTTCGAGGCGACCGAGGTGGTCACCATCGAGCAGACCGACGGCGCACCGGCGACGCCGCTGTTGTCGGCGCTCCAGTTTTTCGTCCGCGGGACCGACCAACTGGTCCGCCTACTCCAACTCGCAACGCTCGCGAGCGGCATCCTCGTCGGGGTGACGACGTACAGCGTCATCCGACTCACGGTCAAGGAGCGACGGCCGGATATCGCCGTGCTCCGTTCGACGGGCGCGACGCCGCGGCAAATCGTCGGCGTGTACACCCTCCGCGCCATCACGCTCGCGGCCGTCGGACTGGCGCTCGGATACAGCATCGGCGTCATCCTCGTCCGGGCGGTTCTGAACGCGGCGGTTTACGCCGGGCTTCCAACCTCGCTCGCGCTCGCGCTCACGCCGGCGGTCGTCCAACTGCTCGGACTGGCGACGGCCGTGCTGCTCGTCGCCGGCGTCGTCGCCGGCCTGACAGCGTCGTACCCAGAAGCGACGAAACCGCTGGACCGGCTGTCGTCGCCGGGTCAGCCGACCGCCGACGACTCGCGGTCGCCGTTCACGCGACTGTTCGAGACGCGACTGCTCGGGTGGGAGGCGACCGTGCCCACCGTCGCGACGCTGAGCGTGTTCATGGGCGTGGTGCTGTTGCTGTCGGCCGTCATCGGCGCGGTCGGCCCGCTGTCGGGCGTCGGCCAGCAGACGATTACCGAACCGGACGCACCGCACCCCATCGCCAGTAACGTCCCGGAGTCGTACGCGTCCGCGCTCCGCAGTCAGGGCGTCGCGGTCAGTCCGGAGATTCTCCTCTTCGAGGTGTACCGCAGTACGCCGTTCGTCGCGCGGGGGGTGAACTACTCCGCGTACGAGTCGTTGGCGCACACGGCGCTGACGACGGGACGGGAACCGACCGGCGACGACGAGGCGCTCATCGGGGCAAGTCTCGCCGAGGCGACTGGCCTCGCGGTCGGCGACACGCTCGTTCTCGGGGGCAGCACGACGCCCGGCATCACGCGAATCGAAATCGTCGGGCAGTTCGCGGGTACCGGCGTCCAAGACGACCAACTCCTCGTCTCGCTCGATACCGCTCGTCACCTCACGACGACTGGGCGAGACGGGGTTCAGTTCATCAGAACCAGCGGCCTCGCCAGCGGAGACGCGAACACGTCGACAATCGTGGTGACGGACGCGACAGTCACCCGTCGAGATGGGCAGTTCGGCGTCGCTATCGAAGCAACGAACCTCGGGCTGAGCGACGCCTCGCGGTCCGTCTCGGTCACGCTCGGAGACGCGACGGCGGAGGCCTCCTTGTCCGTGCCCAGTCGCCGGTCGAAGACGACGTTCGTCGCGTTCGAGACACCTCCCGCGGGGACCGTCTCCCTCTCCGTGGCCGACGTAACGAAGTCGGTGACGGTCGACGAGCGAGGCCGCGTCGTCGAGTCGCTCGGCGTGAGCGTTCCCGCGTCGATACCTGTCGGGGGCGCGCCGCGAATCAGCGTCTCGCGGGGCGGCGAGCCGGTCGCAAACGCGACGATTTCGGTCGATGGCCAGCGCCGAACGACGGACGCGAGCGGGACGACTCGCGTCCGATTCAACGAGACGGGGACGTACGTCGTGTCCGCGCGTGCCGGTTCCCAACAGCGTAACACGACGGTGACCGTCTCCGAGGACGCGACTCGTCGGCCGGTCCAGACGCTCTCTCTCTCGCCACAGACGCCGACGCTGTTCACGTCACCGACGGTGACGGCGCGGCTCACCAACCCGTGGACACAGCGACTGAACACGACCGTGACTATTCGGGGTTCGGGGAGGGACGTCGAACGAGCCGTCTCGCTCGCGCCGGGCGGGAGCCGTCGCGTCTCGGCGACTCTCCCACAGCGCCCGGCCGGAGCGTACACCATCTCGTCGCAGGTCGGTGCGAGCGAACCGGCCACGCTCACGTATCGCGTCCGCGGCGACGAGCGGTTGGCGACCGCGCTCGCGGGGAGCGGTCGCTACACGAGCGGTGGCGGCATCGCGCAGGCGATTCAGCTCGTCTTCGGGAACCTCGAAGTGCTCCTCGCCGCGGTCGTCGCGCTGGTGAGCCTCATGACCGTCGGGAGCACGACCGCGGCGTTCACGCGGAGCACCTACGGCGTTCGGAAGACCATCGGCGTGTACCGCGCGACCGGGGCGCGTCGGACCGACATCCTCCGGCTCGTCCTCTTCGACACGCTCAAAGTCGGCCTCGTCGCTTCGGCTGTCGCGTTCGTCATCGCCACCGCGGCCGTGACGGCGCTGCTGTCGGTCGGCGAACTCCGCGTGTTCGGCGTGGCGCTCACGCCGGCGTTCTCGCCCGGTGTCATCGCCGGGATGGTGTTCGCGGGCCTCGGGCTCGCGGTCACGAGCGCCTGTCTCGCGACGGGCTATCTGTTGCTTCAGGACCCCGCGGCACTCTTAGTGGATAGACATATACCGACGCCCGAGGGAGAGGGTAGTATCACCAATGAGTAACGGACGCCGCCGCGGATTCGTGATTCTCATCGCGGGTGTCGCCCTCGCGTTCGCCCTCCGTGCTCTCCCGCTTTATTGGAGCGGCCTTCCATCGACGCTCGACGGATTCGACTACGCGTGGTTAGCGAAGACGACCACGGAGACGGGGTCGATTCCGCTCACCCAGCGCGCTGACAACCTCGTGTTCAGCACGTACCTGAGCGTCGTGTCGCTGGTCACCGACGCCGTTCCCGTCCGTGCGATTCAGCCGCTCGCGACCGTCGTCGGCGGGGTTATCTGTTTCGTCGGCGGCGTCGTCGCTCGCCGCGTGCTCCGCGACAGCGGGTCGAGCGACGGGACCGCCACCGCGGTCGGTGCGGTGACGGCGACGCTCCTCGCCGTCCAAGGGTTGTTCCTCCGTCGGACCACGGTTCCCGACGAGGAAATTCTCGGCATCCTCCTCGTGATTACGCTCGCGTTCTGCCTGCACCTCGCGTTACGGAGTCGGCTTCGGCGGTGGTGGCTCGTCGTCGGGCTCTTGCTCGTCGTGTTCCCGATGACCCACACGTTTTCGACGTTTATCGCCGCGCTCGTCGTGACCGCGCTCGTCGTGCGCCACGTCTCCGTTCGACTGTCGCTCCGTTCGGTGCTCGGCCCGGGCGCGCTCGCGGTCGCTTTCTGGGCGTACATGTTCTCGTACTACCGCTTCGCCGAGTCGTCGACGACGCTCAGCGTTCCGTACGTGAACCGGGTCATGGCCTATCCCGGGCTCTTTCTCGCGTGGCTCATCCTTCTCGCCATCGGCATCGTGTGGGTCCAACAGACCGGTCGGCGGGTCAAACAGGTCTCGTACCTCGCCGTCGTCGGGTCGTTCTTCGGAATCGTCGGACTCAACGCCGTCTCACCGATATTCCCGGGGACGACCCAGACGCCGCCGCTCATCTTGGGGCTCGTCGCGATTCTCGGCGTGTTCGCGGTGACCGCCGCCTTCGGACTCGAACTGTTCGAGTCGTACCGCGGCGGCGCGATACCGACGGCGATGTTCCTCGCGCCGGTCACCATCATCGGGTTCGGACTCACCGCGTCGCTCACGCCCGAGTACTACGACACGGTCATGCGCGCGCAGACGTTCCTGCACGTCCCGGCGGCGATGCTCGTCGGAGTCGTTCTCGTGCGCCTCCTACAAGGTGTCTCGCGGGCGACCGCCGGGCGCACGCTTCGGCTCGCGCTCGTCGCGCTCGTACTCGTCTCGACGCTCGCGACCGCGCCGCTCGCGTACCTCACGATGGACACCGCGACCGTCCCGACCACGACGTACGAGTCCGAGTTCGAGGGCGTCCGATTTGCCTCCACACACACCGACGCGCCGTGGGTGAGCGACCACTCGCTGACGCGGGTCGGAGCGCATTACTTCAAGGCGCAGGTCGGCTACAGCGCCGTCGCGAACTGGCTCTCCGGCGGGCCGAGCCCGGACTGTCTCGTCATCTCACAGCGCTCGTGGACGACGACCGGTGCGCACCTCTTCCCGAACGCACCGGAGACCGTCTCGGCGACTGCGTACGCCGAGTGGACCGCGACGCGGAACGTCGTCTACGCCAACACCGGGAACGACCCCGTGGTGGTGTCTCGACCGGTCGGGAACGCGACGTGTGCGGTCGCGACGAACCGAACGGTCTGACCGAGCACCCATACACTATACATACGTGAAGCATGAAGGGAGCATATCGATGACGGGCCCCGTACTGCGCGGCGATTCGCTCACCGTCGAACGCGGTGACTCCACCATTCTCGCGGACGTCTCCATCACCGTCGAGCCTGACACGTCCCTCCTCATTCAAGGCCCGAGCGGTGCCGGGAAGACGACGCTGTTCAACGTCCTCGGACTGCTCAGTACCCCGACCAGCGGCTCGCTCTACGTCCACGGCGACGACACGAGCGCGCTCCCCGAACGAAAACGCGCCGTGTTACGTCGGGACGCGCTCGGGTTCGTGTTCCAGGACTTCCAGCTTATCCCGGACCTGACCGCGTGGGATAACGCCGCGCTGCCGCAGGACCACACCCGGAGCCGAGACGAGGCGTGGCTCGACACGCTGTTCGACGCCCTCGACATCTTGGACCTCAAAGACCAGTATCCGGCGACGCTCAGCGGTGGGGAGAAACAGCGCGTCGCCATCGCCCGCGCCCTCGCGAACCGACCGGACGTCGTCTTCGCCGACGAGCCGACGGGGCAACTCGACCCCGAAACCGCAGCGCGCGTCCTCGACCTCCTGTTCCGCGTCAAGGACCAGACGGACACCGCGCTCGTCGTTATCAGTCACGACCCCACGCTGTCCGACCAGTTCGAAGAGACGCACGTGCTGATAGACGGCTCGCTCCGCCGGAAACCGGACGAGTTCATCCGTCAATGAACCTCCTCGGATAACATGCGCTATGCGACAGCGCTCCTCTCGAGGTGGTCGCGCCGCGAGTGGCTGAGCATCGCGGTCGTCGCCGTCACGACGGCGTTTCTCCTCGGTTCCGCGCTGTTGTTGCTCACGGCGGCCACCTACACCGGCACCCTCAGTTCCGACCTCTCGAGTTCGGCGACGGTCACCTACGAGCAGTCGTACGACGACGCCGTTGCGGCCGCGTCCGCCGACGAGGTCGTCATCGCGGTCACGACCGTCTCGCTCCCCGACGGCGAGACGCATCGCGTCGTCGGGATACCGCCGGACGCGCCGCGAACGATTTCGGGCGCGTCGGTCTCGTGGCAAGCCGCGACGCTTCCGAGACCGCCGAAAGACGGTGTCTCGGCCCCGGTATCGACGGTCCATCGGGTGGCGCTAGCCGGGCCTGACAACACCGTTTCGACGTCCGTCTCGCCGCACCGCGTCGACGAGACGCTGTTTCCCGAGTCGTGGTACGTCGCCGACACCGACACCGTCCAGCGGTTGGGGACCAGTGGTGCCTTGGTGTTCGACACCGGGAGTTCGAACGCTCCGTCGTCACCGACGACCGTCCCGCTCATCGCGGCGCTCCCGTTTCTGGCGGGCGGTATCACGCAGGTCGTCCGGACGCTCTCGGTCGCCGCGTTCGCCGGCGGGCTGTTGATTCTCGTCGTCGTGTACAACGTGACGAAGATGTCGATTCGGGACCGGACCCGTCTCATCGGCGTCGCCCGCGCGACCGGGGCGTCGCCGCAGCGCATCCTCTCGATTATCCTCGGGCGCGTGCTGTCGCTCACGTTCGTCGGCGTCGCGTTGGGATACGCCCTCGGCGTAATCGTGACCAACGGCGTCGTCAACGCCGCGACGTACGTGGGCCTCCCGGTGTCGATTCAGACGAACGTGACCGCGGATATCGCGTTTTCGCTCATCGGCATCGCCGGGTTCCTCCTCGTGATGGGGCTGCTCGCTGGGGTCCTCGCGGCGCTTCCGGTCGTCCGCGGCGACCCGAGGTTCGACCAAACGCACCGGGCCACCAGTCGATGGCCACAGCCGATTCGCCGATTCCAAGCGGTCGCCTCGCCGACGCTCGTCGATTGGCGGGCCTTCACCCCGACGGCGGCGACGCTCGCCGTCTTCATGCTCATCATCCTGCTGACGGGGTCGATTGGCGGCGCGCTCGCTCCGCTCGCCACAACGTCGAGCGGCACCGTCGTCGAGAGCGGTGCCGCACACCCCCTCAACAGCCGCATCGACGAGAACTACGCGACGGTCCTCCGCTCGTACGGTATCACGGCAAGTCCGGAGGTCATCTACGCGCAGACCCGAGGCCGGGCGCCGTACCTCGTCCGCGGGGCGAACTACACCGCGTTTAGCTCGGTTACCGACGCGTCGTTAGTCGCGGGGACGGCCCCACAGCGCGCCGACGAGGCCGTCGTCGGGACCGACCTCGCGCGGACGCTCGGACTCGAGGTCGGAGAGACGGTGACGCTCGGGGGGAGCGTCACGCCCGGCGTCAGACGCGTCACAATCGTCGGGACGTTCACCGGAAGCGGCGTGACGAACGACCAGCTCGTCGTCCCGCTCGAGACGACACAGCCGCTGGCGACGGGTCCCGGAACGGTCCACCTGATTCGGACGAGAAACGCCTCGTCGAGGCTCGCGTCCCTGCAGAACCGCTCGTCGGGACTGCTCGTGACGAGCCTCTCCGGACCGTCAGAGGTCCGGACGAACGCGACGTATCGCTTCGGCGCGACGGTTCGAAACCTCGGGTCCACCACCGCGAGTGAAACGGTTACGGTCCGCGCGGGGAACCGAACGCTCGAACGAGATGTGACGCTCGGGAGCGACGAATCGACTCGAATCTCGTTCGAGACGAGCTTCCAGACCGCGGGGACGTACGAACTCGCGACCGACGGCGTCACGCGCTCGGTGACGGTGTACCGGCCGAACACGCTTCAGCTCCCGTCCGAGTATCCGACTCGAGCGCCGCCCGGTTCCACCCTCGTCGTGCCGGCGACGACGCCGAACGAGTCCGTGGTCTCCGGCGTGACCGTCACGCTCGACGGCCGGAGTGCGACGACCGACGCCCGCGGCGGCGTGCCCATCCGCGTTCCCGAAGAGCCGGGCATGTACACGCTCCGGCTCTCGAAAGACGGCTACGTGGCCGAAGAACACACGCTCACCGTGGAACGCGGCGCGCCGCAGCGCCTCGGCGGGCGGCTGACGGTCTCACCGTCGACCGGATCGCGACTCACGAATCCGACGGTGACCGCACGCGTCGCCAACCCGTGGGGTCGCTTCCTCGTCCGCAACCTCACCCTCGTTTCGCCGGGTGGGACACAGACGCGGACCGTCGAACTGACCGCCGGAAACGTCTCGGAGATCGAACTGTCGGCGTCCGAGGTCGGGCTCGGTGACGACCCGCCGCCGGGGTCGTACGACCTCCGACTGGTCGTCGACGGGACGGTCATCTCGACGGCGACCTACCGCGTCACCGGCGACGAGCGCGTCGCGGCGACGCTCAGCAGTCGCGGCGAGTACACCGAGGGGACCGGTATCGGACGGGCCATCGAGAACGTCTTCGGGAACGTGCAGTTGCTGTTCGTCGTGCTCGTGTCGCTCGCCGGGTTGAGCACCATCGGCGGTACGACCGCGACGTTCGCGCAGGCGGTGCACGCCAACCGTCGCGTCATCGGCATCTACCGCGCGACCGGCGCGAGCAGGCGACGTGTTCTCGCCCTCCTCGCGGCCGACGCCGTCCGTCTCGCGATTCCCGCGGCGGTCCTCTCGTTCGGCCTCGCGGCGGCGCTCCTGTGGGTGCTCGCGCGGGTCGACGTGCTCGTGGTCTTCGGGATTCGACTCGCCGTCCCCGTTACCCCGTTGCTGGTCGGCGTGTCCGCCCTCGGCGCGGTCTGCCTCGCGGTCTGTAGCGCCGTCATCGCGGCGACGCCGTTCGTTCGGTTCGACGTCGGGCGGTTGCTCCACCGCTGATTGTTCGACTCGTCATGAAAATGCACTTACCCCAGACGGGTGTAGGGAGCGCATATGCACTCGTCCCGTGCCCTCCTCTTGGCGCTCGTGTTGGTGTGTTCGACGGTCGCTCCGTTGACGGCCGCACAGAGCGCCGACTACGACGTCGACATCGACGACGACCTCGATATCCCCGACCGAACGATTTCGACGCAGTGGGGAGACCAGACCATCGAAGCCATCGGCAGCGCGTCCGAGGATGGGACGGTCTCCGTTTCGGCCGACGGACCGTCCGGTGACTCGTACTCCATCCGCGTCGTCGACAGTCAACAGCGACTCCGCGACAACCAATACGTCGACGGCGGCGGCTCCGCGTCGGCGTCGTTCTCGCTCGACCGCTACGACCCAGGTACGTACGCAATCGCGCTCACGAACGGAACTGACACCGTCTACGCGGTCGAACCGTTCGTCATCAACGGGTTCGACGTCGAACAGACCGCGGCGGACCGCGTCGAAGCGGACGACGAACTCCTCGTGGAAGTGAACCTCTCCAAGGTCAGCAACGACGTTGAGTCGCCGCCGGCCGGTGTCGAAGTCGTACTCGGGAACGAGTCGACCTCCGTCCGCACGACCGCGACCCAACAGACGGGACTGAACTACACGGCGAGAGTCGATGTCGGGTCGCTCTCGACGGGCGACTATCGCCTCTATTCGGCTGCCCAGACCGGCGACGAGGTGTTCGGTGAGCCCGAGCTCGTCGCGGTGAGCGGAACCCAGTCGGTGAGTGTCGTCGAGGAGGGGTCGCTCCAGGACTCGGATTCGACGGACGAATCCGACGACACGACGACCGAAGAGCCGACCGAGACCGACACGACGACCGAAACCAACGAGTCGACCACATCCAACACGACGGCAGGGTCCTCCGGTGGAAGTTCGGCGGAGACGACTGACTCGCCGACGCCCACGGGTGACGCAGACGACGCAGACGACGGGAACGATGCGGACGAGGCCGACCAGTCGTCTTCGACGACGGAACCCACCGGCTCGACCGGAACAGAGAGTTCGACGCAGACCGCAACACCGACGACGTCGAGACAATCCGCGACAGATACCACGACCGAAACCGCCGCGCCGCTCTGGGGCCCGGTCGGGATTGCGCTGGTCTGTGTCGTCGGTCTCGTCGGCGTCAGTCTCCTCCGTCGGCGGTCGTAATCGAGACGGTCGGTATCTCTCCTCACGCGTTTCGCTTTCGGACGTACTGAGCCACGCTGGTCGCGCGTCCCACACGCCCCGGTGAGTAGACGAGCATTCCGACTCGTCTTCTCCCCAGTATGGTGAGTCACCGTCAAGGGCAACGCCAAGCGTGCCACAACAGTGGCTCACACCCGCGACTGATGCCGTGCGTTAGGCTCTGTTGGAGTCCTCAGAATTTGACACGTACGGCGTGATACAGACAGCGGGTGAGTTCAGCAGATGACTATCGATGGAAACAGCCGTTTGTGGGACTCAAGTTCTCTACACTGAGCGCGGATACTGACTCACTCCAGCGGCTGTGCGAAGTCAACTTGCTTCGGTCGGAACCCTGTGTCACGGTAGAATCGGCGTGCATCCTCGTTTTGCCATTCACAAGAGACCTTGAGGTGGTCGCAACCCTGGTCACGAGCCATCTCTTTCACTCGTTCGACGATTTCTGTGCCGTAACCTTGACTTCGGTATTCTTCATCAACAGCAAGGTTCACGATTCGGAGGTACTGCGAGTACTGTCGGGATGGGTGGTGGCCCTCACGGAGCGTGACAAACCCGATGGTCTCGTCCTCGTGGACGATGAGGTAGTCGGTGATTTTCTCGTTGTCGAAATGAGCGCGGAAGCCATCGGCGGGGACTTGGTCGACATCTACGTACACGAGTTCGTTCAATTCGTCATGTACTTCCATCGCTTTCGCGAGTGAATACCAACGCTCGACGAGCGCATCGAGGTTCTCTGCGGTGGCTTCGACGAGTTCCATACTGTGACCCCTCATCGCTCGCTCTTTAGGCTTTGCCAGGTGTGTTGAACAATAGCACGCTTTGGGGTGGGTGAGGTTAAACCGAGTAGTGGGTTCTCTATTTGGTTTCCCGAGGATACTGCATGACCGACTTGCGCCCTGTATTCACCACGGACTCAACAAACTATCAGTAACGACGGATTTCAACAGCGCCGTGCATGGCTGTCCGTTTCGGGAGCGAGTCGTCCGCGCAGACCGAGCAAAAAAGAACCGAGAGTGTGACGCGACGTTAGTCGCGTCGCACCGCGATGAGTGCGATTGCGACGAGCGCAATCAGCGCGGCGGTGACGCCGAAGCCGGGGATGACCGAGTCAGTCGTCGTCGGCTCTCCGGTCGTCGTCTCGTCGTCGAAGCCGGGCGTTCCGTCGTCGGACGTGGTGGTGTCGTCACCATCGTCGTCGGCCGTGGTGGTGTCACCACCGTCGTCCGCCGTCGTCGTCACGGCCTGCGTCGACGTCACGGCGAAGTACGAGAAGCCGGGCGTATCGACTTCCAGCACGACCCGTCCGTCGCCCTCGCTCACGACGCGCGTGTCGAGGGTCTCCCACTCACCGCTTTCGTCGTTGTAGCGTTCGACTGCGAGGTCCTGTGCCGTAATTCCGAGTTCGTCAAGCCGGTCCTGTCTCACGCTCAGCGTTATCGTCGACGGCGAATCGCTGAGGGAGTTCGGGACGTCGATTTGGACGTAGCCGATCGCGGCGTTCGACGGTCGACCGACCGTTCCGGGGAGGCTCGTCCGCTCGCGGACGATGACCTCGCCGGTTCCTTGGCTGCCGAACGCCACGTCGACGTTCGTCACAGTGGCACCGTCCGGGAGCGACGCGCTGACCTGCGAACCGTAGAAGAGCCGGACGCTCTCGTAGGTTCCGCTGTTCGGAACGGATCCGCCGCCACCGCCGCCACCGCCGCTCGACGGTGCTTCGGTGGTCGGCGTCGACGGCGTCGGCGTCGATGGGGTCGGCGTACTGCCGTCGACGTTGTTCACATCGACGGTCGTCGTGTCGCCGCTGTGCGACAGGAGGTTTCCTCTCGTGTCCGTGATCGATTCGACGGTGACGTCGATGGACGCGGCGGTGTCGCTCCCGACGGACTGCGCGCTCACCGTCAGGTCCGCGAGCGAGACGTTTCCGGTCGAGCCGGCGGTCTCACCCGTGTACCCGACGACGGTGATCTTTCCGTTGCCGTGGTCGGTCGTCTCCACGTTGAACCGGGAGTTCCCGGCGACCGAGACGTCGACCAGGCTGTCGTCGTAGCTGATGTTCAGTTCGTACGACCCGATACCGTCCGCGTCCTCGACGTTGTACGCAGTTAGCGTCGCCGTCGAGTCCGCAGAGCGTTCGTCGAGCGAGCCGACGGCGTCGACCGAGACGGTCTTGGCCGTCGCGGCACCCGCACCACCGACGCCGACTGCACTGACGAGCATGGCGGCGCACATCGCTACTGCGAGTAGCTGTTTCGTGTTCATGAGTTATGCACCTCCGATGGTGTAGTCGGCATCGCGGTTGTTCTCGCTGTACTGCTGGACGAGCATCGCGTCGACCGCGTTCACCTGACCGTCGCCGTTGACGTCGCCGTAGGCGGCATCAGAGCCGCTCGAGGCGGCCTGTGCGATTGCGGACGCGTCGTCCGCGTCGACGTCGCCGTCGAGGTCTGCGTTCCCGAGTTCGTAGCCTTCGAACTCCACGGAGACCTGCGTCCCGACGCCGGTCTGGTTGAGTTGGACCCGCGTCTCGTCGTCGACCGTCGTCTGGCTGACGAGGTTCGCGTCGGTCGTCGCGACGCCGTTCCCGCGGAACGGTTTGTCGCTCGGCGGTGCGATGTCGTAGACGACCGTGCCGTCACTCTTCGAGATGGTCACGGACACCGTCGTGTTGACGGGCGTCTTCGCGTTCCCGTCCGACTCGGAGGTCGAGTCGCCGACGAGCGACGGCGCGTCGCCGACGTAGGCGACGGGTTGGATGCTGTCGTCGCCGTCGACGAAGGTGACAGACGCCGTCTCGGAGATACCGACGCCGACGGTGAACTCGGGCGCGTTCGTCAGGCTCGCGCCGACCGTGTGGTCGCCTTCGAGCACCGTCTCGCTGACCGAGTCGGCTTGGCTCTGTCCGTCGAGGACGACGGACGCGCCACTGACGGCGTTCCCGTCGTTGTCCACGACGCTCGCGTTGACCGTCCCGACGCCGCTCACGTCGAGCTGTTCGGTCGTCCGAACGTTGTTCGGCTCGTTGTACAGCGGGCGCGCGTCGGCGGTCAGCGACGTGGTCCCCGCCGATGAGACGGTCACGTTGAAGTGGTAGGTCCGGGATTCGCCGGCCGGCACCACTTCGCCCGTGATGACCAGGGAGTCGCCGGTCGAGATCGTACTCTGCTGGACGGCCGCGTCCCGCAGATCCGACGTGTCGTTCACGTACACCGCGTCTTCGGCTCCGTTCGGGAGGCCGACCGGACTGCTAATCGGGACCTCGACGAGCGGGTTGAGGAGCGCGGTGCTGTCGTTGTTCGTAACCGTTACTGCAATCGTCTGGTTGCCGTTCGTGCTGAGGTCGTCCGGCGCGTCGATTTCGACGCTGAACGGGTCCGCAGCAGACACAACGCCCGGACCGACACCGAACGATATCGATGCCACGACCAGGAGGGCAGCCAGTGTCGTTGAAAGTTTTCGTGTCATCGTTTCTCCTCAGTTGGTGTCCTCGTACTCTTGTTCGTTGACGAGCTGTTCGGACTCGGCACCGACAACGACTCGAGTCGAGTTCTCGATGGTGAGCGTGATAGTACCGGTCTCACGAAGCGTCTCGAGTTCGTCAGTCGTGAAGGACACCGTGGCCGTCGGCGTGTTGCCGTCGACGGTGACGTCCTTCGTGACGGTCGAGTTGATTTCGACCGTCACCGTCTGCGCACCAGCGTTCCGCTGGTCCGCCGTGGTGAGGGCGTCGATTGCGACGCCGGTCGCACGCGTGTTACCGAAGGAGCCACCCTGCTGGTAGATGCTGACGAGGTAGCCGACACCGTCGGAGACGGTATCGTTGCCTGCTGCCGTGTAGCCCTCTGCGGCGTTCAACGCGATGATCGCGTTGCCCGTCGCGCGGGCCTTCTCACCGACGTTGCTCCAGTACGGTGAGTTCGTGTAACCAGCCCAGGAACCGTCTTCCTGCTGGTTCGCCACGAGCCACTGGACACCGCTGTCGAGGGCCATCGACACGTTACCCGAACTCAGTTCGTTGTTGACCTGCGTCCGGAGGGTGTCGCTGTCGTTGACCGCTGCGAGCGCCTGCACCGCGTAGGCGGTTGCCTGCGCTTCTCTCGAACCGGCTTCCCAGCTTCCGTCGCCGTTCTGCTGTTCGATGAGGTAGACCGCTGCGTCGACGCTGAACTCGTTGGCGGCCGTCTGTGCGGTCGCGTTGAGGTCGTCGCCAGCGCGGTCGATTGCGACCGTCGTGTAGGCGGTCGCGGAGGTGTCGTCGCGGAGGAAGTACCCGCTCGGGCGGACACGTCCGTTGTTGCGCTGTTTGTCTGCCAGCCAGAGCACCGCACCGCTCTGGTTGATGTTTTGCAGACTCTTGTTCACGTCCGTGCGACTGCTCTGCACCGTGTCGTCGGAGACGGCGCTCACGCCCTGCAGGGCGTAGATGGTGTAGAACAGGTCACCGCGCGGGTTGTTGCCGTACATGCTCCACGCGCCGTTGTCGTGCTGGGAGATGTTGACGTACGCACCGGGCGTGTCCTCATCGGCGAGCTTGCTGATACCCGCGCTAATCGTGCTGTTCGCACGGTCGCGGTCGTAGTTGCTCGGGATGTCGCCGTCGCGGTAGTACTGGTCGGTCCGGAGCGCGGACATCATCTGGGTCGTCGTCTGTTCGACACACCAGTAGGGGTAGGAGAACAGGTATTCGAGACCCTGAAGCGTCCGTCCGTCCGTCCCGGACTGCACAGTCACGTTGAGGGTGTGCTCGTAGGTCGTCGCGTCCGAGATGTTGAGTGCGAGCGACTGCGTCTCGCCCGCGGACTCGAGCGTCGTCGCGTTCGTCGTCGTGTAGCGGACCTTCGGCACCGTGACGTTCGTCGTCGCGGACGCCGTGTCGCTCTGGCCGAACGCTTCGACGGTGACGTCTAGCTGCGCGTCGTCGATGTCGGCGGTCGTGTTGCCGCGGACCTTCCACGCAACCGAACCGCCCTTTGCCGACGACCGGACCTGTTTCTCAGCGCGCTGTCCGTCGACGAGTTCGAGCCCCGCGGGGAGCGAAACCGTCGCGTTGACGTCCGAGGGGTAGTTCGCGTCGAACTCGGCGAGGACGGTGACGGTCGAGTTGTTCACGACCGTCGAGGGCACCGAGACGTCCTCGTCATCGATGCTCAGCGTGTACGGCTTCACCGTGACGTTCTTCGTCGACTCGTTGTTGTCGAACGGGACGCCGTCGGAGACGCTCGCGGTCACGACCTTGTCGCCACCCGTCGCGAAGCTGTGGGTGACGCGCGTCGTGTTGGGCTGTTTGACGCCGAGGTTTCCGATGGTGATGTTCTCCGTCGTCCCGTCGTCGTAGTCGACGGTCACGTTGAACTCACCGGTCGGCGCGGTACCGTTGTTCTTCGTGAACACGACGAGCGTCGCGCTCTGGCTCTGGAGCACCGTGCTCTGTCCCTGGATACGGACCGCCGGGTCGGCGTAGACCACGCGCGTGGAGTTGACGACCTGGTTGTTCGTCTCGTCCGTCTCGGGAATCTCGTTCGCCGGATCGACCGTCGCGGTCACCCGCGCGTTACCCTGTGCGAGGGTTCCGAGGAGTTCCTCGCTGGCGAATTCGGTCAGGTCGTAGCTGAGCGTCGTCTCGTTGTTCGGCGCGTCGGTGCTGTCGGAGAGGTTGCCGGTGTACTTCGTGTACGTCTCCGTGGCACCGTTTGCGGCCTCGACGGTCAGGTTGACCGTCGCGTTCGAGACGTTGACGAGACCGTCGTTCGAGACGGTCACGGAGGCGTTCACGCCGTCGTTGAACCGCTGTTGCTGTTCGACGTCGAGTTCGGGCGAGAGGTCAGCACCCTCCGCGAGGCGGAAGGTGAGGTTCGCGCCGCTCGTGTCGACCGTGAGGTTCTGCCAGTACGTCCGGTTGACGAACCGGTCGTTCTCCGGCGGCGTGACACGGACTTCCATGTCGCCGCGGACCTCGATACCGGTCTTGTCGCCTTCACCGGCCGGGAGGAGCCCGTCGGCGTTGGACTTGTACGCGACACCCGAGCGGGTGCCGTCGTTGTTGTGGTGGACCGCAATCGTCGCGTTCTCCACGGGGTCACCGTCTTGGTCGACGACGGTGACGTTCAGCAGGCCGGCGTCGGGGAGCGTCGTGTTCCCGACGTTCAGAACCCGCTCGGTTCCGCGCGTCGTGTGGAGCGAGTAGATGTCGGGCGACCCGTCGCGCGGGTGGTCGCCGCTCCAGCCGCTCGCTTCGTCCTGCACGTACGCGATCGTCTGTGCGGTTCCGTTGACGACCGGCACGAGGAACCGACCATTCTCGTCGGTGAACGTCTGTCCGACGAACCACGACTCGTTGCCGGGGTTCGTGCGGCTCGTGTAGACGAGGTCGTCCACGGCGGCGCTCCCGTCGGGCAGCTTGACGTAGCCCTTCGCGAGCGGACCGCCGGTGACGCGTGCGCTGACCTCGTTGTTCGTCTCGCTCGCCTCGGCGATTTCGTCAGCCGGGTCGGCGATGACGCGAACGGAGTAGTTCCGCGCGTCCACGCGTGCGAGCGTCGTGTTGATATCGACCGACTCGCCCGCGGCGAGGTCGACCGACCGACTGGTGAGTTCTTCCCAGGACCCACCGTTGTCGGCTTTCGCCTCCACGATTACGTCGACGCCCGTCGCCTCGACGTTACCGCGGTTCTTCACCGTCGCGTTGACCGGCACGACGCCTTTCGTGACGTTCGTCTCGACCGACAGCGTCGGCGTGATGTCCGGTGCCTTCACGGTGACCGTCTCGGGCGAGAGGTCGCCGATGCGGACCGTGTGCTCACCGAGTTCGAGACCGGAGACGGTGAACGAGACCGTCTTCGATTCGCCCCCGTCGAGCGTCACAGCCTTCGTCTGCGTGATTTCGTCGTCGACCGAGAGCGTGGCGGTGAACGTGTCCGACACGTCGCCGGTGTTCGTGACCGTCGCGCTCACGTTGACCGCGTCCTCGAGTCCGATTTCGGTCTCGTTGACCTGCTGGTTCGAGTACTCGAGGTTCGCCGGTTTGTCGACCGTCACGGTCTGGGCGGGAAGCCCGTCGACCGCGATCTGGTACGTGCCGGGTCCGAGTTCCTTCTCGAAGGTGACCGTCGTGGACGCGTCGGGCGCGAGCGTCCCGTTCATCCACTCGACGGTCTGGCCGTCGATGACGAGCGACGCGTTGTACTCGCCGGTGCCGGTCCCGTTGTTACGGATGTCGGCGCTGACGACGGTCGTATCCCCGGGCGAGACTTGGCTCGGAACCGTGAGGTTCGAGTAGACGATGTCCGGGACGCCGCTGACCTCGATGGCCGTCGGCGGCGCTTCGTTGACCGTCACATCGTACGTGCCCGGCGTGTCGAAGCTCAGTTCGAACTGCTCGACGACGGTCTCGCCTTCGTCGACGAACACCGTCTTCGACTCGACGGTCTGGCCGTCACGCTTGAGGTCGACCGTGAAGTTCCCACCGAAGTAGTCGGTGTTCTCGATGGTCGCGTTGACCGTCACCGTCTCGTCCGTCGTCACCGACGTCGACGAGACGTTGTAGTCGGTGAGTTGGATTTCCGGCGTGATGACGTACAGGTCGACGCTCGACGAGATGTACGCGGTTCCGTCCGACGGCTCTTTCGTGACCGTCGCGGTTCCGGACTCGACGGGCGTGAACGTCACCTGACCGTTCGAATCGGTCGTGAACGTCTTGCCGTTGTAGGTCACGTTCGCACCAGCGACGCGGTCGCCGGTGTCCGCTCGGGTGACGTTGAGCGTGACGCTGTCTCCCTGCTGGATTTCGACCGCGCTCGGCTCGATGTTGAGCTGGACGCCGTCGACGAGCTGGACGGTCGCCTTGTTGCTCAGCGTCGCCGTGCCGTTCTGTGCGGTCGCGAAGTGAACGACAGAGTAGTTACCCGGCGTGAAGTTCTCGGTCGTGCGAAGCGTGACCGTCTCCTTCGGTCCGCCGACGGTTCCGTTGATACTCGTGTAGATGACCGTGTCGTCGGTCTGGGTCACGCTGTCTTCACCGGCGAGCCGCGAGAGCAGCGAGACGATGTTCGTGTTCCCGTTGTAGCGGCTCGCGGGAAGCGTGCTCCCGGCGAAGTTCGTTCCGGGCTTCACGTCGGTCGCTCCCTCGATTCGGTCGATGGACGACTGAATCTCCTCGACTTCGCTCCCGTTGAGCTGAATCGTCTGCTGCTGGTCGCCGAGGACCGACTCGTTCAGGAGAATCGTCGTGTGCGAAACGTCGTCCGTGCCCAGGTTCGACGCGTCGACGTCGACGTTCACGTCGTTGCCGACCGCGGCGACTTCCGGCGGCGTCACCGTCGACCGGCCGTCCTGCACGAGGAAGTGGTCGAAGCCGACGACCGTCACGTTCCCTTCGGCGGTGAGGTTACCGGCCGAGGAGCCCTGCACCAGACCCGGGTCGGTGCTGTTTTCGACGAGAACCGTCGCGAAGATGTACTGTCCGGACTTGTCGGGGGTGAATTTGAAGTTCTGCTCTCCGCTCTCCCCCGTGAACTCGCGAACGATTTCGGCGTTCGTGTCTTCGCTCGTCGTGAGCAGGTTGCCGATATCGCTGATGCCACCCGGTTGCTTCGCGCCCTCCTTCAGGCGGACAGCGACCAACTGGACTTTCTCCCCGTCGACCACGCTGCTCTTTCCGGCTTTGCCCGGATTGAAGGTCGCGGTGATCTCCGTCTTGTTGAAGACGTAGATTCGATTTTTGTCCAAACTGGTTTCCAGGTCGCTCGTCCCGACGAAGATATTCGTGTTCCGTATCTCGTGGCTGATGTACGGGACGTCGTCGAGTGTGACAAATTCACTCGACGCTGCTGGATTATTTGGCCGGAGTGTCAGCAGCGAATACTGCCACACGGAGACGTTTTCTCCGGCGTCTATCTTCAACTCGTCACTCACCGCGGGTGTCGTTGCTCCGTCGATCGGAACGGAACCCCCTCCGCTGAGTGAGGCCGATGCATCTTCTGAGGCGAGGGTGCTCGCGCTAACGGGCCCTACCACCATGGATAGAACCACAACCCCCGTCAGAACTAAACTCAAGAGTTTAGTCCTGTTGCTGGTCGTAGGCCTCATGGTATGTTCATCTGATAGGAGCGATAAAATACTTCTGTATCACCCATGGATTTATTCAGAATCATAGTCCTGAATAATACCGTCCGGCTGTATTGACACTCATTCAAACCGACAACAGTCAGACCGTTTCGGAGCCGTGGTCAGATTAAAGAAGGCGGGTAGTCTTGTGAGTAGCATATGCGAAGGCGCCGGTTCCTTACTGCGTTCTCTGCGATGGTCGTCGGAACTGCCGGCTGTGCGCAGGAGTCCGACACGGAGGCGTCGACCCAGTCAACCACGACGACGGCGCTCCCGACGAAAACGCCCTCACCGTACGCCGAGCAGGCGGACGAGTTTCGGGCGTTCCTCCAACAAGAGGAGATCTCCATCGTCGAACTCCTCCCGCAACCGCCGGCGAACACGGTGGAACTCACGTACGTCTCGAACGAAGCGCAGTACGAGGAAGTCGGCGGGGAAATCGGCACGATCGCCGGCGGCTTCTTCAATCGCGTCGCAAACGGCTGGGAGGCCGAACGCCTGAACGCAATCGTCATGGACAGCCCCGAGTCTCGCTTCGGAACGTGGCACGCGAAGTCGTCGTGGTTCGCCGACTACCAAGACGGTGAGCTCTCTGCGAACGAACTCTCGCTCAAAGTGCTGGACACACTCTCGCGCGCGGAAGACGCGTAAGTAACTGATTCGGTGGGTTCGTCTCGCGTCTGGACCGCCGAGGCCCCGGGCACGACAGTCGGTGAGACCGACCGCTTTTAGTGAGTCCTTGTCGCACCCATAGCCGATGCCCTCCGATACGGACTGGCTGTCGTTCGTCCCACGCTCGGTTCGCACTACTCCCGCGGACCTGCTCGCGGTCGTGGTGGTAGTCGTCCTCACCTGCGGTGCGGTCACCGTTCCCAGCGTTCGCGACACCCCGCTCCGAATCGTGCTCGGCCTCCCGTGCGTGCTTTTCGTCCCCGGCTACGCAGTTATCGCCGCGTTGTTTCCCGAGGCTGGGCCGTCAGTTGCCGCGGACGGAGACGCCGACGCGGCCGACCGGACGGGAATCGACGGTATCGAGCGGGTCGCGCTCTCGTTCGGGACGAGCATCGCCGTCGTCTCGCTTCTCGGGCTTCTCCTCAACTTCACGCCGTGGGGGCTTCGACTCGTTCCAATCGTCGTGTCCATCGGGGCGTTGACGGTCGTTGCCGCAGTCGTCGGGTCGCGTCGGCGGGCCGCCCTCCCCGAGGGCGAACGTTTCGGCGTCACGGTCCGGTCCAGTCTCCCGGATGGCCCGAACCCCTTCTCGTCCGGGTCGCGGACCGACGCGGCGTTCGCCGTCGTGTTGGTGCTCTGCCTCGCGGTCGCCGTCGGGGTCGGCGGATACATGGTCGCCGCCCCCGGGTCCGGGGAGTCGTTCTCCGAGGTGTACGTGCTGACGGAGAACCAGTCCGGGCAACTCGCCGCGGAGGACTACCCGACTGAGTTCACCGCGGGGGAGCCGACGCCGCTTACCGTCGTCGTCGGTAATCACGAGGGGACGCAAACCGACTACGTCGTCGTCTCACAGCTCCAGCGCGTTCGGGTCGCCAACAACACCACGACGGTCCGCGACCGCGAGGAACTCACGCGGTATCGACCGTCGGTCGACGCCGATTCGACGTGGCGGACCGAGCACGCGGTCACGCCGACGATGACCGGCGACCGGCTCCGACTCACCTACCTCCTGTACGAGGGAACGGCACCCGCGGAGCCGACGGCCGAAAACGCCGCCCAAGAGGTCCACCTCTGGGTGAACGTCACCGACTCGAATTCCGAATCGTCCTGACCGGCCCCACTAGTTTTCTCGGACGGCCGCGAACAGCGCCTGCACGTCCACGACGTTGACGCGGCCGTTCCCGGAGAAATCGAACGCCTCCTGACTGTCTTCGACCGCCCCAGCGTTGCGGTGGGCGAACAGCGTCTGCACGTCGGCGAGCGTTACGTTGCCGTCTCCGTTGACGTCCTCGTAGCGGCCGTCACCGTCGGGGTCGGTCGGTGGCGCTGTTTCGGTCGTCACGGAGGGTGGCAGCTCGGCCGTTTCGTTGACCGCGCTCCACGTGTCGAGCATCCCCGCGCCGACGGTCGGCGCTGTCTGCGGGAGCGGTCGCGCCGTCGACCGGAGCACCCGGGTCACGTCGGAGCGAGTCGCGTTCGGGTTCGCGTCGAGAAGAAGCGCGACCGTGCCGCTCACGTGCGGGGCCGCCATCGACGTCCCGTCGCGCGTGACGTACGGTTCGGCCTCGTCGGTCTGTGACGTCGAGTACGCGGACGTGACGTTCTCACCGGGGGCGATGAGGTCGATGCCGGGTCGCCGGTCAGCCCCGAACCCGACCGGGCCGCGGCTCGAAAACGAGGTCACGTCGGACGCTGTCTGCCGTGACGCACCGACGGTAATCGCCCCCGCCGAAGCGCCGGGGCTCGCCACGGAGCGGTTCCCGAGCAACCCGGCGTTGCCGGCCGAGATGACCGCGACTGTGTCCGTCGTCGTCACGAGCGAGTCGACGTACCGAGAGAACTGGTCGCTCCCGTTCGACGGGTAGTACGCCGTCGTTCGGTACCGATACGACACCGACTCGGGGTGGTCGTTCTCGACGTCGAGCGACCAGTTCCCGGGGGTTTCGATTGCGGTCCCGTTCCGGGGTGTGAATCTCTGGTACGCGATTTGTGCCGGCACGCGCCCGTCAGCGAACCACCACCCCGCATCGACGCCTCTGAGCGGGGTTTCGCCCGCGGGGTCTCGAAGCGTCACCGAGAGGTTCCGCATGACCTCGGCGCGCCGCTCGTCGCTCTGTATCTGCTCGCCGCCGACCCGCGTCGGTTCGACGAGCACGTAGACGTACGCCGGTTTGAACCCGTCGTACTTCGCGTTGGTCTGGTACACGCCGGAGCCGTTCGCGTAGAGTTCGATGTCCGCGGTTCCGGTCTCGTTCGGCCGGACTCCCCGTTCTCCGCGGTACTCGAGCGGGAACGGACTAGCACCGAGACTCGCGGAGACGACGTCCGCGTGGTTCTCGGCGCTCCACTCCATCGCCGCCATCACGTCCGACATACTGCCCTGTCCGTTCTCGTCGAGAGCGCGCGCGCCGAACAGCCGTGCGCCGGGTGCGACACCGACCGATCTGTTCGCGTCTGTCCTCCCGGCGACCGTCCCCGCGACGTGCGTACCGTGGCCCCACGGGTCGAACGGCTGCGACGAGTCGCCGACGAAGTCCTGCCACCGAACGACCTGCCCGCGGAGCGCCGGGTGGCTGTCGTCGATGCCGCTGTCGATGACGCTGACGTTCGCGCCCGTACCGGTGATTCCGCGCTCCTGTACCGCGTCGGCGCCGATGGATTTGACGCTCCACGACTCCGTTCCGCTCGTCGCGCGCTGAACGCTGTCGGGTCGGACCGTCTCACCGTACGCGGACAGCGAGTCCAGATACGCGGAGACGCTCGGCGACACCGATCCGGTCGCGTAAATCGGCCTGTCGTAGTGAATCGCGGACACGTTCGGCATCCCGCCGAGCGTCCGCACGACAGCGGGCGTCGCCTCGACGGCGAGTGCGTTTCGAGTCCAGAAGGGTTTCACGTCCGCAACGGTCCCGTTCGCCCGCCGAGCGTCGAGGAATTCGCGCACGTCGGACTGCGTCCGGTTGGTCGTCGCTCTGATTTGTGCGCGCGTCGTCGTGTCGTTGCGACCGCCCCCGTCGCGCGACTGGTCGTCGAAGACGAGGATTACCGGGACGAGTTCGTCCGACTCCGCGCGCGATAGTCGATACGCCGCGACGCCCGAGAAAACGTCGCTCCCGGTCGTTCCGTTGTCGGATGCAGTCGTGTTATTCGCGGAGTCGGAGACGGTCGCCGCGGCCGTACTGCGTTCGGGTCCCACTGAGTCGACGTCAGTTGTGGGGAGCGCCGCTTTCGAGACCGGCGCGAGCGTCGCGCTCAGGAGGAGACAGAACACGATGCCGACGACGACGGCCCGTGTCCCTCGTTGCGTTCGAATCATCTCTTCGAGAGTCGTCTGGGTGGGAACACGGCTGTGACGGCGAGCATCTTACTCGATAGGTAGTGTCCATCCCGGCTACAAGCCTAAAACATCCATCGGTCGTGCCGACTCGTCGACCGAATAGTGTAACAGGCATACTCACATTACACTCCGTGCCGACGGCTGCACCCCGGCGTCCCGCTCGCCGCCGGTCCCGGAACAGAAAAGTAGTCCGACTCTCAACACGCCGGTACCGAATTCGAATGTCGACTCGACAGGCTCTCGTCGTTCCGCTCGGACTGCTTGTGCTCGTCGGTTCCAGCCTCGCCGTCGCCCCCGTGGGGGTGGCGGCAGCGCAGGACGACGTTTCGGTCGTCGTGACGCCGGCGTCCCAAGAGACGGACGTCGGGTCGACGACGACCTACGACCTCGTGGTCCGCGGCCTCGACGGCGGCGGGGTTGGCGCGGTCGACCTGACCGTCCGCGTCAACGGTTCGATTGCGTCCGTCGCTAACGCGTCGTTCGTTCCCGACCCCGGCCTGAACGAGGTCACGTACGACGACGGGCGTTCGCGAGTTCGGCTCTACGGCGCGCTCATCGACACGTCGCAGTCCGGGTCCGTCACTATCGCGACCGTCACCGTCGAAGGCAGCGCGAACGGGACGTCCCCAATCGGCGTGAACGTGACCGACGTCGGGAGCGAAGCGGGTGTCAGCTACCGAATCGACGCCGTCGAGAACGGGAGTCTCGCCGTCGGCGAGGTGAGTTCGAACGCCACGACGACCGCGGAAGCAGATACGGTCGATGATAGTTCGTCGTCCCAAGACGGCGGTGGCGGTTCCGATGCTGACTCGGACGCTACAGGTGGCGAGTTGACCGTCTCGGCGATGGGTAGTTCCGGGACGGACGCGAACAACACGAGTTCGCCCGCGACGTCGTCGTCATCGACGGCGAGCGCAACGACGGACGGACAGGACGAGACCACACGAGCCACCACCGAGCGCTCGACGGAATCGACTGAGACGGCCGTTCCCGGCCCATCGATACTCCTCACCGCCTGCTCGCTCCTCGCCGCAGTGCTGTGCTTCTGGGTGAGAACCCGCTCCGATTGAATGGGAACCGCGGTGTCGTTCGCCACGCGCGTCACCGACGAGTCGCACCTCACACCGCCCCCGTCCTGACCGGACCCCACAAGCGATAGTTTAGTTATCCCGCCCCGTCCACGACCGTACATGGCAACGGCACGACGCGAGCGATTCATCCGCGCCCAGCTCGCCTGGATGCTCGGCGCGACCCTCGTCTTGGTCCTCCTCGACTCGCTTTCGTACGAGCTGGTCTTCGTCGTGTCTCTCATCGGTTTCCTCGTCGTCGTCGAACTCACCGCGCCGGTCGCGGTGACGCCCGCGTGGCGGCGGCGGCTCCTGTGGCTCATCGGCGGCGGCCTCGTCGTCTTCGGCTACATCGTGGTCAGACGCATCCTCGACATCCTCCCACCGGGGGTGTTCTGAGTGCGCGTCGGCTCACGCGAGGTCGGCTCCCCGCACCTCTTGGCCGCGGCGCTCCTCGTCACGATGCTCCTCGGCGTCGGCGTCGGCGCGAGCACCTCGTCGTCCACCTACGGCGCGTTCAACGCCGCGTGGGACGGCGGCTCCGGAATCCGTGGGGTCGCATCGGACGCGGGTGCCGAGACCGAAGTCGTCTACAACACCACCGAGTACGGCGAGGTCGACCCCGCGGGAACCGTCGCGTTCGTCATCTCGCCGGAGCGGGGCTACACCGACGCCGAGGCCGACCGCATCGAGGCGTTCGTCCGGGCCGGCGGGACCGTCGTCGTCGCCGACGACTTCAGACCCCACGGCAACGACCTGCTCGGCCGACTGGGCGCGTCGGCGCGCATCAATCAGACGCCGCTCCGCGACGACCGCCACCAGTACAAATCCGGGGCGCTCCCGGTGGCAACGCGCGTCGCCGCGGACCCGCTGACCCGCGACGTGACACAACTCACGCTGAACCACCCGTCGACGGTGACCGAAAACGAAAGCACCGTCCTCGTCCGCTCGTCGAACTTCTCGTATCTCGACCGCGACGACGACGGCGAACTCGACGAGAGCGAGACGCTCCAATCGCACCCCGTCGTGACCACAGAGCGCCTCGGCGCGGGCGACGTGGTCGTCGTGAGCGACCCGAGCGTCTTCATCAACGCGATGCTCGAACGGCCGGACAACCGGGCGTTCGCCGAGGCGCTCGTCGCCGACCGGCCGACCGTCGTGTTGGACTTCTCGCACGCCGAGGAGCGCCCGCCGCTGCAGGTCGCGCTCCGGGCGCTCCGGGGCTCCGGCGGACTCCAACTCCTGTTCGGCGGGGTCGTCGTCGGCGCGGTCGCGCTCGTCGCCCGCAGCGGCCGGCGCTCGTAGTCTGTCGTCGCGGCCGCGGCCGTCCGGCTCCGTCGACCCGCTCGTCTGGCCCGCTCGCTCGCCGGGGCACCGAGACCGCAGTTATATGTGGTCGCCGTTCTGAGTGTCTCGTATATGAGTGCTCCCGAAGAGGTCTACGAGGCCATCCTAGACGAGACGTCACAACTCCTCGTCGGGAACGAAGACGCGATAGAGGCGCTCACCATCGCGTTGCTGACGAACGGGCACGTCCTCCTCGAAGGGGTTCCTGGCGTGGCCAAGACGACCATCGCCAACCTGTTCGCCCACGCCGCGAACCTCGACTACCAGCGGATTCAGATGACGCCCGACGTGCTGCCGGCGGACATCACGGGCACCCACATCTACCGCGAGAACCTCGGCGAGTTCGAACTCCAGCGGGGGCCGGTCTTCTCGAACGTCGTCCTCGCCGACGAGATCAACCGGGCGACGCCGAAGACGCAGTCCGCCCTCCTCGAAGCGATGGAAGAGGGACAGGTGACCATCGAGGGCGAGACGCTCAAACTCCCCTATCCGTTCATGGTCGTCGCCACGCAGAACCCTATCGAGTACGAGGGGACGTTCAACCTCCCGGAGGCCCAGCGCGACCGCTTCCAGTTCAAGGTCGTCGTCGAAATCCCGGAGCGGGCCGACGAGCGGGAGATTCTCGAACGCTTCGACCGCTCGCCGTCGCTCAAGCCCTCGGACATCTCGAACGTCATCGACGACGCCGACATCGGGGAGGCCCGACAGGTCGTCACGGGCGTGCACGTCGACGACAAAGTGTTCGACTATATCCTCGACCTCGTCGGCGCGACGCGGACGCACGCCGCGGTCGACTTCGGCGCGTCGCCCCGCGCCTCGCTTGCGTTCCTCCGGGCCGGCAAGGCCGCCGCGGCGATTCGCGGCCGCGACTACGTGATTCCGGACGACGTGAAGCGACTCGCGCCAATCATCATGTCGCACCGCCTCGTCCTCGGGACCGAGGCGGACATCAGCGGGCGCGACCCGCGAGAGGTCGTCGAGGAGGTCATCGACACCGTTCCGACGCCCGAAGTCGACCTCAACGAGTCGGCGACGCCCTCCGTCGCCGGCGACGACGACTGAGCGCGACCCGCCGACGGCTATCGCCGCTCGTCGGCTTCCGCCTCTGCTTCTGCGTCTTCGGCTTCCGTTTCACCGGTCACAGATTCTTCGGCCTCACTCTCGGCCTCCGACGCCGCGCTCGCGGGCGACTCAATTTCGTCGTCTTCGACGTCCCACCGGCAGGTGACGGCGAAGTCCATCTCCTCGCCGGCGGCGACCTCGGCGACGACCGGCGCGTCGAGACCGCGGGCGACGGCGACGGCGACGAACGACGCGACGGGCGTGTCGAACGTCTCGGCCGACCCGAACCGGCAGTCCTCGACGCGGACCGTCAGGCGACCGTCTGCAGCGTCCGTCTCGGCGGTCGCGGTCTCGGCGAGTTCGAACAGTTCCACGAGGGCGTCGGTCGCCTGTCGGGCGAGCGTCTCGGGGTCGTCGCCGAGCGGGCCGTCGAGGCTCCGCTCGAACTCGTCGAACAGGCCGCCGCCGCTGGGGTTGAACGCGACGCCGCGCGCCAGTTCGTCGTCGCTGACGACGAAGGTGTCGCGGAGCGCCTCGGCGTCGGGAAGCGCGTAGCCGCGATGCTCCGGGACGAACAGCCGAACGGCGTCGCGGCCGGCGTCGGGGACGTAGACCATCGTGTCCTGCAGGCCGAGTTCGTCGACGACGGCGGCGTGGTTGCTCGCGTGCGCGCCGAACACCGACGAGCCGACGCCGACGGGGATGAACCGCTCGGGGCTGAGATACCGCGTCACCGCGGCGGCGAACAGCCCGATAGCCCCGAGGACGACGAGCGTCTCTCGGACGGGCGGAAAGACCGCACCGCCGAGGAGGCCGGCGACGCCCAGGGCGGCCAGCGCGGTCGCGGTCTGTCGGTACCGACCCCTTCGAAGCGCCTCGTAGCGCTGTCTGAGCCGGGCGTTCTCGCGGCGGAGGTCGGCGACTTCGACGCGGTCGGGGGTCGCCTCGTCGGTGTCGCCCCGACCGGCGTCGCCGTCGCCTCGAGCCGCGGCCGAAACGACGGTGCGAGTCTCGCCGTTCGCCAACTCGCGGTCGGGTCGGTCCGAGGGGCTATCCGCGCTCATCGCTCCGCCCCCGCGTCCGGCGCGCTCACGAGGCCGAGGGCGACGCGCTCGTAGCGGTGAAGCCCGTAGGCGACCGCCGCCGCGAGGACGGCGGCGACCAGCGCGGCCTGCCACGCCCACCGGAACGACGTCCAGAGCGCCCACGCCACCCCGAGCGCGAGGACGTACCCCGCCGCCAGTCGAACGAGTCGCGACCGGTCCGGCGGCCACGCGCACGCCGCGCTCGCGAGGAGTGGGAACGCCGCGAGCTGCGCGCCACCGAGCGCGACGAGGCTCGTGTCTCCGAAGAACGAGACGGCGGTCAGTTGGGCGACGACGAACGCGAGCGGTCCCGTCGTCGCCGCCGCGACGGCGAGGACGAGGACGCCGGCGGCGACGCCCCACAGTCCGCTCGTCAGCCCCGCCACGAGCGTGATACAGAGGACGCCGACCACGTCCATCGGGGTGAGTTCGTTCGCGTCCAACACGGTTCGAATCGTCCGTTCGCTCTGGTTCACAGGTGTCTCCATCGGTGTTCACTCCGCTGTGGTGGCGTGGTCCGCAGCCAGGTTCATCGCGCTCTTCGGGGCGACTTCGTAGGCGGTGACGTTCGGGAGCCGTTCGAGGCGCTTTCGGAACTCCTCGAAGGCGACGACCCCGGCGGTGTCGCCCGCGCCCCCGGCGGCGTCGTCGAAGAACGTCGTCGGCGTGAGGAAGACGCTCGTCTGGCTGCTCCGCTTGGACGCGACGACGACCGCCTCGTAGGTCTCGACTCTCGCCGAGTCGTCGGTGATGAGCACGAGGTGGTCCTGCCGGTCGGACCGCGAGCACGCGGACTTCACCGCGTCGAAAACCGGTCGGTCGCTGACCCGCGAGACGTAGCTCTCGCCGTCGCTGAGGTACGGGCGGAGCGTCGACGCGAACGCCGAGTCGGCACCTTCGAGGAGGCGACTCCGCTTTCGGGCCTCTTCGGGGGCGACCGGCCGAGACGTGCCGACCGGACGACGCGAGCGCGCGGTCGGCTCTATCGAGAGCAGCCGCCGCCGAATCGTCTGGTAGGCGTTCGAGGACGACGAGGGGCCGAACTCCCAGGTCGTCCCGGCGTCGCCGACGAACTGCGCCGAGACGGGGTCGCCGTGGGAGTCGGCGGCGTCGATGAGGCCGAGCGCGACCTCGCGCGCGTACGAAAGCATCGTTCGCCCGTTCGGGCCGCGGTTCATGTTCGAACCGCAGTCGACCACGAGCGACAGCAGGTAGTCGGACTCGGACTCGAACTCGCGGATGTACGGGTGGTCCATGCGCGCGGTGGTCTTCCAGTCGATCTGCGACAGCGTGTCGCCGGGGAGGTACTGTCGCGTCTCGTGGGGGACGAGCCCCGGTCCGGTCTGGTCGCTGGAGTGGTCGCCGAAGGACGCGCCGACCAGTTCGCCGCCGCGGCCGACGTGGATGCCGTCGGGGGCCGGCGATTCGACCAGACAGCGGGCGTCGGCGTCGAGCGTCAGCGTCTCGGTGAAGAAGCCGGCACGGTCCTCGATCTCGACTTCGACCTCGTCGAACGCGATTCGCCCGGCGACGGGGAACTCGATACTGCACGTGACCGACCCGGCGGTCTCGCCGGGGTCGAACGCGACCGTCCGGCGCGTGCGCTCTGGCGCGTTCACGCTCGGCGGCGCGACGAGTTCGACCTCGACGGGCGCGTCGACGGCCTCGGACAGCGACGCCGTCAGCGTCACCGCGGCGCGGTCGTCGACGTACACGGACGTCGGCTCGACCGAGACGCTCGCCGAGAGGTCGCGGTCGACCGCGCGCATCGTCCCGACGGCGTCGACCTGCGCGACGACGAGCCACGCGGCGAGGCCGCAGGCTGCGAAAAGCGGCGTCGGCTCGTCGAGGACGACCGCGTAGACGGCGAAGAAGCAGGCGACGCCTGCGAGCGCGGCCCACCGACGGGTCGGAAGCATCGTGGGTTCGATTCGTGCCGCCCAAGTTGAATGTTGTGTTGGCGCGCGCGACGGTCGGCCGCGCGGGTCCCGTCGAAACCCGGTGCGCTCGGCGCGCCAACCGGGGCGTTAAACCCGCCGTTAACTCGGTGCAGTCTGCGAATCCCGGCGTCCTGCTCCCGCCGGGAGTCAGCCGAATGCCAAAACCCATTAGGTCCCCCCGTCTGGCTACGGGTAGTGCGTGGTGAATCGGGCCGCCCGGCGCGGTTGCTTTGGACGATGTTGGTCGTCGGCTGTCTCGTCGCGACAGCGCCGGTAGCGGCGGTCTCTGCGGGAGCGGTCGCCGACGCGCCCGACGCGCCCGCCCCGAACGCGGACGCGCCGGCGTCTCTCGGGGGTGCCGACCGAGTATCGGCGCTTGGGCCGGCTCCGGGTCCGCTGCAACAGACCGCGAACGCGACGAACAACAGCACTGGCGTCCTCCACGAGAACCCCGACGAGGTCGACGACGAGAACGAACTCGACCGATTGCTGTCGTACCTCTCGGGCGAACTCAACGGCGACATCGGGGCGAGCACCCTGCAGCTCAGCCAGGGCGAGTACGCCGCCGCCAAAGCGGCCCTCGGCGACGACTACGACGACTCGCTCGGCAAGTACGTCGACGTCGAGGGCGAGGTCGGCGGCGACGGCGCGGGCGAGGAGTACCGGACCGTCAGCGAGACCCAGCGGGAGTACGTCGACACAGTCAGCGAGTTCCGCGAGACGCGCCGCGAGTACGAGGCGGCGAGGCGGGCCGGCAACGACGAACGCGCCCGCGAACTCGCCCGCGAACTGACGCGGCTCGCCGAGGACGGCGAGACCCAGTCAGACCGGCTGTTGGCGGCGTTCGACACGATTTCGAACCGGACCGACGGCGATTTAGCCGAGAGCAGCGCCCAAATCGCGGACGTACAGGCGAACGTCTCGGAACAGCGCGACGAAATCGTCTCCCGGGAGTTCGTCGCCACCCGCCTCGCCGTCGACGACTACGACCGGAACATCTCCTTTACCGACCCGCTCGTGCTCTCCGGGTCGCTCGTCACCGACAACGGCACGCCGGTCGAGACGACGAGCGCCCGCTTCGCGGTCGGCGGGCAGACCGTCCAGTCGGCGGTCGACCCCGACGGCTCGTTCGAACTGACCTACCGGCCGGCGCGGATTCCGGCCAGCACTTCGTCGCTCACGGTCCGGTACCTGCCGGACGACACGTCGATGTATCAGGCGACAGAGCGGGTCGTTCCCGTCGCCGTCTCGCAGGTGAACGCGACCGCGGGCCTGTCGGAGCCGTCCGCGTCGGCCTACGGCTACGCCGACGCCGTCTCGGTTCGCGCGACGGTCCGGGTGAACGGGACACCGGTGTCGAACTACCCGGTCGCCGCGAGCTTCGCCGGGTCGTCGGCGACCGCGCCGGCGACGAACGCGAGCGGCGCGTCGGCCGTCTCGGCGACCGTCCCCGCGACCGCGACGGGCACGGCATCGATTCGTGTCGCGCCCGACGGCGACGGGAGGGCGGTCACGTTCGCCCCGGCGACGGCCGCGGTCCCGCTCGAAACCGAGGGAACGGCGCTCAGCGTGACCGCCCGCGAGACCGCCGACCGGACCGTCGTCGTCGACGGCCGACTCGAAACCGACGAGGGCGAGGCCGTGAGCGGCCAGTCGGTCGCGGTCAGCGTCGACGGGCGCGAGGTCGCCGCGGCGACGACCGGCGCGTCGGGCGCGTACCGGGCCGCGGTCGACCTCCCGAGCGATGCGAGCGTCGAGAACGCGACCGTCTCGGTCGCCTTCGACGGCGAGGGGACGAACCTCGAACCGTCCGACGCGACGGCGAGTATTCGCCTCTCGAACGGCGCGACCAGTGCCGGAAACGGCGCTTCCGACGGACTCCCGTTCGACCCGCTCGACCTCGCGTGGGTCGTCGCCGGGACTGCGGTCGTCGGCCTCGTCGCCGCCGTGCTCCTTCGTCGGAACGACGCCGACGACGCCGCGGCGGCGACCGTCGCCGAGTCGGCCGCGACGGAGAGCGCCGAACCGACCGAGCCGGAGCAGGCGGCGACCGAGGCTTCGGCGCTGAATTCGGCGACCGAAGCGCTCGACGCGGGCCGACCCAACGACGCGGTCGTCGTGGCCTACGCGGGCGTCCGCCGGTCGCTCGGGGCCGCCGCCGGCATCGACGACGCCGCGACCCACTGGGAGTTCTGCGACCGCTGTGTCGACGCCGGCGTCGGGCCCGCGGAGGCGCTCGAATCGCTCACCGCGGGCTACGAGCGCGCGGCGTACAGCGGGCTCTCGGTGAGCGACGCGGACGCCGCCGAGCTGGTCGAGACGGCCCGCTCTGTCGTCGCCCCGGACGAGACCGGCGTGCCCGAGTCGTCCGATTCGGGCGACGGTGTGGACGCGTCGGAGCCGGTCGGCCCGGTCGAGTAGTGCGGCCGCGACCCCCGACGGCTGACAAATGATTTTTGTGCTCGTGTTTCCCACTTCGGGTAGATGTCGCAGCGCCAAGACTGGCGGTTGTTCCTCCCCGAGCCCCTCCGCACCCTCCCGGCCGACCTCGCGGTCGTCGTCGCGGGGGTCGCGCTCACGCTCGTCGCGACGCTCACGCCCGGGTTGGAGGGAACACCGCTGCGAGTCGTCGTCGGCCTGCCGTTCGTGCTTTTCATCCCCGGCTACGCCCTCATTGCGGCGCTGTTTCCCGAGCGCGGCCCGCCGATAGACGCCCCCGAGGACCACGACAGGATGGGCGGTATCGACGGTATCGAGCGGGTCGCGCTCTCGTTCGGGACGAGCATCGCGGTCGTTCCCCTGCTCGGGCTCGTCCTCAACTTCACGCCCTGGGGGATTCGCCTCGTGCCCATCCTCGTCGCCGTGAGCGGCTTCACGCTCGTCGCGACGACGTTCGCGGCGGTCCGCCGGTCCGCGCTTCCCGAAGAAGAACGGCTGGTGGTCCCGTACAAGCGCTGGTTCGCCGCCGCGCGCGACGAGCTATTCAATCCGGCGTCGCAGACCGACGCGATGCTGAACGTCGTCCTCGTCGTGAGCGTGGTCCTCGCGACCGCCAGCGTCGGCTACGCGGTGGCGGTGCCGAAAGACGGCGAGTCGTTCACCGAACTGTATCTTCTGACCGAAGACGGAAACGACGAACTCACCGCCGACAACTACCCGGAAGAACTCGTCCGGGGCGAGCCGGCGTCGCTCGTCCTCGGCGTCGGCAACCAGGAACACCGGACGGTGAACTACACCGTCGTCGCGGTGCTCCAGCGCGTCGAGGTGTCGAACAACTCGACGACCGTGTTGGAGTCAGAGCGGGTCCGGACGTTCACGCCCCGGCTCGAACACAACGAGACGTGGCACGAGCCACACGAGGTTCGCCCGACGATGACGGGCGAGCGCCTACGGCTGACGTACCTCCTCTACGAGGGCGCGCCGCCGGCGTCACCGACGGTGGACAACGCCTACCGCGAGGTCCACCTCTGGGTGACAGTTCGCGAGGCGTGACGTCGGGTGACGCATTATGATTCGTCGATATCTCTCAGTCGTCGCCCGAATCCTGTGAGAAAATCGGCGTATATCGTGTAATTCGTTCGTGTTCTAGTTTTATCACCTCTGATAATTCATAAGTAACGTTTAGGGTACTCCGCGCTAAGGTCCGAGTAACGAGGTCACAATGCCAGATTCTGGAAGTACGGTTTCCCGCCGCGGTGGCCGAGGTCCGAAGATAGAGCGTATCGCGGACCGATACGGTCTCGATGGCCTCGGTGACGACCTCGTCGACGCGTGGCTCGGCGAGGGTCGCGAGCGGCGGAGCCTCCGTGAACTCGAAGGCGACGTGAACAAGCGACTCATCCGGGCCGCGCTGGACCAAGCCGGCGCGCACGTCCTCGACGGGGAGGCGGAGAACTTCTACCGACTCCTGACCAGCGACGACGTGACCGCGGGGAGCCGCACCGACGCGCGGAACACGCTCCGCGAGCGCGGCGTCGACATCGACCAGTTGGAGTCGGACATCATCTCCTACCAGTCGGTGTATAACTACCTCAAGCGACACCGAAACGTCGAACGCGAAGACGACGAAGACGGGCAGAGCGCGACCGAGTCGGGAGTCGCGACGATTCGGAAGCTCCGGTCCCGACTTCGGACGGTGACTATCGATGTTATCGACCGTTTAGTGAAGGCCGAAGCGGTCTTCATCGGCACGTACGAGGTCGAAGTAGACATCCGCGTCACCTGCACAGACTGTGACACTCGAATGACCCCGACGACGCTCCTCAACTCCGGGCACTGCGACTGCGGACACGAGAGAGACGAGTAGCGGCTCGGGCTCGCCAACACACCACATCCGAAACATGAACGATTCAGAGGCACTTCAGACGGCGACTGTCCGTATACGAAACATCGGTGGTATCGACGAACGAACCGTCGGGCTCGAACCCGGCGTCACCGTTCTGACCGGGCGCAACGCGACGAACCGAACGTCATTCCTGCGCGCGCTTATGGGCGCGTTCGGGAGCGACGCGGCCAGTCTCAAGGGCGACGCCGACGAGGGGTCGGTCGAACTCGAACTCGACGGCCGGACCTACACCCGCGTCTTCTCCCGCGAAAACGGCGGTGTCACGACCGACGGTACGCCGTACCTCCGGGATACGACGACCGCGGACCGCTTTGCGTTCCTCCTCGGCTCGAACGAGGCGCGACGGGCGGTCGTCGCGGAGCGCGACCTTCACGACGTCATCATGGCCCCGGTCGACACCGACGCCATCGAGGCCGAAATCGAGCGCCTACAGACCCGACGAACGCAGGTCGAACAACAGCTCGACTCGCTCGACTCGCTCGAAGACGACCGCCGGTCGCTCGAAGCGAAGCGCGACGACCTCGAAGCCGAAATCGAGGACCTCGAAGCGAAGCGCGACGACCTCGAAGCCGAAATCGAGGCCGAAGACCGGACGGTCGAGGCGCAACGCGAGAACCAAGCCGCCTTAGACGAGGTGCTTTCCGACCTGCAGTCGGCGCGGTCGGACCTCGAAACGGTCCGCTTCCGCCTCCAGAGCGAGCGCGAGAGCGTCGAGTCGCTCCGCGAGGAGCGCTCCGAACTCCAGTCGGAACTCGATTCGTTCGAGGCCGACGAGGTCGACCGCGGCGAGGTGAACGAGCGTATCGAGTCGATTCGGTCGCGCATCGAGTCGCTCAACTCGACGATTTCGGAGCTTCAAACCATCGTCCAGTACACGGAAGACGTGCTCGAAGGCAAGGCCGACCTCGTCGAGGACTCGCTGGGCGCGGTCGGCGGCGGCTCGGTGACGGACCAACTCGTCTCCTCGGAGACGATCACGTGCTGGACCTGCGGCACCGAGGTCGACCGCGACCAGATTCGGGGGACGACCGACCGCCTCCGCGAGGTCAGAGACGAACAGCGCGAAGAACGCGCCGAACTCCGCCGCGAACTCGACGAACTCGAACGCTCGATGCGGGCGGCGGAACAGGCCCAGCGCGACCGCCGGAAGCTCCGGGATAAGCTCCAGCGCCTCGAAGACGAACTCGACCGCCGGACCGGACAAATCGACTCGCTGACCGACCAGCGCGAGGAGCTCGCCGAACGGGTCGAAGCGCTCGAAGCCGACGCGTCGGACCTCCGCGGGCAGGCCGAAGGCGACCTCATCGAACTCCACAAGGAGCTCAACGAGGTCGAGTTCACGCTCGACCGGACGCGCGACGACCTCGCGTCGGTCCACGACGACCTCGACGCGCTCGACGACCGGTTCGACGAGCGCGAAGAACTCGAACGCGAACGCGAACAGGTAACGGAGGAACTCGAGGATGCGCGAACCCGAATTCGGTCGCTGACGACGGCGGCGGTCGAGGCGTTCAACGAGGAGATGGAGACGGTTCTCGACCTCCTCGGTTACGACAACATCGAGCGCGTCTGGCTGGAGCAGGTCGAACGCCGGGTCCGCGAGGGTCGCCGCAAGGTCGAAAAGACCCAGTTCGAACTCCATATCGTCCGCGAATCCGACTCCGGGACGGTGTACGAGGACTCCATCGACCACCTCAGCGAGAGCGAGCGCGAGGTCGTCGGTCTCGTGTTCGCCCTCGCGGGCTATCTCGTCCACGAGGTGTACGAGGAGGTTCCGTTCATGCTGCTCGACTCTGTCGAGGCCATCGACGCCGAGCGCATCGCCGCGCTGGTCGACCACTTCGAGCAGTATCCGACGTTCCTCGTCGCGGCCCTCCTCCCCGAGGACGCGCAGGCCCTCGACGAGTCGTACCGGCGCGTCACGTGGGGAACCGACGTGGCACCCGCGGCCTGACCAGACCAGTCCGCGCGATGTCGGGACGAGGGTCGCGTTTCCGTCTCCTCCGTTCCCGTCTGGTCTGTTCTCTACCTCTTTTGCCCCTCTCGAATTGACTCGATGGTCCGATAACTCGCCTCTCCCACTGCTGTTTAGCGGTCAACCCCCAACCGTAGTATTGCATTATAATAACACTATCAAAGGGACATACCGTTAGTACGCAAGAAATATAACACGTCGAACCAACGTATCGAACGGACGATACTGGGGGGACGAAACCATCATCACATCTGACACGCAGCTACGAGACGAATTCGAACCGACACGAGTTTGGTACGACTGCGAGCGTACCGAGCCGGTCTCTGAGGCGGTTGCCGCGGCCGTGAACCAACACACGCGCCGCGACCCGACGGAACTACCGCCGCTCACAGAGCACGTAGACACCGACGCCCTCGACGCCCTGTTCGGCCGCGACACGCCCGGTGCCCCGCGCGTGGCGGGTGCATCGCTCGAGTTCGACTACGCCGACTTCGTCGTCACCGTCGAGTCCGTCGGTCGTATCGAAGTCCGCGACGCGGGACGGTAATCGGCCGGGCCGTTCGACACTAATTGGGGATGTTTCGACCGTTGTCGAACGGTTCGCACCGACCGCAATTATCCGGCCCGCGCGGATCGGTATCGAAGGCGCTTGGACTGTCCGTTCGGGCGAGACGTTTCGACGCTCATTCTACTTAATTGGTTGAGATCTTTCAGGCAATAATCTTGCAGTTTATTTGAATTATTGACCTCGATAAGTCCAGCCAACCGTCCGCTGTGGCCGCCCGCGACGTACCTTTTTGTCTCGTGGACGCCGACAAGGGGTATGGAACTCGAATTGCGCTTCTTCGCGACGTTTCGGGAGGTAGTGGGCCAGAAGTCCATCTACTGGCGGGTCGACGACGACGCGACCGTCGGAGACGTCCTCGAGTCGCTGGAAGCGGAGTACGACGGTCTCGCCGGCCGACTCATCGAAGACGGCGAGGTCAAGCCGCACGTGAACGTGCTGAAAAACGGGCGCGAGGTGGTCCACCTCGAGGGGATGGCCACGACGCTCGACGACGGGGACGCCGTGAGCGTCTTCCCACCGGTCGCGGGGGGCTGACGTGGCGCGCCGACAGCGAGCGTTCCGCGGCATCTCGCCCCGACTCGCGATTCAGTACCTCGAAGGGCTCGGCGGCGAGGCCGACGGCGACGGCCGCGTGGTCGGTCCCGACTGGACCGTCGACATCGAGACCGAGGAGGTCACGATAACGAGCAGTATCCAACTCACCGAGGTGCAACTCGCGTTCGAGGGCGACGAGGAGACGCTCGACGACCTTGTCGAGCGGTTCGCCCGCAAGGCGATGCGCGCGGGGGGATGACCGTGGGTGCCGACGGCGACCGGCGGCCGGGGCGCGAACGACTCAGCGAGCGCCTCGCGCCGGACGGCGACGACGGCTCGCCCCGCGGCGGTGCCATCGACGGCACGGCCATCATGCTCGCGGCCGCGAAGGCGAGCGTCCCCGCCAGCAGCCTCCCGCTGTTGCTCGACCGAGCGCAGGCGTACCTCGACGGTCGGGCGGGCGAGTACGCACAGGGGTTCGAATGCGTCCACGAGGACGACAAGACGGCGGTGTTTCTCGTCCCGCTGGGCCACTGGGACACGAAGGGGCTCGACCTCGAGTTCTCGCATCGCGAGGTCGACGCGGTCCGCCGGGCGCACGCCGAACACCTCCGGCGCGTCGGCGCGGACGCCGACCGCCGCGACGAGTTCGAGACGGCGCTCGAAATCCGCGAGGTCGCCGTCGTCAGGCGGTAGGCCGAAGAGCCGGCAAACCGCCCGACGATAGACGGCTATTTCGGGGGCGGCGACCTGCTACCGACAGATGCCAACCGTTTCCTCCGACCTCCTCGACGGCGTCCGGGCCGCGGGGCCGCTCCAACTCGGCATCGCGCCGTTCGGCCTCGTCGCGGGCGTCGCGGCCGTCGAACAGGGGCTTTCGGTCGCGCACGCCCTCGGCTTCTCCAGTCTCGTCTTCGCCGGCGCGTCGCAACTCGCGATGATAGAACTCCTCGGCGCGGACGCGCCGCTGGCCATCGTCGTCGGCACGGCCGTCGTCATCAACCTCCGGACGATGATGTACTCGGCGTCCATCGCGCCCTACTTCCGCGACCTGACCGCCCGGTCGAAGGCGCTCGCGTCGTACCTCCTGACCGACCAGGCCTACGCGGTCTCCATCGCCCGCTACGGCCGCGACGGCGAGACCGACCGCTTCGCGTACTACGTCGGCGCGGGCGCGTCGCTGTGGCTCGTCTGGCAGGTGACGACCGTCGCCGGCGCGCTCCTCGGCTCCGGCCTCCCGCCGGAGTGGGGCTTCGACTTCGCCGCGCCGCTGGTCTTTCTCGCCCTGCTCGTCCCCACGCTGAAAGACCGCGCGTCCGGCGCGTCGTGTCTGGTCGGCGGCCTCGTCGCCACCGGCGTCGTCGTCGCGGGCGTCCCGTTCCACCTCGACATCATCGTCGCGGCCGTCGTCGGCGTCCTCGCCGGCCTCGGCGTCGAATCACTCGGAGGCGACGCCTGAATGCCGACCGGCTACGACTCGGCGACCGTCTGGCTCGTCATCGCCCTCGCGGGCGTCCTCACGTTCGCCATCCGCGGGTCGTTCATCTACCTGTTCGGCCGCATCGACGACGTGCCGCCGGCGGCCGAGTCGGCCTTGGAGTACGTCCCCGCGGCCGTGTTCGCGGCGCTCGTCTTCCCCGCGCTCCTCGCCCCCTCCGGCGACCTCGCGGTCTCCGTCGGCAACGACAAACTCGTCGCGGGCGCGCTGGCCGCGCTCGCCGCGTGGTACACAGAACGCGTGCTCGCCACCATCCTCGTCGGCATGGGTGCGCTCTGGGTCCTCCGGTTCGTCGTCTGAATCGTCGCCCCCAATGGTCCGGTCCGTCGCCTCCCCCAAGATACTCGTCTCACGGGCGACCACGACCGCACACATGCCCTCCCCGTCCCCGCGCCTCTACTCGCTCCCCCGCGACGACGAGGGTCGCGCCCTCCTGCCGACCGGGTTCGCCGCCGGCGTCGCCGCGTTCGTCGTTGGCACGCTCGCGGTCGCCGCCTGGCTCGCCCTCGCTACCGACGGCTCGTTTTCTACGCTCGATGCTGCGACCGAGATGACCGCCGGGAAGCCCGTCCCGTCAGCCTTCGTCCCCGTCTGGACGTTCGGCGGCGCGGTGGGGCTGCCCGTTCGACTCGTCGAGACGACCGGCCCCGGTCGCGCGGTCGTCCTCCGCAACCTCGTCGATGGACTCGACGGCCCGGCCGACTCGTGGTACTGGCTGGGCGCGCTGCCGGCCGCCTGCCTCTTTCTCGCCGGGGTCGTCACGGCGCGCCTCACGGCGTGGTCCCGACGCCCCGCCGAGGGATTCGTCACGGGGGCGTCTGTCGCGCTCGGCTTCGCCGCCGCAGTCGCCGTCGCTGCGGTCGTCGCCCGCGTCGGTCTCGGCGACGTGCCCCCGAACGCGGACGGGTTCGTCCGAGTCGGTTCGACGGGGTTCCGCCCGCCCGACCTCGACGGCGACTCGGTCGGACTCCCGCTTTGGGGGGCGTTCTCCGGACTGGTGTTCGGCGTCGGCTTCGGCGGCCTCGGCGGGGCCGCCGCGGCGCTCGTCGAGAGACTCGTCGCCACGACGGTTCGAAATCGGTCGAAAAACGCGTGAATCGGTGGGAGTCGAGTGCGACCGACTCGGGCGGTCGCCTCAGTCGTCGGCGGGCGCGGGCGAGTCGCCGCGGGAGACGCCCGTGCCGGGGCCGATGTCGATGCCGAGTTCGTCGAGACGCTCGTCGGGGACGACGCCGTCGACCCACTGGCGGCGGGCGTAGTACTCTTCTTTCATCTCGTCGAGTTCGCACAGCTGGCCCTCGGACGCGCCCTGTCCGGGCATCGCCTCGTCGCCCTCGACGAAGCGTCCCGGCAGCGAGTCGTCGGCACCGTCGAAGCCGACGAGGTTGTTGTAGTACCGCTCTAACGTGTAGATTCGGTCGCCGGTTTCGAGCAGTTCCTCCTCGCTCACGTCTCGGCCGGTCATGCCGTTGTACTGCAGGACGTACTCCTCGATGCCCTCCGCGAACGCGTTGAACTTGCAGATGTCGAACGAGTCCGAGATGGCGTGCATGTCCTGGAACAGCGCCACGAGTTCGCCCTTCCCGCGCCACTCGTGGGGGTCGTGTTTCTCCGGAATGCCGAGAATCTCGGCGGACGGCGTGTAGCCGCGGAGGTGACACGCGCCGCGGTTCGAGGTGGCGTAGCCGATGCCCATGCCCTTCATGCAGCGGGGGTCGTACGCCGGGATGGTCTGACCCTTGACGGCAAGCGAGTTGTCGTGGGCGTCGAAGCGCTCGGCGAGGCCGTTCGCGCCCTCCGCGAGCGCGTCGGCGAGGTCGCCGTCGCGGTTCGCGACCTCGGTGATGAGGTCGATCATGCGCTCGGTGTCGCCCCAGTCGAGCTGTTCGCTCAGTCCGTCGAGTTTGCCCTGCTCGGACATCTCCATCGCCATCGCCATCATATTGCCCATCTCGATGGTGTCGACGCCCATGTCGTTACACCGGTCGATCATGACGGCGATTTCGTCGCGCTCGGTGTGTCCGGAGTTCGGGCCCAGCGCGTAGGCTGACTCGTACTCGTAGGACTCGCCGCGGACGTTCATCTCTTCGCCTTTGTGCATCACCGACACCTCGACTTCCTTCTTACAGGCGACGGGACAGGAGTGACAGGTCGGCTCGTCGACGAGGATGTTCTCGCGGACGTTCTCGCCGGAGACGCGCTCGGAGTCGATGTCGACGCCCTCGGCGTCTCGCATCGCCGCGGTCGAGGTGTACTTCCCGTTTTTCGTCGGGAGACCGTCGAGCTCCTCGCCCGCGTTCATCAGGACGTTCGTCCCGTACAGCGACAGGCCGCCCTCGTTGGGCGCGGTGACCTCGGACTCGCGGATGAGCTGCATCGCCTGCTGGTAGCCCTGCTTGAACGTGTCGGCGTCGGCGGGCTTCGGCATCCGCGTGCCGGACTTCACGACGATTGCCTTGAGGTTCTTCGAGCCCATGACCGCGCCCGTGCCGCCACGGCCGGACGCGCGGTCGTCTTCGTTGACGATGCAGCCGAACTTGACCTCGTTTTCGCCGCCGGGGCCGATGGCCATTATCGAGAGGTTCTTGCCGAGGCTCCCGTCGACCTCGCCTTCGAGTTCCTCGATGGTGTCGTGGACGCCCCGGCCCCAGATGTGCTCGGCGTCGTGGAGCGTCAGTTCGCCGTCTTCGACGACCGCGTAGACCGGGTGTTCGGCTTTCCCTTCGAACAGCAGGCCGTCGAAGCCAGACCACTTGAGTCGCGCCCCGCTCCAGCCGCCGTGGTGCGAGTCGGTGACGGTCCCCGTGAGCGGGGATTTCGTCACGACCGCGATGCGACCGCTCATCACCGTCTGCGTGCCGGTGAGCGGGCCGGTCATGAACGTGAGGAGGTTGTCCGGTCCAAGCGGGTCCACGTCCGGTCCCTGGTCGAAGACGTACTTCACGCCGAGGCCGCGGGCCCCGATGTACTTCCGCGCGTCCTCGTCGTCGATTCCCTCGTACGCGATGTCGCCGGATGACAGGTCCACCCGAGCGACCCTGTCGTGATAACCACCGAATTCAGTCATTGTAATCCTCGTTGATTATATACGGACGCTGTCGGGTTAGTGATTCCCACCACCATGTAACCGTTCGAGGTTACCCCGTCGCGAGCCGACGCGGAACCGTCAGGGGATTGCGGCAATCCGTGCGACTTATCCCGGTTGCGGGCCGGCGACCCGCAACGAGACGGTTCCGGTGGCGTCGACGACGACGCTCGCGGGGCCGCGCGGCGGGCACGACCACCACGTTCCCGACACCGCTGCCCCGGTTTCGAGGCTCGCCGACACGGCGTGCGCTCCGGAGGTCGTCACGGGGACGAGTTCCCGGACTTCGCCGGGGGCGAGGGCGAGCACGCGGTCGAACGACTCGTCGCCGCTCGCGGCGTCGACCCGGAGCGAGAGTCGGTGGGGTTCGTCGTCGCGGTTGGCGATTGTGAGCGTCGTGTTCGACGGTCCACAGCCCGTCGCTCCGCTCGACACGTCGACGTACTTCGTCGGCTCGTCGGGTACTGGCCACCCCGTCTCGACGCGTCGCTCGTCGGTCTCGACGGCGACGCGGTAGTCCCCGCTTCGGTACGTCACCGGAATCGACAGCCGCGCCCCCGACGGGACGCGGTACGCCTGGTCGACGAGCACCGTGTTCCCGAGGTCGATGCGGAGCCGAGCGGTCGTCTCGGGGCCGGGGTTCTCCACGACGACGCCAGCGGGTGCGTACCACCGTGAGGAGCCGTCGCCGACGAGCGGGAGGTCGATTCTCGGCCCGTCGTCGGGGGTCGCCGCCGCGAGCGAGCACTCTCCCCGGGCGTCGCACGAGACGGTCCGCCAGAACTCCGCGCTCCCCCGGCCGAGGACGACCTCCAGCCCTTCGAACGCCGCGTCGACGGTCCACGTCGAGCGGGCCCGCAGGCCGGTGTCCGTCTCGACGAGCACCGCCGTCTCCCCGGTCGGGACCGCGACCGATAGCCCGGCCCGCTCGCCGGGCAGCAGGTCGCGGTTCTCGAAGAACACGTCGCGGTCGTCGCGGACGCCGACGACGGTCGTGAAAATCGGGTCCGGCGTCGGGTTCCAGAGCGTCAGCGACCGCTCCACGCGCGCTTCGGTCGTCGGCGTCTCGATCGGCGCGTCCGTCCCCTCCTCGGGGGTCGGCGTCTCCGTCTCCCCCTCGGGCGTCCCGCACCCGGCGAGGCCGGCGAGGCCGCCCGCGAGAAGCGAGAGGAGCGTGCGGCGCTCCATGGGCCACCTACGGGCGCGACGCATATGAACGTCTGTCGCTGCGGTCCCGTGTTCGGCCGCGGCGGCACGGTCGCACCCCCGACCTCCAAAACAGCTATTTCGTCGGCGGTCAGTCGTTTCCACGAACCAGATGGGACTCGACAGTTTCCTCGGCGCGATTGACACCGCGAGTCGGTCGCTTTCGGTGGTCAATCGCTCGGCTCCCGACCCCGTCCAGCGGATGCTCGAAACCACGTTCGCCGACCAGCCGGTCGGCGTCGACGAACTGTCCGACGACGCTCACGGCGACGACGTGGTCGTGCTCACCGAGCAGACGCCTGAGGGACGAGAGGTCGTCGCGACCTCGCCGCTGGAGGAAGTGATGAACGCCGTCCTCCTCGTGAACTCGGACCTCTACAAGACGGGACAGGCGAACCTCGCCGAGTTCGAACTCCCGTCGGTGCTCACGCGACTCGACGACGTGCCGTTTTCCCTCCGCGGCTACCCCGAATCAGACAAGGAGAAACTGCTGCTCGTGGCGATTTCGCGGTACATCGAGCGCCACGCGTGGCGCGCCGGCGACGGGAGACTCCGGTCGTCGTTCCAGCGGCTCTCCCGAATCGAAGACGAGCGGGGGACGCGGGCAGTCTACCAGAAGGTCGCGTCGACCGACGTGCAGACGCACATCTACGGAATTCCGGACTGGACGCCGCCGTTCAACTCCAAACTCATGAGCCACGGCGGCTACACCGATGACTTCTGCGACTCGTGGTTCGTGGTCTACACGCCGCCGGACGGTGGGTTGGACGGAACGACCGGAACCGGCGGTGCGGCCGACGGGGAGAAGGCGGGTGACGAGCGGAGTATCGACGGCGTGGCCCCGGGCCACCCCGTCGCCCTCCTCGCGCTCGAGACCGAACCGAAGCGCTGGGAGGGCTACTGGACGTTCCGCCCGTCGCTCGTCGCCGACATCGACCGGTACATCTCGCGGAACATGTGAGGGCCGGCGGCCGCTGCCGCCCGCCGCCGAAGCCAGACGAAGCCGCTTTACGCGCCCGTCCGATACGGGTATCCAATGAGTAAGCCGAGCCCCGAGGTCTACGAGCGGGGACGCGGGATGGACGCGCACAACAAGGTGATGCGCGACATCCGTTCGCGGAAGCAGAAGACCTACGACCCCCACGAGCCCACCCGGGTGTGGATAGACGAGGACAACACGCCCGACGGCGTCTACGACTCGCTGACGATTATCCTCAACACCGGCGGCTGCCGGTGGGCGCGCGCCGGCGGCTGTACCATGTGCGGCTACGTCGCCGAGTCCGTCGAGGGCGGCACCGTCGCCCACGAGGCGCTGATGGACCAGATTCGGGTCTGTCTCGACCACGAGGTCGAAGAGATGGACGACGGCGAGAAAGCGGGCCTGATCAAGATTTACACCTCCGGCTCGTTCCTCGACGAGCGCGAGGTGCCCGCTGAGACCCGCGACGCCATCGCCGAGACGTTCGCCGACCGCGACCGCATGGTCGTCGAGTCGCTCCCCGACTTCGTCACGCGCGAGAAGCTCGCGGACTTCACCGACCGCGGCCTCGAAACCGACGTGGCAGTCGGTCTCGAAACCGCCACCGACCGCGTCCGCCACGACTGCGTGAACAAGTACTTCGACTTCGCCGACTTCGAGGACGCCTGCGAGGAGGCCGCCGCGGCCGGCGGCGGCGTCAAGGCGTACCTCCTGATGAAGCCGCCGTTCCTCTCGGAGCCCGAGGCGCTCGACGACATGAAGTCGTCCATCCGCCGGTGTGCGGCGGTCGACAACTGCCACACCGTCTCGATGAACCCGACGAACGTCCAGCGCTACACGATGGTCGACGAGCTGTTCTTCAACGGCGGCTACCGCCCGCCGTGGCTCTGGTCGGTCGCCGACGCGCTCCGAGAGACGGCCGACGTGGACGCCATCGTCGTCTCCGACCCCGTCGGCGGCGGCCAAGAGCGCGGCGCGCACAACTGCGGCGACTGCGACGAACTCGTGTTCAAGGCGGTCAAGGACTTCAACCTCCGGCAGGACCCGACCGTCTTCGACCAGGTGTCCTGCGACTGCGAGGCGACGTGGGAGTTCGTCCTCGATAACGAGACGAGCTACAACATGCCGCTGGTCAAGTAGGTCGGCGCGTTCCGCGCCACCCGGACTCACGCCGCTCGCGCGGGCGAACGACCCTTCGACCCGGGCCGGGCCGTCGCCCGCCTGCATCTCCGACCGTTCGTCCAGTATCCCGGCTCGTTTTCTCCGATTCGACCGCGTTAGGTAGTGCTATCGGAGAGTAACTGCCCCCTAACCGTCGGATAGGATATTCGTATCAAAGAGGGTGTGAGTCGTTGTCATATTCGGTGGTTCGGACGTGTCCATCCGAGCCGCCCGCCATCATGACGAAACACACGTACAAGACCGTCTACTACGCGGATGGGTGGTTCGAGATTCGCGAAGAGGAGAACGCCGAGGCGTGGATCGCCACGGACGCTCCCTGCGCTCTCGCCCCATAGCACGCGGTACGCGGGTCGGAAACCTCGACACTCCAACATCGCTCATCGTGTACGCCGCTCCGTTCGCCAACCGACCCCGTGCCGCCCGCCACCGCGGCGGACGGTCTTTTTATACCCTATCCCTCGAAGCCCGCCAGTACACCCCGACCGTCGGTGTTGCCGAGCTGCGGTAGCGACGCCCGTTCGGGGTGCGGCATCAGCACCGCGATGGACTCGCTGTCGCCGAGGATACCCGCGACGTTCCCGAGCGAGCCGTTGGGGTTCGCCTCGTCGGTGACGGTGCCGTCCTCGTCGCAGTAGCGGAAGAGAATCCGGTCGTCGGCTTCGAGCTCCTCGTAGCGGTCGGCGTCGAGTTCGAAGCGTCCCTCGCCGTGGGCGATGGGGAGTTCGATGACCTCGCCTTCCTCGTACGCTGCGGTCCAGCGGGTGTCCGCGTTCTCGACGCGGAGGTAGACGTGTTCGCACTGGAAGCGGGCGCTCGCGTTCGTCGTGAACGCGCCGGGGGTGAGCCCGGACTCACAACCGATCTGCGCGCCGTTGCAGACGCCGAGGACGGGGACGCCCTCTGCGGCCGCCTCGCGGACCGACTTCATGATGGGCGAGCGGGCGGCCATCGCGCCGCCGCGCAGGTAGTCGCCGTACGAGAAGCCGCCGGGGAGGACGATGCCCGTCGTCTCCTCGGGGAGGGGGTCTTCGTGCCAGACGCGCTCGGCCTCGAAGCCGAGGTCGGACAGCGCGCGCACGGCGTCGCGGTCGCAGTTCGAGCCGCCGAACTGCACGACTGCGATCATCTCAGGCCTCGACGACCGCGACCTCGTAGTCGTGGATGGTCGGGTTCGCCAGCAAGCGTTCTGCCATCTCGTCGGCGCGGGCCTCGGCCTCGTCGGCGTCGGCCGCGTCGAGGTCGACTTCGTACCGTTCGGTAAAGCGCAGCGCGTCGAGTTCGAACCCGAGTCGTTCCAGCGCGCGCTTCGTGGTCTCCGCCTCGGGGTCGAGCACGCCACGCTTGAGGCGCACCGTCACCGTCGCGGTGTAGGTGGTCATCAGGTGGCGATGCGTGGTGATGTGCAAAAACGGTTTTGGGTCGTGTTTGTTATACACGAATGTGTCTACTGGTTATCGAACCGGCGACGACACCGGCAGAGACCACGCTCCGTCGTAGATGCGACAGTACTCACTAGCTGACGGCGCACCGCGAACGCATCTCGACAACTCATTTGATTACACGTCGAAATAGTTTATTACTTCATATAACTATATAAAAAATAATTACACATATGATATATGATAATCATTTTTATACCCCGAATGAGATGGCATCTCACGCATGGCAATCGAATTCGCACAGAGTCCGCTCTTGACGTTCGTCGTCGGACTCGCGTTGGTCGTGTTGTTACTGGTCGTCTTGGACCTCCCGGCGTTCGTCGGCTTGGCGATAGCCGCGTTCGCGGTCGGCCTCGTCAACGCGGCGTTCGTCCCCGACTTCGCGCTCGCCGATGCGGCGACGAGAACGGCGACGGCGTTCGGAAACGGGATGGCCGGTATCGGGATTCCCATCCTGATGGCCGCCATCATCGGGAAGTCGATGCTCGAAAGCGGCTCCGCCCAGCGCATCGTCCGCTCCTTCCAGTCGCTCGTCGGGAGAGAAAACAGCGACATCGCGCTGTGGGGGAGCAGTACGGTGCTCGCCATCCCCGTGTTCTTCGACAGCGTGTTCTACCTCATGGCCCCCCTCGCGCGGTCGATGCGGGCGCGGATGGGCGACAACTACGCGCTGTATCTCGTCGTCGTCGGGGCCGGTGCGGCGACGGCCCACGTGTTCATCCCGCCGACGCCCGGCCCGCTCGCGGTCGCCAGCGAAATCGGGGCCGACATCGGCACCACGATGCTCATCGGCGTCACCGTCGCCGTCCCGTCGGCCACCATGGGCGGCCTCGTCTACGGCCGCTGGATTAACCGCCGCATCGACATCCCCCTCCGCGACGCGATGGGGACGACCACGGACGAACTGCAGGAGCGCGCCCAGCGCGACGTGTCGTCGCTTCCGAGCTTCCTCGAAGCCACCGCTCCCATCGTCATCGCCGTCGCGCTCGTCGGCTCGCTCACCGTCGTCAACGCCCTCGAAGGCGTGACGGTGGCCGAACCGCTCCGGCCGTTCGTCGGGTTCGTCGTCGACAACCGCCCGTTCGTCGCGTTCATCGGCGACAAGAACGTCGCGCTCACGGTCGCCGCGCTCGCCGCGGCGTACACGTACTACCGCTGGTCCGACCTCTCGCGGTCCGAGTGGGAAGACGAACTCACCGAGGCGCTGAAAAGCGGCGGCAACATCGCGGCTATCACCTCGATGGGCGGCGCGTTCGGCGCGCTCCTCGCGGCCTCCGGAATCGGCTCGTACCTCGCCAACGGGCTCGAAGGTTTCGGCATCCCGCTTCTCGTGACCGCGTGGCTCATCGCTGCCATCGTCCGCATCGCGCAGGGCTCCGCGACCGCGGCGATGCTCACGGCCGCCGGCATCATGGCCCCGCTCACCGGCCAACTCCCGGTCCACACCGCGTATCTGGTGATGGTCATCGGCGCGGGCGGCAACATCTGCTCGTGGTACAACGACTCCGGCTTCTGGCTCGTCAAGGAAATCGGCGGCCTCACGCAGGCGGAGACGCTGAAGACGTGGACGGCGCTGACGACGATTATCTCCGTGACTGGGCTCGTCGTCGTCCTCGTCGTCTCGTCGGTGCTCCCGCTGGCGTAGCGGCCTCACGCTCACGCTGGCTTTTCCTTTTTGCGGGTGATTCACGGTCGTTCCGGAGGGATTCGCTTGCGGAGAACGACAGCGGTTTACCGCTCGCCGACGCAGGACGCTATATGTTCAGCTTCGAACAGCTGGAGGTGACGGTATGACTCGCGAACTCACCGAAATCACGGTCATCGGAGGAGACAAGACCGGACTCATCGCGAACGTGACCACCCTGCTGTTCGAGCGCGGAATCAACGTCGAGGACTTAGACCAGGCGGTCCGCGAGGGAATCTTCCGGATGACCCTCCACGCCGACACCTCGGAGATGACCTGCTCCCGCGACGAACTCCGGGAGGCGCTTTCGGACCTCGGCGACGACCTCGGCGTCGACGTGCAGGTCCGGTTCCCCTCGGACCGCGAGACCCGCGAAATCGCCGTCCTCGTGACGAAGGAGTCCCACTGCCTCGAAGCGCTGTTCGAGGCGTGGGCGAACGACGACCTCGGCGCGGAGATTTCGGTCGTCATCGGCAACCACGACACGCTCGAACCGCTGGCGAGCCACTACGACGTGCCTTTCCACGACATCGGCGACCAGAAGGGCACCGCCAACGAAGAGCGCATGCTCGACCTCCTCGAACAGTACGACGTGGACCTCATCGTCCTCGCGCGCTACATGCGCATCCTCGGCCCGAACGTCGTCTTCCGCTACGAGGACCGCATCATCAACATCCATCCATCGCTCCTCCCGTCGTTCCCCGGCGCGGCGGCCTACCGGCAGGCGAAAGAAGAGGGCGTCCGCATCGCGGGTGTCACCGCCCACTACGTGACGACCGACCTCGACCAGGGTCCCATCATCGCCCAGCGCGCCTTCGACGTGCCCGACGACGCCACCATCGACGAAATCAAAGAGCGCGGCCAGCCGCTGGAGGCCGACGCGCTCCTCGAAGCCGTGAAGCTCCATCTCAACAACGATATCTCGGTCCACCGCGGGCGCACCAGTCTCCGCGAGAGCGCCGACCCCGAGCGCTACCAACTCGGCCTCACCCGCGAGGCGCAGGCGTCGAACCCCGACCGCCCGGTCGACGGCATCATCGACGCCCTCGGCGAGCGCGAGGCGCTCGCGCCCGAACCGTCCGAGGACTGAGTCGTCTCCGAGCGGGGCGACCCCCGCCAGACCTATTTTTCCGGCGACGCGACTCGGAGCCGTGCCCGTCTCCCGCCGGTATCGCGTCGCACTCGGCTGTTACGCGCTGTGGCTCGTTGCGACGGTCCTCCTCGTCGCGCACGAACTCGGCATCATCCCGCTGCTTCCCGGCGTCGAACCGGGCGTCGTGACCGGCGCGGCGGTGTTCGTCGCGCTCGGTCTCGGGAGAATGCTCCGCCGAGGCTGGCGGTTCCTCGTCGGTGACGACGCGTCGTGAGAGGGGAACAGACGAAAAACGGGGTTCTCGCTCCGCGACCGACTACAGGTCCCGAACGCGCGCCACGGCGTCCTCGATGGCCGGCGCGTCGAACCAGTCGTGGTCGACGTAGGCGTTGGTGCCGGCGCAGTAGAGGTCAGCCAGCGCCTCGACGATGTCGGCGGGGAGGTGCTCGGGTTCGACCGCGCAGTTCTCGCGCCAGTTCGGCTCGCCCGTCTCGATGGCCTCGGCCTTCGCGTCTTTCACGGCCTCGACCCACTCGGGCTGGACGCGCTTGTAGTACTGGCGGACGACCTCCTTCGAGACCTGCTGGCCGCCGTAGGAAAACCGGTTCTCGTCGAAGGTGCCGACCACGTCGCCGACCTTGACGGTGCCGTCGTGGTACAGACACTCGATTTTGCCGTCCTCGTGGTCGAAGCCGGCCCTCTCGGCGCGCTCTGTCAGTACGTGGTTCACGGCGAGCGCCAGCTCTTCGAGGCGGTCGAGGTCGACTTTCCCGGCGATGTCGTCGGCCTCCTCGCGGGAGAGATAGCGGTCCTGTTCTTCGTACTTCGTGGAGAACTCCACGACCGGCTCGGGGAGGGAGACGGCCTCGTCGGGCCACTCGTCCAGTTCGAGGCCGTAGTCAGCGGGCTCGCCGCGCCGCCGGAGGCTCGACCCCACGGGGACGGTGTTGCGGAAGACGATTTCCAGCGGGATGAGGTAGTTGTCGCCGGCAGTCTCGTGATAGGCGTCGTAGTCGTACGCGCCGTCCTCGTGGGGGAGGTCGGGAACCTGCGTGAGTTCGATGGCCATCTCCGTCGGCGGCGACTCGCACTCGCCGAGCTCCTTGACCTCGCCGTCTTCGACGACGCCGAGGTAGTGGGTCGGGACGTGGTTCACGTCGAGCAGTTCGAAGTTGTACGCGCCCATGAGACAGAGGCTCGCGCCCTTGTTCGGGATGTGGTCGGGCATCTCGCCCCAGTCGAACACCGAGTAGCGGTCCGAGAAGACGAAGCGGCCCCGCCCGAGGTCGGTCGCCGTCGGCTCCTCCTCGACGCGGAAGTCCTTCACGCTGGTCATGGTCGTCCTCTGGACTCATCCCACTAAGAAGCTTCCACTTCCGTGCGCATCTCGGCACCCGAACAAGGGAATATATACACGAACGCGCTCACCAAACGAATCGTATCGCTTTTTCGCGGCTGTACCCTCCGTTCGGCTATGGACGCTGCCCTCGAATCAGACGCCGCGTGGGTCGCCCGGCGACTCCGCGAGGCCGACACCGCCGTCGCCTTCACCGGCGCGGGGATGAGCACGGCCTCGGGGATTCCCGACTTCCGCGGCGACGACGGCATCTGGGAGACCGAGTTCGACCCGGCGTCGTTCCACCGCGACCGCTTCGTCAACGACCCCGCGGGGTTCTGGCGGGACCGCGTCCGCCTCCAAGAGCGCATGTTTCCCGACGGCGTCGAGCCGAACCCCGGTCACGACGCGCTGGCGGCCCTCGAATCGCGGGGCGTCCTCGACGCGGTCGTGACCCAGAACACCGACGGTCTCCACCGCGAGGCGGGTTCGGACCGCGTCGTCGAACTCCACGGGAACGCCGCGGAGGTCGTCTGCGAGGACTGCGGCGCGCGAACCGACGCCGACCCCGCGTTCGAGGCGGTCCGAGCCGGCGACGCGCCGCCGACCTGCGAGGACTGCGGCGGCCTGCTCAAGCCCGGCGTCGTCCTGTTCGGCGAGCGCCTTCCCCGCGTCGCCTACAGCGAGGCGAACCGTCTCGCCGGCGACGCCGACGTGTTCCTGTCGCTCGGGTCGTCGCTGACGGTCCACCCCGCGGCTGGCCTCGCCGGCCGGGCCGCCGAGAGCGGTTCGCTGGTCGTCGTCAACTTCGACGCGACGCAGTACGACGACCGCGCCGACCGGGTCGTCCGCGGGGACCTCGCGGCGTTCCTCCCCGAAGTCGAAAAACGAGTCAAGCGAGTCTGAGCGCGACCGCGCAGCCGCCCCGTCAGGAGTCGAACGGCTCGCCGTCGCGGTGGTTATCGACGTTCTCCGTCTCGGCCGCCTCCTGTTCTCGCATCTCGTCTTCGGCGTCTGGTTCTTCCCCTTCGCTCGGACGCTCGGCATCGACCTCCTCGGACTCCTCGGGCGACGACGCGCCGGCGTCGCCGCCGCCGTCGACCGTGACGCCGTGGCCGTCGTCGTCTTCGACGCTCGGTTCGCGGTCGGTCACGTCCGCTTCGGTGTCGTCGGACATCGGGGCGCTAGCTCACGTCGCCCGCGGCAAATAGGTGGTGGCCGAGTGCACGAACGCCCACCCGGTTACACTCACCAATCAATTGATGCTCTCTCCCCGTCATGTCGGTGCATGACTCGGTCTCCCTCGCCGGGGGCGTCGGCGGGGACGGCACCGTCCGTTCTCTTCGTCGCACCCGACCGCACACGGGCGGACGCCGTCGCGGCCGCGCTCGACCGCCACGACGTGTCCGTCACCGTCGAGTTCGACCTCGGTGCCGCGCTCGACCGCATCGACGACCGGACGGTCGACTGCCTCTTGGTCCCGCGGCAGTTCGGTCAACACACCGCCGCCGACGTCGTCGCGCTCGTCCGCGACCGCCATCCCGAAGTTCCGGTCGTTCTCCTCGGCCCCGACAAGGCGGGCGACGACGGTGGTGGTGGCGGTGGCGGTGGCGACCCGCTCGCGACCGACGCCGCCGTCTACCGGTTTTCGGACGACGTCGACTCTATCTCCTACGACCGCCTCGCGGACCGCGTCCGGGCGGCGGTCGCCCGCTACCGAAGCTCGCAGGCCCAGCGCACCGAACGCGACATCGTCTCCCGACTCGAACGCCGCATTCAGCGCACCGAGCGGAAGATAACGTCGCTCCACGGCGTCGCCATGCGGCTCGCGTCGGCCTCCGACGCCGACGATATCTACGAGGAGACCGTCGAGGCGGCGGAGCGCATCCTGAACCTCGACATCTGTTTCGCCTTCGAGGCCGAGGCGGACCGGTTCGTCCCGAGGGCGCAGTCCTCGACGCCGACCGACCGCGAACTCCGGCCGGTCCCGAAGGACGCGGGCGCGATGGGCGAGACGTTCCGCACCGGCGAGTCCCACCGCACGGTCGACATGGAACTCCACGCGTTCGGCCGCCCCGAGTTCGGCGACTACCGCTCCGGGCTCAGCGTCGCCATCGGCTCCTTCGGCGTGTTTCAGGCGGTCTCCGAGCAGACCGGCGCGTTCGACGAAATCGACCTCGAACTCGCGGAACTGCTCGTCGCCCACACGAACGCGGCGCTCCAACGGCTCAGCTTCGAGCGCCGGCTTCGGGTCGAACGCGACCAGTACGCTGCCCTGTTCGAGAACAGCGCCGACTGCATCATCGACTCGGAGTTCGTCGACGGCGAGTCCGTCATCCGCGCGGTGAACCCGGCGTTCGAGGCGACGTTCGGTTACGACGAATCCGAGGTCGTCGGCCGCGCCATCGACGACGTGGTCGCGCCGGACGACCGCCGCGAGGAGGCCGCGGAACTCACCGAGATGGTCCGCGCCGGCGACTTCGTCCAGACCGAGGTGCGCAGGCGGACCGCCAACGGCGAGAGGGACTTCCTCCTCCGGTCGGTTCCGGTCGGCGAGAACACCATCTACGCGGTCTACACGGACATCACGGCTCGCCGGGACGTCGAACGCGAGGTCGAAGCCCAGAACCGCCGGCTCGACGAGTTCACGAGCGTCGTCTCCCACGACCTTCGCAACCCGCTTTCGGTCGCCACGGGTCACCTCGACATCGCTCGCGAGGAAGTCGACAACGACCACCTCGCGGCGGTGGCGCGGGCGCACGACCGGATGAACGCACTCACCGAGGAACTGCTCGTCCTCGCGCGGCAGGGAACCGACGCGTTCACCACGACGCCCGCGTCTCTCGCGGAGACCGCAGAGCGGTGCTGGGAGAACGTCGAAACCGGGGACGCGACGCTCGTCGTCGCGTCCGACCGGACCGTCGTCGCCGACGCGGGCCGGCTTCACCAACTGTTCGAGAACCTGATTCGCAATGCTGTCGAGCACGGCCCGTCGGGTGACTCCGGGGCTACCGACGGCGGCGACGAAGCCGAGGACCGCCTCACCGTCACCGTCGGCGCGCTCGACGACGGCTTCTACGTCGAGGACGACGGCGCTGGCGTCCCGCCCGAACTCCGCTCGCGCATCTTCGACAGCGGCTTTTCGACCGGCACCGCCGGCATCGGCTTCGGACTGACAATCGTCTCGAACGTCGCCGACGCGCACGGCTGGACGGTCTCGGTCGGAGAGAGCGACGCGGGCGGCGCTCGCTTCGAGTTCACCGGTGTGGAATCCGAGTCCTGAAGCCGGGTCGAAGGGGCGTGGACGTGTTCAGGCGAACTCCTCGTGGAGGTACGCGCCGAGGTAGCCGCCGAGCGCGCCGAGGCCGACGGTGTAGACGAGCAGCAAGGCGAGGCCGAACAGCGCGACGATGGCGATGCCGAGGATGCCGAGGCCGAACCCGCGCGGGTTGACGCCGATAGCGAAGATGCTGAAGAAGCCGAGGACGACGACGCCGAGGACCACGCCGACGAGACTCACGAACAGCCCGGAGACCGCGCCGGATTTCACGCCGAGTTCGCGGTCGCTTCCGGTCAGGTAGCCGGAGATTGCGCCGCCGAGGACGGTCGACCCCGGAAGCGGCGAGAGGACGATGCTGGCGACCGCGCCGACGAGCGCCGAAAACAGCAGGCTCTCGCGGTCGTCGCCGGGAGACGAGTCGGTCGTCGAAGACGGGGAGTGTTCCATGCCCGACACAACACGGCGGGGCGGCCTAACGCTTTCTCCGCCGCGGCGTCCCGCGGTCGGAGTTCCGGTACCGCCCCGTTTTTAGGACCGTGGCGCGTTTCAAACGAGCATGACCGGTGCCGCCCACGACGACTTCGGGTTCGACCACGTCCCGGAGACAGACCAGTCGTTCGAGAACGCCTTGGCGAAGGCGCGAGCGGGCGAGCGCCTCACGGTCGACGACGGCGTCGAACTCATCACGACGGGCACCGACCGCGAGGGAATCGACGCCGCGCGCAAGGAACTCGTGCTCGAAGCCGCCGACCGGCGGCGCGCCGAGATGGTCGGCGACGACGTGACGTTCGTCGCCAACCTCAACAACAACGTGACGACGGCCTGCAACACCGGCTGTCTGTTCTGTAACTTCAAGAACACCGCCCACCTGTTCGAGTCCGACTCCGACGCCGACCACGGCGGCTTCACGAAGACGCCCGCCGAGTCCCGCGACATCGTCGCCGACGCGGTCGAGATGGGCATCTACGAGGTCACGTCCGTCTCCGGGCTCCACCCCGCGCTCGTCTTAGACGAGGAACACCGCGAGATTCTCGAATCCTCCGACAACCCCGCCGCCGAGGTGAACTACAAGCCGCCCGAGGCGTACGACACCGACCCCGCGAGCTACGCCGAACAGCTCTCGGCGATGTCGGTCGACGGCGCGCACGTCCACTCGATGACGCCCGAGGAGGCCCACCACGCCAAGCGCGGCACCGACTGGAGCTACGAGGAGGTCTACCGCCGCCTCGCCGACGCCGGCCTCGACAGCGCGCCCGGCACCGCCGCGGAGATTCTCGTCCCCGAGGTGCGCGAGGTCATCTGCCCCGGCAAAATCGGGACCGACGAGTGGGTCGCCGGGATGGAGGGCGCGATGGAAGCCGGCCTCGACGTGACGGCGACCATCATGTACGGCCACGTCGAGACCGAGAAACACCGCGTGCTCCACCTCGACGTGATTCGGGACCTCCAAGACCGCTACGGCGGCATCACCGAGTTCGTCCCGCTGTCGTTCATCCACCAGAACACGCCGCTGTACGACCGCGGCCTCGTGACCGGCGGCGCGTCCGACGACGAGGACGAACTGCTGGTCGCCGTCTCGCGCCTCTATCTCGACAACGTCGAGCACATCCAGTCGTCGTGGGTGAAGTTCGGGAACGCGAAGGCGCTGAAGCTCCTCAACTGCGGCGCTGACGACCTCATGGGCACGATTCTCTCCGAGGAGATAACGAAGCGCGCCGGCGGCGGTTTCGGCGAGTTCCGCTCGTTCGACGACTACGTCGACATGATAACCGCCATCGGCCGCCGGCCGGTCGAGCGCTCGACCGACTACCGGACTCGCCGCCCCATCGACCCCGACGACGGCCCGCATGGCCCGATGCTCGGGCCCCGCGCGGACGGGACACCCCTGCTCGACGGCCGCCGCGACCCGGCGACCGCCGACGACTGAGATGATGGCGACCACCCACGCGGCCGTGGGGCTGACCCTCGCGGCCCCGCTCGTCTTGGTCGCTCCCGAACTCGCGACCGCGGCGGCCGTCGGCGCGCTCGCCGGCGGCGTCTTCCCCGACGTGGACCTCTTCGTCGGCGTCCACCGCAAGACCCTGCATTTTCCCGTCTACTACAGCGTCGCCGCCGCCGTTTTCGGCGCTGTCGCCGTCGCCTCGCCCTCGACGGTCACCGTCGGGCTCGCCTTTTTCTTCCTCTCGGCGGGGCTCCACTCCGCGTCCGACTGGTTCGGCGCGGGCGACGAACTCCGGCCGTGGGACCGCACCTCCGACCGAGCGGTGTACGTCCACCCGGCGCGGCGGTGGCTCCGTCCCCGCTACCTCGTCCGCTACGACGGCGCGCCGGAGGACCTCGCGTTGACGCTCCTGTTTTCGGTCCCCGGCTTCCTCGCCTTCTCCGGCGGCGTCCGGGTCGCCATCGCGGTCGGCGTCGTCGTCGCGCTGTTCTACACGGGCTTCAGAAAGCGGATGCCCGAGTGGTTCGGCATCTGAGACGCAGTCTCCGAGGTGGCGACCGCGCCCGCAGGCGCTCGTTCTGACCACGAAACTCATACGTCTCGGTCGCCGAGTAGGCGAAACGATGACGACTCGACGACGCCGACCGGCGCGGGGGGTGTTCGCCCCGTGATGGCCCCGACGCACGTGGCGATGAGCCTCGCGCTCGCCGCCGCCGTCGTGTTCGTCGCTCCCGCGACCGCGCCGCTCGTCGTCGCGGCGGCGCTCGTCGGCGGCGTCTGTCCCGACCTCGACATGGTCGTCGGCGTCCACCGCCGGACGCTCCATCAGGTCGAGGCGTTCGTCGTCGGCTCGGTCGGGTTCGGCGCGGCCGCGCTCCTGACGGGCGACCCGCTGGCCGCGGCCGCGGCGACGGGGTTCGGCGCGGCGGCGCTCCACTGCGCGGCCGACTACCTCGGCGGCAGCAGCGAGGCTCGCCCGTGGGAGGCGCGGACCGACCGCGGCGTCTACGTCCGCAGTCTCGGCGGCTGGGTCGAACCCCGCCGACTCGCCACCTACGACGGCTCGCCCGGCGACCTCGCGCTCGCCGCGGCGCTCTCGGTTCCGGGCCTCCTGACGCTCGGCGACGGCCCGCGCGGGATTCTCCTCGCCAGCCTCGCCGTCGGCGTCGGTTACACGCTCGTCAGAAAACGCGTGCCGCAGCTCTCGGGCCGCGCGCCCGCGGTGACCGCCGCGGTCGTCGCGCTCTACTCAGTTCTCGTTCGCCGTCGGTAGAAAACTACCCCAAACCGGCCGACGGCCGCGTCGCTCTCACCGCGGAATCGACAGCGGACCGTCGCCGCGAGCGACGTTCCGGAACCGTCGTCCGTGCACGTCGTCGGCGCTGAGCCGGTCGGTAATCGGCTCGCGGAGCCACTCGCGGTCCCGCTCGGCTCCGTGCGCACCGTCGGGCTTCTCGTCCCGGTCGCGGACGCTATCGCCGTCGGGGAGGAACCGCTCGTAGACGGGCAGTCGCTCGCGGAGCGGGACGCCCGCCTCGTCGGCGATGTCGGCGAGTTCCCGGAGCGCCGGCCACTCGTAGTCGGGGTTGACGTAGTCGTCCGTGACCGGCGAGACGCCGCCGAGGTCGTCGACACCGCAGGGGACGAGGTCGGCCGCCGCCGAGAGGTTCGGCGGCACCTGCACCGACACCTCCTCGGGGAGCGCGACCCGCGCCATCGCGACGACCCGGCGCATCGTGTCGAGCGACGGGCGCTCGTAGTCCGACCGCTCGTTGGGGACGACGTTCTGGACGATGACCTCCTGAACGTGGCCGTAGCGCTCGTGGAGCGCGCGGATGGCGAGCAGACTCTCGGCGCGGTCGCGCCAGGTCTCGCCGATGCCGACGAGGATGCCCGTCGTGAAGGGGACGCCCACTTCGCCCGCGGCGCGGATGGTGTTGAGCCGCTGGCCCGGCGTCTTCCGCCGGTTGCCCGAGTGGGCGGCCACGTCGGCGGTCGTCTCCAGCATCACGCCCATGCTGGCGTTCAGGGGCGCGAGGTCGGCGAACTCCTCGCGGGTCAGGTCGCCGGGGTTCGAGTGCGGAAGGAGTCCCTCGTCGAGGGCGACTTCGCAGGCCGCCGCGAGGTAGTCGAGGATGTCGTCGTAGCCCCACTCGTCGAGCTGGCGGTGAACCTCCGTGTAGCGCTCGTCGGGGGCGTCGCCGAAGGTAAACAGCGCCTCCGTGCAGCCCGCGTCAGCGCCCGTGCGAACCGTCTCGCGGACCTCGTCGAGGGACATGAGCGTCGCCTCGCCGGGCACGTCGTAGTAGGTGCAGTAGGTGCAGGTGTACCGACAGGCGGTCGTCAGCGGGATGAACACGTTCCGCGAGAACGAAAGCACCGCCGGCGCGTCGGCGTCATCGGGGGTGACGGCGAGCAGTCGCTCCACGTCGGCGTCGTCGATAGTCAGGTCGACTCCGTACTCGTCGGCACCCGCGAACATATCTCCCGGTGCGTGACGAGCCACTAAAAGCGTGTCACTCGCGGTCGATACGGCGGCGATTGGGGTCGCACGGAGAGACGGTAACACGGAAGTCGAGCTCGGGGCCGGATAGTTGGTGCCAGACACGTCTCCGGCCCGTCCGAGGCGCCGTCAGGCGCTCGCCCCGATTTGGTTGCGAGTGTGACTCGCGTCGTCGTCGCGACGTTCGGACTCCACTTCGACTCCCACGTCGTCTTCGCGACGCGGAAGCGCGCGGCGCACGTTGCCTCAGTTCCCGCCGGGCAGACGGACAACCGCGCCAGTCAATGTTTATCGTGGACCGTTAAGGTCTTATCGGCGCTCGCGGACGGCCTCAACTCTGCCCGACCCGCCTTCGAGGCGGACGCCGGCGTCGACCAGCCACTCGCGGGCGCGGCCCTCGCCGTGGACGAGCACTTCGACGAGGTCGGTCGGCTCGTCCACGTCGACGGCGAGTCGCATCGAATCCACCTCCGCGAACGAACAGCCGGCGTCGCGGGCGATTCGCCGGTGGTCGAGGATGGACGCGCCGTGGTAGTCGACGGAGAAGTCGGAATGGCGGACGACGAGCGCGTTCGTGCCGCCACCGAGGCCGGGCGCGGCGACCACGTCGGCGTCGGTCTCGAACAGCCGCGCGAGCGCCGTAGGCGTCGCGAGCGCGAGGTCGGCCATGACGACCGCGACCGGGTCGTCGCCGCCGAGTTCGTCGCCGACGACCTCGGTGAGCGGTCGGTCGTCCACGGTGACAGGCGCATCGACCGAAACGGGCGCGTCAGCGACGACTGTCGGGTCGCCGTCGGCCGCGCGAACGGCGTCGAGCACGTCCCGGAGCATCGCGACGGCGAACTCGCGTCGCTCGTCGGCGTCGAAAAACGGGGCGAGTCGGGTCTTCGGCGTTCGTCCCCCGAAGGGAACGACGACTCGCACTGAGAATCAGCCCAGTTTGTCGTAGGTCGTCTGCTGGGACCGCCAGTAGAGGAACCCACCGGCGATGAGCGCGACGACGAGCAGGCCGCCCGCGGCGTAGATGAGCAGTTGGGTCGTCTGACTCGACTGCTGTGCCTGGTTCGCGCTGGTCTCGGCTTCGTTGGCGAGGTTCGTCGCGAGGTTGAACTCTTCGCCGTTGAACGCTTCGACAGCGTTGTTGAACGTCTGCTGGGCTTGTTGCGTGTTGGCCCCACTCGCACTCTGAATCGCGGCCTGCGCGCTGTCGAGTTCGGCGCGCGCGGCGGCGCTGTCTTCGGTGTAGTGGTGGGCGGTCCACGTGTCGATATCGTTACTGGAGCCACCTTCGCGGGTCTGGTCGAGCGAGATAAGCGTGAACGTCTGCGCGGGGTCGTAGGAGTACGCCTCGACCTCGGGGACGGTCCCCGTCACGGAGATTTCCACTTCGCTCGTGCCGTCGCCAGCGGCGACTTGCGCGCCGCTGAAGTTCTGCCCGTCGAAGGACTGCTGGTCGACTTTCGCACCCGTCTGGTCGTAGTACGTGACGGTCCACGTCACGTCTTCCAGGTCGGTCTCGCCCGCGAGCGTCCACGATTCGAGTTGCGGATTCCTGTACAGTTCATCGAGGGTGGCCGTCGCGGTCACCTGTGAACCGACCTGCGACTCGTTGGGAACGTTCTCGGACGCGACGCTCACCGCCCCCACCGGGCCCGCGAGGGCCGACAGGAGCACGACGAGCGCGAGCGCCAGCTTAGAAAAGCGACTCCAGTTCGTCTTCGTCATCGTTTATGAGGTTCTCCAGATTCGAATCGCTCTCTTGGCGGATCTCTTCGATGTTATCCTGCGCTTCGATGGCGACCTGCTGCAGTTCCTTGATGCGCGGGACGTTCGTCACGCCCGACAGGAGGATGACACTCGCCACCTTCCCCGCGCCCGGAATCGGGTAGTCGCCGCCGCGAACTTCCATGGAACCGGTCTGCTCCTCGATCCATTTCCGCCCGCGCTCTATGCCTTTCCGGTTCAGATGCTCCGGCGGACCAGCGAGTACGAGCAGCGCGCGCTCCGCGCCTTCGATCTCACACGGGAGCGTGAGTCGACCGAGCGCGGCCTTGCGAACGAGGCTCGTGATTCGGTTGGTCGTGTGCGCGGTGTCGAGGTTGTCGTCGGGCTCGTCGCCGCCCGTCAGCCGGGACAGGAGGCCGCCGCCCTTGTTCTTCCGCGGTTCGACGCCCTCGGAGGCGTAGCCGACGGTCGAGACGCCGCCGCCGGCGAGCGTGTTGATAATCTCCGACGAGTCGACGACGGACTCCGCGACCTCCTGTCCGTCTTGGACTTCGCCGGCGCCGAAGAGCACGCCGAATCGGTTGACGATCTCCTCGTTGATCTCGTCGTATCCCCCCTGTACCGACTCGCCGGTCTTCCGCCAGGCGTCGTTGTCGAACACGAGGAGGTTGTCGACCTCGCGGACGAACGTCTGGAAGGAGCGCGCGGCGTTGAGCGTGTAGATGCCACCCTCGTCGGACCCCGGCAGGATGCCGATACCGTAGACGGGTTCGGTGTAGATGCGCTTGAGGTGTTTCGCGAGGACCGGCGCGCCGCCGGAGCCGGTGCCGCCACCGAGCCCGGACACGACGAGGAAGGCGTCGACTTCGTGGACAGGGATGCTGTCGATGGCACCCTGTACCTCGTCGATGTCCTCCTCGGCGATTTCGGCACCGAGTTCGTTGTCCGCACCGACGCCATGTCCCTTCACGCGGGACTGGCCGATGAGGACGCGCTGGTCCTTCGGTATGTTCTTCAGTCCGAGCAAGTCAGCTTTCGCGGAGTTCACCGCGACCGCAGCGCGGACGATTCCGGCGTTGCGTTCCCGGTCGTACTCGACGAACTTGTCGACTACTTTTCCCCCGGCTTGCCCGAATCCGATCATTGCGAGCTTCATAGGTTCGGTCCCCTCGCCATTGCGTGAATTGCAGTACGAACGCAGACATAAGCGTTGTGATGGGGAAGTGTATACCAATCGTCAGATTATCGGCGAAAAACGGCGACACGAAACCGGTGTTAATCGGACATTATCCCGTAAGAACGGCTAATACCGGCGAAATGAGCCGGAGTTCACAACCGATTAATTCCCGCCAAACGTCGGACGACCGTCAGTTTCGCTCGGCGAGGTACGCGCCGAGTGTCTTCATCGACGAGGTGTCGATGCCGAAGACGCCCACGTCGTTCTGGTTGGTCGTGTTGTCGAACTGGAGCGAGCGGTACTGGTCTTTCCCCATCGGGAAGCCGGGGACCGCTCCGAGGACGGTCAGGCCGACGCCCGCGAGACTCATCGGCAGCGGAACGATGGTGATAGACTTGTTCTCGGCGTCGTACACCATCTCCGTGATTTCCCGGAGCGTGAGCTTTTCGGGGCCGCCGATGCGGTAGGTCTCGCCGACGTGGTCGTCGTCCTCGACGCCGTCCGCGAGCATCGGGACGAGATCGCCGACCCAGATGGGCTGGAAGCGCGTCTTCCCGTTGCCCGGAAGCGGGTACAGCGGGACGCCGGGGGCGAACATCCCCTTGAGCCGCTTCGTGAAGGAGACGAACTCGCCGCCGTCGCCGAAGACGACCGACGGCCGGAAGATGACCCAGTCGAGGCTCGACGACTTAAGCGCCTGCTCGGCTTTCCCCTTCGAGCGGATGTAGGCGGTGTCGCCGTCGGTGTCGGCCCCGAGCGCGCTCATCTGGACGAGTCGGGGCACGTCGTTGGCCTCCGCGGCCTTCACGACGTTTTCGGTCCCCTGCCAGTGGACGATGTCGTGCATCCGGTTGCCGCCCTTCGGCTCGAACAGCGGCGAGAGCGCGACGAGGTTCACGACAGCGTCTTTCCCCTCGAACGCGCCCGCGATGGAGTCGTAGTCCGTTACGTCCCCCATCGCCTTCTCGACGCCGTCGGGGAGATCCTCGCTGTTCGGACTCCGCGACATCGCGGTCACGCTGTGTCCCCGCGACTGCAGTTCGCGGCAGAGATGGCTCCCGATGAATCCGCTTCCGCCGACGACAAGGACTTTCATGGCGTAATATTCGGCGGAATGAGGGTAAAGCTAACGGGGGATAGAGGTCGATTTCGCCGGGGAACGCTCCGATGGGAACGACGCTCCTCGAACGGGTGTGTTCGACTCTCCGACCCGCGGCGACGGTTTCCACGCGGACCCGCTCAGAAGAGAACCGAAGGCGCGACCGAGCCGTCGGTGCGCTTTACCATCCGACCGATTCGGTCGTAGACGACTATCTCCGCGGTCGCCTCGGGACACTCGTCGGGCGCGTCGCTCGGGTGGTCGACCTCGGACTGTTTCGTCGCGAACGACGTGTCAGTCGGGGGGACGCTCTCGTCGAAGCGGACGACGCTGTACGGTTTTTCCCTCGGTAGGAGGTCGTTCCACCACTCTCGGGTGGCCGTCACTGACTCACGTATCGGCTTGCGTTGACATTATCATTGCGGCGGCTCGCTTCGGCGCGCTTTTTCCGGAGCGCCGAGTTGGTAGGGTATGCTCGTCACGCTCGAAGGGCTCGACGGGAGCGGGAAGACGACCGTCTGGGAGGCGCTCCACGACGCGTACCCCGACGCCGTCTTCACGCGCGAGCCCACGTCGGACTCGTGGTACGGAGAGGCCGTCAACCGCGCTATCGCCGACGACGACGCCGACCCGCTCGCCACGCTGTTCCTCTTTACCGCCGACCACGCGGACCACCTCTCGCGGGTCGTCCGTCCGGCCCTCGCCGACGGCGACCTCGTCATCTCCGACCGCTACTCCGACTCGCGGTACGCCTATCAGGCCGCCTCGCTCCGCGACAGCGACCTCCGCCGCCCGATGGAGTACATCAGGGGCATCCACACGGCGTTCACTCGGCCGCCGGACAAGACCATCTACCTCGACGTGGACCCCGAGACGGCCGCCGCGCGCAGCGGCGCGACGAACAAGTTCGAACAGGCGGCGTACCTCGCGGACGTGCGCGCCAACTACGAGCGACTCATCGAGGCCGAACCGGAGCGGTTCGTCCGCGTCGACGCGACGCAGTCGCCCGAGGACGTGCTCAACGCCGTCGAGGCGGCGCTCGAAGAGATTCTCGCGGAGAACTAAACTAGTCACCGACCGGCTCACGCCTCACCGCGAGTTCGGGAGGTTCTCGTACTCCTCCGGCGGCGGGACGTAGAGCGTGTCGATGGTGAACCCGAGCGCGAGTGGCATCCCTATCATCACGCCGAGCGCGGCCGTGGGGCTGCCGAGGTCAACGCCGATGCCGAACACGCCGGAGAACACCAGCGTCGAGACGAACAGCACGAGCGGGATGAGAAACACGGCGTACAGGATGTAGCCCCACTGCGTCTTCAGTCGAAGGCGGAAAAAGCGGGTCATGACCGCCGCGATGAGCGTGTGGAGGGCGATGACCGCGCCCATGAGCACGAGGTTGACCACCGAGACCATAGCCGACCTACGGAGGCGGTGGTCTTTGGCCTGTCGCTCTCGGTGGCCCGCTCGTCCCGCGCCGCCGTCGGTCGAACCGCCCGCCGCGGCCGCCCCGCGGACGGGTGATATTTATCACGAAGGACCGTGACTCACCGCCATGCACCGACTCATCGCAGAGCGCGGGCTGGACGACACGGGCTTCACCGCAGACGACGCCCGCGCCGCCCTCCGCGACATGATTCGAGCGCGACGGTTCGACGAGCGTGCACTCGCCCTCCAGCGACGCGGGTGGATGAGCGGCTACCCGCCGTTCCGCGGACAGGAGGCCTCTCAAATCGGGGCCGCCCACGCCATGCGCGACGACGACGTGTTGCTGCCCACCTACCGGTCGAACGCCCTCCAACTCGCCCGCGGCGTGCCGCCGAGCGACATCCTCCTCTTTCGGCGCGGCCACGCCGAGTACGACTCGGACCACGACGTGCCCGTGTTCCCGCAGGCGGTCCCCATCGGGAGCCAGATTCCCCACGCCGCCGGCGTCGGCATGGCCGCGAACTACCGCGGCGACGACTACGGGGCGCTGGTCTGCTTCGGCGACGGCGCGACCTCCGAGGGCGACTTCCACGAGGGGCTGAACTTCGCCGGCGTCTTCGACGCGCCGGTCGTCTTCTTCTGCGAGAACAACGGCTGGGCGATTTCGCTCCCCCGCGAGCGCCAGACAGCGAGCGAGTCAATCGCGGCGAAGGCCGACGCCTACGGGATGGACGGCATGCAGGTCGACGGCAACGACCCGCTGGCGGTCAGGGAGGCCGTCGAGCGCGGCTTCGAGAAGGCCCGCGCCGGCGAACCGGTGCTCATCGAGAGCCTCACCTACCGACAGGGGCCGCACACGACCGCCGACGACCCCTCGCGCTACCGCGACGACGACCCGGGGCTCCCCGAGTGGCGGACGCGCGACCCCCTCGACCGCTTCGAGTCGTTCTGCCGCGAGCAGGAGGTCGTCGACGACGCGGCGCTCGACGCCATGCGTGACGACGCCGACGAGGAACTGCGCGAGGCCGTCGAGCGCGCCGAGGCAACGCCCGAACCGGGGACCGACGAGCTGTTCGACAACGTCTACGAGGAACTGCCGCCGGAGCTCGCCCGCCAGCGCGAGGAACACGTCGCGTTCGTCGAGCGCAACGGACCGTTCGACATCGAGCGCTGAGCGCGCGGTCCCTCAGTCGTCCAGCGAGATGTACGTCTTCGTGTCGGCGACGCCCTCTAAGCTCTGGACGCGGCTCGACGCCGTCTTCAGCACCTCGTAGACCGCGTCGGTGTCGACCTCGGCGATGATGTCGTACGCGCCCGCGACGATGTGCGCCTCCGTCACCGTCTCGAAGTCGCGGATGGGACCGAGAAGCTGTTCCGACTCGCCGGCTCCGGTCTTCACCATGATGAACGCGTGAACCATGCGTGAGATATTCTACCACGGTCGTCAAAAGCCTTGCTTCGACCGAGCGCGGCCCCTTCGGTCGAATCGGGGGAAGGTTATTTGCCTCCGCCGACATACCGTCTTATCATGCGGTTCGTTATCATTGGTGCTGGACGGGTTGGGCTGCGCACCGCTCGCGTCCTCCGCGAGGAGGGTCACGACATCGTCCTGGTGGAGTTGGACCGCGACCGGGTCAAGCGGGCCCGCGAAGCAGACTTCGAGGTGGTCGAAGGCGACGGCTCCCGCGAGGAGGTGCTCGTCGACGCCGGTATCGAGGCGGCCGACGCCCTCGGCGCGCTCACCGCCGACCTCAACGTGAACTTCGCGGCGTGCATGATCGGCAAGCACTTCGGCTGTCGGACGGTGCTCCGGGTCGACGAGGACTACCGCGAGGAGGTGTACCAGAAGTACGCGAAGGAAGTGGACGAAATCGTCTACCCCGAGCGCCTCGGCGCTATCGGCGCGAAGAACGCGCTTCTCGGCGGGTCCATCCGCGCCATCGCGGACATCGCCCAACACCTGCAGGTCATCCTCGTGACGGTGACGGAGGCGTCGCCGATGAACGGCTACAGTATCGAGGAGGTTGCGCTCCCGGCGAACGCCCGCGTCCTCGCGTTCGGGAAGAAAGACGGTCCAATGGGCATCCCGCTTTCCGACGACTCGCTGGAGACGGGTGACCGCGTGGCCGTCCTCGCGGACTTCGACGTGCTCAACGACGTGCGACAACTGCTCGTCGGCGACGAGGTCGTCACCACGGCGGGAGGTGCGTGACGATGGTCTACGCGTACATCATGGTCAAGGCCGCGCCCGTCTCCGACGGTATCGACCAGCTGAAACAGGAGCTGTTGGCCGTCTCGGACGGCATCGTCAGCGCCCACATCGTCGCCGGCGACGTGGACTTCATCGTGAAAGTCGAGGTGGACACCCCCGCCGACGTGAAGGACATCGCCGGCGGCATCCAGTCGGTTCCGGGCATCGAGGACACCCAGACGTACATCGCGATGGACTGAGTCGGAAGCGACCGCGCGGGTTCGCCGACCCGTGCTCGAACCGAGCCGACGCGTTCGTTGCCTGTTTTCAGAAGCCCGCGCCGGCGGCGTCTCGCGCGTTCTGGATGAGGCTCGTCACCGGTTCCTCGTAGTCGTAGCCCGGGATGATGCCCTCGACGAACGTGCCCTCGACGTAGTCGATGACCGCGCCGGCGTCGTCGACGCCGCGGCGCTCGTTGACGTCGGCGAAACTCGCCCGGACGACCGCTTCGTCGCCCGCCCGCGTCACGTCGGGGTCGAGGCCGTGGTCGCCGGCGACGACGCCGTTCACGTCTTCGAGGCGGAGTTCGAAGGTGTCGTACCAGCCGTCTTCGACGACGGGTGCCACGTCGTCGGCGACCGCCGAGAGCATCGGGACGCGGACCTCCACGCCGAACTCGACGTGGCCGTTGTCCCGCGCCGCGACGCTGACGGTGCCGTCGAACGGCGTCGTCACGGACTCGAAGGTGCGGTCGTCGACCCGCTCGAACGACCCGTGGTCGCCGAACGCGCGGCGGACCCGACCGGGGATGTCGTCTTCGCTCATGCCCGGACGAAGGTCCCGACAGGAGAAAAGCCCGTTGCGTCGCGAGCGCCCTCGAATCGCCCGCCTGCGCCGGATTTGGGCGAATGGCGGCACGTTTAAGTATCTCGCCGCACTCCATTCAGGTGACGCTTCGCTTTGGAGGGCCGAAGCGTCAGCGGGGACCAATCTAGGGCGGCATTTGCCGCGCGGGCCGCTCCCGTGCGGCTGCCTATCCCTTTCTCACGAAACTCACATCGAAGAGCCGACGGCTCGCGTTCGCGCGCTCGAATCGAACAACTGAATCGAGTGATATCCTCCCCAGTAAAAACCCGGCAGCGACGCGGCCGCGTCAGTTCTCGTCCGGTCCGTCGCGGGTAGGTTTGTGTTCTCTCGACTCGGTTCCGTCTCCGGACACGGTTCCGCCTCCGTCCGACTCGTCTCCGCCCGAGCCGTCGGTCGCGAGATCGGACATCGTCGGTGCCGAAATCGGCTCGGACTTCGTCTCGTCCGCCGCCGCGGTCGCATCGGCCTCGACTCCGGATTCTACCGCGTCGACGTCGCCGTCTCGCTCCGCTTTTTCGCGTACTTCGAACCGGTCCGCGAGCGCCCGCAGTTCGTCGGTCGTCGACGAAAGCTCCTGTATCTTCCCGGCGACGGTGACCATCGCGTCGTTCTGCTCGTGGGCCGCGCCGGCCACGTCGGCCGCCTCGGTTCGCGTCTCGTCGGCGATTTCGGCGGCCTCGTCCGCGAGGCGCGCGACCGACTGCGCGGCCGACGCCTGCGAGGCGGTCGCCTCGTCGATGGCGGCGACGCCGTGGTCGACTTCCGCCAGTCGGTCGACCGCCTCGTCGATGGCGGTGACGCCGGTTTCGACCGTCTCGGAGCCCTGCGAGACGCGCTCTCGGGCGGCCTTGACCGCATCGACCGTCTCGTCGGCGGTCTCTTCGACTGACTCGATTGACGACGCGATTTCGGTCGTCGCGTCGGCGGTCTCGCCCGCGAGCGATTTCACGCTGTCCGCAACGACCGCGAAGCCAGCGCCCGCCTCGCCGGCGCGGGCGGCCTCGATAGAGGCGTTGAGCGCGAGCAGGTTCGTCTGGTCGGCGATGTCCTCGATGAGGTCGACCACCTCGCCGATGTCAGCCACCTCGTCGCGGAGGGCTTCGACGCCCTCGGCCGCGGCCGCGACGCGTGCGTCGATGTTCGCCATCTCGTCGTGGACGGCAGCGCTCGCGTCTCGGCCGGCCTCGCCGCGGTCCGCGGCGTCACCCGCGAGGTCAGCGAGTTCGTCGGCGGAGGCGGCGACCTCCTCGACCGTCGCGGAGAGGTCCTGCATCTCTGAAGAGACCTCCGAGAGGAGCGACGCCTGCTCGGCCGCGCCGTCGGAGATGTCGGCGGTCGCCAGTTCGACGCGTTCGGAGGCGGCGCTGACCTCCTCGGTGCCGGCGGTGACGCGCTCGCCCGCCGCGTCGACCGTCGCCGCGAACGACGCGACCTGTCCGATGGTCGATTCGAGGTCGGCGAGCATCGCGTCGATGCCGTCGCCGACAGCCGCCATCGCCTCGTCGTCCGGTTCGACCGACGTGCGCACCGTCAGGTCGCCCGTCGCCGCGGCGTCCATCGTCTCGCGGTAGTCGTCGGCGGCACTAGCGAGGTCGCGTCGGGCGTCTTCGGCCGCTTCGATGCGCTCGCGCAGGCCGTCGCGCATCTCGGCGAACGCGTTCGTCAGCGCCCCGAACTCGTCGACTCTGCGGGTTTCGAGGTCCACGTCGAGGTCGCCGCCGGCGAGCGCCGCCGCCTTGGTCCGCAGTCGCCGGAGCGACAGCACCGTGTTGCGACCGATGACGACGCCGACCAGCGCGAGGCCGGCGAGGCCCACGCCGATGAGGACGGCGACGTCGCGCTCGACGACCTGCGCGACCGCGTAGGCGTTACGCTGCGGCGCTTCCACGAGAACCGCCCAGTTCGTTCCCGAGACGGGCGCGTAGGCGACGACTTCGTCGCCCGCGTCGCCTTCGCCCTCGCGCTCGATGACGCCGGTCTCGCCGCCGAGTGCGGCGTCGAGCGCCGGCGTCGCCGCACCCTCACGGTACGTCGTGAGGACGTTTTTGCCGTACTTGTCGAAGGCGATGACACCACCCTCAGTCACCACGCGAGTCTGCGACCCCTCGACCGGTTCGCTCAGCAGTTCGGCGTGTTTCGTCGCGTCGACGACGACCATCACCGCTCCGTCTCGACCCTCCACGGGACTGAGGAAGGCGAGGCGCTCGCTCCCGGCGTAGCGGTAGACCTCGGAGATGGCGACCGCGTCGGGGTCGTACATCGTCAGCGACCCGGTCGTCCACGACAGGCCGAGGTCGGAGACCGACTTGGCCTCTATCACGCCGTTCGTGCTGCGGACGATGTCGCGGTTCGACGGCTTCACGTAGTGGATGGCCATCACCTCGTCGGGGAGCGTGTCCTTCTCGCGTTCGAGCGTCTCGTCGATGGTGTCGGGGTCGCCCGTCTGGACGGTCTCGTACTCCGAGAGCATCCGGGTGGTCCGTGCGTAGCCGTCCATCCAACTCGACAGTCCCTCGGCCTCCAGCGCGGCGACCATCTCCAAGTCGCTGTGGGTGTCGGCTCTGACCTCGGTCCCGACCATGTCTGAGACGTACAGGCCGAACCCGCCCATCACCGCGGCCACGAGGAGAATAACGAACAGAAACTTCCGGAGGTAGCTCCGCCTGAGCACCGCCGGAACCAGCGTGGCGAGCTTCATGCCACTTGGTAGCAAGAGAGCGACGTAAAGCGTTGTCCCGCTAGATATCAGGAGTGATATTGGCGGGAGAAGCGGGGTCCTTGAGCCTCACGGAATTACGAGTTCCGAGAATCGACTACAGTTCGCTCACGGTGACGCCGAGCGCGAGGGCGGCGGCTCCGGTTGCGCCACCGCCCGCGGCGAGCGGCGTCGGCAGGGCGGACACGACGCCGACGACGGCCCCGACGAGGATGAAGACGGCCATCCCGAGGAGCGTGGCGTCGAATCGCGTGACGAGGAGTCCGGGTGACACGGTCTAATTACATGTCATTAGCCGAACTGTCAAAATGTTTGTGGGTGCGGCCCTACTCGCCTCGCTCACTGACGGCCGGGTCGTCGGACCCGTCCGCGTCGGCGACTTCGCGGGCTCCGGGTTCCACGTCACGGGCCCGGTCCGGTTCCGATTCCTCCCGCGCTTCGGGTTCAGCCTCGGTCTCGCCCTCGACGAGGTCCGCTTCGAGGAACGCCAGGGACCGGTCGCGCTCGCCCCGGACCGAGCTATCGCGCAGTCCGAGTGAGATGGCGGTGTCGAAACAGCGGAGGGCTTCCTCGTGGAGGCCGCGTTCGGCGAGGAAGAAGCCGCGGTTGTACCACGCCTGCGGGAGTCGCGGGTCGAGTTCGACGGCGCGCTCGGCGCGGTCGAGCGGCCCCGACGAGTCGCCGAGTTCCCACAGCGCGTACGCGAGGTTCGTCTCCGCGGCCGCGGCGTGTTCGCCGTCGTCGTCGATGCGGAGCGCCTCGCGGTACGCGCCGATTGCCTCGTCGTACTCGCCGAGTTGCGCGTGGGCGACACCCTTGTTCACCCACGCCTCGCACGCCGTCGGCGAGTCCTCGTCGGCGTAGGCGACCGCCCGACTGAAACTGTCGACTGCCTGTTCGTACTCCTCGATGGCGGCGTAAGCCAGTCCGACCTCGACGAGCGCCGCCGCGTCGACCGCCTCGGGGTCGATTCCGTCCTCGTCCACGAACTCGGCGAGGACGTGGTCGTCCGCCGGGTCGACGAGTCGTCCGTTCACCCGGTACGTCGGCGGGTCGAGGTCGAACCCTTCGTAGGGGTCGCCGAACCCCTGTCCATCCGAGTAGCGGTGTCTACGCGTCGAAGCCATTCCTACACGTTGGCGGGGAACCGACATAACGTGGTCGGCGGTTGTGGCGTTTGCCCACCGACTCGCCCGCCAATCCGCACGTCACTCATATCCTCTACTGGGTGCTATCTGGTAGCACTACGCTATGTCCTCGCGGGTCGTACCTCACGACGGTGTCGGCGCGCGGTCGGGCGGGTCGCCGTGGTGACTCCGGGTGGGTACGCATGTCGACACGAACGGCCACAGAGGAGAACCGCACCCTGATTCGAACCGAGTTCGACCGGGCGTGGAACCGCGACGAACTCGACGCGCTCGACGAGCTGTACGCCGACACCGTCCGCATCGCCACGATGCGAAGCGGGTCCGACGAGGCGCTCGTCACGCGCGAAGATAGCAAGGAACTGCACGGCGAGTGGGACGGCGCGTTCCCGGACGCGACGACCGAAATCAACGCTATGGTCGCCGAGGGCGACGCCGTGATGGTCTGGTGGACCCTCCGCGGCACGCATCTCGGGACGTTCCGCGGCATCGAACCGACGGGCTCGCAGATCGCCGTCGACGGGTTCAGCTACCGCCGCATCGACGAAGGAACCATCGTCGAAGTGAAAGACGCCGCGAGCATGGCGACGCTGTTCTCGCAACTCGGCGTCGAACTACCGGCGTGAACGCGCCGGCGGGAGCCATCACTGACGCAGATTTTTTGCTGTTTGTGCGACCGGGTCCGTGGTGTCTCGTCGAGAAGTAGTGCGAGACGGCTGGACGCATCGCTCCGCCCACTATCGTTCGCAGAAGCGAGTGCGGGGGACGAGATTTGAACTCGCGAACCCCTACGGGAGCGGATCTTAAGTCCGCCGCTTTTGGCCTAGCTCAGCCACCCCCGCGCACTCTCCCGTTCTCCGAGGGGGTGAAAAGTGCTTTCGCTTTACCAGTCGACCGAGAGGGTTCCGTCGCCGTGGGGGTTCGGCGATAGCTCCTCGTCTGTTCGGCGGTCGATGACGTGGATGACGCCGCGGCCCTTCTTCGCCGGGCAGACCTCCGCCGCCTCGATGTTCTCGTCGAGTTCGTCCTCACCGACGAAGTACGATTTAGCGCGGGCGAGGCCGGTTTCGAGGTCCATCTCCCAGTTGTCGGCGACCTCCGCGCACCGACCGGCCCCGAAGCACTTGTTCGCCTCGAAGATTATCTTGTAGGGCTTTTCGTCGACCGGCGGGGCGTTCTCGTCGGTTCCGAAGTCGCTCGGCTTCGGACGCTCGGACTCCTCGCTCATCGTCGGCCCTTGCGGCGCGGTGGTCTTTGCGCTGTCGGTCGCGCGGCGGGAGAAACCAAACCGAATCTCGGTGTGCGCCCGGTGATTCTTTCGCTATCGAGCCCTACTATCGGACGATGCGGCAGTCCCGTCGCTCGCGCTTCGGCGACCTGATTCGCGCCGCCAGTCCCAGCGACCGCCGCCGATTTCTCGCCGACCTCTGGACCGCCCGCGGGTGGGAGACGACCGTCGAAGACCGCCTCGTCGTCGCCCGCCGCGTCGACCGAATCGACCGAATCGCGGTCGCCGCTCGGTCTCGACGTCTCTTGTCGCCGCCGGTCCCGGACGAGACGACAGTCGTCGTCGCGCTCGGCGACCCCGAGCGGACCCGACGCGTGGCCCCTGACGACGCCCGCGTCCTCTCGGTCGACGACCTCTACGAACTCGTCCGATACGGCCTCCTCGGCGGCCGCGGCGACGAAGTCGTCGCCGACCATTTCGGCGTCCGCCTCGCCGACCTGCCGGCCGACGGTGGGGGCGGGGGTGCAGGGGGCACCGAGGGCGCAGGCGGCGCGCGGACCGGGCCATTCGCGTCCCTGCTTCCTCCCGCGCTCTCGTCGCTCCCGGTCGTGCCGCTTCTCTTCGTCGCGCTCCTTCTCGCTGCGGTCGCCGTGACCGCCGGGCCGGGCGGCGTACCGGTGCTCGGCGAGGCGCTCGGCGGCCAACAGCCGTCGGTTCCGACGCCGGCAGCGACGACGTCCGAGCCGACGCCGACGCCCGAACCGCGGACAGTCGCCCCCGGCGTGACCACCGCGGGCGTCGAGAACGCGACGCTCCTCGCGGCGGCCCACCGAAGGGCCGCGGCGAACCGGTCGTACCGGTGGACCCTCCGATACCGCGAGTCCATCGCCGGCGACGAGACGGGCCGCGAGGTGGAGGTCGTTCACGTCGAGGCCCCGCACGTCTACGTTTCTGAGGTCCAGCGCGCCGGGCGACTCAGGGCGTTCCCGCGCCCGACCGCCTCGGAGGACGCGTACGCCGACGGGACCACGCGCTACGCCCGCCGCCCCGCCGAGCCGGACGGCGTCGCCGCCCGCGTCCTCGACCCCGACGTGCGCGACGGTCCGGGGCGACAGGCCTCGCGCGCCGCCCGCTACCTCGAGTGGTACCTCTCGGCGGACGAGACGACGGTGACGCGCGTAGAGAGTGTGACGAACGCGACTGTCGAAGACGGGACCCCGCTGTACCGAATCGAGGGCCGCGACACCGACTTCCCGCGGTCGCGCGGCTATCGGGTCGAAGCAATCGTCGAAGAAAGCGGGTTCGTCCGCTCGATGCGCGTCACCTACGAGACCCGCGACGGCCTCGGCGTCGAGGTCTGGTTCGCGTACGACGCGGTCGGCGAGACGACGGTGACGCGACCGGCGTGGCTCGACCGCGCCGACGGTTCGAACGGCGGTCGGACCGTCGTCCCAGCGAACGCGAGCGGGTAGCGTCCGTCGCGCTCGGTCGCGTCTCGGTCGCGTTTCGGTGTTCGCGGCGCTTACTGCTCGACGTCGACCGATTCGAGGACCACATCGGACACCGGCTTGTCGTTGCGGTCGGTCGGGACCGAGCCGATGTCTTCGACGACGTCCATGCCGTCGGTGACTTTTCCGAAGACGGCGTGCTTGCCGTCGAGGTGGGGCTGGGCGTCGAGCGTGATGAAGAACTGCGAGCCGTTCGTGTTGGGGCCGCGGTTCGCCATCGAGAGCACGCCGGGGCCGTCGTGGCTGAGGTCCGAATGGAACTCGTCGTCGAAGGTGTAGCCGGGGCCGCCGCGGCCGGTTCCCGTCGGGTCGCCGCCCTGAATCATGAAGTTCGAGATGATGCGGTGAAAGAGGATGTCCTCGTAGAGGGGTTCGCCCTCCATCGTCTCGTCCGTCTCGGGGTGGACCCACGTCTTCTCGCCCGTCGCGAGGCCGACGAAGTTCTCGACCGTGTTCGGGACCTTGTCCTCGAAGAGTTCGACCGTGATGTCGCCCTTGTTCGTGTGGAGCGTGGCCGTTGGGTTGTCGCTCATACTCGACCCGTCGGGCGGGCGAGTGAAAACCGTGCCGCCTCGGGGTCGGCCGCGGCGCTGACACGACTCCGTTCGGCCCGCGTCTTCCGGTCGGCACCGCGGACTGTCACACCGACAGACGTTTTTCTCCCCCGCGACCGAGTGGCGTGAGATGACATCACATGTTGACGGAGGACACTCCGAATGAACGCTCGGTCGACCCTCGAACGCCTGTCGGAACTCGCGAACACCTACTTTGTCGGCCTCGTGCTCCTCGCGTCGGCCGCCGCGTTGGTCCAACCGGACCTGTTCACGTGGATTGCGCCCTACATTTCGCCGCTGCTCGGGCTCATCATGCTCGGGATGGGGCTGACGCTCCAGCCCGTTGACTTCCGCCGACTCGCGGAGCGCCCGCGAGACGTGGCCATCGGCGCGCTCGCCCAGTGGCTCATCATGCCGACCGCCGCCTACGCGCTCACGGTGGTTCTCTCGCTCCCGCCGGAGCTCGCGGTCGGCGTCATCCTCGTCGGCGCGGCCCCCGGCGGCACCGCCTCGAACGTCATGGCCTACCTCGGCAAGGGGGACGTGGCGCTCTCGGTCGCCATCACGACCGTCACCACGCTGGCCGCGCCGCTGGTCATGCCCGCGTGGGTCGTCGCGCTCGCCGGCGAACAGCTCCAGGTCGGCTTCATGGACCTGTTCGTCAACATCCTGCAAATCGTCTTCATCCCGGTCGTCCTCGGCTTCGCGCTCCGCCTCGTGCTCGACCGCAACGCGCCCGAGGTCGCCGAAGTCGGCCTCGACGTGTTCCCACTCGTCTCGGTCCTGAGCATCGTCGCCATCGTCGCGGCCGTCGTCGGCCTCAACGTCGACACCATCCTCGGCGCGGGTGCGGCCGCCATCGGGGCCGTCGTCCTCCACAACGCCATCGGCCTCGGAACCGGCTACGGCACCGGCCGCCTCGCCGGCATGTCCGAGGACCGCGTCCGGACGACGACGTTCGAAGTCGGCCTCCAGAACAGCGGGCTCGCCGCGGCCCTCGCGCTGTCGTTCTTCTCGCCCGCCGCCGCCCTCCCGCCCGCGCTGTTCAGCGTCTGGCACAACATCACCGGCCCGCTCCTCGCGAGCTACTTCTCCCGAACCGCGAGCGAACCGTCGGGTGGAACGCCCGCTGACGACTGAATCGCCCGGAGCGACCACCTTCTTTCGATACGCCCCGTCAGTCGGGAATCTGCGCTAGATTGATGTATTGTAAATTATAAGCACTACTGTATGGTACGAAACGTCGGCACGCTCGACCGGACTGTTCGCCTCGCGCTCGGCGCGCTCCTCGTCGTCGGCGGCGTCGGAAGCTACGCGGGGCTGTTCTCGCTCGGGTTCGGCTCGGTGCCCGCGGCGCTCGGGGCCGTGTTCGTCGCGGCCGTCGGCGTCATCCTGCTCGTGACCGGGTTTCGCCGGACGTGTCCGCTGTATCTGCCGTTCGGCATCGACACCTCGGACGACCGGAACTGACGCCCGGCATCGCCCCGCACCGCCCGCTTTTCTCGCTCCCCTAACTACAAGACACCCCACCGCGATGCGTCGGATATGCATACCGCGGAGACCGTGACGCTCACTCGCCTCCCCTCCGGCGTCCCGGTACAGACGACGGTTCACACCTACGAACCAGCCGACGGGTCAGACGGCCCGACGCTCTACGTGCAGGCCGCCCAGCACGGGCGCGAAATCAACGGCACCGAAGTGCTCCGCCGACTGCACGGCCGCCTCGAACGCGCGGAGCTTTCGGGGCGCGTCGTCGCCGTCCCTGTCGCCGACCCGCTGACGTTCGACCGCGTCTCTTACGTCACGCCCGAGGTGCTCGACTCCGTCAACTCCAACATGAACCGCGTCTGGCCGGGCGACGCCGACGGGTCGCTCCACCAGCGCATGGCCGCGAAGCTCTGGGAGTACATCGGCGAGGCCGACGCCATCGTCGACCTTCACACCGGGAGCCCGGACATGCTCACCCACACGGTCTACCTCCGGGGCGACGAGGCCTCCCGCGACCTCGCGCGGGCGTTCGGCGTCGACATCCTCCTCGCGGAGGCCGCGGGCGACGAGGCCGACGACGAGTGGACCGAACGGAGCTTCGACGGCAAACTCCGCGTCGCGGCCACGAACGCGGGAATCCCCTCTATCACCCCGGAACTCGCCCACAACAAACAGCTCGTCGAGCCGGCCATCGTCGCCGGCGTCGAGGGCGTCCTCAACGTCTGCCGCGACATGGGTATCCTCTCGGGCGCGGTCGAACCGTGGGACGGCCGCACCTATCGCAACCACCTCGGCCGCGTGCAGGCCGCCGCCTCGGGCCTGTTCGTCGCCCGCGAGGACGTGGAACTCGCCCGCGAGGTCCGCCCCGGCGACCACCTCGGATGGGTGTACGACCCGACCACCTACGAGGTGCTCCAAGAGGTCGAAGCCGAGCGCGCGGGCCTCGTCTACTCCATCGCCCGCGAGGCGACCGTCACCGCCGGCGAGACGCTCGTCGGCATCGCGCTCCCGCTGGACGACGGCGAGAGCGACGCCGAGGGCGGCGACCCCTTCGACGAGGCCGACGAGAGTGGCGACCTCGACATCTAGGGGAAGAAAACACTTATTCGCGCCGGCGGTCGGGTGCGGTATGGACCGCCGCGCCGCGTTCTCGCTTCTTTTGATTTTCCTCGTCGTCGCCGCGGGCACCGTCTTCGTCTTCGACAGAGAGGCCCAGCGGCGGGCGATAGCGGCGGAAGAAACGCGCCTCCAGACCGAACTGGCGGCCAGCGAGTGCGTCACGACGTACGGCACGTCGGCGACCGTCAGCGGCGAATCGGCGTCGGTCGTCGCTCGGAGCCTCGACGGCTGGACGGTTCGCGTCTCGCACCCGTACTGGTACAGCACCGACCGGTTGCACGCCGACGGGTCGTCAGAATCAGTCTACGTCGTGGACGTGGAGTCGGTCCAATACGCGGGCGGCGAGCCGGTGGGGCCGGCGTGTTGAAGGGCAAGCGTTCGAGTCGGCTGCGACTGCGACTTCAGAACTCGCGCAGGTCTTCGAGCACGGCTTCCGCGTCGCCGGAGGCGATGGTCTCGCGGGCCATCTCGAGTCCCTCGTCGATGGTTTCCGCGTCCTCGCGGGCGTAGATGCGGAGCGCCGCGTTGAGGGCGACGGCGTCGGCGAAGCGGTCCTCGCGCTCGCCGGCGAGCACGGCTTCGGTGATTTCGGCGGAGTCGCCGGCCACGTCGTCCTCGTCGACGCCGAGGTCGTCGTACTCGAAGTCCATGCCGTACTCGGCGGTCTCGATGTCGAAGTCGTCGAAGGTGGCCTCGCCGTCGTCGCCGGCGGTCCACTCGGCGACCTTCGTGTAGCCGGGGCGGATGTCGTCGTAGCCCTCCATGCCCTGGAACATGAGCACGCGGTCGAGGTCGTGGTGCTCGCTCGCCTCGAAGGTGTCGACCATCTTCTTGGCGAACGCGAGGTGGTAGAACGAGCCGAGGTGAACCGAGGCGTTCGCGGGGTTGGCGATGGTCTCGATGGTGTTGACGAACGTCCGGACGCCCATGTTGTCGCGGCGCTCCCAGAGGGCGTGGATGGCGGGGTTAAATCGCGGCTGGTAGTAGAAGCCGAAGCCGGTGTCGTCGACCATGTCGGCGGACTCGTCGGGGTCGAGTTCCGTGCGGACGCCGAGTTCGTCGAGGACGTGCTTGTAGGCGTCCTGCTTCTGGGTCGGGACGCGGTCACCGGAGTGGACGACGACGGGCGTGCCGGCCGCGGCGGCGACGACGCCGGCGGCGACGCCGAGGATGGCGGTCTTGCCCTTGCCGTCGTAGTTCGCGCCGCAGTCGACGGGGTCGACCTCGGGCTCGGCGTACTCGACGTGTTCGGCCATCACGTCGGCGTAGGCGGCGAGTTCCTCCGCGTTGTTGTGCTTCCAGCGGTTGGCGAGCCAGAACGCGCCGAGCGTCGTGTGGTCCGGTTCGCCGGCGAGGATGCGGCGCATCGCCTCGGACGCCTGCTCGCGGGTCATGTCCTCGGCGGACTTCGTGCCCGTGCCGACGACTTCCGTCATCAGACGCTTCAGCGGCCATTCCCCGAACTCGCTTTCGACTACTGCCATGCCTCTGTGTTCGGCCGAGCGGTCAAAAAACGTCCCGTTCGGTCCCGCTGGCCGGGACCGACGACGCCGTCCGAAAGCGATAGGCTTCCCGACTCCTAACGCCGGGTAATGAGCGCGTTGTCGGACGATTGGCGGGACGGCATCGACGAGGTCGATGCGGCGCTTATCGACGAATACCAAAGCGGCTTCCCGGTCGAACAGCGGCCGTTTCGCGTCGTCGCCGCGGAGTTAGGCATCGACGAGGACGACGCCCTCGACCGCGTCCGTCGGCTCCGCGAAGACGGCATCTTCCGGCGGTTCGGCCCGGTTCTCAATCCGCCCGTCATCGGCAGTTCGACGCTCGCGGCCGTCTCGGCCCCCGAGGAGCGCTTCGAGGAGATTGCCGAACTCATCAACGGCTACCGCCAAGTCAACCACAACTACCGCCGCGCCCACGAGTGGAACATGTGGTTCGTCGTCACCGCCGGTTCCCGCGAGACGCGCGACCGCATCCTCGACGAAATCGAGGAGCGAACCGGCTGTGAGGTGCTGAACCTCCCGATGCTCACCGACTACTACATCGACCTCGAGTTCCCCATCGTCAACGACGACCGCTTCGCCCGCGAGAGCCTCGGGGAGACCGACGTGAGCGCCACCCGCATCTCCGAGGACGCCACCGGCGACCTCTCGTCTCTCGAAGCCCGCCTGCTCGTGGAGATTCAGGGCGGCTTCCCGCTGTCGAAGACGCCCTACCGCGACGTGGCAGACGCCCTCGACGCCGAGGTCGACGACGTGCTCGTCGCCGTCGAGCGCCTGCTCGCCGACGGCTGTATCAAGCGCATCGGCTGCGTCGTCAACCACATCGTCACGGGCTTTCGGAACAACTGCATGGTCGTCTGGAACGTCCCCGACGAGGAACTCGACGCCCGCGGCGAGGCCGTCGGGAGCCTCCCGTACGTCACGCTCTGTTACCACCGCCCGCGCCGCCCCGGACAGGGCTGGGAGTACAACCTCTTTACCATGATTCACGGCCGGGACGCCGACGCCGTCGACGAGAAGATAGACGAACTGGCCGACGACCACCTGCCGTTCGACCACGAGCGACTCTACTCGACGGCGAAACTGAAACAGACCGGCGCGCAGTACGAGGAACTCGTGGGCTCTGACGACTGAGGACAGAACAGCACTCGTTTGTTCGACGCTCGCGCCGGCGTCCGCGTTACTGCCCGCTACCGCGAGAGCGGCGACATCCGGTAGAGCATCCGCACGGCCTGCGCGACGCCGGTCTTCGCCAGCGACCCGCTCTTGAGCGCGCCGAGTTTCGCGTAGTAGCCGGACTTGAACGCGCCCTTCTTGGCGAGGAGTGCGCTCCCGAGCGCCCCGCGTTTGGCGTAGTACGCGGACTTCCGGCCGGCCGCGCCGGCGTAGTGTTTCGTGCTCGTCGGAATCGGCGTCCGCCGGCCCTGCACCTCGGTCGAGCCGTTGCGGACGGCGTCCAAGATGTCGTCGGCGGTGAGAGAGGCGCGCGACACGTCGGGGATGTCGATTTCCGTGTAGGCGCGGCCGACGTACCCGACCTTGTGGGCGTCGCTCCCGGCGACGCCGGGGTACTGGCGCTTCGCGGCGAACCGACGGGCGCGGCGGTTCTTGTAGCCCGTGAAGAGCCACGAGTTGTACGTCTCGATGGCGTCGAAGGCGTCGCCGCCCGCGGCGTCGTGATACCGGCCGAGCCGACGGCGACCGATGCCGTGTCGGCTCCGCTGGAAGGGGTGCGGGACGATGGCGACGCCGCCGCGCTCGCGCACCCAGCGGGCCGTCTCGTCCAGCGGGCGACGCCGCGGCGGAAGCTCCTCCACGCCGAGCGCGAGGAGGTGGCCGTCGGCCGTCGAGACTTCCACGCCGGGGATGCCGACGAGGCCGTACATCGGCGCGAGTTGCGCCGCTCGGAGCGACTCGTCGATGACGTCGTGGTCGGTGACGACGACGGCGTCCAACCCGATTTCGGCGGCCTGCTCCAAGATGAGCTCCACCGGGTCGTGCGCGTCGTACGAGCCTTCCGAGTGCACGTGGGGGTCGATGCGGACGGTCAGCGCGGACACGACTCCTCGTTAGGTCTCGGCGAGGAAAAAGACACGCCCGAACCGTGCTAGCTCGCAGCACGGGATTCATCGGTCGTTGAACCCCGGATTCACCCGAAACAGGGCGTGAGGACCGCGCAGACACAGACTCTTCGAGAACACATCACGTCGCCGACGTAAATTCGCTTCAGCGAATCTTTAGGAATTATCGTGTCGAACGTGTGCACATGGCATCCGAAGACCGCTTTCACCCCGCCGTCGACCTCGCGGACCTCCGCGAGTCCGGCCGCGAACTGGTCGCGCTGGACGGACGCTCTATCGCCCTCTTCGACCACGAGGGGTCCGTCAGAGCCGTCGATAACGCCTGCCCGCACATGGGTTTCCCGCTCGTCCGCGGGTCCGTGGACGAGGGCGTTCTAACCTGTCATTGGCACCACGCCCGCTTCGAACTCTCCTGCGGCGACACCTTCGACCCGTGGGCCGACGACGTGCGGACCTACCCCGTGGAGGTGCGCGACGGGACGGTCTACGTCGACCCGAACCCCGACCCGGACGAACCGCCGGCGGTCCGCTGGTCGAATCGGCTGGAAGACGGCCTCGAACAGAACCTCCGACTGGTCGTCGCGAAGTCCGTCATCGGCCTCCTCGACGCCGGCGTCGAGCCGACGGAGCCGCTTTCGACCGGCGTCCGGTTCGGCTGTCGCTACCGGCGCGACGGTTGGGGGTCGGGTCTCACTATCCTGACCGCGATGGCGAACGTCCTCCCCGACCTCGACCCCGACGACCGAAAGCGCGCGCTCTATCAGGGACTCGTCCACGTCGCGGGCGACGCCTCCGGCGAACCGCCGCAGTTCGAACAGGACGCCCTCGGCGCGACCGACACCGATTTCGACCGCCTGCGGTCGTGGTTCCGCGAGAACGTCGAGGTCCGCGACCCCGACGGGGCGGAGCGCGTCCTCCGGACCGCAATCGCGGCCGGCCGCGACGACGCCGAACTCGCCGGCATGGTCGCCGCCGCGGCCACCGACCACCGCTACCTCGACACGGGGCACGTCCTCGACTTCGTCAACAAGGCCTGCGAGGCGCTCGACCACGTCGGCTGGGACCGCGCCGACGAGGTCCTCCCGAGCCTCGTTCGCGGACTCGCCCGCGCCGACCGCGCCGAGGAGTCCGCCGAGTGGCGTCGCCCAATCGACCTCGCGGGAACGCTCGACGACGTGTTCGCCGACCTCGACGACCACGTCGACGCCGGCGCGGGCGAGACGTGGTCCCGACCGGACGGCCTGCTCGACACCCTCCTCGGCGACGACCCGCACGCCGTCGTCGACGCGCTGACCGAGGCGATTCGAGGCGGCGCGACGCCCGCCCAGCTCGCCGCTGTCGTCGCCTTCGCCGCCGGCACGCGGGTCGCGCGGTTCTCGACCACCAACGAGTTCGGCGACTGGAACACGGTCCACCACACGTTCACCTACGCCAACGCGGTCCACCGGCTCGCCGAGCGGACGGGCGCGAGAGAACTCTACCGCGGCGCGTTCGACGCCGCCGTCAACGTCTACCTCGACCGGTTCCTGAACACGCCCCCGGCCCCGCTTCCCGACCCGACGCCCGACGCCGACCCGGCGGAAGCACTCGAAACGCTGTCCGCGGCCTTCGACGCCGAGGGGCGGGTGAACGACGCCGGACGGGCGACCGCGGGGTTCCTCGACGGCGGCGGTGACCCGGCGAGGCTCCGCCGCGAACTCGGGGGCGCGCTGCTCCGCGAGGACGCCGGCTTCCACACCTACCAAGCGCTCGAAGCCGGGTTCAGGCAGGCGGCGACGCGGCCGCCCGAGGAGGCGCGGACGCTCCTCGTCGGCGTCGCGCGCTACCTCGCGGCGCACTCGCCGACGCGCCGGGAGCGAGAACAGACGTTCAGCATCGCCGCGCGACTCCAGCGCGGCGAGTCGGTGTACGGCGAAGACGTCGACATCTGAGGCCGCGTCGGGGTCGTCGCGTCGACCTCTGACGTCGTCGCCGTCGGCTCTTTTCGACTACTGCTCGGCGATTCGCTCGCCCGCGTCGACGCCGCTCCAGAGGGCGGCGTGGACCCGGCCCTCGCCGACCGTCCAGTCGCCAGCGAAGTAGAGGCCGTGAAACTCCCCGCGGCGGAGTATCTCGCGGTCGGCGACGCCGTCGGGGAGGGCGTACCGCCAGCCCTGGTCGTCCACCCAGTCGGGGTCGCGCAGGCGCTCGTCGTCGAGGAGTTCGGCGACCATCGCGGCGACCTCGTCGGCCGCGTCGTCGAGGGGGTCGTCGTAGTGCGCCTCGGACCACTCGGGGCTCGGTTGGACGACGAGCAGGCTCTCGCCGTCGGGGACGTGGCCCTCCTTGCACTCCTCGCGGGCGACCCAGCCGACCGGGTGGGTCTTGTCGGGGTTGACGAGCGCGTACCACGGCTCCTCGCGCTCGAAGGGGTAGTGGAGGACGACGCTCCGAACCGTTCGGTACTCGACGCTCCCGATGGCCTCGCGGAGCGCGACCATGCACTGGTCGCCCCAGCCCATCTCGGTCAGAATCGCGGCCGTCTGGGGGGCCGGTGGTGTCAGAAGCACCGAGTCGAACGGGCCGTGGCGCGTCCCCGATTCGTCGACGACGGACCAGTAGCCGCTGTCGGGGTTGTGGTCGATGGCGGCGACGCGCGTCTCTCGCTCGACGGTCGCCTCCGTCTCCGCGAGCAGGCGTTTCGCCAGTTGGGTGATGCCCTCGGTCCACGTCCACTTGTGCTGGTCGCGGGCGTCACCCTCCGAGATGACGCCGTCGCCGTCGAACGTCCAGACCGGTTCGTCGATGTTGACCAGCCCGTCCGCGCCCAGTCCGCGGACGAGCTGCGCCGTTCGGCGGTCGTAGTCTTTCACGTAGTTCGCGCCGTGGTCGTACCGACAGCCGTGTCGGCGGCGCGTCGCGGCGCGACCGCACACCCCGCGGCTCTTCTCGAGAATCGTGACGTTCGCGTTCGCCTCGCGGAGCGCGTAGGCCGCGCCAGCCCCAGCGGCCCCGGCTCCGACGATGCACACGTCGCGAGTCATCTCGCCACCCCGCGTGTGAGTCCAGCCAGCATCGGATAGACCTGCGGCTTCGAGGCGCTAAAAGACTCGCAACGCGGCGGGATTGGGGACCGTGTTCGCGCTCGCGGCCGCGGCCGGAGGCGAAAACGATTCACGTCGCGCCGCCGGAGTCCGGGTATGTACGACTCGGTCATCTTCGACCACGACGGCGTGTTGACAACGCTCGTCGAACTCTCGCCCCTCCGCGACGCGACGTGGGACGCCTTCGCCGAACTCGGCGTTTCCGACCCCGACCCGGACCACGTCGAACAGGTGGTCATCCACGTCTCTCCCGAGGACGTGCGCGCCGCCGCCGAGCCCTACGACCTCGACCCCGAGACGCTGTTTCGCGTCCGCGACGAACTCCAGTCGGCCGCCCAACGGCGGGCCATCGCCGACGGCCGGAAAGTTCCCTACGACGACTTCGACGCGCTCCGCCGCATCGACGCGCCGATGGGCATCGTCTCCAGCAACCAGCAGGCCACCATCGACTTCGTCGTCGACCACCTCGACGCCGCGGACCTGTTCGGCACCGCTTACGGCCGCGAGCCCTCGATGACGAGTCTCCACCGCAAGAAGCCCGAACCCTACTACCTCGAACGCGCCATGGCCGACCTCGGTGTCGACTCGCCGCTGTTCGTCGGCGACAGCGACAGCGACATCGCCGCCGCCGAGGCCGCGGGCGTCGACTCCGCGTTCATCCGCCGGGGCCACCGCGCCGACCACACGCCGACGCCCGACCCGACCCACGAAATCGCCGGCCTCGACGACCTGCTCGAACTCGACGGCGTGCCCGTCGTTCACGGCGGGGCGGGCGCGTCGCGCGCACCGGACGGAACGGGTCCCGCGGCCGACGGCGGCCGCGAAGGCGGTGAGTCGTCTCGATGACCCGGTCGCTCCCCCGCATCGGTCTCGGGACGATGGGCCTCGACACGCCCGACGAGGCCGCCGCCGTGACGACGGCGCTGGAGTTGGGTTATCGCCACGTCGACACCGCACAGATTTACGGCAACGAGACGGTCGTCGGCGACGCGCTCGCGGCCGCCGACGTGCCCCGCGAGGACGTGACGCTCGCCACCAAGGTCTGGGCGGACAGCCTCGCGCCCGCCGACGTTCGCCGGACGACCCGCGAGAGCCTCGACCGACTCGGCGTCGACTACGTCGACCTCCTGTACGTCCACCGCCCCGTCGACACCTACGACGCCGAGGCGACGCTTTCCGCCTTCGACGAACTCGTCGACGACGGCCTCGTCCGCGGGGTCGGCGTGAGCAACTTCACCGTCGCCGAGCTAGACGAGGCGCTCGCCCTGCTCGACGCACCGCTCGTCGCCCATCAGACGGAGTATCATCCGCTGTTCCAGCGCCCCGAACTCCTCGACCACGCCGAGGAACGCGGTTACGACGTGGTCGCGTACTCGCCGCTTTCGGGAGGCCGCGTCCGCGGCGTGGACGAAGTCGTCGCGGTCGCGGAGAAACACGACGCGACGCCCGAGGCGGTGAGCCTCGCGTGGGTGGCCGAAAAGAGGCTGTGTCCCATTCCGAAGGCGTCGAGCGAGCGCCACCTCCGGGCGAACCTCGACGCCGTCTCGCTGGAACTCGACGCGGGCGACGTGACGGCCATCGATGGTATCAAATCTGAAGTCGAACTGTTTCCTGAGTGATGAATCGTCCGCTCGGCGCCGTCTCGAAGTCTCAATTTCGATACTAGTCCCGGAACGATTATAATAAGACGGGCGAGTGTCCGACCATGCGGATTCCGAGTGGGGTAAGCGGGTTCGACGAGCTCATCCAGGGTGGTTTCCTCCCGCGCCGACTGTACGTACTGAGCGGACCGCCGGGGAGCGGGAAGACGACGTTCACGGCGCAGTTCATGGCCGAGGGGCTACGCAACGGCGAGAAGTGCATGTACATCACTATGCACGAGACCGAAGACGAGCTGATAAACGACATGTCGAGTTTCGACTTCGGCTTCGAGACGCTCGCCAGTTCCGAGGGCTTTCGCTTTATCAACCTCGTGAGCCCGAAGGGGAAACACATCCTCAACCAGTTCTCCCAGACCGGGGGGTCGTCGAGCGTCCAGAGCCTCACCGACAAAATCGTCGCGTTCGTCAACTCCCGACAGGTCGACCGCCTCGTTATCGACTCGACGATGTTGCTCCGGCTGTTCTTCGCCAACGGCTCCGAGGAGATGACGCGGTTTCTGACGGCACTCAAGCAGGGCGACGCCACGACGCTTCTCATCTCCGAGATGACCGACCCCTCGTCGTACTCCGACGAGCACTTCCTCGCCCACGGCGTGGTGTTCTTCCACAACTATCTGGAGGCGACTGGCATGACACGCGGCATTCAGGTCATCAAGATGCGCGGGACGAACATCGACTGCGACATCCGGTCGCTCGACTTCACCGACAACGGACTGGTCGTCGACCCCCGGTCGAAGGTCGACCTCTGAGGTAACCACAACAATGTACGAACGGGTCTTCGGAACGGACTGGCGGACGATTTCGGACGAGGAGGCCATCCGCCGGATGTACGCCCTCGGCGTCTCCAGCGCGCTCGGCCACCCGAACCGCGGCGAGTTCGAGCGCATCCGCCGGCAGGCCGGCACGGCCTACGGCCGGAGCGTCCTCCAACTCGCCTTTGAGGAGGGGAAACAGCGGGTCGCCCGAAACGAGTCGGAGTACGACTCGAAACAGGACGTGTGGGAGGCGCTCGTCGACGAGGAGACATCGCCCTCCACGGCGGGGCGCGCCGACGTGACGATGCAGAAGCCGACGGACAAACAGGGCATTCCCAAAGCCGTCGGCCGAGCGTCCGTCCTCGACGGCGGCGGCGACGACTTCTCTCGGATTCGGCTGCCGGAGTTCCTCCGACGCGGGTAGCCGGCCGAGCTCCGACGCGAGTAGCCGACGAGCCTTTGGGCGTCCGAACCCTCTTTCGACGTATGAGCGATAGCGAATTCAGCCTCTCGGAGTCAGAGTGGCGCGAGCGACTCTCGGAGGACGCCTACCGCGTCCTCCGCGAACAGGGGACCGAGCCGCGGTTTTCCGGCGAACACGTCGACCGGAGCGACGACGGCGTCTACCGGTGTGCCGGCTGTGGGACCGAGCTGTTCGGCTCGGAGACGAAGTACGACTCCAACTGCGGGTGGCCGAGCTTCTACGCCGCCGAGGACTCGAACATCGAGCTTCGACGCGACCTGAGCCACGGCATGGACCGCACCGAGGTCGTCTGCTCGACCTGCGACGGCCACCTCGGCCACGTCTTCGACGACGGCCCGGAGCCGACCGGCAAGCGCTTCTGTATCAACTCGGTCGCGCTCGATTTCGAGGCGGACGAAGAGTAGGACCCGGAGTTCGGAGGCCGGACCGACGCACTCGCCGCCGCCCTCACGCCGACCGCCGATGTGCGGCTGTCGGGGCCTGTTCTCTGTTTTCCTCGTCGCCCGGGGACAAAAGAGCCGGTTCCGAACCCGAACACGACCACGACCACGACTTCGCGGTGCATTCGCTCGGCGTTAGGCTCGACCTAGGCCCAAAACCGCCCGACCGTCGGGGGCGACCCGACGGTGCGCGCGCCACGTCGAGAATCGCGGTATCACGGCGGTAGGCCGGGTCTAACGCTCGTTTCCCGTGAGTAGCCGACACGTACCAAATTAGCATGGCGACGTACGAGAGGTATGTCTCGCAGCTACCCGGTCCGCCGCCACCCGACTCGGCGGACTCCCCCGTTCACGCCCTACGCCCTCGTCGTCGCCGGCCTCGTAACGTTCTGTATCGCCGTCCTCGCCCCCGTCGCCGACCTCTCGGCGGGCATGTCGGTGATGAACGTCGCCGCCGGCGGAACGGCCCCGGCGTTCGACGGCGGCACGCTCGTCCTCAGCGGCGGCCTGCTTCTCATCAGCGCCGCCTCGACGTTCTTCGGCGTCCTCCTGTTGCTCCTGCGACTCTGAGTCGAGGAGTCCGGGTCCGGGTCGGACGCGCGACGAGAATCGCGGACTGGCTGGCCCCGGCGAGAATCGGGAACAGACGCGAGACACGGGACCTCGGAACCCGATTTGCGGTTGCGACGCACTCGCTCGCCCGGCGCGGGCGGGTTATCGTCGCTCGATGGGGGTGGCCAGCACGGGAATTTTCGACTGGACGACGACCGACCGCGAGACGCTTCCGAGGATGTTGTCCTCGAAGCGCGCGTGGGTGCCCATCGAGATGAGCGCCGCGTCTGTCTCCTCGGCGAACGCGAGAATCTCCTCGGCCGGATCGCCGCGGCGGAGTTCCGTGGCGGCGTCGACGCCGTACTCGGCCATCGTCTCGGCGGCCTCGGCGAGCGCGGCTTCGCCCTGCGACCTGAGTTCCTCGTACACCTCGTCGACGCGCTCGTCGGCGAGCGTCAGGAAGGCGCGTTCGTCGACGACGTAGAGCAGGGAGACGGCGGCGTCGCGCTCTGCGGCGAGTTCCGCGGCGTCTTCGACGACCGGCTGCATCGAGTCGCTCCCGTCTATCGGCACGAGGATTGTGTCGTACATCAACTGGGAGTTAGGCGGGGACAGTATCACCCTCTTCGCCAGTTCCCGCGCGATGGGAACTACGCGGGACGAGGGACGCGGGACCGACCTCGCGAGGAGACGCGATTCCGGAAACGGAAGCGGTACGGGCGGCTACTCGTCACCGGTCGCGTCGTCGGCGTCGGTTTCGTTTTCGGTGCGCGCGTCACTCTCAGGCCCGGCGTCGCGTTCCGACGCCAGTCGCTCGGCGTACCGCTCGGCCCGTCGCTTCCAGTCGGTGACCCGTCGGGCCGACACGTCCGCGGCGGCGGCGAGTTCCTCGTCCGACGCCCCACGGAGCGCCGACACGGTGTCGATGCCCGCCGCCCGGAGCCGGGCCGCGTACGCCTCGCCGATACCGCGGATGTTCCGCGGGTCCTCGGGGTGTCGCTCCGCTTCGGCGGCCGCCTCGGCATCGACGCCGCCCGCCGAGACGACCGTCGCCAACTGTTCGGTCATCGCGTCCACGCGACCGTCAAGGCCGTCTACTCGGCCTTCGACCTCGTCGATGCGCGCCGCGAGGTCTTCGTGGGTGTGTTCGTTCTTCCCGTCGGCGGCGGTCACGCCCGCGACGTCCGGGTCGACGCCAGCTTCGGTGATGGTCGGGTCAGCGTCGTCGTCGCGGTCGGCCGTCTCGCTGTCTCCGGTGTCGTGTCCGTCCCCGTCGGAATCGGCTTCCCCTTCACCCTCGTCGTCTCCGGACGCGTCGTCCGCGTCGTCGGTGTCGGCGTCTGGGTCTCCGACGCCACCTTCGGCGAGCGAGTCGCCCGGCTCCACGTCGTCGGGGAGGACGTACACCAGCGCGTCCGCCGGCACGTAGCCGACGACCTGTTTTCGCTTCTTGTCGGCGGTGAGGACGACCCCGCCGGAGTCGAGGGCCTTGTAGCCGCCGCACTCGAAGCTCGTCCCGTCCGTGAGATATACTTTCATAATCAATTATTGGCTTTGAGACAGGATGAGTGTTGTCGCTCTGCTGTCGGGGGTTTATGGCCGCTCGCCGCGGCTCACGACGCATGGACGTGTTCGTCATCGGCGGGACCGGACTGCTCGGCACGGGAATCGTTCGGCGGCTCGTCGCCGCCGGCCACGACGTGACCAGTCTCCAGCGGGGCGAGACCGACGACGACCTCCCGTCGGGCGTCGAACGGGTCGCCGGCGACCGCGACGACCCGTCGGTACTCCGCGGCGCGATTCGGGACGCGAGCCCCGAGGTCGTCGTCGACATGGCGTGTTTCGACGCCGAGACCGCCCGCGAGGCGGTCGAAATCTGCCGAACCGTCGTCGACCGCTACGTCTTCTGCAGCACCATCGACGTGTACCACCGGCCGCCGCCGATGAATCCCGTCACCGAATCGAGCCCGCGGAACCCGCCGGTCAGCGACTACGCGGCGGGAAAAATCGCCGCCGAAGACGCGTTCTTCGACGCCCACGACCCCGACGAGTTCGAGGTGATCGTCCTCCGCCCGTGGAACACCTACGGCGAGGGCGGCACGCTCGTCCACACCCTCGGCACGGACTCGTCGTACATCGATCGAATCCGCGAGGGCAAGCCCATCGTCGTCCACGGCGACGGCACCTCGCTGTGGGGGCCGTGTCACCGCGACGACGTGGCGCGGGCGTTCGTCGGCGCGGTCGAGCGTCCGGGAGTCGGCGGCCGCGCCTACAACGTCACGAGCGAGGAGACGATGACGTGGAACCAGTACCACGAGCGCGTCGCGGCCGCGCTCGACGCGCCTGAACCCGACCTCGTCCACGTCCCGACCGAGGTGCTCCGCGCGGTCGCGCCCGACCGGACACGGATGCTCCGGGACCACTTCCGGTACAGCACCGTCTTCGACAACAGCCGGGCGAGAGCCGACCTCGGGTTCCGCTACACGGTCGCGTTCGAGGACGGTGCCCGCGGGGTGGTGTCGTGGCTGGACGACCACGACGCGGTGGACTCGTGGGATGCAGACCCGCTTTCCGACGACCTCGCGGCCGCGTGGCGGGACGCGACCGACGCGTTCGTCGCGGGGTTCGAGTCGAGCGAGTGAGTCCGTCGGTCGTCGCGGCGGCAAGCCGAGAACGGGGGAGGCCATCGCTCCCGCGTCGTAGGAACGAGCGTCGCCTTTTCACCGATTCCGCCCCGATATGTGGATATGCTCCGAGCTCTGTTGGCGGCGTTCGGTCTGGTTGAACTGCTCGTTCCGGACAAACTGGTCGCCGTGATGACGCGCCTCGCTTACGAGGACGGCGGCGAGATGACGGCGAAGCCGTGGGTGGTGACGGCGGCGCGCGTCGAGGGAGCGGTGTTCCTCCTCGTCGCGCTGTTCGGCCTTCGCGGTCGGTGCGGCGGTGAGGCCGGTGAGACCGGTGAGCCAGACGAAGACGAATAACTGCGTCTCGCGGGCGTCACCGACGTCGGTGAACCGGCCCGCGAAAGAAGCGACCGCGGCGAGAGAATATGAGACTGTGCGCGGAATTCGGTCGCCGAGCGACTCGTGTTCCGCCGCGTCGGTGGGACGCGTGCGTCCGGCTCAGGCGAGTCGCGCGAACGCGAGCGACCCGCTCGTGTTCTTGATGTAGACGCGGACGGTCTGTCCTTCCTGCGCGCCGGGCACGAAGATGGTGTACTTCCCGCGCTGGGCGACGCCGTCGCCCTTGCGGCCGGTCCCGGTGATTTCGACCTCGTAGGTGCGACCCTCTTCGACGGCCTCGCGCTGGCGCTTGTTGCTCACGCTGGAGCGCTTCTGGACCGGCCGGAACGCACCACAGGCCTCACAGCGGAGCATGTCGACGCCGTCCTCGGTGACGAGGCGGGTGTCCGGCAGGCCACACTCCGAGCAGATGACGTACTCCTCGACGTAGCCGTCGATGGCCTCCTCGAAGTCGTTGATGGAGAACGACCCGCTGTAGCGGGCGCGGTCGCCCTCCAGCTGGCCGCTCGTCCCGAGCGTGCGCTGGATGGCGCTGTGGAGGTGCGCGGGCGTCCGCGAGAGCGCGTCCGCGATCTCCCCGAGATTGGTGAGGCGGGTGAACGCGCCGTCGGTCTCGCCGGACGGGTCCGGCACTGTGAGGCGTTCCTGTTCGACGTTTCGTTCCGGTAGGACGTTGAGCGCTCGGTCGAGCGCAGTCTGATACTCCATAGGGGTTCGAGTGTCTGGCGACGTATAGCCGTTCCGTGACCGTCCTCCCCGCGGCACCGACGCGTCGGCGTTCGTTTCGCCGTCCTCGACGGCGGAACCGAGCGCCACGCCTTCGCCGCTGGCTCTCCAACGCCTCTCCATGGGCTACACGTGGCAGTACTACGACCTCGTACTCCTCGGCATCCTCGGGAGCCTCGTCGCCGGCGTCGCCGCCGGTCGACTCACCCCGATGGAGCCGCAGACGACGCTCGTCGGCTTCAGCGCCCTCGCGGCCGTCGTGATGGCTCACGGTCTGTTCGTCAACGGTCCCGTGGACGAGCCGGCCGACCTCACGGACGAGGTCGAGGCGCTGAACTGAGCCGGGCTGTCTGACGACCGTCGGTCGTCCGCTCACACCTCGTCGTCTCGCCGCGCGCCTCCTTACTCGCCGTCGACGACGCTGTTCGTGAGCGTTCCGACGCCTTCGTACCAGATTTCCACGTCGTCGCCGGGCTCGACCAGTCCGGGGTTCGCCGGGCTGCCGAACGAAATCACGTCGCCCGGCCGGAAGGTGTAGCGCTCCGAGAGGAACGAGACGACCTCGGCGGGCGAAAAGAGCATCCGCTCGGTGTTCGCTTCCTGCCGGAGTTCGCCGCCGACGTGGGTCGTCATGTCGATGTTCGCGGGCTCCACGTCGGTCTCTATCCACGGGCCGAGCGGCCCGGAGCCGTCGAAGGCCTTCCGGGCGGTCCGGCCGGGCTGGTCGAGCGCGTCGAGGTCGTTGAGAATCGTGTAGCCCCGGACCACATCGGACACGTCTTCCTCGGCCACGTCCGAACATTCGCGGTCGATGACGGCCGCCAGTTCGCCGGCGTAGGTCAGTTCGTCGGTCCAGTCGGGGTACTCGATGTCCGCACCGGGGCCGAGCACCGACACCGGCGGCTTGATGAACCAGTCCGGCTGGTCGGGAATATCGTAGTCCATCTGGTCGACCGTCGCCGCGTAGTTCCGACCCACGCAGTAGAGCGCGGTCGGCTCGCAGGGCGCGAGCAACTCGGCGTCGACGCCGACTTCGTACTCCTCGCCGTCGGCCGTTACGACGCCGTCGTCGTACCGGCCCGACACCACTCCGTCGTCGGTTCGAATCCGTGCCAATCGCATCGCTCTCCCGTCGGTCGGCCACTCACTTCAAGCGACGTGTCTCCGCAAGTGAACGTAGACGGGAACGGTCACAGATGCGCCGCCGACGCACCTCAGTCGGATGCGGACTCCCGGTTCATCCGGGGCATCGACCGGTTCTCGCGGTCGACGAGGTTGTGGATGCGCTCGGTGCGCGTCGATTCGAACTGGCGCTGACACCGGGCGACGCCTGACGCGGGGTCGGTGGGGTCGGCGTCTGCGCTGGCGTCGGTCTCGGCGGTCTGCTCGCGGTCTGTTCGCAGGGTCGGTTCGTAGGTCGGGGTGGCGTTTGTGCTCACGATTTTGGATGGTTCGGGTCGGTCGGACGGCTATGCGGCGACGAGAAGAGTTAGCGAAGTACGCGTACGACCGACATTGTTGTACCCGGCAGTACAGACCAATCTATAATAAACATTAATGTTCGAACAGCGACGGCGGTTCGACCCGCGGTTGTGACTGCGTCGCGGCCGCGTGCGTTCTCACTCCCGCGAGTCGTACTCCTGATAGATGACGTGGCCACAGGACTTGCAGTGAGAGGCGTCGGCGTCGTGGTATGCGAGTCCGCAGTTCTGGCAGGTGACGGCGACCTTGTCGCGGTGGCCCCACTCCTTGACGATCTTGCTCGCCTGCCACGGGATGAGGATGATGCCCGCGAGGATAGCGGCGACCGTCACCCACCGCCCCGCCTCGGTCATCGGGACGATGTCGCCGAAACCGACCGTCGAGAGCGCGACGACGATGAAGTAGAACGCGTCGCCGAACGTCCCGATGCCGGGGTTCACTCGGTGTTCGAACGAGTAGAACATCCCCGCGGCGACGAAGAAGATGGTGAGCACCGTCAACAGCAGTTTCATCACGCGGAGCGTGCCGACCGAGACGGTGCCGAAGAAGAACTCCTCGTCGCGCGTGAAGCGGTAGAACCGGAGAACGCGGACCACACGAATCGCCCGCAGGAAGCCGATGTTGGCGGCGACCGACGAGATGGGAAGCGCGAGCACCGCCAGCGTCGGTAAGATAGCCAGCAGGTCGACGAACGAGTAGACGTTGAACAGTTCGGCGGTCCGGTCCCGCGCGCCGTAGAGTCGGAGGAGGTACTCCGCGAGGAACACGAGAGAGACGGCGGCTTCGACGGACCAGAGCATCGACTGCACCGACGCCGAGAGCGGGTAGGTCTCGGCGACGAACACCCCGACGAAAAGCAGGTTGAGTGCGAGGAGCGCGATGTCGATGGTCTTGCCGACCGCAGTCCGGTGGTCGAGAAGATAGAATCTGACCACGTCTCGCGGCGTCTCGCGGCGCGACCCCCGCGCGTGATCGTCCATGGCTCGTCTTTGGCGGTGAAATACTTATACCGTTGCTCGCAGGGCGGCAGACGGCGGCGACTCGGCGGCGACCGCCTCAGAGGACGATAGCGCCCTCGGGGAGTAGCTCACGCTCGGTGCGCCGCGCCTCCTCGCCTTCCTCGACGAGCGTCGGCTCGTCGACCGGTTCTGAAAACCGGTTCGGGTCCGGTTCGACCCGTTTGAGCATCGACGAGAACACCGGTCCCTTGCGGCCGCCGGCGGAGGTGATGCCGCCGTACTGTCGCTCCTCGAACGTGGACTCGTCGGGGCTGGGGAACTCCTCGCGAATTATCTGTGCGGTGTCTCTGATGTACTCGGCGGCCTCCTTCTGCGAGTAGAGGCTCTCGTTGTAGTAGCGCTCTGCGTACTCGTCGTCGAGCTCCTCGGTGGAGTGTTCGGGCGACTCGTAGAGGACGGACTCCGTGGTCGTGTGGCCGCTGGCGAAGCGGATGTTGACCGTAAAGCAGTCGGGATACCGCAGGATGATGGGGAAAAACAGCATGTCGGTGACGGTGATTCGCTGTTGCATCCGCCAGAGCCCCTCGAAGTAGTAGGCCGTGAGCGCGCCGACGCGGTCGTCTCGCTCCCCGCGGTTGTACGCCATCGCTATCTCCTCGTAGTCGTCGCCGGCGATGTGGTGACAGCGCCGCTTGTAGCTCTTGGCAATGCCTTCGAGTTGCGTCTCGTAGGCTTCGAGCAGAGGAATGTCGGGGTCGGCGAGCATGTCCGCCTTCCGCTCTTGGGCGTCAGCGATGTTCATCATGTTCTCGTGGAACAGTCGCTCGGCGTCCTCGTCCGGCAGGGGCGTTCTGACCGCCTGCCGGTACAGTACCCGCGTATCCCCGTTGAATGTGACCCGCTGCTCGCTCATCTCGTGAAGTGATGATGCGGCGAACAGAAATCAATTCGTCGGTAATCCGGACGGTTTCCCGACAGTCGCGAGACACGAAATATAAACCGACCACTGAAACCGGAACCGGTTATCAGCTATCCGGTGCGTGTCAGTCGTCGGTTGACGCGCGGCCGTCCGCGGCGACCGACTCGTCTGCCGCGTCGAAAAGCGGGCTCTGGTCGCCCGGCGCGAGCGTGTTGAGCACGAGCGCCGTCAGCGCGGTCACGATGACCGGCTGACTGAAGAACGTCGCGGCGGCCTGCGGGAGTCCCGAGAGCGCGTCGGGACGCGTGGCGACGCCCAGACCGAGGCCGAGAGAGGTGGCGACGACGACCATGTTCCGCCGGTCGAGATTCGTGTGGAGGAAGACGAGACGGACGCCGCTGGCGGCGACCATCCCGGCCATGAGCAGGACCGCGCCACCGAAGACGGCGCTCGGGATGGTCGCGACAGCCGCGCCGACCTTCGGGCTGAGGCCGAGGACGGCGAGAACGACGCCCGCGATGCCGACGACGTACCGGCTCATCACGCCGGTGAAGTTGACGATGCCCACGTTCTGCGAGAACGAGGTGACCGGGAACGCGCCGAACACCGACGCGATAGAGCTCATGAAGCCGTCGGTGAACAGGCCGCCGCGGAACTCCTCGTCGGTCGGGTTGCGGCCCTCGGCGGCGGTGATGCCGGACATGTCGCCGACGGTCTCCATCGCGGAGACGAGAAACAGGAACGCGAAGGTGACGATGGGGACCGGTTCGAAGCTGACGCCGAACGCGCCGGGGCGGGGAATCGCGAACCACGCCGCGTCGGCGATGGGCGAGAAGTCGACCACGCCGAGCGGGACGGCGACGGCGTAGCCGACGGCGATGCCGACGAGCGTGCTCAGGAGTCGCGTGATGCCGTCGGTAAAGAGGTTGAGTGCGATGGCGACGCCGAGGACGAGCGCCGCGAGACCGATGTTGTGGGCCGCGCCGTAGTCGGCGGCTCCGACCCCGCCGGCGGCGTAGTCCATGCCGACCGGGACGAGGTAGAGCCCGATGATGACGACGACGAGTCCGGTCACGAGCGGCGGGAAGAAGGGTTTGATGCGGTCGAACTGCCAGCCGATGAGTCCCTCGACGACGAAGCCGGTGACGAGAATCGCGCCGAACACCGCGCTCAGGCCGTAATCGACGCCGATAGTCGTCGCCGCGCCGACGAAGGTGAAGCTCGTCCCCATCACGATGGGGAGCCGCGAGCCGACCGGCCCGACGGCGTACGCCTGTACCACGGTCGCGAGCCCCGAAAACAGGAGCACCATCTGGACCACGTAGGCCGTGTCGGCGACGCCGAGGCCGACCGCGCCCGCGACGATGAACGCCACGGCGGTCGCCGGGACGATCATCACCGAGACGTGCTGTATCCCGAGGAGAATCGACTCCAGCAACGGCGGCCGGTCGTCGATTTCGTATTCGAGGCCGAGTTCACCGCTGTCGTCTGCCATCTGTACTCGCCACGAGCGACCCCCATTCAATAATAGTTTCGCGTTCGAGCGTATTTCACTGCCTCTGACACACCGTATTGAACACGAGCGTGCATACTCGGTGAGCGAGAGGGGGAAACTGACGTCGCATCGACCGCAACTGGCTCCGCTCAGTGAATCTCGACGCCGTCCTCGTCGACGCTGATGTCAACGAGGCTCGTCGCCTCGTAGTCGGTGTCGTCGAGCGCGGTCTCACCGACCTTCCGGATGGCGACGACGATGTCTGAGATGTCCGCGCCGATGTCGTCGAGCGCGCCGCAGATGGCCGCGAGCGTCCCGCCGGTCGAAAGCAGGTCGTCCACGACGAGCACGCGGTCGCCGTCTTCGATGTCGTTGATGAACATCTCCGACTCGGAGTAGCCGGTCGTCTGGTGGAGCGCGACCTCCCCGTCGAGGCCGTACTCGCGTTTGCGGATGACGACGAGCGGGATATCCGTCTGGAGGGACAGCGCGGTGGCGATGTGGATGCCCATCGCCTCGGGCGCGACGATTTTGTCCACGTCGAGGTCGGCCGCGCGGGTGATGCCGACGACGACCTCGCGCAGGAGTTGCGGATCGAGCATCGGCACGCCGTTGCTGATGGGATGGACGAGGTAGGAGTAGCCGTCCTTGTCGATGATGGGCGCTTCGTGTAGGGACTCCTCGAGTCGCTGCATGGGGTCCGTTTCACGAATCGACCCAAAAGTGGTTCGCTCTCTCCGAGGGCGGCGTCCCCCGGCGGTCGCTCAGAACACGCCGGGCGCGACGACGTAGACCAGAAGCGACCCGACGGCACCGACGAACAGCGCGAAGACGACGGTCGGCACGACCACCTTCCGGAGGATGTCGCCCTCGCGGCCCGCGATGCCGATGACGCCGGAGATGGCGGCGATGTTGAGGACGGAAATCATGTTCCCAACGCCGCCGCCGACGTTCTGGATGGCGACGACGAGCGCGCGGGAGAGTCCGACGTCGGCGGCCGCGTTGTACTGCAGGGCGTTGAACAGGATGTCCGAGGTGGTGTTGCTCCCGGTGACGAACGTCCCGAGCGCGCCGATCCACGGCGCGACGAAGGGAAGCGCCGCCCCGGCACCCTCGGCCAGCACCAATGAGAGGACGTTCATCATCCCGACGGTGTCGGTGGGGTTGATGCTCGACTGAATCATGACCTGCGTGAGCGAGACGGCGACGACGAGCGTCACCGCCGCCGTCGCGACCTGTCTCCCGGATTCGGTCCACGCGTCGGCCATCTCACCGGTGTCCATCCGGTAGAACACACCGGTCAGGACAGCGACGGGGAGAAACGGCATCGTCCCCGGCAGGTAGAGATACGCCAGCGACCACGACATCGTCTCGTACCCGAATATCTCGTAGGGACCGACGGTGTACCCCTGCAAGACGGACACGAGGTCGAACGTCGGCCAGCGCGTGACGAGCAGCACGAGCGCGACGGAGACGTACGGTGCCCACGCCATCCAGACCGGCATCCGCTTTCGCGGCTCGTCGGTGTCGAGAGAGGACGGGTCGAGGCCGCCCAGCCACTCGTCGAGCCAGCCCTCGCGGTCGGGGAACGTCCACCGCTCGGACGGGACGAGCACGTCCCGGTCGGCCATCACGACGCCGACGGCGAGGACGGCGAAGCCGGCGGCGATATCGGGGAGCGCCGGGCCGATGAACCACGCGACCGCGAGCTGAACCGCCCCGGTCAACGCCCCGAGGACGAGCGCGAACGGCGCGATGGGCGCGGCGGCACGCGCGGCCCCCAGCACCGACCGCTCGTCGTCGTCGCCGAACCAGTAGACCAGCAGAAACACGCCAAGGAGGCCCCAGAACGCGAACGTCAGTCCGGTCATGACGCCGGTCCATGCCGAGACCAACTGCCGGAACGGTCCCCCAGCCATCGCCGCCGGGAGAATCGACTCGATTTGGCTGACGCCGCCGATAATCGGCGTCCCAGCGGCACCGAACTGCGGGTTCGGCGCGTTGAAAAACAGGCCGAAGACCGCCGCCGCCAGCGGCGGGAAGCCGAGCCCGATGAAAAGCGGCGCGGCCAGCGCTCCCGGCGTCCCGAACCCCGCGACGCCCTCGATAATCGTCTCGAAGCCGAGCCCGATGAGGAGCAACTGGATGCGGCGGTCGCGCTCCAGTCGGCGGAAGTACCACCGAATCGTCTCGATGGAACCGCTGACCTCGAGATAGTTCATGAGCAGAATCGCCCCGAAGACGATGAGGACGATGTTGAGCCCCTCCAGCGCGCCGTATATCGCGGCCCCCGCCCACGCGGTCGGCTCCATGTGCCAGACCGTGAGCGCCAACGCCGTCGCCAGTACCCAGCCGACGCCCATCGACCGCGCCGCCGACCACCGAAGCCCGGCGAGGAGGACGAACGCGACGACTATCGGGACGCTCGCCGCAAGTGCTAGTATCTCGACTGATGCCATTGTTTCTTTCTGTGTGTTCTTGATTGAGTTTGTTGTATTACTCGCCCCGTTCTCTCGCGACTCGAACCGAGAGTGGGTTTAATATGCTCGGGCGGCAAATTCACCGGGTCGCGTGACGCTGGCCGAGGGGTGAGAGACTTCGCGTGAGAAAGTGGCCTCGGCACTCATAGGGCTCCGCATCACCGAGTGCCTAGTTCGGTTCGGAACGGTGCCGTCGTCATCGGCCACCTCGCTCTCGCCTCGCGACCGAGTAATCACCATCGGTCTCGCTCGCCCCGCAACCGACTCGCTCACGACTTCTCCAACACGGACACGTCGATGCGGGGGTACTGCACGCCGCCCGAAATCGAGCCCTCGCCGGCGACGACGCCCCAGAGTCGGACGCGCTCGTCGGCGAGCAGTCGAAAGCCGATGTCGCCGTCGAAAAAGCGGCCGGTGGGCCAGCGGGCGACCACATCGCCGCTCAGTCGCCCCCGGTCGTCCTCGACGGCGACGAGCGCCAGTCGGACCTCGTCGCGTTCCATCGTCTCCTCGACGCGACCGGTGTACGTGACGGTCGTTCCCGCGTACGACTCGGGATTCGTCCGGAGGTCGCCGTACGGAATCGTCGTCGCGTTCGTTGGCGTCGCCACCGCAGTCGTTCGATTCGGGAGCGTCGATTCCTCGGAGAGTGGTTGCGGCGTCGGGAGTGACCACTCGACGGTCGGGAGCGCTACGTCGGGGAGGCGGTCGTCGACCCACACCGCGTGACGGGCGACCGCGGCGCGGAGTTCCGGCGACTGCTGGACGACATCCGAGACGCGCTCGACGGCGAGGTAGGTGACGAGGCCGCCGGCGACGTAGGTGCCGGCCTTTTTGAGCGCCTCGCGTCGAGTGAGTCGGTCGGCCTCGTCGCCTTCGGCTTCGTCACGCTCGCCTTCTGTGCCGTCGTCGCCATCGCCTCCGCGGCCTTCGATTCGCTCGCCCAGCCAGTTCGTCGCCGCCGGTTCCTCTCGGGCAGCGAGGTCGCGGACGAACGATTCGACGCCGGTCTCGCGGATTTCGACGGCGAGCGCCGGCGCGTCGAGAACGACGAGGCCGCGGCGGTGGGCGTCGGGGGCGACGCGGCCGCCTCCGACCGCCGCCACGTAGGGTTCGATACCGGCGCGCTCGCATCGTCGGACGAACGCACTCGTCTTGTCCGCGGTGACGGTTCCGGTGGTCGTAATCCAGATTCGGAGTTCGCGCGTCGCGCCCTCGGGCGTCTCCCCGGCGGCTTCGACGTGCACGTCCGGGCCGCGGAACCGGACGCGCGTCTCGTAGCCCCGCGCCTCCCAGACGCGCTCGAAGACGGCGGCGAGCTCGACGTCGGTGCGGTCCGAAACGACCGACGTGAGCGGGGGCGCTGTCATTGCGTCCGAGGTACCGGGCGGGGCTGTTAGGTGTTTACGCCCGATTCTCGGAGCTGAGAACGCGCGGCCTCGGGAACGGGCACGAACGCCGAGTCAGCCGAGGTACCGAACGGCGGCGTCCGCGACGATGTCGGCCACTTGGACCACGTCGTCGGTGAAGACGAACTCACCGGCGGCGTGGATGTTCTCGCCGTCGGGACCGACGATGACCGTCGGGAGGTCGGCGCGGTCGCCGAGGTAGTTGAAGTCGCCGACGCTGGAGAAGTAGCCGTAGGCGGGGTCGGTGTCGGCGACGGCGCGGGTGGAGTTCGCGAGCGCGCCCACGAGCGGGTGGTCCTCGTCAGTCACGTAGGGGCCGTAACGGATGCCTTCGTCGGGGGCTTCGCGGAAGCCGACGTCGACCTCGCTCTCCAACCCGAGTTCCTCGACGGTGCGCTCGGCGTCGGCGCGGGCGTCTTCGAGGGTCTCGCCGACGACGACGTGGCGGTCGACCATGAGGCGAGCGCGCTCGGGGACAGAAAGCGTCTGGCTTCCGCCTTCGATTTTCAGCGGGCAGGTCGACCCCGAGCCGAGTTTCGGGTGGTCGCCCACGTCGAGGTCGTCGAGCGCGGCCGCGAGCCTGCCGGCCTCGACGACCGCGTTGACGCCGGTGTCCGGCTTCGACCCGTGGGCCGCCTCCCCGCGCACTTCGATGTCGTAGAAGTAGCGGCCGCGCGCACCGAGCAGGAGCGCCGGGTTCTCGACGTCCTCCTGCGCGAGAATCGGTCCGGGTTCGGTGACGATTGCGGCGTCGCAGTCGTCGACGACGCCGTCTCGGATGAGCCGGTCGGTGCCGAGTCCGTAGGGCCCCTCCTCGTCCACGACGGCCGTGAGGAGCACGTCGCCGGCGAGGTCGCAGTCGGCGAGGGCGTCGAAGGCGGTCATGACGGCCGCGAGACCGCCTTTCATGTCGCACGCGCCCTGCCCGTACAGTTTGCCGTCCTCGATGCGACCCGAACACGGGTCTTCGTCCCAGTCTTCGACCAGTTTCACGGTGTCCACGTGGGCGTTCAACAGGAGCGTCGGCGCGTCCGGGTCCGGCCCCGCCAGTCGGGCGACGACGTTGTCGCCTTCGTACTCCGTGATGTCCGGTTCGCTCACGTGGTGGTACTCCGGGTCGTGCCCGCGGGCGTCCAACCACCCGTAGACGAACTCGCTTATCTCGGCCTCCTCGAAGTACGGACTCGGAATCCGCACGAGTTCCTGCAAGAGGTCGATGGTCTCGTCGGGGTCGACGCGGAGGGCTGAGTCGAGGCCGAAGTCGGAGTCGTCAGAGCGGTCACCGCGCGGTGTCGCGTCGTCAGTCATCGCTCACTCCGCGAACCGAGGGGTTGTACTCGTCGGAGGGGACGCCGGGGAGCGTCCCGAGGATGGCCTCGACGTCGTGGTCCTTCTGTTGGCCGCGGTACCAGTAGACGCCGAAGACGACGAGGCCGACGGCGACCCACGGGACGTAAATCGACAGCGAACCCTTGTACGCCTCGGTCAGGAGCCCGACCGCGCCGAGCGAGCCGATGAGTCCCGTCACCGTGAGGAGCGACGGGCGGGAAAAGCCCGCCTCCGCGCGGAGGTCGGTGCGGCTGTAGAGCACGTACAGCACCGTTATCGACACCGCGGCGTAGGCGATGAGGTAGCTGAACGTCGCGATAGCGATGGCCTGACTGAGGCCGGTGCTCCAGAAGGTGAGCCCGGCGGCGACGACGTAGAGCGTCAACAGCGACCAGTGGGGCGTCCCGAAGCGGTCGGAGACCGCCGAGAACTTCTTGGGGAACACCTCGTCCCACGCCCACGAGTAGGGCATCTTGATGCCCGCGGCCATGACCGCGTGGACCGACGACGCCGTCGCGAGCAGGCCGCCGACGCCGACGATGGCCGTTCCGATGTCGCCGAGGAACACTTCGGCGGCCGTCGACAGCGGACGCGCCGAGTTCGCGAGGACCGTGTAGTCGCCGACGACGCCGTAGATGACGGCGGCGGTCAGCACGTACAGGAAGATGAGGATGGCCGTCCCGCCGGCCATCGCTAACGGGAGGTTCCGCGAGGGGTTCTTCACCTCCGCGCCCATCTGCCCGGCGACGGCGATGCCGATGTAGGCGTAGAACAGCGGGACCGCGGCGGCGACGAAGCCGTCGAAGCCGCCGGTGAAAAACGGCTGGTAGTTCGCGGCGTCGACGTTCAGCAGGCCGGGGCCGACGAGCACGAGTATCGACAGGATGAGGAAGCCGAAGATGGCGTTCTGCGAGACGCTGTAACTCTTTGACCCGACGAGGTTGACCAGAAACAGAGCCGTCAGCAGGCCGAATCCGGCCAGCGTCGGGTCGACCGAGGGATAAAACACCTGTAAGTAGCTCCCGAAGCCGATGGCGAGGACCGCGTCGGCGGCCATGTAGCCGAGCCACTTCGACCACGTCACCACGAACCCGGGGAGACGGCTGTCGAACGTCCGTGAGACGTAGGCGTACGACCCCGCCGCGCCGGGGAAGATGGTCGCCATCCAGCCGTAGTTGAGCGCGATACTCATCGCGAGCAGCCCCGAGAGGACGACGACGAGGATGACGCTCGGCCCCGTCGTCGAACTCGCCGTGCCGAGGGTGACGAACAGCCCCGCGCCGAGAGTGCCTGCCACCACGGTGCTCACCGCGCCGAACAGTCCGATGTCCCGCGAGAGGCTCCGCCCGTCGTTCACGTCTACCGATGACATACTGTCACATGGTTCGAGTATCGGGTAAAGTACCCCTCCCTCTCATGAGTGGGCCGAGCGCCGACCCGCCGGATTTCGACCCCGAGAACCCGAAGAACGGAGTCAGTAGTCGCCGAGCAGTTTCGATTCGGCTTTCCGGAGGTGTTCGAGGAGAGTCGCCTTCGAGATGTCCAATTCGGCCGCCAGCGACGCGGCGCTCACCTCGCGGGGCCACGTGTAGTAGTCGCGGCGGCGGGCCAGTTCGTACACCTCGCGCTGACGTTCGGAGAGCGCATCGGTTCGGAACATGCCGCCGCCGTCTTCGGGGGCGGTGATGAGTTCCACGTCGATGTCGGCGTTTCGCTCCGCTCGAATCTCCGCTAACCGCTCGTGGACGGTCCGTCGCGTCTCGTGGACGAGCACGGTCCAGCGCTCGCGGCCGCCCTGCATCCGAACCGGCTCGTCGGGGATGAACCCCCGGGAGACGAGGGCGTCGTTGATTGAGTTCTTGAGGTCGTAGCGAACGACGATGCCGCGGGCGGCGCTCCCCGGGACCCCGACGTCGCCGTCGTGCTCGTCGGTCTCCCACACCGACTCGGTCAGCGGGGATGCGCGGATGGCCGCGAGCAGTTCGTCGACCTCCTCGGCCGTGTCGGCGTAGGCGGTGAAACGCCCGTTGGCGAGGCCGTCGATCTCGTGGACGCCGTGGCCGAGCAAGCCGCCGCTCGTCTCCCTCGTCACCTGTAGCGTCCAGCAGTCCGGGTGCCAGATGTCGAGGCAGACGCGAACGCCCTGTGCACCCTCTCGTGCCATTCGTTGGCATGGAAGGGTGCTCGCCGGGCAAAAAGGTATCCCACCTGACGCGGTGTGACGCGACGGCCGGTGGTGCGGACTGCCGCGGCCGTCAGCGGGCCTCGTCGCGTTACTCGATTCGCTCGCGCGCCGCGGCGACGAGCAGCGGGAGCATGATGGTCGCGTCGCCGAGGACCGTCGTGTTGCGGGCGTCCTTCTCCAGTTTGCCCCACGAGCGCGCCTCGTCAAGCGTCGCGCCCGAGAGACCGCCGGTCGCGGACGGGTCCATCGTGATTTGGACGCCGTAGTCGTACGCGCCGGGCGTGACGAGCATCGTCTGGAGCGTGAAGTTCTTCGGGACGCCGCCGCCGACGAGGAGACAGCCGGCCGTGTCGGCGTCGTACGCGAGGTCGGTCAGCGGCGTCATGTCGGCCAGCGCGTCCAGGGAGAACGACGAGGTCTGCGAGTACATCCACGCCTGCAGGCCGAGGACGGAGTCCTGTACTGCGGGGCAGTAGATGGGCACGTCGGCCTCGTAGGCCGCGGCGGCGACGCCGGCGTCCTCGTCGATTCCCTCGCGGTCGTTGACCTCGCTGTTGGCGCGGCCGAGTTCGCGGCAGAGGTCCGCGATGCTGACGGTCCCCTCTTCCTCCAGCGCCGGGAACACCTCGCTTCGGAGGTGCGACTCGAACAGTGCGAAATGTTCCTGCGGGAGGTAGACGTTGTAGATGCGGTCGACCTCCTCGTCGCGGAGCGTCTCGTCGTGCTCGCGTTCGGTCTTCTCGCCGTGGTGCTCAGCACCGTGATGGTGCTTGCCGCCGATGGCCTCGATGGCGTCGTGGGTGAGGTTCGCGCCCGTCGTCACGAGGGCGTCCACGTAACCGTCGCGGATGAGGTCGGAGACGACCTTGCGCATCCCGGTCGGGACCATCGCGCCGGCCAGCGACATGAACACCGTGCAGTCGTCGTCGGCCAGCATCTCGGCGTAGATGTCGGCGGCCTCGTGCACGTCGGCCGCGCCGATGCCCGCGTGGCCGTACTGCTCGACCAGCTCGCCGACGGTCATCCCCCCGCGGACCTCGGCGTGGCCCAGCGGGTCGTGTTGGAACTCCTCGCGGTCCGGCATCTCGTAGCCGTCATCGTCGTGGTCGCTCATGCGAGGGAGTGCGTCGGCCGAGCGTTTGAACGCCCCGGTCCGACGGGACCGTGCGATGGGGTGTCGGGCGCTCGGTCGCGCCTACAGCCCGGTCGGGTGGCTGACGTACTCGGTCTCCAGTCCCCACTCGTCGGCGAGGTCCCGCAGGCTCCGCACCCCGAACGTCTCGGTCGCGTAGTGCCCCGCGAGGAACACCGAGATTCCGGCCTCGCGCGCCTCGTGGTACACCTTCTGTTTGCCCTCGCCGGTGACGAACGCGTCGACGCCACGGTCGATGGCCTCGTCCAGCCAGTCGACGCCGGAGCCGGTGACGATAGCAACCGACGAAATCTCGTCGGGGCCGAAGTCGAGGGCGGTCGTGCCCGCGCTCCCGTCCAGTTCGTCGAGCGCCGCCCGGACCTCGTCGGTCGTCTTCGGCGACGCGAGCTCCCCAGCTTGCCCGATGTGAATCGGTCCGAGCGACCCGAACGGCTCGGTGTCAGTTAGGCCGAGGTGGTCGGCGACGCCGGCGGCGTTGCCGACTTCTTGATGGCCGTCGAGCGGGAGGTGCGAGACGTAGAGCGCGAGGTCGCCGCGAATCAGCGGCTCGATGCGGTCGAAGTCGCGGTCGGTCACCCGGTCGAGACCGCCCCAGACGAGGCCGTGGTGGACGACGAGAAGGTCCGCGTCGGCGTCGAGCGCGGCGTCGATAGTCGCTTCCGCGGCGTCGACCGCGAAGGCGACCTTCTCGACCGATTTCTCCTCGGGGCCGACCTGCAGGCCGTTGGCGCTGGCGTCCACGTCGGCGAAGTCGTCGGTCGCGAGCGTCTCGTCGAGTCGGGCGACGATGTCGGAGAGCTGCATACCGGGGAGTCGTGACTCGGGGACTTGTAAGGAACGGGGTTCGCCGCGGAGTCGGTTACTCGTCTGGTTGCTTGGCGGCGTGCGAGAAGACGAACTCCCGGAGGAGCTTCGCCGCCAGCGACGCGGCCTGTCCGTCGTCGCGGTCGTTGACCTCGACCACGTCGAAGCCGTCGGCGCGGGGCGCGACCGCCCGGACGGCGTCTCGCATCTCTCGGGAGGTGAGGCCGAACGGCTCTTTGGTGCCCGTGCCGGGCGCGAACGCCGGGTCCGCGGCGTCGATGTCGACGCTCAGGTAGACGGACTGGTCCTCGTCGAACTCGGGCTCCCAGTCGGGGACGGCTTCGGGTTCGACCACGGTCACGTCGCCGGCCTCGGCGCGCTTCCACTCGCCGGGCGAGCCGGTTCGCGCACCGAGAATCACGACCTCGTCGACGCCGAGTTCGTCGAGGACGCGGCGGGTGACCGTGGCGTGGCTCCACTCGTTGCCGTCGTACTCGCGCCGGAGGTCGAGATGGGCGTCGAGACAGACGAACACGTCGGGGTCGACGCCGGTGACGCCGGCGGCGGTGACGGTGTGCTCGCCGCCGAGGACGACGGGGACGGCGTCGTCCCAGACGGCGTCGCGGACGCTCCCGGCGAGCCATTCGACGTACTCAGGTGCGTCGTCCCACGCGCGGACGTCGCCCGCGTCGTGGACGCGTAAGTCAGTGAAAAACTGGTCGGTCCGCCGGTCGTAGTCGTCGAACGACTCGGCGAACCGACGGATTCGATTCGGTCCGAAACGGGTTCCGGGTTGGAAAGACGTAGAGATGTCGAGCGGAGCGCCGAGAAGGACGTAGTCGGCGACCTCGCGGTCTGCGATTGCTCCGGGGAACATCTCTGTGACCCCCGTTTAGACGATTTTTCGCTGGCCTTCGTACTCGAGGTACTCGATCTCGTCTTCGGGGTTGAGGTCTTCCTCCTCGGGGATGCGCATCGTGAACGTCTGGTAGGTCTCGAGGTCCATGATCTGGGCGTCCTCGCCGGTGACGGAGACGACCTGGCCCTGCTTCCGCTCGATGATGGGGACCCACACCTTCGCGTCGACAGGCTGGGAGAGCGAGCGCTTCTTGCTGTCGAAGACACCGCGGGCTTCGACGCGCGCCTTCGCGCTGCCGTGCTTGCCCGGCTTGGCGGTACTGTAGGCGTTGATTTTGCACGGCTTTTCTTCCATCATGACGTAGCTCCCTTCTTGGAGTTCGCGCACCTGCTTCTGCTCTTTCGCCATGTCTCTCCGTTATCGGATGGAGGGTATAAACGGTTTGGAACCGTCTTCGCACGCGACTCCTTGCCGTGGAAATCGCGGGCGGGCGGCCCGGACAGTCACGCGTCTTCGACCGGGTCAACCTCGGCCATCTCGGGGTCGAACCACGTCCCTGCGGCGTCGCGTCTGGCGAGGCTCCCGAGCGCCCCTGACGCGACGTTCGGGAGCGAGAGCGCAAGCATGATGGCGGTCGTCAACTCGCCCGCCGTCTCGAACATCGGGATGAGGTACTGGAACGGAAAGAGAATCGGCGTCCGTTCGAGGAAGGTGAGAAGCACGGAGACCGGCATGAGCAGACAGCCCCAGACGACGCCGGCCATGAGGCCGTGCCAGCCGCCGTCGGCGGGGTCGGTGCCGACGACGTAGCCGGCGAGCGCGCTCCCCGTGACCCCACCGACGAGGGTGAACTGGCCCGTCATCGCGTAGACGAGCGATTCGGTGCACGCGGCGAGACACACCCCCACGAACACCGGTCGCCACTCCGTCATGAGCGAGAGTGTATCGGCGGGAGCCGATAAAATTACGCGCCCGATTCTCAGCTTTGATTACTCTCTGCGGCGCTCTTTGAGGTTCTGTCGGGTGAACTGCGGCGTCGCCCGGATTCCCTTCCGCGAGCGGAACGACTTCCAGAGCAGCAGGGCGACGACCCCCGTCGGCGCGCCCGCCGCGCCGACCGCGACGAGGTTCTCCGGGTTCAGCGCGTAGATGATGACCGTCGAGACGAAGCCGAACGACAGGAAGATGCCGTAGATGAGCCGCTTGGCCAGCTTGTCGAGGATGCCGCGGTTGTCCTCCAGTCGGACGTTGAGCGTCAGGTTGTCGCGGTCGGCCCGGTCGAGGACGCGTTCGAGCTTGGGCGGCACGCGGAACAGCGACTGGGCGGTCTTTTGGCCCTGCTGGCCGACGCCCTCGATGATTTTCTGGACGCTCTCCTCGCGGTAGCCCTCCTCCGTCAGGTAGTCGGTCGCCACCGAGATGAAGTCGAACTCGGGGTCGAGCGTGACGCAGACTCCCTCGACGACGCCGGCGACCCGGAGCACGAGCGCGAGGTTCCGCGGGAGCCGAAGCGGGAACTCGTAGATGGTCGATTCGACCTGTTCGAGGATCTGGTTGACACGGTACTGCTCGATGTCGTCGCCGCGGGCGTCGGCGATGGCGAGTTCCATCACGTCGCCCATCACCTGCCGGTCGACGTTCGGGCTGAGCGTCCCCATCTCGATGAGCGTGTCGAGGATGCCGTCGACGTCCTGGTTGGCGACGGCGATGTAGAACTCCACGATTTTGTCCTGGATGAACGGGTCGACCTCGCCGTGCATCCCGAAGTCGTAGAAGATGATGCGGCCGTCGTCGGTCACGGAGAGGTTCCCCGGGTGGGGGTCGGCGTGGAAGACGCCGTCCTCGACGATCATCTGGAGGTAGATTCGCTGGAGGTTCGTCGCCAGTTCGGTCCGGTCGATGCCGAGGTCGTCCAGCGCCTCGATGTTGTTTATCTTGGTCCCGGGGAGGTACTCCATCGTGAGCACCCGGTCGTCGGAGCGCTCGGGAATCGGCTCGGGGATGACGAGCGTGTCGTCGTCCGCGAAGTTCTCCTGAATCTCGACGAGCGTCTCGGCCTCCTCGTCGTAGTCCATCTCCTCGCGGATGGTCTTGGCGAACTCGTCGGCGAGGTTCTCCAGCGAGAACGCCCGGCCCTCGCCGATAAAGCGCATGAGAAGCGGCATCGACCACCGGATGACCCGGAGGTCGGCCTCGACGAGGTCCTCGATGCCGGGGCGGCGGACCTTGACGGCGACCTTCTCGCCTTCGTACTCGGCGACGTACACCTGCCCGAGGCTCGCGCCGCTTATCGGCTCGGTGTCGAACGCGTCGAACGCCTCCTCGACGGGACCGAGTTCCGATTCGAGGACGGCTTTCGACTCGTCCCACGGCGCGGGTGGCACGTCGTCTTGGAGGCTCCCGAGCACTTCGATGTACTCCGGGGGGAGGATGTCGGGGCGCGTCGACAGGAGCTGTCCGAGCTTGATGAACGTCGGCCCGAGCGTCAGTAGCGACTCCAAGAGGACGTCGGCGCGCTTGATGCGCATCTCGGTCGTGACGCGTCGGCCGCCGCCGAACAGGAGGTATTTCCGCGTGTCACGGGTGTACGCGACGATGAGCGGGAAGAACTGGTACAGGACGACGAGGAACCGCCAATAGGCGCGGAGGTTGACCAGCGTGACCACCGCCTCGTCAGGCGTCTTCGTCGCCGGTGGTAATAGGGATGGTCCGCTCGGAGGCGGCCTCGCGCTTGGGGAGCCGGATTTCCAGCGTCCCGCGTTCCATCGACGCCTCGGCCTCGTCGGCCACGGCGTCAGGCGGAAGGGGAACTTCGGCGTCGAGGAACAGCGGTCGTTCCTCGCGGACGTAGTCGAACTCGGCTGGAAGGCGTTTGTCGCGTCGCGCTTCGACGACCAATCGCCCCTTCTCGACCCGGAGCTCCGCCGTCTCGGCGGTCACGCCCGGGAGGTCGAGGACCAAGAGGTAGGACGTCTCGGACTCCAACAGGTCGGCGAACACCGCGTCCGGGAGGTCGGACAGCGCGTCGCGCAGTGCTGACATGAACGCTCATAGGGAGTCGGGGTCGAAAAACCCGGCGGTCTCGCGCGAGCGCGCGAGCGCGAAGCCGCCGATACGGCTCGGGAATCGACCGCCGCCGCGCCCGAGGCCGACGCTTTTTGCCCCCCGAACCGAAGGGTCGGTATGAACCACGACGACCGACGCACGGCCGGGTTCAAGCAACGAACGCGGCTGTCGGACGCCCGCGAGGCGCTTCTCGCGGCGGCGACGCCGCACGACCGAACCGTGCGCCGACCGCTCGCCGAGGCCGACGGCCGGGCGCTCGCGGAGGACGCGGTCGCCCCCGCCGACGTGCCGGGCTACGACCGCGCCGCCATGGACGGTTACGCCGTTCGCGCGTCGGACACCTTCGGCGCGAGCGGTCGCTCACCGAACGTCCTCCGAATCGTCGACGGCCCGGTCGAACCGGGGACCGCGGCCCGTGTCCACACCGGCAGCGACGTACCCGACGGGGCCGACGCCGTCGTGATGGTCGAACACACCGAACGACTCGGCGACGAACTCGAAGTGTTCGACGCGCTCGCCGAGGGCGAGAACGTCGGCGAGCGCGGCGAGGACGTGCGCGAGGGAACGCCGCTGTTCGAGGCCGGCCACGAGCTTCGCCCGTCGGACATCGGCCTGCTTCGCTCCGTCGGCGTCGAGGAGGTGACGGTGTTCGAACGCCCCCGCGTCGCGGTCGTCCCGACCGGCGAGGAACTCGTCGAGGCCGACCCCGGTCCTGGCGAGGTCATCGAGACCAACGGCCTGACCGTCTCCCGACTGGTCGAGCGCTGGGGCGGCGAGGCGAGCTACCGCGACATCGTCGTCGACGACGCCGACCTGCTCCGCGAGGCCGTCGAGTCCGACCTCGACCACGACGTGGTCGTCACCACGGGCGGGTCGTCGGTCGGCGAGCGCGACCTCATCCCCGAGGTCGTCGACGACATCGGCGAGGTGCTGGTCCACGGCGTCGCGCTCAAGCCCGGCCACCCGGTTGCGGTCGGCGTCGTCGAGGACACGCCAGTCGTGATGCTTCCCGGCTACCCGGTCGCCTGCGTCGTCAACGCCTTCCAGTTCCTCCGGCCGGTGCTGAAGCGCGTCGGGTCGCTCCCCGAGCGCCCGCTCCCGACGCAGGAGGCGACGCTCACCAGAAAAATCCCGAGTTCACCCGGCACGCGGACGTTCGCCCGCGTCCGACTCGACACGTCGGGCGACGAGGCGACCGCCGAGCCGACCCGGACGAGCGGGTCGGGCATCCTCTCCAGCGTCGCGCTCGCGGACGGTTGGGTCGTCGTCCCCGAGGAGATAGAGGGCTACGACGAGGGCGACACGGTCGCCGTCGAGGGCTGGGAGTGGTCCGCATGAGAAAGCAGTTCCGCGACCTCGCCTCCCCGGCGGACGCGCGCGAGACCATCGCGTCGCTCGACCTGACGCCCGACGCCGAGACGGTGGCGCTCGAAGACGCCCGCGGCCGCGTCCTCGCCGAGCGAATCGACGCCGAACTCGACGTGCCCGGCTTCGACCGCGCGAGCATGGACGGCTACGCGGTCCGCGCCCGCGACACCTTCGGCGCGGACGAGGCCGAACCGGTCGAACTCGACCTCGCCGGGGCGGTTCACGCCGGCAGCGAACCGGACGTGGCGGTCGACCCCGGAACCGCCGTCGAAATCTCCACCGGCGCGGTGATGCCGCCGGGCGCGGACGCCGTCGTCATCGTGGAGCGAACCGACGAGCGAGACGGCTCGCTCGTCGTCTACTCGGCGGTCGCGCCCGGTGATAGCGTGATGCCCGCCGGGACCGACATCGCCGCCGGCGCTCGCGCCCTCGGCCCCGGAACGCGTCTGACCCCCCGCGAAATCGGCCTGCTGTCGGCGCTCGGCGTCGACGAGGTGCCGGTCCGCGGGAAGCCCACCGTGGGCATCGTCTCGACCGGCGACGAACTCGTCCGACCGGGCGACGAACTCCGCCCGGAGGCGGGCGAAATCTACGACGTGAACTCCTACACTATCGCCGCGGGGGTCGAAGAGGCCGGCGGCGTACCGAAGCTCTACCCCCACGCGGGCGACGACTACGGGGAGTTGGAGCGCCTGCTCCGACGGGCGGCCGACGAGTGCGACCTCGTGCTCTCGTCCGGGTCCACGTCCGCGAGCGCGGTCGACGTCATCTATCGCGTGGTCGAAGAGCGCGGCGAACTCCTGCTGCACGGCGTCTCCGTCAAGCCCGGCAAACCCATGCTCGTCGGTACGCTCGGCGAGGGGAGCGCCTACGTCGGTCTGCCCGGCTACCCGGTCTCCGCGCTCACCATCTTCCGGACGTTCGTCGCGCCGGCAATCCGCGACGCCGCCGGCCTCCCGGAGCCTCGGACCGCGACGGTCGAGGGAACGATGGCCACCCGCGAGCGGTACGCCGAGGGCCGGACGCGGCTCATGCCGGTCGGACTGGTCGCCGACGGCGACGGCGAGACGCTCGTCTACCCCGTCGACAAGGGGTCGGGCGCGACGACGAGCCTCGTCGAGGCCGACGGCGTCGTCGAGGTCGCCGCCGACGTGGAGTACCTCGCGGAGGGCGAGTCGGTGACGGTCCACCTGTTCTCGCCCGACGTCCGCGCGCCGGAACTGCTCGGCGTCGGCGAGGACGACCCCGCGCTCTCGCGCCTGCTCGACCGCGTGTCGTCGCCGCGGTACCTCCCGTTCGGCTCCCGCGAGGGCCTGCGACGGCTCAGGGACGAAATTGCCGACGTGGCCGTCGTCGCGGGCGATCGGGGCGGCGCAGTCGAGGAAATCGACGCGGTCGAACTCGGCTCGTGGACGCGCGAGTGGGGCCTCGTCGTCCCCGCCGGCAACCCCGACGGGGTGTCCGGACTCGCGGACCTCGTAGACGACGACCTCAGGTTCGTCAACCGCGATTCGAACTCCGGGCTGCGGACCGACCTCGGGAACGCCGTCGCCGCCCTCGCCGACGAGCGCGGGACGACCAGACACGAACTCGTCGAGGCCATCGAGGGGTTCGACCGCGGGACGAAAGCGTTCGAGAGTCCGGCGCGAGCGGTCGCCGCCGGCCGCGCCGACGCCGGTCTCGGCCTTCGGGCGACCGCCGACTCGCTCGGGCTTGATTTCGTCTCGCTCGGGAAACAGCGGGTCGTCGTCCTCGCGAACCCCGCCCGGACCGAGAAAGCCGGCGTCGCCTCGCTTCGCGACGCACTCGCGACGAACGACGACGTGATTGCCGGCCTCGCAGGGTTCGAGAGGACCTGAACGCCGTCGTAACTCTTTAGAAAGCGGCCGTGACTCGTTTAGATATTCATCTCCCGCTGAAGTATAAAATAAGTAGAACGTTTTTATCCGCGTAGCGTGTACAACTGGTATATGAACCGCCCTCTGAAGGTCCTTCACGTCGACGACGATCCCGAGATGCTCGCCCTCTCGGAAGCCGCGTTCCGCCAACTCGACGCCGTCTCTCTTCTGACCGCCGAGTCGGCGACCGAGGCGCTCGGCGCCATCTCGGCCGAGTCGGTCGACTGCGTCGTGAGCGACTCCCTCGTGCTCCCGAACGGGGTGCCGCTCGTCAAAGCCGTTCGACAAGAACACGCCGATATCCCCATCCTCCTGTTCACGGCGAAGTCGTGGCCCGAGGTCGCCGACGTCGCCTCGACCGCCGGCGTCACCGAGTACGTCCAGAAAGCAGGCCCCGGCGACCTCGCGACGGTCCTCCAGCGGGTCCGGAGCCTCGTCGACGACGACAGCGTCGACTCCGCGCTCGCGGTCGGCGCCTCCGCGGTCACGCAGGCGCTCGAAGAACACGCCGACGCGGCCGCCGAGGCCACGTTCAGCCTCGACGACAACTGGGAGCTCGTCGGGCAGTGGCTCGGCGACGAGGAACTCGGTATCGTCGTCGTCGAGGCCGTCGAGTCCTACGGCGGGCTCTCGGCCATCGAAACCCCGCTGTACGAGTACATCGACACCGACGCGCTCGAAGAACTGCTTCGGCCCGTCGTCGAGGCCGAAGAGCGTCCCGGCATCGAAGTCCGGTTCCCCTACGAGGACATTCAGGTCGCCGTCACGAGCACCGGCGACATCTTCGCCCGGCCGTCGCCCGAGCAGACGCTGTCCTGAGCGACCTCCTCCGAGCGTCGATTTCTCTTTTCTTCCCTCTGGACTGTCGCGACCGGTGAATCACCGCTTTGGTCGGAACCGACCCGTTCAGCGGGACCGAACGAGGTCGTCGAAGCTCTCGACGCGGTACTCGCCGAGCACGCAGCGCCCGCGGTGTTCGGGTCCGTGCCGTTCGACGTGGATGCCGTCCAAGCCGGCGTTCCACGCGGCCCCGATGTCGCTTTCGCCGTCGCCTGCGAGGACGCCCGCGGTGCCGCCGTCGGTCAGGACTCGGTCGTCGAGTCCCAGTTCGCCGATAGCGCGCCGCACCGGCGCGGCGTCGGGTTTCCACCCCGTCTCCTCGGTACAGCAGACGACGGCGTCGAACCAGTCGCGCACGTCGAGGTGGTCCAACACGGGGTCGGTCAGGAACTGCTGGCAGTGCGTGACGATGCCGACCGGCCGGCCGGCGGCGTGAATCTCTCCGATGAGGCGCTCGGCGTCGTCGTGGAGGTACGTCACTTCTGCTCGCTTTGCGGGGTCTTCCTCGCGGTGGAACGCGGGCCAGAACTCGGCGGGGTCGATGCCCCACTCGCGGAGCATCGGGTCGCGCGCGCCGCCGAGACCGTGCCAGATGGTCTCGGCTTCGCGGTCCGTGAACTGACGACCCAGTCGGTCGCCGACCCGGTCGAACACGTCACGCGTGTACGACCACTCGGCGTCGACGAGGGTCCCATCGAGGTCGAACAGCCAGAAATCGTAGTCATCGGCGACCATTCGGACAACAGAGTACGTCAGGCGTGGATAAATGTCTTGCCCTGCGTCACGAATCGGCGGATTCGACGCGAATCGCGCTCCCGAAGTACTTGTGGAGCACCTCGCGGACCGACTCGGCGTTGAACGCGCCGAGGTCCGCGGCGACGGCCTCGCGGAAGGCGTCCAGCGACGCCTCGTCGGCCCGGAGTTCCGCGAACTCGCAGGAGACGACGGGCACGTCGAGCCACGACGCCGCGAGGTCGCGGGCGTGGCGCTCGTCGTTCACCGCTCCCCGCCAGAGCGCGTCGCGGAACAGTAGCCAGCCCTCCTCGCCGGGCGGGGGCGGCGTGACGCGGACCGTCGTCTCGAACTCCCGCGGGTCGGTCTCGACGCCGGCGGCCGAGTCGAGGCGGAAGCGGACCCGAAAGACGTAGGTGAGCGTCGCGGTCCCCTCGTCGCTCACAGTTCGTCGTCGAACAGGTCGGCGAGCCGGAGGTCCTTGTCGGTGATGCCACCCTCCTCGTGGCTCGTGAGGCGGACCTCGACCTCCTGGTACCGAATCGTTATCTCGGGGTGGTGGAACTCCTCTTCTGCGACCTCGCCCACGCTGGCGGCGAACGCCACGCCGTCGAGGTAGTCGTCGAACTCGTAGACGCGGACGATTTCGTCGCCGTCGCGTTCCCAGTCCGAACCGAGCTGTGCGTCGATTTCGTCGTCCGAGAGCAGCTCTGCCATGCCGAATCCGTCGGGTGGCATCCCGATAAGGATTCTGCCGGATTGTCAGGTCGCGTCCGCGCGGACGACGAACCGCGGCCCGGTCAGGAGTCGCCGCCCGCCGCGGCCGCGAGCGACTCGCCCCGTGACCGCGACCTCGTCGCCGCGGGCGACGACGCCACCCTCACCGTCGCCGCCGAACACCACGTGTCCGTCCGGCGGGACGCGGACCCGAATCTCGCCGGTGGCGTCCCGGAGGACGAACGGGCGCGTCGCGCGGCCGACGACCGTGCGCTCGCCCCCGCCTCGCTGGTCGTCGTCTGTTTGCTCGGCTCCCCTCCAGGCTTCGACGGCCGGCCCGTCGCCGGCGACTCCCGCGACCGTGCCGACGACGGTCGCCCGAGCGACGCCGTCGAGGTCGCGAATCCGCCGCTCCGGGGTCGCATCGACGAGGCGGCGACGCGCTCGCGCTCGGAGGCGGTTCACGAGGCGATGGCCGAGCGCCGGGGGCGCGCGGCCGGCGGCTTCTCGGGTGGCGGCGTCGGTACGGGAACGACGCACGAAGCCCGTCGCTGACGGTCTGGGCGGTGACATCGTCGCGGAGTGGCTCCGCGTTCGGATAAGAAGGTTCGCCGGTCGGCCGCTTCGCCCGTCAGTCGTCCGAGAGCTGTTCGAGGACGCGCCGGGGCACCTCGCCTTCGAGCGCCTCGCGGTCGAGGTCCTCCGGCGGCTCGCCGGAGAACTCGATGGACGGCCCGGACGGCTCGGCGGGGTCTGATCCACCGAGGTCGTCGAAGCCGGGGTCGAACAGCCGCATGGCGGTCTGGATGGTCGTCCAGTCGTCGTCGCCGGCGGCGTCGCGGAGGCTCTTGGTCGGTGCGGCGAGAATTTGGCCGATGAGCGCGTCCGCGAGCGACTCGACCGTCTCGCGCTGCTCGTCGGTGAGGTCGCCCTGCGCTTCGAGCTTCGACAGCGCCGTCGACACCTCGCGGCGCTTGACGTGCTCTGCGGCCTCGTACATCGAACTGATGGCCTCGTCGGCGCGTTTCCGCTTGTAAGCGGCGAGCAGGCGGTCGAACTCGTCGTCAATCATCGCCTCGACCTCGCGGGCGGCGCGCTCGCGGCGCTCCGCGGTCCGGTCGGTCACCGTCTCCAAATCGTCGATGTCGCGGACGCGAACGCCGTCGAGGTCGGCGGCGGCGGGGTCGACGTCCCGCGGCTGGGCGATGTCGATGAGCATCGTCTCGGAGCCGTCCGACAGCTCCTCCGGCGTGACGACGTACTCGGGGCTGCTCGTGGCCGTGATGACGAGGTCGGCGTCGCGGAGGCGACCGCGGAGGTCGCCCAGCCCGGCGGCCTTCGAGACGCCCGGGACCTCGCGGGCGAGGTGGCGGGCGTTCGCGACCGTCCGGTTCGCGACGACGAGGTCGCCCACGTCGACCGACGCGAGCGCCTTCGTCGCGAGCGTGCCCATCTCGCCGGCCCCGACGACGAGGGCGTCGACCTCGCCGATGGGGGCGTCGAGCTCGGCCCGGGCGAGCCTGACGGCGGCGCTCCCGAGCGAGACGGCACCCTCGTTGATGGCCGTCTCCTCGCGGGCGCGTTCGCCGACGTGGACGGCTTTCATGAGCGCGTCTTCCAGCATCGGGCCGATGGCGTCCTGCTCGCGGGCGGCCTCGATACCGGCTTTGACCTGTCCGAGAATCTGGTCCTCGCCGAGGACGAGCGATTCGAGCCCCGACGCCACCCGCATGAGGTGGCGCAGGGTCTCTTCGTGGTCCATGTAGCGGACGCTCCCGTCTCGGACGTCGGGAGCGAAGTCGTCGAGCGCGCGGCGGCCGTCGGTCGCGTCGTCGGTGACGACGTACGCCTCGGCGCGGTTACACGTCTGAAGCGAAAAGGCCTCTGAGACGCCGTCGCGGGCGAGGAGTCGCTCGACGACCGTCTGAACGTCGTCGCTCGAAGCGGCTTCTATCTCGCGAACGCTGGCCCGGTCGTGGGCGACGCTCACACCGGAGATGACGCCCGAATCTCTCATGAATCACCTCGCTGTGTGTCTCGTATCACGCGCGCTGCCTCTTGGCGGGGGTTTGCGTCGCCGGTACGTAAAGCCTTCCAAACTGACGGGTTTCGCACGACCGCGCGAATCGCATCACGGCGCTCTGTTGGCGACCGGTCGGACGCCTTGAGCTCCGCGCGAAGCTCCGCGGTCAACGCGGCCATCTCGCCTGCCCCCTCCAACTCGGCTTCGACGCGCTCTCGGAGGTGCTTCGAGAGGGCGGGGCTCGCGCCGCCGGTCGTGATGGCGACCGAGACGTCGCCGTCCTCGACGGTCGCCGGGACGACCACGCTCCCCGCGTCGCGCTCGCCGCTCCGGTCGGCTCGGTTGACCAGCGCGCCGGCGTCTCGGGCCGCCGCGACGACGGCGTCGTTCACCGCGTCGTCGTCGGTCGCCGCGACGACGAGCGCCGGGGCGAACCGTTCGACCCAGTCGGGAACCTCGTCGGGCGCGGGGGCCGCCCGAACGCGCTCCGCGTCGCCGAAGTCGCGGTCGGCGAACTCGGGACTGACGACGACGGTCCGCGCCTCGCGGGCGAACCGGTGGGCCTTCCGCGCGCCGACGGGGCCCCCGCCGAAGACGACGACCGTCTCGTCGGAGAGGTCGTGGACAAGCGGAATCATCTCACTCCGTGTTCGCCTCGGCTCGTTCGTCCAGCCTGATTCCCGTCTTCTTCAGGATGCGCGTCGAGAACAGGGTGTCCCAGTCGTCGTCGCCCACGTCCCAGTAGTCGCTCATGACCTCGCGCACCTGCTCGATGCGGGCCTCGCTCTCTTCTTCGGAGCGGCCGTGGGTCATCGCGAAGAAGTTGTACGGCCAGACGCCCTCGTGTCGCGGCCGGCGGTAACAGTGGGTGACGAAGTCCAGCGAGGCGATTTCGGGGCCGACCTCCGCAACGAGGTCGTCGGGGACGTTCCAGACGGTCATCCCGTTTTCCGAGTAGCCGAGCGCGTAGTGGTTCGGAATGACGCCGACGCGCCGGACCTTCCCCTCAAGATTGAACCGCTTGACCGTCTCGACCACCCACGCCGGCTCCTGTCCGATTGCCTCTGCCACGTCGGCGTAGGGCGTCTCGGTAATCGGCAGGCCGCCCTGAATCTCCATGACGAGGTCGCGCTCGTCGGGCGTCAGGGTGCGCGCGTCTGTCGGCTCCACGTCGGGGCCGAGGTGCGAGAGGTCGAGGTCGCCGTCCGAGATGGGTCCGTCGAGGAGGAACGTCGCGCCGACGTGGAACTCGTGGCGCTTGGGCATGTTGTACGTCGCTTGGCCCGTCTCGTCCTCGATGTCGCCGAGCACCTCGTCTACCTGCGACGCCTCGGCGACCGAGACGACGAACCACATGTTCAGGTGGGGATGCTCGCGCTCGTAGTTGTGCGCGACCTCGCGGTGGGCGTTCACCTGCTCGGCCACCTCGTCGAACCGCTCCGGCGGCGCGTGCATGGCGACGAGCGTCGCCGTGCCGCCGATTTCCTCGGCGTTGACGAGCGCGCCGAACCGCGAGAGGACGCCTTCCTCGTCGAGCGTCCGCACCCGCTCGCAGAGGTCGGTCGCCGTCACGTCCACGTCGCGCTCGCGCAGCGCGGCCGCCGCGGGCTCGAAGGGACGTTCGACGACGGGGAAGCCGCCCTGGAAGGCGTTGACGATGGCGCGGTCGAGACGAGAGAGGTCCGCGTCCGCCTGTATCATGCGCGTCACTCGGGATGCGAGGCGGATAAACGCCTCGCTTGTTCTCACTGCGATGAACCCAAGCGAACGCCCGGCGAGCCGCCGGTGAACGGCCGACGCGGGCGGAGCGAGCGCCCTCGCTCACGAAGTAAAAGAGGTGTCTCGTCGTCGGGTCGCCGCCGCGCTCAGGGGACCGGCGTGACGCGGTCGACGTCGTCGAGCGCTTCGAGGCCCTCGACGATGGCGTCGTGGTCGGCGATGGCCTCGTAGTAGAACACGAGGTCGAACGTCCCGTCGCGGACGAGCTGTTGGCACTCCCAGACGAACTCGTCGTCCTCGACGGAGAGCCCCTGGAACTGATTGGACGAGAAGTCGGTGTCGTCGTTGCCGGCGTAAATCCACGCGTCGCCCTTCCCCGCGTGTTCGGCGATAATCTCGTTGATTTCGACGGTCAGCTCCTGCATCTCCAGGTCCTCGCGGCTGGTGAGGTCGGTGTGGACGATGGCCCCGACGAGTTCGATATCGCCGGGTTCGAGCAGCGCGAGGGTCCGCTGGTAGAGGTCCTCGTCGATGGTCTCGCTCATATCCGAGTCTTCTCGGGGAGGTACAAACGGATGGCGATTCGTCGCCCGTCGTGATGACCCGCCATTTTGTGGCGATCTCCCGACCTCGGGACACCGTGCGACGGTGTAACCCACAAGACACATAGCCTCGGAAGGCAACCGACGGTACATGTTCGGGTGGGTCCAACGCGGCTTTCGGCGCGCCTACGAGCGGGTGCTCGACCGAGAGATAGACGACGGGCCGACCCACGTCGCCATCATCCAGGACGGCAACCGCCGGTACGCCCGGAAGAACGGCGACGACGCCCCCGACGGCCACAAGGCGGGCGCGCAGACGACCGAGGACGTGCTGACGTGGTGCGAGGAACTCGGCATCGAGGAACTGACGCTGTACACCTTTTCGACCGAGAACTTCGACCGCCCGGAACACGAGCGCCAGCCCCTCTTCGACCTCATCGAGGACAAGCTCTACGAGTTCGCCGACGCCGACCGCGTCCACGAGCGCGAGGTCGCCGTGCGCGCCATCGGCGAGGTCCACATGCTCCCCGACCGCGTCCGCGACGCTGTCGAGTACGCGGAGACTCGGACCGCCGACTACGACGGGTTCACGCTCAACATCGCCCTCGCGTACGGCGGCCGAGCCGAACTCCTCGGGGCCGCACGCGACGTCTGTCGCGCGGTCGAGCGCGGCGACCTCTCGCCCGACGAGGTGGACGTGTCGGCGGTCGACCGCCGCCTGTCCAGAAAGCCCGTCCGCGACGTGGACCTCATCATCCGCCCCGGCGGCGACGAGCGCACCTCGAACTTCCTGCCGTGGCACGCCAACGGCAACGAGGCCGCCGTCTACTTCTGTGCGCCCTACTGGCCGGAGTTCTCGAAAGTCGACTTTCTGCGCGGCATCCGCACCTACGAGTCCAGAGAGCAGTCGTGGCAGCGCACCCGGACCGAGCGGGCCGTCACGCTCGTCCGGGCCGTCGCCGAAGTCGAGTTAGAAGACGCCCGCACGGTCGCGGGTCGCCTCCGCGAGCAACTCCCCTCGTCGGGGGCCGACGAGGTATCTGCGGAGTTGGCCAAGCGGACCGACGAGACGGCCGACTGAGGACAATTCCCGCTGTTTTCGCGGCTACTCGTCGCCCTGCGCGGCCCCGGCGTCGACGACGCGGCCGTAGAACAGTATCGCGTCCGTCGGTCTGTCGCGGATACAGAACAGGAACGGCCGGTCGAACCGGAGTTCGCCCCAGCTCGGCGGGAGCGAGGTCGCGACGACGACGCCCGTCGCCGCCGCGGCCTCGGTTCCCTCCTCGTCCACGGAGACGAACGATTTGTGGAACACCTCGTCGATGGCGAGGGTCGCTCCGTCACCTTCGGCCATTCCGCCGAAGTCAGCATCCGAGCCGAACGCGGCGGGCATTCCGAGATTCGACAGCGCCGCGGAGAGTTGGACCTCGGTCTCGAACTCGAACCGCGGGAGCACGACATCGCCGATTCGCTTTTGCATCGCCTCGAAGACGCCGAACAGCCGGCTCGCGGTCAGACTTTGCTCGAACGACTCGAACTCGCCTTCGTCCGGGAGCAAAAGCACCATCGACACGTCCCGGCCGACGTACGGCAGTTCGACGGCCTGCGCGTTCGGGAGGTCGGCGTAGTTCGCCTTGAGTTCCTGCCGCATGAGCGGCACGGTCGATTCGCCCCCGTCCAACGCGGTGAACGTCCCGTCATCGGTGTCTTCGGGGTCGAACGTGTGCGCCCACTGCGCCATGAAGTAGATGGCGTTGGTGAGCACAAGCGCCGTCTTCGGCGTGAGAGCGCCTGCGGGAAGCAAGTCCTCGATTCGGTCTTCGGTCTGGTCAGCTACCCACCCGTTGATTCGCTCCCGCTCGCCGTCCGGGTCGCCGGCGAAGTCAGCCCGTCGGAGTCCGGCCCCGTAGTTCGATTCGAGGCGGTCGAGGAACGCGTCCGAGAACGCGAACCCCTCGCGGCCCCACAGGGCGTTCGCAACGGCCAGTCGGAAGGCGTCGGCTTCGTCGCCGTCGACCGGGTCCCGAGCGGTCTCCCGCGCTTCGAGCGCCGCCTGTAGGTCTGCGAACGCCGGGTGAACGTCCTCGCCGAGCGTGTAGTGGAGCGTCGCTTCCATCTGTTCGCGGGTCGTTCCGCGAGCGCCCGCATAGGTCATCGCCAACGCGACGGAGATGCTGTACGGAGAGAGGAACTGGTTGCCGCCCTGTTCGGACGCGACCTGTCGGTGCAGGTCGAGGGCGAACTCGGCGTTGCCGGCCGCGAGCGCGGCGAGTTGCTCGTCGTCCACGCTCGGTTCGCCGGTCGGCGGTTCGTCGTTCGGGGCCTCTGTCGGCGTGTCCGTGGTCGTGGTTGCGGTGGCCGTCGCCTCGGTCTCGGCGGGCGACTGCCCGTCGCCCGTACAGCCGGCAATCGTCGCGGCGGCGACCGCCCCCGACAACGCCAGCATCTCGCGGCGGTTCATGTCGGAACGTTCAGCGGTCTAACAATATGTCTTCTGTAAGCGCAAACAGCCGTTTGAGAGACGGCGGCGGGTCACCCTACCGGCGAACCCGCCGCTGGAACGTCCGCCAGCAGAGCCATCCCAGCAACGCGGCGCTCTGCCCGAGCACGACGGCGACGAACTCGGCTTCGTACCGAGGCCCTAATAGCAGCACTGCCCCGCCGTAGGCGACGGTCGGAACCCACGAGCGCCAGCCCTCGTAGCGCGATTCGAGGAACAGCCACAGCGGGACGACGGCGACGCCGACGAGCGCCCACGGCCAGTCCGGCGGGGCGGGCTGGTTGAGCCAGAGAACGAGTAACAGCGAGAGCGCGAGGAGGACGTGCCCGTCTTCGAGCCACTCGCTGGCCGGCGGTGGCGGCGGGAGGAGGTCTGTTCTGTTGGGCGAGGTGGAGGGCATCTGTTCGGCAACTGAGAGTCGGGAACGTGCTCCTCGACTGCTCTTGTGGACTGTAGTAACGCCGCGAGAGCGGCGGTTCTCACGGGTATCAAAACATGTTGAGGCATCAAACTTTACTATCGGTAGTCTGCTTGGTGGCAAGCGATGGACTTGTTCCTCGTCGCCGCACCCTCACTCCCCGACGGGGTCGCGAAGACGCTTGATGTGTACCCGCCACTCGTCCTGCTCGGAACCTTCTTCAGCTATACGGGACTGTTTCTCATTCTGAGCGACGACGTGGACGACTTTCTCGGCCTGTGGCTGTTCACTACGCTGGTCTATCCCGGCGTCCTCGTCTGGTACGTCGACCGAATCGACGTGACGAGCGACTTCGCGTTCGGCTACTCGTTGCGGGAGTCGACGGTAGCGTTCCCGCTTTTGTTCATGGCGCTGGCGTTCTACATCTTCACGGTCGCGTTCGTCGACCGGTACTTGGGGAAGACATGATGCAGATATCGTTCCTCTTCGAGTACGTTCCTGAGTGGCTGTCGATAGCGCTGCTGGCTGTCGGTTCGACGTTCGTGACGTGGGGGCTCCCCTTCGTCGACGCCGACGACGAGTTGAGCGTCGAAACCGGACAGGACGTTCTCGGTGTGATACTGTTAGGTATCGGTGTCGGCGTCACGGTTTGGGGGACGCGTTCGATCTCTGTCTTCGCTCCGATTGCCGTCGTCATCGTCCTACTGACGGGCTTCCTTGAGGGGGTAGCGGCGATTAGTATATACAAGAAGGTCGTCGACCTGGTCCTACGGCGTTCAGCCCCGTCTGGCGGGTCGTTCAGACGGAAGCTCCTCGGTGGACTCCTCGCGTTCTTCCTGGTCGTACTTTCCGGGTGGGCCCTCGTCGCGGCGGTCGTCTGGGGGCCCATCGAACTCGGGGTTGGCGAGTCGGTTCGCCTCTACTGGACGGTCGTCACGGTCATCGTGACCGTCATCGGCATGTCGACCAAGTTCTGGAGCACGAAAGAGCGGACCCCGACGCCGATACTGTTCGGGGGCGTCTTCCTCGTCGCCGGCGCGGAAATCGTCAACCTCCGGTTCACGACCGAACTCACGCTGTACGTCGGTACGGTCGTCGCCTACACGCTCGGGTTCTGGTTCGGCGTCGCGCTGTTGATTCGAGGCGCACAGCGAATCTCTCGGGAGCGAACTACCGGGCGCCGGTCGTGGGACTAACGGCGTTCGCTCTCCGAGAAAGCGGACCGGCGTGATTCGCCCTACCGGCCGAACTTCTGTCGCACTCTCCGAGCGCGATAGCGTTTGGACGATTCGCTGACGCTCATCGGCCATCCACCGTGCCAGCGACGCTGTCACGGGATTTGGCCTATCGACCAAATCTCCGCTGCCGGTCCTGATAGTCCCGCAACGCCCGCAGATAATCGCGCTTCCTGAAGTCCCGCCAGTTCACGTCGGTGAAGTAGAGTTCCGCGTACACGGACTGCCAAATCATGAAGTCCGACAGGCGCTCGGCGCCCGTCTTGACCACGAAGTCCGGCTCGTCGGGGAACACGAGCCGCTGTTCGATGTCCGCGGCGTCGATGTCGTCGGGGGCGAGCGCACCTTCGTCGACCTCCGCGGCCAACGACCGGACGACAGAGGCGAACTCGCGTTTCCCGCCGAGGCCGATGCTCACCTGCACCGGGGCGTCGGCGCGCTCGGTGTCGCCGGGTTCGCGGACCTCCACTCGCTGGGGGACGTCGAGGTCGCGGAGTTCGCGGGCGAGCGTCGGGACGACCGCCTCGTCGAGGACGCTCACGGAGATGGTGACGCGGTCGCTTCCGAACTCGAACGCCCAGCCGACGAAGGCTTCGAGCGTCTCGTACGCGCCCTGTTCCAGCAGGTCGCGCTCGGTGATGACGAGCGCCACGTGCTCGGGGGCGTCGGCGTCGTCGAGGCGGAATCGGAGGGCGAGATAGGAGTCGTACAGTCCCACGGGAGTCGTTCTCGCGGCGATTCTCCTAACGCTTCGGGTTCGGTGTCGGCACCGAGGTTCGGTCCGTCCGACACCGGGCCGCAGACCCGCGGTTGTGCGGTCGTCGGTGATGTCGGGAGGGTTAAGTGCGCGTCGGGGATACCGAATGGTGTGACTTCCACGGTACGGCGAGCGGGCGGATTCGCGGTCGTCGGGACGTTGGCCCTCGCGGCCCCCAGTCTCGGCGCGGCCGCGTTCGCGCCCTTCGCCGCAGTCGCGCTCCTGGCGGCCTTCGTCGTCGACGACGGCCCCCTCTTCGAGCTGTTCGCGCGGCCCGGCGACCGGCAGGACGGCCGGCTCAACGGGCTCGCCGGGTTCGCACTGGCCGCGACCGGCCTCGCCCTCTTGGCGACGGTCCCGCGCGTCACGATGCCGCTTTCGGTGTTCGCCGCCGCGGTGTTGACACTCGCCTACGGCAACCTCGGCGCGCGACTGGTGGATTCGAGAACGTCCGACGAGTCGCTTCGCGCGGCGGGCTTCGTCGTGGCCGCGGTCTTCGCCGGTACCGCGGGACAGGCGGCAATCGCGTCGCTGACCGGCGATGCGATGCTGCTCGCCCGATTCACCCTCCTCGCGGCCGTCGGCGGTCTCGTCGGCGCGGTGCTCCGGACGGCCCTCTACGAGCGCGACGACCCGCTCGTCATGCTCTCTATCGGCCTCGTCCTGTGGGGCGTCGAGGTGCTCGCGGGGCCGGTGTCGCCGACGCAGACCGGCGTCGCGCTCGCCCTCACGGTCGCGCTCGGCTACGCCGCCTACGCCCTCGGCACGGCCTCAGTCGCCGGCATGATTACCGGCGTCCTCCTGCTCCTCTTCGCGGTCGTCTTCGGCGGCTTCGGCTGGGCGCTCGTGCTCGTCTCCTTCTTCGGCGTCGGCGCGCTCGCCACCAAGTTCCGGTACGACAGCAAGGCCGAACGCGGCGTCGCCGAGGACAACGACGGCGCTCGCGGCACCGGCAACGTCCTCGGCAACTCGGGCGTCTCGCTCGTCGCCGTCGTCGGCTACGCCGCGGCGCAAACGCTCGGCTACCCGTTCGTCAGCGACCTACTCGTCCTCGCATTCGCCGGGTCGGCCGCCGCCGCGATGAGCGACACGCTCTCCAGCGAAATCGGCGGGCTGTTCGACCAGCCGCGGCTCATCACCTCGCTCAAACCGGTTCCCGCCGGGACCGACGGCGCGGTCACGTGGCAAGGCGAAGTCGCCGGCGCGCTGGGCGCGGCCTTCGTGGCCGGCGTGAGCGTGCTGGTGCTTCCCCTGCCGGCGCAGACGGCCGCTATCGCCATTCTCGCCGGCGGACTCGTCGGAATGACGGTCGACAGTCTGCTCGGTGCGACGGTCGAGGGAGCCGGCCTCGGCAACCAGGCGGTCAACTTCCTCGCCACGTTCGCCGGCGCGCTGGGCGCGGTCCTCGTCTGGATTCCGCTGTGACGGGGGTGACTCGGCCGTGACGGGCGTTCGCCCCGCCCGCGACACCGACGTGCCGGCCGTCGAATCGCTCCAACGGCTCGTCTCGCATCCCTCGCCCGACCTCTTGGGCGCGTGGCCCGCCGTCGGGACGCTTCTCGTCGCCGTCGACGCCGACGACCGGCCGGTCGGCTACCTTCTCGCCGTCGGCGCGCATCTGACCGAACTCGCGGTTTCCCCCGACCACCGCCGCGAGGGCCGCGCCACCGCGCTCGTGGAAGCGTACCGGGACTCTCGTCCAGCGTCAGACGCGCCGCTCACGTTGCTGGTCCATCCGGAGAACGACGGCGCGCGTGCCTGTTACGAGGCGCTCGGATTCCGACGGGACGCCCGCATTCCGGACGCGTTCGACGGCGACGACGGGCTACGGTTCGTCCTCGAATCGAGCGAGGGCTGACCGTCTCGGCCGGCGTCGGGCCACGTTCCGTCCTCAGTCGAGGAGCTGGTCCGCGGTTCTGACGCGGACGCTGACGGGCTTTTTGACGTACTCGCCGGCCGAGCGCGCCACGACGTGTTCGACGCCGCGCTGGGCCGCGATGTCGACGAGTTTCTGGCTCGCCTCGCCGTCGACGACGACGAGCGCCGGGGCGGGGTCGGCGTACTCGACGGCGTCGTACACCTTCTCGACCGCGACCTCGTCGTCGATGCCGAGGTCGTCGTCCAGGAGCCGGGCCATGCCGCTCTCGTCGGCGATGACCTCGCGCACGTGGTCGGCGAGCGAGGGACGCTGGTCGGTCGGTTCGACCGCCTCGGCGACGGCTTCGACCTCGGACTCGGTGACCACCCCGCCGTTTGCGTCGGCGTCGGCGTCGGTGCTCGCGGGGCCGGTGGGCTTTCCGACCGTGACGGTACCGCCGGTGCCGGCCTCGGCGGGTGGCTCGCTGACCGCGTCGGCGGGCCCGTTCGCGTGGCCGTCTGCGGGTGGAGTCGACGACGCGTCAGTCGTCGGCGACTCCGTGCGAGGGTCCGTCGGAACGTCTCCTGTCCCGTTGGCGGCGGCGACGGCGGCCCGGAAGTCACCGTCGCCGTCGTCCGGAAGCGACGAGAGCGGGACCTTGTTCCTGAGGGCGCGGACGACCGACGCGCGGTCGAGGTCCTCGACCGACCGGCCGTCGGGCGCAAAGGCGACGTAGTCCACGTCGCCGACCTGCGAGAGTTCGCGCAGGATGAGTTCGCCGCCGCGGTCGCCGTCGAGGAACGCCGTGACGGTCCGCTCTTGGGTCAGTCCGGCGACCGCGTCGGGGACGTTCGTCCCCTCGACGGCGACGGCGTTTTTGATGCCGTAGCGGAGGAGCGTGAGCACGTCGGCGCGCCCCTCGACGACGATGATGGCGTCCGAGTCGGCGACGCGGGGGCCGGCCGGGAGACCCTGATACTCGGTGATGTCCTCGACGCGGACGCTCTCTTTGACCGCTTCGAGGATTTCGGTCGAGCTCATCACGGTGTCGTCGAACGACTCCGAGAGGAGTTCCTTGGCGCGCTCGACGACCATCCGTCGCTTGGCCTCGCGCACGTCCTCGATGTTCGTGACCTCGATGACGGCCTGACAGGGACCGACGCGGGTCAGCGTCTCCAGCGAGGCCGCGAGGATGGCCGTCTCGACCTTGTCGAGGCTGCTGGCGATGGTCATCTGGCCGAACGAGTGGCCGTTTTCCGAGTCTATCTGTACGTCTATCCGACCGACCTTGGAGGACTGTTGGAGGTCGCGGAGGTCGAGTTCGTCGCCGAGGAGGCCCTCGGTCTGGCCGAAGACGGCCCCGACGACGTCGCTCCGTTCGACGACCCCGTCGGCGGAGATGGAAGCGTGAATGAGATATTTTGCAGTGTCGTCCATTGGTGAAGTCACCCCGTTGGGGGTGGTGATGTGATGATTGTGATGATGTCATGGGCCGGACCCACGAACGTCATTATATAAGTTGCGCCCGAGGGAAATATCTATCGTGGCCGACGATTCGAACGCTCGCGGGGCGTTCGACTCCGACTCCGTGTCCCGCGAAACGCCGGCGAACCGTCGCTCTCCCGCCGTTTCGACCGACCACGTAATTTGTCACGCTTCCTCGTCGGTTCGGTGCGCGCCGACGAACTCGCCCGCGTCCCGGCAGAACGCCGCCGGGTCCTCGGGGAAGTCGTGTTCGGCGACGGCCCACTCGACGAACCCCTCTCGCGCGGCCGCGAGACAGCGGTCGATGTCGAGTTCTCCCTCGCCGAGCGACACGGGTCGACCGCCGCGCTCCGCGTCGGCGTCGCGGACGACGTCCTTCAGGTGGACGACCGGGGTCCGGTCGGCGTAGCGGTCGAGGTACGCGACGGGGTCGTAGCCGGCGGCGAGAATCCACGCGAGGTCGAGTTCGAAACCGACGCCGGACTCCTCGGCCAATCGGTCGAGCGCGGGTTCGCCCTCGACCGCGGCGAGTTCGTGGTCGTGGTTGTGGTAGAGCAGTCTGACGCCCCGCTCGTCGCACTTCGCGGTCAGGTCGTCCAGTCGGTGTGCGGTCTCGTCCACCGCGTCGGCGTCGGCGAACGCCTCGGGCGGGAGATACGGAACCACGAGGGTCTCGACGCCGAGCGCGCCGTATCGCTCGCAGACCGCGTCGAGGTCGGCTTCGAGGTCCTCGATGGGGACGTGGGCCGCGGGGACGCCGAGTCCGGTCTCGTCGAGGGCCGCGCGGACCGCCGCCGCGTCGTCGACGCCCGCGAACTCCACGCCGTCGAAGCCGGCGTCCGCGGCGCGTCGGACGAGCGCCGACGTCGGTTCGTCGAGCTCGCGAAGCGAGTACAGCTGAATACCGAAGTCCATGTGTCTCCGGTCGCACGCGCCGCTGGAAACTGTTCCGGCGGCCGATTCTCCGGCGGCCGATTCGCCCGCGGACGACCCCGCCTTTCGCGTCGGCTCTGTCGCGTGCGCGTCCGTGGATGGTTCCTGTCGTTCGACCGTCCCTGTTGAAGAAAATAGTTCTTCAATGTGGGGCAGCGTAGGTCGATAGAGTAAGATTTACGCCTCATTGTCGATTATCGTTCCTACGAATGACGCGAGTGCGCATCGACTACCGCTGGGTTGCCGTCTTCGCAATCCTCGTGACGTTCGCCGTTCCGTGGTTCCTCTGGGGCGACAGCAGGGTCTTCGCCGGCCTGCCGCTGTGGCTCTGGTGGCACATCGGCTGGATGGGGCTGACCGCAGTCGTCTTCCACCTGTTCACCCGGACGGCGTGGGACCGCGGCATCGTCGGGGAGGGTCGCTGATGGTCTCGGCGCTCGGTATCCAACTCGGCGTCGTCGGCGCGTACCTCGTGGTCGCGCTCGCGGTCGGCTTACTCGCCTACCGCCTGACCAGCCGCGACGCCGAGGACTACTATCTCGCCGGTCGCTCCATCGGGACCGTCGTCCTCCTGTTTACCACCTTCGCGACGCTCCTCTCTGCCTTCACGTTCTTCGGCGGCCCCGACCTCGCCTACCGTGCCGGCCCCGAGTGGATTCTCGTGATGGGCGTCATGGACGGCGTGCTGTTCGCCATCCTCTGGTACGTCGTCGGCTACAAACAGTGGCTCGTCGGTCGCGCCCACGGCTACGTCACCCTCGGCGAGATGCTCGGCGACCGCTTCGGCTCGACCCGCCTGCGTGCCGTCGTCGCCGGCATCAGCCTGTTTTGGCTGTTCCCGTACGTGATGCTCCAGCAGATGGGCGCGGGCGAGGCCATCGTCGGTCTGACGAACGGGATAGTCCCGTACTGGGCCGGCGCGGCCGGTATCACGGTGTTCATGATCGCCTACGTCGTCATCGCGGGGCTCCGCGGCGTCGCGTGGACCGACACCCTCCAAGGGCTGTTCATGCTCGGCGTCGTCTGGCTCGCGGTCGGCTGGGTGGCCACCGCGGCCGGCGGCCCCACGGCGCTCTCGAACGCCCTCGCGACGAACAACCCCGAGTTCCTCGCGCTCGGCGGCGGCCTCTACTCGCCGCAGTTCATCATCTCGTCGGCCGTCACCATCGCCTTCGGCGTGGCGATGTTCCCGCAGATAAACCAGCGCTTTTTCGTCGCCAAGTCGAGCGCCGTCCTCAAGCGCTCGTTCGCCCTGTGGCCCGTCCTCGTCGTCCTGCTTTTCGTGCCCGCGTTCATCCTCGGCACGTGGGCCGCCGGCCTCGGCATCTCCGTGCCCGAGGGCGCGAACGTCCTCCCCGTGCTCCTCAACGAGTACACGCCGGTGTGGTTCGCCGCGCTCGTCATCGCCGGCGCGATGGCCGCGATGATGTCGTCGTCGGACTCGATGCTCCTCTCCGGGTCGTCGTACTTCACCCGCGACCTCTACCGCCCCTTCGTCAACCCCGACGCGAGCGAAGCCCGCGAGGCGTGGCTCGCCCGCATCGGCGTCGCGCTGTTCGCCACGCTCACCTTCGTCGCCAGCCTGTTCCGCCCCGGCACGCTCGTCTCGGTCGGCGACACCGCCTTCGGCGGGTTCGCCCAGATGGCCCTGCCGGTCATCGTCGCGCTCTACTGGGCGAGGACGACCCGAACGGGTATGTTCGCCGGCATCCTCGGCTCGCAGGCGTTCTACCTCGCCCACGTGTTCGTCCCCGCGGTAGAGGTCGGGTCGATGACGCTGTTCGGCGCGACCTACCTCACGTGGGACTACGCCCTCTGGGGCATGGCGCTGTCGGCGCTTCTGACCGTCGGCGTCTCCGCGATGACCGCTGCCGCGCCCGAGGAGAACCAGTCCCGCTTCACCGACGGCCTCCGGGCCGACTGACCCGTCGGCGCACCTCTCCCCATCGATTTTCGTCACCGCAACGAAGCTTAACCCCCTGCGGGTGTAACCTACGGTCCATGCCCGAAGAAGTGCTCTTCAAATCCGAGAACCGACAGGCGCGAGCGGAAATCGCGTCGTATCTCCGAACCGTCGCCGACAAGCTCGACGCGGGCGAGCCGATTACGCTGAAGTCCGGCGACCAGACTGTCACGATGGAGCCGCCCGCGTCGCCGACGTTCGAGGTGAAAGCGGAACGCGAGGGCCCCGCTGGCGGTCCCTACGAACTGAGCATCGAGTTCGAACTGGAGTGGGACGAGGGCGCGGACGACGGAGCCGACGCCGGCGGCCTCGAAATCGAGTGAGGCGGGCGCGCCGGTCGTGCACCGATTCGAGTGTGGCCGGCGCGACGAATCGTCCCGAACGCTCAACACAGTTACCCTTTTGACATTCCCACGAGTCGTCGGTGACTCATGCAGATTCGACCGCTTCAGGCCGACGAGGTGGACGCGCTGGTTGACGACCTGTGGCTCCCGTTCGCCGAGGAGATGGGCGACATCGACGACTACGACGCGCTGGCCGAGGACGTGGACGTGCGGGCCGAGGCGCTCGACTACCGGTCCGAGCAGGTGGAAGCCGAGAACACCCGGACGTTCGTCGCCGTCGCGGCCGCGGAGGAGTCGGACTCCGCCGAGCGGTCGCTCCGGGGCTACGTCACGGTCGCGGACGCCGACTCCCCGCCGGTGTTCGCCCGCGGGTCGGTCGCCAAGGTGAAAGACCTCTACGTCGCGCCCGCGGCGCGGGGCGAGGGCGTCGGCACGGAACTCCTCGAACGGGCCCACGAGTGGGGCCGCGACCGCGGGTGCGAACGGGCCGCGCTGAGCGTCCACGCCGACAACGACGCCGCCCGGTCGTGTTACGAGTCGATGGGATACGAGACGCGGTACCTGAAACTCGACCGCCCGCTCTGAGGGCGGAGACGACGGCGGCTTCGCGGATGGCGACAAGGGTCGTCACCCGCGGTTTCGAGGGTCGTGTTCGCCCCCCGAACCCGAACCCTCAAAGCCGCTGAATCCAATTGGCGCGCATGAACGAGTCGGGCCACCAAGTGCTCATGGAGCAGGACGTGCTCCGCCGCCGCCTCGACGACGGCGACCTCCCCGACTGGGCGAGAAAACACTACGAGACGTTCCGCGAGACGATGCTCGGCGACCGCGACGGCGCGCCGTTCCCGTGTTACTTCGGCATCGAGTCCGAGCGCAACGGCGACGCCCTCTACACCTTCGTGGATTCGATGACCGACAAGGACGCGCTGTTGGCGCTCCGCGACACGCTCCTCGAATACCTCGACGTGTACCCGGACTACTCCGAGGCGTGCTCGCTCGTCGCGTTCTTCAAGCCGCCGGCGGAGGACCTCACCGAGGCCGACTACCACGAACACCTCTGGCACGTCCTCCAGTTCCTCCACGTCAACGACCCCGAGCCGTGGCCGGCGGACATCCCGACCGACCCCGACGACCCGAAATGGGAGTTCTCCTTCGGCGGCGAACCGATGTTCCCGACGACCCGCGCGCCGTTCTACGACGAGCGCGTCAGCCGCTACTGCCCGTGGGGCCTCGAAATCACCTTCCAGCCGCGCGCGCTGTTCGACGGCATCACCGCCGACACCGAGGCCGGCCAGAAGGCCCGCGAGGTCATCCAGAACCGCATCGAGGAGTACGACGGGGTCTGCCCCCACGCCGACCTCGGCGACTGGGGCGTCGAGGGCGACCGTGAGTGGCCGCAGTACATGTTCTCTTCCGACGAGTCGCAAGCGCCCGACGAGTGCCCGATTCGCATCACGCGCGAGCACCCGAAGGTGCCGATGGCCCCGGCGGACGACTGATGACGGCCGCTAATTCGAGGGCCGGCCGATGACCGCCGCCGACCTCCCCGACGACGCCGTTCTCGTCTGTATCGACATGCAGGTCGGCTTCGACGACCCGGCGTGGGGCGACCGCAACAACCCGGAGATGGAAGCGCGCGTCGCCGACCTGCTCGCGGCGTGGCGCGCGGCCGACCGCCCGGTCGTCCACGTCCGCCACGACTCCACCGAACCCGACTCGCCGCTCCGGCGCGACGGCGAGGGCTTCGCGTGGAAGCCCGAGGCCGAACCCGACGACGGCGAACCGGTGTTCACGAAGCGCGTCAACAGCGGCTTCATCGGCACCGACCTCGAAGCGTGGCTCCGCGAGCGCGACCGCTCGACGCTCGTCGTCTGCGGTCTCACGACCGACCACTGCGTCTCGACGACGACGCGGATGGCCGAGAACCTCGGCTTCGACGTGTACCTCCCCGCGGACGCGACCGCGACGTTCGACCGAGAAGGCCACGACGGCGAGCGCTTTTCGGCCGACGAGATGCACCGTACCGCGCTGGCGCACCTGAACCGGGAGTTCGCAACCGTCGTCGAGTCGGCCGACCTGTCGGCGACGCGGTGAGTGGTCGTCGCGTTCGCCGCCGGCCGTCCACGAAGCTGTAGTCAGATTTTCATATCCCCGCCGAGACGGTGGCACATGGACCGCCGATTTCTCGCCGTCGTCGGGGTGTTCGACCTGCTCATCGCCGTCGGCCTCGTGCTTCTCGGCGCGCCCGCTCACCCGGTTTCGTTCGCCCGGTTCGCGCTGTTTACCGCCGCCGGCGTGCTGTTGGTCGTCGCCGGCATCCGCGAATCGGTCGCTCTCGGGTCGACGACGCTCCGGTGGCACGTCGTCGCGGGCGCGGGCTACGTCTGCTTCGGGTTGGCCGTGCTCGCCAACGGCCTGTCGTCCGTCCTCGACGCCCGCGGCGACCCCTACTTCGGCGGGCTGTCCGCGCTCCTGCTCGCCCCCGTGATGCTGTTCATGGGCATCGATTACCTCCGCGGCGGCGTCCACTTCGACCTCTCGACGTTCGAGTGAGCGTCGGGGTCGACGCCTGCGGGAATCGACGTGACTTATTTCAGTTTCGCTGACCGATGACGGTTCCGGCTTACGATTACGCAAATACATTTCCCCGTCGGCGCGGAATCACCCTCCGATGGGTGTTTCGTTCCCGTACGGCGACGAGCTCGCGGTGGACTTCTCGTGGCACGAGTTCACCGGCGCGGTGGGAGATTCGGTTACGGTCCTCCCTATCGTCGTCGCCGTCGCCCGCCTGACCGACCTCTCGCTGGCCGTCGTGCTCGTCTGGTTCGGCGTGTTTCAAGTCGTCTGGGGGCTGTACTACGCGGCCCCGCTGTCGGTCGAACCGATGAAGGCGCTGGCCGCGCTCGTCCTCGCCGAGACGGTTACGACCGGCGAGGCGCTCCTCGCCGGGTTCGGCCTCGGCGTCGTTCTCCTCGCTATCGGTCGGACTCGCTCGCTCGACCGCGTAAGCCGCTACATCGGCGCGCCGGTCGTCCGCGGCGTCCAGTTCGGCGTCGCGCTCGTCCTCCTGTCGACCGGGCTCGAACTCGGCGCGGGCGACCTCCCGCTCGCCGGCCTCGCGGTCGCCGTCGCCGCCGTCGCCCTCCTCACCAAGCGCTCGAACCTGAGCGCCCTCGCCGTCCTCGCGGTCGGCGGCGCGGTCGCCGTCGTCGACGTGGGACACCTGTCGCTCGCGGTCCCGTCGGTCGGCGACGCCCGGCTGCTCTCGCTCGACAACCTTTCGTTCTCCGTCGCGGAGGCCGCAGTCGCCCAGTTGGCGATGACCGTCGGCAACGCCGCGCTCGCCACGTCGGTCCTGCTCGCGGACTACTTCGACCGCGACGTCTCCGCCGACGAACTCGCCACCAGCATGGGCGCGATGAACCTCCTCGCGGTCCCTCTCGGCGGCTTTCCGATGTGCCACGGCAGCGGCGGCGTCGCCGGCAAGTACGCCTTCGGCGCGCGGACCGCCGGCGCGAACGTGATTCTCGGCGTCGGCTACGTCCTCGTCGCCCTGTTCGCCGTGGACGTGGTCGCCGCCTACCCCGTCGCCATGCTCGGCGTTGTCTTGGCGATTATCGGCCTGCAACTGGCGCGGACGAGCCTGACCAGCCTGACCCGCGCGGACGGCTACGCCCTCGTGGTCGCTATCGGCCTCGTGGGCGTCGTCGTGAATCTGGGTGTCGCGTTCGTCGGTGGGGTTGCGGCGTGGCTGGTGTGGGAGCGGTGGGGCCGAGCGGTGTGGGACGGGGAGTGACAGTCGGGTCAGTTGGTCGGATTCATAACCAACCCCGCCCACGTACCACGTATGCAGACGCACATCGTTCCCGTCGGCTTCGACTACGACCGACTCATCGCGCCACCCCTCGCTGCGCTCGGGTTTCGGAGAACACAATGTCCGAACTCGAACCACTATCTCCGAACGAAGGTGTCCAGTTGTACCTCACCGATAGGCAAGCCGAATTAGCAGAACAGACGCTCGACTCGTACCGCTACAAACTGACTCGATTCGCCAACTGGTGTGCGTCAGAAGGAATCGAGAACCTCAACGAACTCTCCGGTCGGAATCTTCTCCAATTCAAGCAGTACCGTGCTGAAGACCTCAATCCTGTTTCCCTGAAAGCCCAACTCGATACGCTCAGGACGTTCATACGATTTTGCGAATCCATTGACGCCGTCTCTCCCGACCTCCACAACAAGATTCTCTCCCCGAGTTTGGGGCAAGGCGACAGAGAACGTGATGTGTTGGTCGACCCCGAACAGTCTCAGGCCGTTCTTGACCACGTTTCCCGGTTCCAATACGCCTCACTCCACCACACGATTCTGACGCTTCTGTGGCGAACTGGTGCGCGTTCAGGGACAATCAGGGCACTCGACGTCGACGACTACGACCGAGGGAATCAACGTATTCGTGCAAAGCACCGTGACGGTACTCCGCTGAAGAATCAGGAGAAGGGAGAACGCCTCATCGCGTTGAGTCCCGACACGTGCCAAGTACTGAATGACTATATCGACTTCAACCGCGAGAAGGAAACCGAAGAGGCAGGGAGACGCCCGCTTCTCACTACGAAGTTTGGGCGAGTTTCGAAGTCGACTATTCGGGAGACGTGCTATCGGTGGACCCATCCTTGTCAGTACAACGGGGGACACTGCCCCCACGGTCGTAGCACCGATTCGTGTAAAGCACTCTGTGGCCCCGAGAAAGCGCCGTCAGTCTGTCCATCATCCCGTAGCCCGCACGCATGGCGACGGGGTGCAATCACTCATCACCTCACCAACGACGTCCCTGTGGAGGTTGTCAGCGACCGTATGAACGTCAGTCCCGACGTGTTGGAAGCGCACTACGACCGACGCTCAGAAGAAGTGAAAGTCGAACAACGGAGGGCATACCTCGAAGGGTTGTAATCAGCGAAGAGTACGCTGTGTTGAAACCATCAACCGAGGACTGTTTTTTACCATGCTGAATACAGCACACGAATGCAGGAAGGTACGAACCACTTGTCGTTCACCATCAGATACATAACAACTGGAATAATTGGCTGCTACAATGGGTTCGTGGTTTGGCAGAAAGAATATTGCTACATGGGTAATGGTACTGTTGGCTGGAATTCCAGCAGCTGCAAAGTTTTATCCCCCGATTTTTGTATCGGTATTTGCGACCCTGCCAAACGCTATTCAAGATGTTATAGAACTTCTACCACTTGGGCTGCTTACTGAGGTTTTCTATCTGGTGGGACTGCTATCCGTTGGCTTTTTGATTGGTAGATTCACGTCAGGAGATGACGGTGGTTCAAAAAATTGGACTACAAACATTTCTGATATAACCGGGTGTATCAAAAAAAAGGGCGTTGCATGGCGTTGTGAGGCAACTGTCTCTAACGGGGGATTCACAGTAGACATCGATAGAACACCCCGTTGTCCAAAATGCCAAACTGAGATGACTGGTAAAAATAAACGCAACCTCCGTCGAACGAGCAAATGGTCCTGTCCGAATTCGGACTGCCTCCACGAAGTTGATTACTCAGATGATATTGAGGCAGAGAAGATTTTCACACGCCACATAGAACGGATATTGAATGATACTGAGGAGCAATACTTCATTGACAATATAGTTAGTGAGAGTGACGATATATCGTCCGGAACCGAGATATGGGAAGCATATGTGGACATGGTTGGGGATGAGTACTCTGATGTTTCAACTGCTTGCTTTACCTGATATCTGGTTTCACGCGGAAATGATTCACATACAGACTCCGGTCTGTGCGATGTTGAGATAGTACAACTGACCTTAGGGAGAAGTAATGCTGTTCAGACTGCTAAATGCAACCCCCAATATTCAGCACGCCACTTTTGTCATCTAAATGGACTTTTGACAGACCCAATTCATAATCCGGAGAGGCTCTGGACTCTGCCTCAAAATCCAGAGAAATTTGTGCAAGCATTGAGACGGAGTTACCATAAGTTACGATTGAAGACCGACTTCGTGTACTAACTGTTGTCCGATAATATTCGTCAACCATCCATCAACCTGAATTTGGGTATTCCAGTGAATCGCTATTTTCAGAGACAGAGTTGCGTCCGAGATTGCACCTTCACCATGGTTGGCCAATATTGAAAAGTTATGAGCCATCAGGAGAAAATAGCGAGATTGTCAAATTCTGGTTAGTCTGGAATATCAAAAACACCCGCTCCTTCTGAACTGCCTCAGTTGCGCCACATCCGATTTATTTAACCAAAACGTCCCAAACCACATACAGGGATTAAAAACGCGACAGCGGATAAATATGGGCCTCTGGTTAGATTCTAAACAGAGACTTGTGACCGAGAAAATCAGTTGGTCTCTATTCGTCGATTTCTCACGGCCTGCATGGGGTAAATCGAAGTATGGGCCCACAGCAGAAGCACTTCAGGGATTCTTAATCCGAAGAGGGGCTTACTCAGCAGGTTTAGAATAGAATAGTAGAGTAGTAGAATAGAGTAGTAGTAGTAGTATACAGTAGTAATAGAGTAGTATACAGTAGTAGTAGTAGAGTAGTATACAGTAGTAGTAGTAGTAGTAGTATACTATGGTGGACGTCACAATCCTCATCTCCAGAGTAGACAGAAACGTCGATAACGGCTCGATTTTTCTTGGAGCCGTGTTTTATAATCACACAATTATATCGCCAAAAAGTCCACTATCAACAAAATCGTTTTGTAGTGTTGACTGGAGTACTCCGCTAAGTGGACGGCATTATCGCGGACCTCGGTAGCCAAGCCGTCCCCGGAACAGAAATCGCGTTTCGTTCAGTAGTTTGGGGACGTCATAACCTGGCCATTGATGACCACCAACTCTTTTCATACTCGTGAACTGTCTGTCAACCAATGATTACAATTCAGGGAAGCACACTGGTTCTCGCCACCGCCACGCTCACTGGGGCGGTTCTTGGTGCTACTGCTAACATCCTATGGGAGAGTTGGAATAAGCGAAAGAAACGTGACAATCTTCGTCGAGCGATATGGGCCGAGATGATGACTGTTCGGCCATATCTCGCTGGAACATTCGGTCCAGAAGGTCAGTTCTTACGAAAGACCATCTACGAGAACAATGCTGACGACCTCACGATACTCTCTGATGATGAAGTAGAGGCAATCGTGGCTTTCTATGGTCACATAATCAATCTGCAGGCCGCTGTGAACCAATCAGGAGATGAAACCTTCGACCGAAACAACACCTTCGCAGAAGCGTATATGCAGTCTGATGTGAGGGTCTGGTTCAATCACGCGGTCGAACAACTCTATCCTCACGTCGACATCGACGACGGGCTTGACGAAGTCAAAATCCCCGGTCCTGTATCTTTGTAGGTGCTAAATGCAGTTCTCAGTCTGATTTCTGTTCATAGTACTCACCCAACAAGTCTCTCCTGTTCCACCATTTCTGGACCTCATCTTGGTTTGACTGGCATATGAATACGAAATTGACGTCACAGTCTGCTTGTTCGAGTTCCCATCCATCCGATACTTCGCGTAACATCTGGTCGTTGACGTCACGAAGTTGGATAATTCCGTCCAGTGGATACGGAATGTCGTTGTTGACCGCAAAGAGCGTATCACTCAGTGAACTCCAATTTTCCAAAGATGTGACACCTCTGAATTTGATGTCCCCCTCTTTCCCAACTACCTCAACTAACTTTGAATCGCTAAACTCGTCTTCTTCGCTCGGTAAGATTTGGCACTCACAAGAAAACCGGTACAGAGGAGAGACGTCATCCAAATCTAAACCCTTGATTCGCGGGATGCTTTCGTCTTGAAGTAGGTCATTGACGACCTTCTTGGTCTGTATGTGTTCCTCGCTTTGGTTGACTGACTTCATGACGTTTTTTCGTGTCTGGTGCTTCCCTTCGACGCTTCCGTTCAGAAACACGTTCAGGCCAGCCACCAGTCTTTGGGAAAACCGTGTCTCTGTTTCCTCCACGACCTCTGTCTCTTCGCCAATCCTGTCGACAAATAGTTGCTCGATATGCGACGGTGAATAGTACAGAATGTGTCGATATTGTTGACCGTCCATCTTTCGTATGTCTGTTGCCACGACCTCTTGGATTAAAAACACATTCCCCCCAACACCTCTTTCTGCTGTACCATCCCCCTTTTCGCCAGCGTCCTCGGTTTCATAATTGGCCTATGGCCCTCGGCACACCAACTATATCATAGGAGAGTTCACGCAAATAATTTCGCAGAAGGGGTTGTTAAATACGTGTTTCATTAAATTGGAGAATATTTCAACCACTTAGTGGAATAAGGCAATGCCTCAATGGATTTCGTTTCTCGGGTCAATCTTCATTAATCTGCTTTAGTTTCACGGACTACCTTTGACAGTTCAGGCCCCACTTCATTGTCTGTGGTAATGTTGACGCGCGGGTGGGCTTCGTCGCCGGTGATGAGCGTTATACTCTGTCCAACCACCTTTTTATCCAAATTGAACGTCTCTACGAAGCCACCTGCGAGTTTCATTGCGTATAGCGTAACACATACACCCAAAATCAACAGAGAAATTCCGAATACCGGGTTGAACAGAAAGCCACCAATACTAAATGAGGCGAGGCCTACGCCAGCCATTCCTAACAGTTGTTGTTTGTTCGGGTCGTTCCGGGTTTTTGGTTTAGATTCTACGGAACTAATGTGCTGATAATCAATATCTTTGAATCCACCTTCTCTGTCAAGATAGATTATCCGTTGATTTGTGGCCGCAAAACTCACTCCACTTGACTTTTTAGCGGCCTTAATTTTGTCTTGACCTTCAAGTTCACCATCTGGTTTAATTCCCCCGGTCCATTCTATAATAATTTCCTCGCCGTCAACAAGATATTCACTAAGGTTTCCAGACATTCAGGTTCATCTTTCTAATCAAGAGTATGAAACTACCGGACTGACGCCATTCTCGCAACCTATCCCACACCTCAATGAATTGACTCATTCGAACGCAACTACTATGTGATACTCCCCCGTCGTTTCTCACGAAATCCGAGACGGCTGGGGGACGCACATCCTCGATGTGTGGTTCAACGGTAAGGGAACTGGTGCTTTTTATAAGCACCGTACCCACGTACCACGTATGCAGACGCACATCGTTCCCGTCGGGTTCGACTACGACCGACTCATCGCGCCGCTCATCCGCGATCAGTTGGACGTGGACCGCGTCATCCTCCTCGAGGGGGCCGTCGGGAGCGAGGCGAACGTCGAGTACTCGCGGAACCTCTCGGGCAAACTCGGCAAGGACTTCGAGAACCTCCTCGGCGCGGAGACCGAGCGCGTCATCGTCGACGACGTGTACGACTACGACGCGGCGTTCGAGCAGGCGTACGACCTCATCAACGCCGAACTCGACGCCGACGACGAACTCCGCGGCGACGACGACGAACCCGGCGAGGTCTGGGTCAACGTGAGCGCGATGCCTCGGCCGGTCTCCTTCGCGTTCGCCACCGCGGCCCACTCCATCATGGTCGAGCGACAGGCCGACCGCGAGCGCATCCACACCTACTACACGGCCCCCGAGAAGTACCTCGAAACCGAACTCGCAGAGGAGTTACGGACCGAGCGCGCGCTCCTTTCGGACCTCCTCGAATCGGGCGAAATCGACGCCGACCGCATCCGCGAGCGCCTCGACGCCACCTCCGACCTGCTGTCGGAGTTCGACGAGCGCGGGACGACCATCGGTGCGAAGCAGATAGACGGCCGCCACATCGTCGAACTCCCGGTGGCCTCCTTCTCTAACGTCAAGCCGTTCGAGGAGGTCATCCTGTTCAAACTCGGCGAACACGGCGAGTTCGGCTCGGTCTCCGAACTCGCGGAGGCGCTCGCCCGCGAGATGAACGAGGAGTACACCGACTCCTTCCGGTCGAAGGTCATCTACAACGTCGACCGCCTCGGCCCCGGCGGCAAGGGCTACATCGAACAGGAAGAACGCGGGAAGTCCTACCGGACGCGCCTCTCCCGAATCGGCCAGTTGTGGGTCCGTGCCCACGCCGACAGCGACGAGTGAGCCGTCGGTGAAGCGGGCTACGGGAGAGAACCGATTCAGCCCGGCCCGCACGGATGCGGCGTTCGTCACGGCGTCGCGCATCTGACGATTATCTGATCACACTTCGCGTGGTTCGAACCGGGGAATACTCGACTAAGTTGGCGTCTGATACTTGTGTCAGTACATTCTGGTAAATAGTGAAGAACGATTATCAGCGCTGGCGTGCTATATACTAGCAACCATGCCGCTATACATGGACGTACACCGGAACGTAGAGGGAAGTGCGAAAGACGTCGCTGAGGCCCACCGCGCCGACATCGAGACGCAGGGCAAGTACGGGGTGAACTACAAGCACTACTGGGTCGACGAGAAGGACGGCGCGGTCTTCTGTCTCTTCGAGGCACCGAACAAGGAGGCGGGGGCGAAAGTCCACGAAGAGGCCCACGGCCTCGTCGCCGACGAGATATTCGAAGTACAGCAAGGCGAGTAACGCGGCCAGCGCACCCCTCGACGCGTCTCTCTGGAACGGCCGGGTTTCGGTTCTTAGAACTCCAGCCCCGACGGGTCGTCGCCCGGTTCGAGCGGGCTCGTCGGCAGTCCCGCCGGCGGCTCGGGAAGGTTGTACTCGCCGGGAGCCACGTCGTTCGGACCGTCGGGGTAGAACACCGACGCGAGCAGTTGGATGTGGTCCCGCCCCACGTCGAGTTCGAACTGGCCGCCGCCGTACAGCGACATTCCACGTTCGTGGGCGTACTCGATGGTGTCGAACAGCGACTCGACCGTGCCGAACCGCGAGGGTTTGATATTCAGCCACGACGGCTCGAACGGCAGGCTCTCGACGGATGCGACGCCGGTAATCGGCGCGTCCCACGAGACGCGGCCCTCGTGCCCGTCGAACAGCGGGCGCGTCTCGTCGGTGAACGCTGGGTCCTCGACGACCGCGTCGGGGAAGCCCGACAGGATGCGCTCGTAGAGTTCCGGGTCGGGCGCTTGGTCCACGTCGGTCCCCTCGTACTGACCCTTGAGGTCGAGGATGCGAACGCAGTCGTGGGCGGCGAGCGACGACACAAGCTCATCGTGCCAGTCAGTTGTCGGGTCGAGTTTGAACTCACAGTCGGGGTCGCGGTCGAGGAGCATCTCGACGCGGTCGGCCGACGGCGGGTCGCCGAGGCGGGTGCTCACGACGAAGCGAAGCGGGGTACGCTCGCGGTCGACGGCGGACGCGAGGTCGGTTCCGGCCTGCCGGAGCGTGAGGTCGAGCCCGGCGGATTCGAGCGCCCAGCGCCGGTAGTGTTCGGCCGTCTCGCGCTCGGGCTCCTTCGTCGGAAACAGGTCGACCCCGTCGAGCGCCGCGGAGAAGTCGGCGAACGAGTCGTAGCTTCCGGCGAGGTCGAAGGCGTCCTCGGGGGCGTCGGCGAGGGCGTCGTGGTCCTCCGTGTCGTAGGTCACGTCCTCGCCGCGGCCGACCGCGCCGTCGCCGGCGAGCGAGAACACCGTCGTCTTGCGGAGGAAGCCGCTCGACGTGTCGCTCTCGAAGCGGTCGCGGGAGACGGACTCGACGGTCAGCGGCAGGTCGGCCACGTGGTCGAAGAGGCGCATGGCTCGCCCGTTAGGGGCGGCGGGACAAAAGGCTACGTCCGGGTCGGCCGACGCGCCGTCGGTTCTCGGTCAGTCGATGCCGCCCCGTTCGAGTTTCGCGACCCGCGTCGCGAGCGCGAGGAACGTCGCCGCGACCGTCAGGAGGACCGCGCCCGCCGCGGCGTACTCGTGGGCGGGCGAAACGTGCTGCACGACGCCGTCGACGATTGGTTCGGCCGGGATGAGCGTGTGGTGGGGCGTGCCCACGATGGGAACGAAGTAGTCCACGAGGTCGTTGAGGCCGTACCAGCCGACCGCGACGAGGACGGCGAGAGACGGGAACTCGGCGTACCGCTGGATGAGGAAGGCCTCGACGACCATGGCGAGGTGACTCCAGAAGAGGAAGTTGTACATCGCCCAGTGGAGGTACGAGAAGTCGCTTTTGAACACGAGGAGGACGTACGGCGTCCACAGCCCGAGTTTGAGACAGCCGAAGAAGGCGAGGGCGTTGACGTACTCGTTGGACCGCCCGAGTTTCCAGAGCGCGAGCGACAGCGCGATGAACAGCGTGGCGACGGGGCTGTCGGGGACGAGCGGCCACATCGCGGTCGGTTCGATGCTAAACTGGTAGCCGTAGTACCAGAAGCCGAAGGCGGTCCCGACGAGGTTGATGACGACCACGAGCCACGCGATGTTGAGGCCGAAGTTCTCCAGCCACTCCGGCAGGGGTGCGAGCCACCGCGGGAGGTCGGTTCCCGCCGGCAGGTCGTCGTCGTCGAGCAGTCGGCGCAGTCGGGTCGCCGCGTCCATACCCACGCCGAAGCGGGGGGATGCAAAAGTGATGCCGGTCTCGGTGACTGCGGCCGGTGTTGGCGGCCCAGAAACACATCCTGTGCGGAATGCGAACGGTTGACGGATGGAAGCGACCGCTTAAGTAAACCCAGTCGCAAGCGACGGATATGCCAGAGGAGACCGACCTGGAGGAGCTTCGGCGCGGGACCGAACTCGTCAAGCGCGGGTTCGCCCAGATGCAGAAGGGCGGCGTCATCATGGACGTCGTCGACGCAGAGCAAGCGAAAATCGCGGAGGAAGCCGGCGCAGTCGCCGTTATGGCGCTCGAAGCCGTCCCGGCGGACATCCGCAAGCGCGGCGGGGTCTCCCGGATGGCCGACCCCGAGACGGTCAAGGAGATTATCGACGCCGTCTCCATTCCGGTGATGGGCAAGGCCCGCATCGGCCACTACACCGAGGCGCAGATTCTCGAGTCCATCGGCGTCGACATGATAGACGAGAGCGAGGTGCTCACCCCGGCGGACAACGACTACCACATCGACAAGCGCGAGTTCACCTCGCCGTTCGTCTGCGGCGCGCGCAACCTCCCCGAGGCGCTCCGCCGCATCAACGAGGGCGCGGCGATGATTCGAACCAAGGGCGAGGCCGGCACGGGCGACGTGAACCAGGCCGTCACGCACCAGCGCACCATCAAACACCAGATTCGGACGCTGACCGGTCTCAACTTCGACGAGCGCGAGAAGTGGGCCCGCGAGCACGAAGCGCCCGCCGAACTCGTCCACGAGACGGCCGAGATGGGTCGCCTGCCGGTCGTCAACTTCGCGGCCGGCGGCATCGCCACGCCCGCCGACGCCGCGCTCATGATGTACCACGAGTGCGACGGCATCTTCGTGGGCTCCGGCATCTTCGGCGCGGAGGACCCGGAACAGATGGGTGAGGCCATCGTCGAGGCCGTCAACAACTGGGACGACCCCGACACACTCGCCGACATCGCGTCGGGCATCGGCAAGGGCATGAAAGGCGAGGCGAACGTCGGCATGGCCGACGAGGACAAGCTGCAGGGCCGCGGCGTCTAACGCGGCGACACCCGCCGACGACCGGCCGTCTTGGTTTTCGATTCGATTTTTCTTCCGACTCGGCGCGCCGCCCGCTTCAGGCGAGGAGTCCCGACTTCCCCTTGGCGTCGTCCGACGACTCCTCGCCGAGGAGGACGGTGACCGGGCCGTCGAAGTTGAGCATGACCGACTGCGTCAGGTCCCGGGAGATGAGCTTGCCGGCGGGCGAGCGGCGGCGACCGGAGATGAAGAGGTGGTCGCAGCCCTCCCAGCGGGCCGTTTCGAGGATGGTGTCGGCCTCGGGGCCGATGTCGGCGACGATGCGATAATCGAGGTCCAGTCCCTCGAACGCCTCGCGGGCGACGCGCTTGGCGCGACGGGTGGCCGACTCGATGGCCTGGTCGATGCCGTAGACGACGTCCGAGGAGCCGACGCTGGCGAGCGCCGAGCGGGTCCGTTCGAACTCCTCGTCCGGGAGAACCGTGAGGACGACGAGTTCCGCACCGCTGCCGGCGGCCAGTTCGCCGGCCTCGCGGAGGATTCGGTGCGACCGTTCTTCGGGGGAGACGACGACGAGTGCTCGTTCCATGGTCGAATATATCGTGATAGTGAGAAAAGTCTTCTCGGAATCGTGTTACCAACGACCGCGTCAACGCGTTGCAGTAGCTCAGACGCGGGAAGAGACGAGAATCGTGCGTGCGAGTGGTTCTCTCTGTACCACTCAGAGTTCGAATACTTCTGCCCCGCGACCGACCCGCGTCTTGTAGGCGCGGGCGTCCACGTCTGCCTCGTCGAACGCTTCGAGCATCGCGCCGGCGACGCGGGTGCGGTCGGCCGCTTGGCAGACGCCGAGGACCGAGGGACCGGCACCGGAGACGGTGACGCCGGACGCGCCCGCGTCGAGGGCGGCCTCGCGGACCCCGTGGTAGCCGTTGATGAGTTCTGCTCGCGCGGGCGTGACGACGCGGTCGTCCATCCCCGCGCCGACGAGGTCGGGGTCGCGGCGGCACATCCCGACCGCGAGGGTCGCCGCCCGGCCGACCGTGTGGACCATGTCCTCGATGCTAGCGTCGCTCGGGACGACTCGTCGGGCGTCGCGGGTCGAGACGGCGATTTCGGGGAGGCAGGCGACGAGCGGGATGTCGGCGTCGACGGTCGTGACGCCCTCGTCGGTCGCGACGGTGAAGCCGCCGAGGAGCGCGGGCGCGACGTTGTCGGCGTGGGCCTCGCCGGAGACGACGGCCTCGCCCTCGGCGGCGACGGGGACGAGCTCCTCGCGGGAGAGCCCGCGGTCGTACAGCTCGTTCAGCGCGACGGCGGCGGCGGCCGAGCTCGCCGCCGACGAGCCGAGTCCGGACGACGGGCGGACGCCCTTGTCGATGCGGATGTGCGCGGGGGCGTCGAGCGCCTCCGCGACCGCGCCGACGACGTTCCGGTCGGGGTCGGTCGGGATGTACTGACTGCCGACGCCGGTCACTTCGATTGTCGTCCGGTCCGCCCGTTCGACGTGAACGATGTCGGCGGGGCGGTCGAGAGCCACGCCGAAGACATCGAACCCACTTCCGAGGTTGGCGCTCGTGGCGGGTGCGCGGACCGTAACCATGCCCCGCTGTTGCCTTATCGCAGATAAAAATGTGGCGAACGTCGCAACCGACCCCTCGTCGCGCGCTCAATCGCTCGTCGACTGCTCCGCGTTCGCGGGCTCGGGGTCGGTCTCGACGCCGGTGAACTCGAACCGCGCCCCGCCGGCGTCCGACTCGCCGAGGCTGACGGACCAACCGTGGGCGTCCGCAATCGTCTTGACGATGGGCAGGCCGAAGCCGGTCCCGTTCTCGTGGGTCGTGTACCCCCGCTCGAACACGTCCGCTCGCTCGGACTCCGGAATGCCCGGCCCGTCGTCTTCGACGTAGAAGCCGCCGTCGAGTGCGCCGACGGCGACGGTGAGCGCGTCGTCGTCTTCGCTCCCGTGCTCGACAGCATCACCAGACGTAGTCTGGTTGCCCGTGGAACCGTGTTCCACGGCGTTCCGAAACAGGTTCTCGAACAGCTGGCGGAGTCGTCCTCGGTCGGCGGCGATAGTCCGGTCGGCCCGAACGTCGAGGGCCGCGTCGCCGACGACCGTGCCGTCCCACGCCTCCTGTGCGACCGTTCGCAGCGCGACCGGCGTCACGTCGGTGAGCGTCTCGCCCTCGCGGGCCAGCGTGAGCAGGTCCTCGATGATGTTCTCCATCCGGTCGTGGGCGTCCTCGATTCGCTCGAAGTACTCCTCGTCGCCGGTCTCGGCTGCGAGTTCGAGGTAGCCGCGGGCGACGGTGAGCGGATTCCGCAGGTCGTGAGAGACGACCGACGCGAACTCGTCGAGCCGCTCGTTTTGGCGTTCGAGCCGTCGCTCGCGTTCGACCCGTTCTGTCACGTCGCGGAGGAGGACGAGCGTCCCCGTCATGTTCGCCTCGTCGCCCAGCGGCGTCGTCTCTACGAGGAGGGCGCGCTCGCCGTCGTCCGTCGGGACCGTCGTCTCCGTCTCCGCGTCGGACTGCGGAACGCCGTCGAGCGCGTCGACGATTTCCGCGGGGAGGACGCGCACGACCGACCGTCCGTAGGCGTCCGAGAGGGGAAGCGAGAGGAACTGCTCGCCAGCGGGGTTGACGTCGATGACGCGCCCGTCGCCGTCGAGGACGAGCGCGGCGTCGTGCATCGACTCGACGGCCGACTCCCACGCGACGGGGACGAGCGTGAACAGTCGGTGTCGGAAGACGCTCCAGGCGACCGCCCCCGAGGCGACCGAGAAGGCCAGCACGGGGATGTTGAGACCTGGAACGGGGCTCAGGCCGGCGACGTAGACGACGCCGCCCACGGTCGGGACCAGTCCGCCGCCGAGGAGGGCGAGCGTCTGCTTCCGGTAGATGCCGTCGGACCGCAGGAGCGTCCGGCCGAGGGTGGCGCACCCGAGCAGGATGAGGGCGTAGGCGTAGACGATGAAGCCGGCGAAGGCGACGCCGTGTTCGTTGACGAGAACGACGTAGCCGTGGTCGGCGTCGAGCCAAAGGTCGGTCCAGATGAGGCCGTGCCACGAGTTCGTCAGCACGAGCGCGACGACGGCGACTGGCACGGACCCGAGCGCCGCCCACGCGACTCGGGACTCCAGTTTCACGCCCGCGTGGCGCATCACGTACGCGAACCACAGGAGCGGGAGCGGCGCGATGCCGAAGTAGCCGAGTTGGTTCAAGAGGACCTTCGTCGAGAAGTCGGTCAGGGAGAGTTCGAGCGCGTACGTCCCCATCCAGAGCCCGGACGCGAACAGCAGGAGGGCACCGAGGGTCGCGCCGGGGACGAGGCGACGCTCCGTCCGGCGGCGAAAGAGGTACGCGCCGAGCGCGACGAAGAGGGCCGCACCGATTCCGATGGGAATCGTGTACGGCGTCGCTTGCCAGTACGGAGCGCCGTGCATGCCCGGCTTTCTGTCGACAGGGGTTAAAACTCCCACCGTCGGCGGCGGACCCGGCCAATCAGAAAGGACTTTCCACCCGACGCCGAACGTCGGGGCATGATAGGCATCGTCGGCGGCGGCATCGCGGGCCTCGCCGCGGCGTACCGACTCCAGAACCGGGGTCACGACGTTCGAGTCTTCGAGGCGGCCGACTCTCTCGGCGGCCTCGCCGCAACCTACGAGACGGACGGCGACGACATCGAGAAGTTCTACCACCACCTCTCGAAGTCCGAAGAGACCATCGTCGAACTCGCCGGGGAACTCGGCCTCGAAGACGACCTTGAGTGGCGCATCGGCAAGAACGCCTACTACGTCGATGGCGTCGTCCACCCGCTCGACACCGCGTGGCAAATCGCCGCCTACCCCCACATGAGCCTCTACGACAAGTTCCGTCTCGGCATGCTCACCCTCGGCGTCGACGTTCGCGGAGGCGTCCCCGACTTCGACGCCTACGAGGAACTCGCCGAGTACGAACACACCCCCATCGAGGAGTTCGTCGTCGCGCACACGACCCGCGGCGTCTACGACAACTTCGTCGACCCGCTTCTCGACGGCAAGTTCGGCGAGCGCAAACACGACGTGTCGGCGTCGTGGTTCCTCGGGCGCGTCCGCTTCCGCGGCGAGCGCGACCTGCTGCGCGGGGAGAAACTCGGCTACTTCGACGGCGGCTTCGCGCCCTTCATCGACGCGCTCGTCTCTGCGGTCGGCCGCGAGCACATCGAGACCGGCGCGCGCGTGACGGAACTCGACACCGACGGCGAGGCGGTCTCGACGCTGACCGTCGACACCGACGACGGGACCGAGACCCACGAGGTCGAGTCGGTCGTCGTGGCGACGATGCCGAACGTGCTCGAAGACCTCACGGGCTTCCCCTGCGACATCGACTTCCAAGGGGCGGTCTGCGGACTGGCGACCATGTCGGAGTCGCTGATGGACACCTACTGGCTCAACATCGCCCACGACGCGCCGTTCGGGTCGCTCATCGAGCACACGAACTTCGTGCCGAAAGAGCGCTACGGCGGCGACCACCTGTTGTACGTCGCGAGCTACGTGCAGGGGCCGCACGAAGCGCTCTGGCAGATGAGCGACGAGGAGGTCGAAGACGCGTGGTTCGACGAGATAGAAGACATGTTCCCCGACTTCGACCGGTCGGCGGTCGAGGAGTTCCGCATTGCTCGCAACCCGCGGGCAGGACCGGTGTACGAGCGGGGCTACCTCGACCTCGTGGTGCCGTACGACCTCGGCGAGGAGGTCGCCGAGGGGGTCTACTACGCGGGGATGGCGTCGGAAGCGCAGTACCCAGAGCGGTCGCTCAACGGCGGTATCGTCGCCGGCTACGAGGTCGCAGACCGTATCGACCGTCGCCTGTAGCGCGACCGTAAGCCGACGCTCTCGGAATTTTCCGACCTTCCCGCGGGATGCCGCCCCACAGCGTGCCGATTTCTCTCGTGGCGCGCCGTCGCACACTTACCGGCAACTTGTTTCTCGTTCGTAACTTCTTTTTAAGTAGCTGACTGACTAGTCAGTTAGTGAGTGCAGACGAAACGCCGGACCAGTCGGTCCCCGACGAGGTCCACGAAGAACTGATGGCCGCGACCTACCGGGCACTGTGCGCCCACGGCTACGCGGACCTGACGATGCAACGAATCGCCGACGAGGCCGGAAAAAGCAAGTCCCTCCTCCACTACCACTACGGGACCAAACAGGAGCTGCTCGTCGCGTTCCTCGGCTACCTGTTCGACCGCTTCGAGGAGCGGGTCGCCGCGACCGAGGGCGACGCCCCCGAGACCCGCCTCCGGGTCCTCCTGGATAAGATGGTCCCCGACGGCGACGACGACGGCGACTACGACCGCTTCGGGCTCGCCCTCAACGAACTGCGGACGCAGGCCCCCTACGTCGAGGCCTACCGCGAGCAGGTCGCCCGCAACGAGGCGATTATCCGCCGCCGCCTCGCCGACATCATCCGCGAGGGCGTCGAGGAAGGCCACTTCCGCGAGGTCGACGCGGACCGAACCGCGTCGCTCCTCTTCGCGGCGCTCGACGGCGCGCGCCTCCAGCGCGTCGCCGTGACCGACCCCTCGGGAATCGAGACGGCGAGCCAGTCCGCCTTCGACGCGCCCACCGAAGTCCGCGCCGCGCTCGACGAGTTCGTCGTCGAGAACCTCGTGCGCGAGGAAGGTGACGAATGAGCGCGAAGGCGAAGGACGTCAACCTCGTCGACGGCGACCTCGTCAAGCCGATGTTGGTGCTGTCGCTGCCGCTCGTCTTCTCGCAGATTATGCAGGTGGCGTACAACCTCGCCGACACCTTCTGGGTCGGCCGCGTCGGCTCCGAGGCCGTCTCGGCGCTGTCCTTTTCGTGGCCGCTCGTCTTCCTCATGATCTCGTTCGGCGGCGGGTTCACCGTCGCCGGGACGGTCCTCGTCGCCCAGAACAAGGGCGCGGGTAACCACGACGAGGTCGACCACGCCGCCGGGCAGACCCTCGGGTTCGTCATCCTGCTTTCGGCCGGGTTCGCGGTCATCGGCTATCTGTTGACGCCGATACTGCTCCCGCTCATCGGGACGACGCCCGGCACCGAAGTCCACCAGTTGGCGGTCGACTACACGCGCACCATCTTCCTCGGCGTCGCGTTCATGTTCGGCTTCTTCATCTTCCAGGCGCTGCTCCGCGGGTGGGGCGACACCAAGACGCCGATGTACCTGATGGGCCTCGGCGTCGTCATCAACGTCTTCCTCGACCCGTTCCTCATCCTCGGGTTCAACGCGAACCCGATATTCGGCCTCGTCGGTCTCGAAGGCCTCGGACAGTCGCTTTTCGCCGCGACCGGATTCACCGGCTTCGGCGTGCAGGGTGCGGCCATCGCCACGGTGTTCTCACGCGGCGTCGGCGCGCTCGTCGGCTTCTGGCTCCTGCTCTCTGGGCGGGTCGGTATCAGCCTCTCGCCGCGCGACCTGATTCCGGAGCGCGAGATGGTCGAGCGCATCGTCCGCATCGGCGCGCCGTCGAGCATCGAACAGTCGACCCGCGCGCTCGGCGTGACTGCCCTCACGGCGCTCGTCGCCTACGCCGCCGTCAACGCCGGCGGGGCCAGCACCGAGACCGCGGTCGCCGCGTTCGGTATCGGCAACCGCCTCAACTCCCTCGTGTTCCTGCCGGCCATCGGCCTCGCGCAGGGTACCTCGACCGTCGTCGGCCAGAACCTCGGCGCTGACCAGGCCGAGCGCGCCGAACGCGCGGTGTTCTGGGGCGTCGGCATCATCGTCACCGCGCTGGTGTTCGTCTCCGCCGCCGCCTACCTGTTCGCCGAACCCATCGTTGCGGTGTTCATCCCCGGCGAGGAGGCGGTCATCGCCATCGGCGTGGACTACCTGCGCATCATCGGCCCGACGTTCCTGTTCCTCGGGGCGTTCAACGTCGTCAACGGCGGGTTCCGCGGGAGCGGGTCCACCCGGACGGCGATGGTGTTCTCGCTCATCTCGCTGTGGGTGCTGCGCATCCCGGCGGCGTTCGTGCTCGTGGAGTTCTTCTCTATGGGTCCGACCGGCGTCTGGTACGGCATCGCCTTCTCGAACGTCGGGGTGGCGCTGCTCGCGTTCGCGTGGTTCACCCGCGGAACGTGGAAAAACAGCGTCGTCGACGTCGGCCCCCGCGTGCCGTCCGACGATTAGAACCGACCCGACTCCGCGCGACGTCTCTTAAGCGGTCTTCTCGTCGGTGCCGTCGACGTCCTGCATCCCCGGCGCGGCCGACACGTCCACGTCCTCGGGTTCGTCGGCCCCGCCGACCTCGACTTCGCCCGAGTCGTCCTCGACGTACACGTCGTCGGCGAAGCCGCCCTCCGCGTGGGGGTGGTTCGGGTCGTCGAGCTTGCCGAGCGTCGCGGGCGCGTCCGGGATGTCGATGGTGCGGAAGTCGCCGAGGGGGTTCGCGATGTCGATGCCGTGGCGCTCGAAGAACTCCTCGTAGCGTTCGTAGTGGGCCTCGATTTCGTCGACCGGAATCTCCATCATCTCCGTCCAGCCGTGGTTGTAGAAGTCGAAGTTGGCCTGGACGTGGGTTATCTCGCGGGCCTCGGCCTCGGGGAAGCCGGCGTCGAGCGCCGCGAGATAGGTGTCGAAGGTGCACTCGAAGAACGCCGCCATGTGGGCCTCTCGCTCCGCTCTGCGGTCGGAGTCCGCGCGCTCGCCGAAGATACGGACGTGGAGGTCGACCATCTTCTCGGTGGCGATGTCGCCGATGACCGGCATGGTGAGGGCCTTCTTCGTCGCGAAGTGGCGGATGTTCTGGCGAATCTTCATTCCGTCGTCCGCTTCGGGTCGGATACAGGTAAAGACCACGTCTCCGGGGGCGCTTCGCGGGCGTCCCGCGCGAGACGGACGCGACCCCGCCTGACTCACGCGGGCGACGCGACCCGCGAGTTCCCGAACGAAATTTTACGAGGTGATTTAATGCGGTTCGCCCGCATGTGAGGGGTATGAGCGACTCCGCATCCGTCCGCGAGGACTCGGTCCTCGAGTGCGACGACTGCATCTCGCCGGCCGAAGCGTTCGGCATCGTCGCCGACGAGACCCGACTCACCATCCTCGAAGCGCTCTGGGAGTCACCCGACCGACCCGTTCCCTTCTCCGAACTCCGCCGACGGGTCGGCGTCGACGACAGCGCGCGATTCAATTACCACCTCGGAAAGCTCCGCGGCCAGTTCGTCCGCAAGACCGACGACGGCTACGACTTCCGCCACGCCGGCGAGAAGGTCGTCCGCGCCGTGCTCGCGGGGACGTTCAACGAGGACCCCGTCCTCCCCGCCTTTTCGGCACCCGGCTCCTGTGTCGCCTGCGACGGCCCGCTCGAAGCCGACTACGGCGACGAGAAACTCACAATCTCCTGCGCCGACTGCGCGCGGACCCACGCCCACGAGGAATTCCCGCCCGGCGGCCTCGAAGGGCGCACCACGGAGGCGCTCCTATCGGCGTTCGACCAGCGCGTGCGACACCTCCACTGCCTCGCCGCCGACGGCGTCTGCCCCGAGTGCGGCGGGACGACGAGCACCTCGCTGTCCCGCGACGCCGACCCGTTCGACCTCGACGTGGTCGTGACCCACCGCTGCGGCCAGTGCGCCTACGAGGCCGTCTCGCCCGTCGGGCTGGTCCTGCTCGACGAGTCGACCGTCCTCGGCTTCCTTTCCTCGCGGGGACAGGACGTGTGCGGAACTCCCTTCTGGCGGTTCCCGTGGGTCGTCGGCGACGAGGCACTCACCGTCGTCTCGGAGGACCCGTGGCGCGTCCGCGTCCGCATCGAACACGGAGACGAGGCGCTCGTCGTCGACCTCGACGACGAACTCTCGGTCGTCGACTCTGCGGCCGAAGCTGTCGAGAAGATTGCATAAGCGCGCTACGGTAAGCCCGCTTACAGAAATGTAATTCAGATTACCCTTTTGGTGTCGGCGGTCGTCTCTCCAAACGAGGAGAACGACCATGTTTGACGATATCCACTTCGGCCGCGGCGACGTACGAGAGATAGTCCCGATCCGGTTCAGAACGCTCTCAGAGACGGCGCTCGTCGCGGTCGCGGCGGTCCTCGGCGTCGTCGCGGCCACCGCGGTCGCGACGCTCGTCGCCCCGCTCGCGCCCGGTCTCGGTCTCGTGGCGCTATTCTTGGGCTGGCCGCTCGGTTTCGCCGCCGGCGTCGCTGGCGTTCGCGGAGTCGTCCGCATCGCCGCCACCAGCGGCGTTCCCGCCCGCGTCCGCGGCTTTGTTCGCGCCGCGTTCGCTCGCGGCGACGACGACGCGGAGTTGGCACCCTCGGAGTGCCCGGCCGCCGCCGACGGCGGCTTCACCGAGCGGTTCGGTGAGACGCAGTAACAGCCGCGATTCGGCTCCCGTCTCCCCATCTCGTCCCGATTTCCGGCTGCAAAACAATCATGAGGGAGATAGCAATCCACATTAACCCCGAATACAAACGTCGGGTCATGAGCCAATCGTACGTGATCGTCGGCGACGGTATCGCCGGGGCCTCAGCGGCTGAGACACTCCGCGAAGAGGAACCCGACGCCGACATCACCATCATCACGGACGAGGGCGAACCGCTGTACAACCGCATTCTCATCAAGGAATTCGCCAAGGGCAAACTGCCCGAGGCACCCATCTCCATCCACGACGAGTCGTGGTACGACGACCGCGACGTGGACCTCGAACTCAACACGCTCGTCACGGACATCGACCCCGAGGGCCACACCGTCACCGCCCACGACGGCACCGAGTACGACTACGACAAACTGCTTCTCGCCATCGGTGGCACGCCGACCCAGCTCCCCGTCGAGAACTCCGACGCGGAGGGTATCCACCACTTCTGGACGTTCCAAGACGCCCGCGACATCAAAGAGCACATCGAGGGCGCGGACAACTCCGTCGTCATCGGCGCGGGCCTGCTCGGCATCGACCTCGCGGCCATCACCGCCGCCCAAGAGGTCGAGGGCAAGTACCTCATGCGCGGCAAGGCGTGGTGGCGCTACGCGCTCTCCGAGGAAGGCGCGGAAATCATCCACGAGGCGCTCCGCGAGCGCAACGTCGAACCCGTCTTCGACTCCGGCGTCGACCACTTCGAGGTCGACGACGACGACCGCGTCACGACCGCCGTCGACCCCAACGGCGACCGCTACGACGCCGACTTCGTCGGCATCGCCATCGGCCTGAACTTCAACACGGAGATTCTCGGTGGCACCGACATCGAGTACGACAACGGCATCTACACGGACGAGTTCATGCGGACGAACCACGATGACATCTTCGCGGCCGGTGACATCACCGAGTTCCACGACCTCATCCTCGGCGACCGCGCCCAGAACGGCGCGTGGGGCTCCGCCAAAGAGCAGGGCACCATCGCGGCCAAGAACATGGTCGACTACGGCTCCGAGGAGTTCCGCTGGGTCTCGTCGTACTCCATCACCCACTTCGACTTCCCGTTCCTCTCGTTCGGCCACCCGACGCTCGGCGACGACCACGTCGAGGCCAAGTACTCCGACACCGAGTGGCGGCGTCTCGCCATCAAGGACGGCAAAATCGTCGGCGGCGTCCTCATCGGCGACCTCTCGCCGCAGACGAAGTACAAGAAGCTCATGCGCGAGCAGGTCGACGTCAGCGGGCAGAAGGAAATCCTCGTGAAGCAGGACTTCCAGCTCGACGACCTCGAAGGCGCGGCGGCCGAACAGTAACTCGGGACCCGCTCCCGCTGTTTTCACCCGGCCAGCCGCGTCTGCGCGCGGCCGCCCGGCGCGGCTTCGGCCCGCCGGGCGCTCGCCTGCGTTCGCGGTTCGCCCCCTCGTTCTTGGCTCTCTTTCGCCCGTCGTTACGCGCCCCGCCAGTCGTCTCGCCGGCCAAACATTTATCTCCACCCATGGTGTGTGTTACCACATGTCATCAAAAGACGGACAGTCGCCGTCTTCCCCAGCAGTCACCGCGCCGCCGACCGTCGCACCCGTTACCGACGTGCCGCCGGGCGCTCGGGTCCATCACTTCGACGAGTTGAGCGAGCGGACCCAGCACGCGCTCGCGAGCGCCAGTCCCGCCGGCCGGCTCGACATCGACACGACCACCTCGCGGCTCTCGCGGGGCGACATCGTGGTGTTCACCGACTACGTCCGCGTTCAGTAATCTCGCTGCGCCCGTCCCGTCGCTCGCGTTCTCCGCCCGACCCGGTCGCCCCCGAGCCGACGGCCTCCCGCTCGCGGACGGCCGGGACCGAAGTCGTTTTCCACGCGTCGCCGCCTATCGCCGGGTATGGCAACAGGTGGCGGCCAAGGAACGATGACGCTCGCGTTCGAACTCTCCGCGCTCAAGCAGCTCGGCGACCCGAACGCGGCGTTTTCGGACGCCCGGACGTGGACGAAGTACATCGGCGTGGTGAGCGAGAAGCCGACGTACGTCGTGACGAACTTCACCCGAAAAGAGCGCATCCGGCAGGACTTCTTCTCCGGACCGCGCGGCGTCAAAGAGAGCCTCGAAAACGTGATGCGCCAGTTCGACACCGACCGGCACGTCTTCGTCGGCACGTCCGACGAGGACCGCGCGGTGGCCGAGGAGACCGGCTGGGAGTACCTCCCCGTCGAGGACGCCGCCGAGGCCGCCGAGTGGGTGCTCGCCGGCGACGACGACGCCCCCGCGGACCCCTTCGAGGACGAGGGGCGCGACGACTGGCCGTAGTCGGAGCACAGCGGGGCGTTCGCCCGCGATTCTGTTCCCCTATCGAAAGCACTAATCAGCAACGGCACTTTTTATTCTTCGATGAGTCACCAGTTGCCTGACGTACAGGCCTCCCAGCCGGACGTGACCGTCGGGCTGAGCCAGGTCGGCGTCACAGGCGTCGAGAAGCTCGTCAAGATCGCCCGCGACGGGAAGCGACCCCTCGTCTTGATGGCTGAGTTCGAGGTCTTCGTCGACCTCCCCGGCGGCCGCAAGGGCATCGACATGAGCCGAAATATGCAGGTCATCGACGAGGTCCTCGAAGCCGCCGTCTCCGAGCCGGCCTACCGCGTCGAAGACATGTGCGGCGACGCCGCCGAGCGCCTCCTCGCGAAGCACGAGTACACGACGACCGCCGAGGTCAGCATGACCGCCGAACTCGTCGTCCGCGAGGACACCCCCGCCAGCGGACTCTCCACCCAGAGCACCGCACAGATCATCGCCAGCGCCACCGCGACCGAGGAGGGCACCCGCGAGGAAATCGGTGCGGAAGTGGTCGGCATGACCGTCTGTCCCTGCTCGCAGGGCATGTCCGCCTCCCGCGCCCGCGACGTGTTGCAGGACCTCTCGGTCGACGACGACACCATCGAGGAGTTCCTCGACAAGGTCCCCCAGCCGGGCCACTCCCAGCGCGGCCACGCCACGCTCACCGTCGAGACGCAGGGCTCGCCCGAGGTCGACCTCATGGACCTCATCGACATCGCCCGCGACTCGATGTCGGCGCGCATCTACAACCTCGCCAAGCGCCCCGACGAGGACCACATGACCTACCACGCCCACGCGAACGCGAAGTTCGTCGAGGACTGCGTCCGCTCGATGGCCGAGATGTCCGTCGACGCACTCGACCACCTCGGCGACGACGCGGTGGTCCACATGAAACAGTCGAACGACGAGTCGATTCACCAGCACAACGCGCACGCCGAGCGCGAGGTGACGCTGGGACAGCTCCGCGACGAACTCGACGCCTGAACGGTCTCCGCACCCGGACACAACCGCTTTCTCTCTCCGAATCCCTACAGCGGGAGCGGTGCCGCTTCCTCCCAGCGCGGGTCGAACGTCTCTCGGAGGTCGGCGGCGAACTCGGGGTCTTTCAGGTCTATCATGGCGAACGCCTGCCCGGGGTCGAGGGGGTTCGGGACCTCGATGCAGACCTCCACGTCGTCGATGAGATTGAACACGCCCGTGACGTTCTCGGCAGTTCGCACGTGGAAGTTCTGCGCGCTCGACAGCCGGTTCATGTAGCTCTGGCCGACGCTCTCGGGCAGGCTGTCGACGAGGTCCGGCGACATGAGCATCGAGACCTCCACGCCGCGGTCGAGCGCGGCCTCCAGTTCGTCGACGACGAGGTCGCCGACGGCGTCGAGGTCGAACTGCGGCGAGGGCGTTCCGGCGACCATCACGAGCGAGTCGTCGGCCGCCGCGAGTCGCTCGACGAGCAGGTCGATGGTCTCGTCCGCGCCGACCGCGGCCGTCCAGAACTGGTCGTGGACGGGCTCCGCGGCGTCGAGTTCGTCGGTCAGCTCGGCGACGACGTTCTCGTACTGCTCGGCCTTCTCGGCCAGCTCCTGACGCTTCGATTCGAGCAGGCGGTCGAGCGCCGTGTCGGGCTCGACGGCGACGTACTTCTTCGGCCGGCTGGCCGCCTGACTCCGGATGAGGTGATACTGTTCGAGACTGTTCAGCACGTCGTAGACGCGGCCCATGGGGACGTCGCTGGCGCGCGATAGCTCCTTGGCCGTCGTCGCGCCCGTCCGCAGAAGCGCGCGGTAGGCTCGGGCCTCGTACTCGGACAACCCGAGGTCTCGCAGACTGGTCATGCACCGTCCGTCTCGTTTCTCCCTGATAAACAAACCGGATGTTTACACCCGCTCGCGGTTGCCGTCGGTTGCGGTCAGGCGTCGGGCGTGACTGAGGACACCGCCTGCATCAACTCCTCGGGAGTGGTTGCCTCCACCGTCGTCTCGCCGGCGCTGACGCGCGCGGTCCCGTCGGCGAGGCCGTCGGCGTCGGCCTCGGGAACCACGAGCGCCTCGTGGTCGGCGACGCGGAGCGCCGCCCGGTGGAGGTCGGAACCGACGCCGTCGTTGAGTTCCACGACGAGCGGGTCGCGGAGCAGACGCGCCGCCGCGGTCCCGTAGGCGGCGATTTGTACGCCGATACGGTCCCACGCGCCCGCGAACGCGCCGATGGTCTCCTGTGCCACCTCGCGGTAGCGCTCGTCTCCCGTGAGCGCCGCGAGGTCGAGCAGCGCGTTCGCCATCTCCACGTTCCCGTCGAGCGGGCGGAGCGGCGACGACAGGAGCGCCTCGCCGCTCGCGGGACCGTCGAGGAACGAGCCCTCGTCGAACAGTTCGTCGATGGCGGCGTCGGCGGCATCGGCGGCGAACGCGAGGAGCGGGTCGCCCGCGACCGACTCGTCGCCGAGCACCTGTCGGGCGCGGCAGGCCGCGGCGACCACGCGCGCCTGGTCTTCGAGCAGGAGCTTCTCGCCCGCGTCGCCGCCGGACCGGAAGTGAGTCACGACGCCGTCGTCGACGAGGTCCTCGGCGAGTCTGTCGAGCGCGCGGGAGCCGAACTCGCGGGCCCGCTCGTCGTCGGTGAGGCCAGCCAGCACCAACAGCGCGTCCGCGGCGAGGGCGTTGCCGCCGGCGTAGACGGTGAGGTCGGTCCGCGGGCCGGGCGCGTTGTCGCGGCCCTCCTTTCCGAGGAGGTAGTAGTCCGTCCCCGCGGCGGGACCCATGCTCCCCGCGAAGCCGGTTCCCGTCCACAGCGAGTCGACGAGGAACTCGGCGGTCCCCGCGGCCGGGTCGAGGTAGGCGTCCTCGCCGGTGTAGCGGTAGCCGTTGGCGAACGCCCGCAGGAGCGCGGCGTTCGATTCGAGCGTCTTCTCGCGGTTCGGCTTCGACCACGCGGCGTCGTCGGCGTAGCGGAAGAAGCCGCCTTCGACGGGGTCGAACAGGCCGTCGCGAATCGCGTCGAGCGACCGGAGCGCCCGGCTTCGGTCGCGCTTCAGCGCGAACTCGACGGTCCGCGGGAGCGGGAACTTCGCGGCGTCGCCCCACCCGCCGTGGGCCTCGTCGAAGGCGACTTCCAACTGGCCGGCGAGGTGCGACTCGATTCGAGGCGAGACCTCGCCCGCGGGGGGGAGGTCGCCCCTGAGCGCCCGCGGGAGCCGTCCGGCGTCCGCGCCCTTCTTCTCCCACACCTCGCGCACGCGGTCGACGACCTGCCGCATGCCGTCGGGGCCGATGAACGTCGCGCCCGTGATGGGGTGGCCGTCGGGCGCGAGGAAGACGGTCGAGGGGAAGCCGCCCATGTTGTACCGCTCGCGGATGCGCGGCTGGCGGTCCACGTTCACCCGAACCGGGACGAAGCCGTCGTTGAGGTTCGCGGCGATGCGCGGCTCAGCGTACGTCTCGGCGTCCATCTCGTGACAGTCCTCGCACCACGTCGCCGACAGCGAAAGCAGGACGGGCTTGTCCGCCGCTCGCGCCTCGGCGAACGCGTCGGGGCCCCACTCTCGCCATTCGACGCGCGTCTCGTCGGTCATGTCCACCCATCCGCGGTGGACGCGGGTAAGCGCTTCGAGCCCTCGTGGCGCGGCCGGTCGCAGTCGGCGGGTCGCGCGCATCCTCGACGGTCGCCGCGGACGGGTTCGGGAGACCGGCGCGTCGCGGGCGGGACAAAAGGGCTATGGGCCGCGGCCCGGTAGTGTCGCCCATGCGAACGCGCACGCTGATGGCGCTCTTGCTCCTCATCCCCCTCTCCGACGCGTTGCTACTCGTGGTCGTCGCGCAGTACATCAACCTCGTGCCGACGGTCGCGCTCGTCGTCCTGACCGGGCTCGTCGGGATGCTCATCGTCCGCGCCGAGGGGCGACATACCCTCAGAAGCCTCCAGTCGAAGTTCGCCGGGGGCGACCTCCCGACGAACGAGGTCATGGACGGCGGCCTCCTCATCGCCGCGGGCGCGTTCCTCCTCACGCCGGGGCTCGTCACCGACACCATCGGCTTCCTGCTCGCCATCCCGGTGACCCGGTACCCCATCCGCGAGGTGCTCAAGCGCTTCGTCGTCAAGCCGTACCTCGACAAGCGCGCCGACGGCTTCGTCACCGGCAACGTCTGGACGACCGGCTTCCCGCAGGGCGACTTCGGACCCGGCGGTCCCGGTGGATCGCCCGGCCCGAGCGGCGGGAGCGGTTCCGGCGGAAGCGGCAACAGTAGCGGCGGTGACGGCGTCTACGACGCCGACCCCGACTCGTACCGCTTCGACGGCGACGGCAACGACTCCAAGTAGCGCGTCTTCCTCCGGTCCCGCGTCGTCTCTCTTGTTCGGGTTTCCGGCGCGTAGCCGCGCGAAGCCTTCCGATATTCGACTTCACGCCCAGCGTCTGAAGCGGTGTAATCGACCGACGACGCCGACATTCACTAACACGCACCAACGCGCCTCCGAAAAGAAAGTCTTAAAATCAACAGCGCACAACGAGTGAATGCGCTTACCTGGGCCAATAGCTCAGTCAGGTTGAGCGCTCGGCTGATAACCGGGAGGCCCGCGGTTCAAATCCGCGTTGGCCCACTCCCGTTGGCAACGATTCGTTGCCGATGCGAGTTAGGGGCTCAAACTCCCCGGCCACCCAACTTCTGCGGATACTACCGACCGAGAGAACGCTCGGTCTATCGTTCGTGTCGTCGGGACGAATCAGCGGCGAACACTCGACCGCCCCGACCGAGCACGACTGTCCCGACACAGAGAACTACTAATGTCTGACTCAAATCCCCGAGCATCTCTCACAAATATGCACCAATTCACACAGATTTGTCCGCATTTATCAGCACATAGCTGGTCGAACGGACGAATTCTGAGAAAGCTATATCACGCAATAGATTGTGGTACCGAATAACATGGAATACGAACTCACCTGTCTGTACGGGTGCGGCCACACCTCCACGGCCGACTCCCGCGAGGACGTCGGCGTTCTCGTGATGGAACACATGGACGACGAACACGACACGCCCGTCGACCCGCTGGAGGCGGGCGAGCTCGCGTTGAAGCGCTTCGACGGCGCGTCGCTCCGCCAGGCGCGGCAGTAGCCGACTACTCGAACTTCCGTCAGGTCTTCGAATCCGAGTTTCTCTCGACTATCACCGTCTCGTTCGTTCGAGGGACTGCGCTGTCTCTCGATTTCGTGGTTCGACGAGCGACCCATCCGAACAAATTTACTCAGTTCTGTATCCCAGTAGTATTAAACCCGTACACGCCATACGTGTTGGTGATGCCAACCATCGACGTCTCCGAACACCTGTACCGCCAGATTGAGTCCGCCGCCGACGGCGAGGACCTCGACGCGGCGATGTGGAAGATGGTCGGACGGTACCAGCGCGGTAACACGCCCGGCGACTGACAGGATTCGGACCACCCTCGACCCCTGACCGCGCGTGCGGTCATCATCAACCCCGCTCGCCGCAACTTGCCCTGTTTGCGGCGAGTCCGTTTTCCGTTTTCTGAGCGATAGTACCCGCGAACGGGTTCGCCGTCGCGCCCGTCGGCCTCGTCCTTCTTTAGCGACGCGTCCGTAGTCTCTCGCGTGTTCGACGCCGAACCCACCGGAACCCTCGGGAAGTTCGCGGAGACGGTGCGCGTCTTCGCCGAGCGGCGGCCGTCAGTCCGCGACCTGTTGCGCAGTCGAACCGGGTCGCTCGACCGCGTCCACGCGGTCCTGCCATCGACCGTCGCGGTCGGCGAGTCCCTCGACCTCACGGTACAGGTGTGGGACGAGTACGAACGGCTTCACGGCGCGTACGACGGCGACCTGCGGGTGTCTGCGACCGACGATACTGCGACGTATCCAGACCGCGTCTCCCTCGCCGGCGACGACGAGGGCTACGTCAGACTCGCCGACGCCGTCTCCTTCGAGACACCCGGCGTCCACTACCTGACCTTCTCGCGCCCCGGGTTCGATGAGCGGTACGTCTCGAACCCTGTTTCCGTCTCCACCGACTCCCCCGACGAGCGCGTCTACTGGGGCGATATTCACCTGCACTCGCGGCTCTCGGACGGGACGGGGAGCCTGAAGAAGGGGTATCGGTTCGGGCGCGACGCGATGGCCCTCGACGTCGTCGCCTACACCGACCACGACACGATGGGGTTTTTCATCCCGCCGTCGCTCCAGCGCGCCCTCATGCACGGGTGGTACTTCGACCGGTCGCGCCGCGTCGCCGACCGGTTCTACGACCCCGACGAGTTCGTGACGCTCGTCGGCTACGAGTGGACGAAACAACCCAACTGCGGCGGCCACGTCAACGTCTACTTCGAGGACGCCGACGACGCCGTCCTTCTCGACTCCCGCGGCGGGACGACGGACACCTACGAGAAGCTTTGGAGCCGCCTCCGCGAGTTCGAGTCGACCCGCGACTCGCGGGTCGTGACGATTCCGCACCACCCGACGGAGCGCATGTATCCCTTCGACTTCTCGGCTGTCGAGTACGACGACGAACTCGCGCCGCTCGTCGAGGTGTACTCGCAGTGGGGGTCCGGCGAACTGCCGGGCGACGAGGGGAACCCGTTTCCACTGGCGATGGGTCGCGGCGAGACCGACGAGCCGGGCCACTTCGTCCGCGACGCGCTGTCGATGGGCTACCGGGTCGGCCTCGTCGCGGGCGCAGACTACCACGGCCCGCACCCCGGCCACTCGCTCATCCACGCCGACCCGCACCTCCCCTCCGTTCGCGAGTGGGTCGAAGACGGCGTCGGCTGGTCGAGCATCTGGCGCGTCTGGAACGAGCGGAGCTATCCAGGCGGTCTCTCGGCGTTCCGAGCGCCCGAACTCACCCGCGAGGCGGTGTTCGAGAGCCTCCGGAGTCGCCGCGTCTACGGGACGACCCAGCCGCACCGCATCCTCGCGTCCCTCTCAGTCGGCGGCGTCGAACCCGGCGAGAACGACAGTTCGCTCCGCCTCGACACCCGCGACGAACCCCGCGAGGTCGAAGTCGAGGTCGCGGGGACCGCCCCGCTCGAACGCGTCGAAATCGTCAAAAACGGCGAGACGTGGCGGTCGCAGGCGATTACCTCGGACCCCGACGCGCCGCTTTCGGCGTACACGACGTCTGTCTCGTGGACCGACGGCGACCCGGTCGAGGGGACGGTCTGGGACGACGACCGGCGCTCGGCGGCCGACGCGTACTATCTCCGAGTCACCCAGGTCCCGCGGGACTGCGAGTTTCCCGGGACCGCGTGGGTGGGTCCGGTCTGGGTCGAACCGCCGGACTGAGAGAGGCGGCCGCAGCGACCCCGCTCGCCGCCGGGCGACCTCTCAGGCGAGGAACCTCGTCACGCCGAGGCTTTCTGCGACCAGCCACGCGATGAACAGCGCGTAGGTTCCGAGGAGGAGGTACGACTCGCCGCGCGTCAGCGCCATCTCGGTCCGGAGGACGGCGAAGAAGACGACCGACGCGCCCGTGAGGAAGCTCATCATCGGAACGACCTCCTCGAAGGCGATGACCGCGCCCCCTGCGACGAGGATGCCGACCGGGAGCGCGACGAGGAGCGCGAACACGTTGCTCCCGAAGACGTTGGCGAGGCTCATCGGCGCGTTGCCCTGCCGGGCGGCCGAGACGCTGACGAACGTGTCGGGGAGGCTCGTGCCGGCGGCGACGACCGTCAGCCCCCAGAGGAACGGCGACGTGCCGAAGACGTCGCCGAGGCCGACGGCCGCGCGGACGAGTAGTTCGGCCCCGAGGAGAATGACCGCGAGCGACGCCACGAGGGCGACCCACTCGCGTCTCGGGTTCACGTCGTTGACGACGGCGGTGAGTCCGGCGCGGTGCTCCAGCGTGTCGTGGTACTGCATGAACAGGTACAGGCCGTACAGCGCCAGCGGGATGAGCGCGAGCGCGGGACTCACGAACCCGTCGAGGCTCGCGGTGTCGGTGACGGGTCGGTAGATGACCGCGAGCGAGAAGGTGAGCACGAGAACGGCGATAGAAAGCAGGTAGAACTGCGCTTCCTTGTAGACGAGGTCGCGGTTCGAAGCGAGCCGTCCGCCCTTGCCGACCATCGCCGACACGGACGGGATGATAAGGATGTTGTAGACGGCCGACCCGACGACCGCGCCGACGCCGATGTCGAACGACTGGTACCGGACCGTGGCGATGACGATGCTCGATAGCTCGGGAAAACTCGACCCCACGGCGGCGATGATGGCTCCCTGCACGATGGCGGGGAGCCCGTAGTACGCGCCCAAACGGTCCGAGGCCTGCACGAGCATGCCGCCGCCCTTCCACGCGAGAATCGCGCCGGCGGCTGTGAACGCGACGAGAACCGGAACTGATGCCACGCCCGCACTTCGGCGGCCGGTGGGAAAAAACCGACCCGACTGGCTGCGTCGGCTGATTTCGGCTCGACCCGCTCGCTCAGAACCCCTCGCGCAGGTACGGGTCCCGCTCCGTGAACACCGAGGCGAGGGCACCGGCCGTCTCCTCCCCGGCGACCGAGAGGCGGTCGGTGCGGGCGAGTGCCTCGACGCTCCGCGCGCCGACGAGGAGTTGCGAGAGCGCCCCGATTTCGACGGTCGCGTCCGGGTCGGCGTCGCCACCGACTGATTCGACGCTCGCCGCGCCGTCGCCGACGGCGACCCGGAACGACCCCTCGTTCCAGTCGCAGCGGTCGTCGCGGACCGCGAGGACGAGGTCACAGGCGGCGTCACCGGGGAACGAGACGGCTTCGAGGGCGGCCGGTACGTCCACGATGCGGACCATCGGGCCGGGCTTGATTTCGACTGTCGCCGCCCGCGGGTCGGTCAGGCCGTCGATGAGCCGGGTCGATTCGCGTTCCGACGAGAGAACGACCTCGTCGACCTGCGAGTCGTGGTCCCGCAGGAACCGAAACAGCTGTGCGCGGGCCTCGGCGTCGACGGCGACGAGTTCGCCCACGGACAGCGTCCGCGACTCCCGGTCGCCGCTCACGTCGTAGACGACGTAGCCGCGGAGGTCGCCGTCCCGTTCCCAGCCGTAGGCGAACGGGTCGCCGTCCCAACCGCGGAACAGCCGGTGGCGAATCCAGCCCTCGCTTCGGTCCACCGCGAGGTCTTCGGTCGCCGCGGCCGCGTACACGTCCTCGACTCGCGCCCAGTCGTCGGCGTCGAGGCGGACGAACTCCCCGGCCGGGTCGGCGGCGACCGCCGCGAGTTCGTCCGGCGGCACCGTCGTCTTCGCGTAGTTGTTCGCCGTCGCCCAGCCGAACCGGCGGTAGAAGGCGTACTCGAACGGCCAGAGCGCCGAGAGGTACCGACCGGTGTCGCGGAACTCCGCGAGGAGGTCGTCGAGCATCGCGCCGACGTGGCCCCGCCGGCGCGCCGGCGGCGGCGACGCGACCGCCGAGATACCGGGCAGCGGGTGCCACTCGCCGCGGACGCGAGCCGTGAAGTCGTAGAAGGCACACACCGTCCGCAGGTCGGCCGCGTCGAGGTCTTCGACGGGCGTGTCGGGCGGCGCGTCGTAGAACCCTCGTGGGTGGTAGCTCTCCGGGTCGGGAAGTCGCTCGTCCGACCAATCGGGGCCGTTCTCGGGGCGGAAGGCGTAGTTGAGGAACTCGCGGTAGGTCTCGCGGTGCTCCTCGGGGAGGGAACGGAGGTGCATGCCCGCGGTGCGTCGGGGGACGGTATATGTTTTCGGTACGCGGGCTCGCAGGCGGTCGATTACGATACGATAACACCGACGGCGGAGACCGATGGCGCGACGAAAGCTTCCGTCGTGGGCCGCTTCCCGAACCGTGCGATTCACGTCGTCTCGGTCCCGAGCCCTGCACATGAGCGAGACGAAGCAGTCGTTGGTATCGCGGGGGAACCTCCTCCTCGCGGCCGTCGTGACGCTCGGCATCGTCCTCCCGGGCGTGGCACGCCGCTTCCTCGGCGAGGCGGGCTACAACGACCTCGGAATGGTCGTGTTCGTCCTCGGCTACGCGGGCATGGTCTTCGTCGTCTGGTACGGGTGGATTCGGCCGCTCGACATCACCGGCCCGTCCGAGTAGCGCGCGCCGACCACCGGACGCCGCTCCGTGCCGACAGCGGTGCAGACCCCGGGGGAATCGCCCCGGCAGCCCGGTCGCCCCAATATCGGGGGGTCCGACCGCCGGTTTCCAACGAGAATAACGGAACTTTGATAGTCGATTCGAACCGACCGAGAAAACAAGAATGCTTCCCCTTCAGCTCGTAGACACCTTCCTGCTCGACTACAACATCGGGCAGGCGCTGTTGCTCGTGTTCATCCTGTCGACGGTTGGAACGCTGCCGCTGAAGTCCCGGCAGATCCTCGGTATCAACACCACGGTGTTCGGGCTCATCTTCCTTCTGACCCCGGTGTCGCTGGGCAAGGCTCACTACCTGTTCCTCGGGATTGCGCTCCTCATTGTCGGCCCCATCGTCTACGTCTCGGGCCGCCGCTGAGGGGACGCCGCCGGGCGTTTCGGCCCGGGTCACCGCCGTTTTTTGCGACAGTACGACGGACTGACCGACCGCAACCGACGGTCGCCGTCTCGTTTTTCTCTCGCGACGATTCCGAAGAACGCGACGTTTAAACGGAGAGAACCGCAACCCACGGGTATGTCTGAACCGAGCGTTCCCGGCGGCCGCGGGGCCGTCTTGGACCTCCCCTGCGGCGAGACGAAGCGCGTCCGGGAACTCGACTTGGGCAAACGGGAGTTCGACTGTCCGTGCGGGGACAGCCACGCCGTCGTCATGGACGTCCACCCGCCCGACCGATTTCTCCCGGAGTTCCTCGTCGAAATTCTCCAGGAGACCATCGAGACCACGAGCGACGACATGCCCGAGTTCGGGACGGCCCACCTCATGGGCATCGTCCTCGAGGAGTTCCCCGAGGCCGTCGTCTCCGAAGACGTGTCCGAGGACGGCGAACTCGGCGCGGGCATCGTCTGGGTGACCGACTTCGACTCTCGACGGCTCCACGAGATAATCGTCGAACTCGTCGTGGAACTCATGGAACACGCCGTCAGCCACGCCGACGACGACGAAGTCGTCTCTGAGTTCGAGTCGAAGATGCTCCAGTTCGACGTGAGCGAGTTCGTCGACCAGTACCGCGCCCAGCGCGACCTCGACCCCGAACCGTACATGTAGCGTGCGGGCCGAGCGCCCGCTTTTCAGTCGACTCGAAGTCGCTCCACCGTCGGGTCGAGGGTCGCCTTCGCGCCGAGCGGAAGCGGAACCGTCGGGTCGGCGTGGCCGAACTCCACGTCGAACACCGCCGTCGCGTCGGGGTTGTACGCGTCGAGGACCGACAGCACCTCCGCGCGGAGTTGCGCGCCGTAGTCGGCCGGCGGTTCCCACTCAAGTCCGGGCGAGTACGTCCGCGGCCGACCCATCACGAGCCCGTCGAACCGCGCTAACAGGCCGCGTTCGCCCATCGACCGCAGGGTGTACCGGACCTCCCGGGGGAGCGGCACGTCCTCCGAGGTTTCGAGCGCGAGCACCGCTCCGTCGAGTTCCTCGGGGTCTGGGAGGTAGCGGTCGGTCTGGAGATGCCACTTCAGGACGCTGAAGTTGCCACCCCAGAGTCGCCCGGTCACGCGTTCGTCGCCCCGCCACGTCCGACCCGGGTTGTCGTGCCACTCGCGCGGGTCTTCGGTGTCGAAGTCGAACCAGTCGTCGGTCCACTCCGGCGCGGGTTCGACGACGCCGATGGAGCGCTCGAAGAACGCCCGGCGGAGGTATCGCTCGACGTACGGGTGTAGCTCGGGGTCGACGGTGAGCGTGGGGTGGAGCGTCGCGCCGTAGCTCACGACGCCGTGGGTCCAGAGGAACAGCCGGAGATTGTCGTTGTCGCTGAAGCCGAAGAAGCGCGTCGGCGACGCGGTCAGCCGCGCCGGGTCGAGGTGCGGGAGGATTCGAAGCTGGTCGTCGCCGCCGGTGACGGCGATGACGCCGCGTATCGACGGGTCCTCGAAGGCCTCCATCACGTCCTCCGCGCGCGCCGCCGGGTTGTCCCGGAGCCACTCCCAGTCGCGGCGGGCGGACTCGAAGACGACGGGGTCGAGCGAGAACACGTCGCGGAGACGCGCGCACGCGCGGTCCAAGTGTGATTCGTCGATGGGGCGCGACGGCGCGACGACCGCGACCCGGCTCCCGGAGTCGAGCGGCGGCGGCGTCGTGAATACCGCGGGCATGCGTAGCCGGTACTCGGATACCCGTCAAAAGCCTTCCCCGGGCGCGACAGCGGCGTTCGGCAACATTTTCGAAATTCGCAATCGAGTTTCGGACCTCGTAATTTTTCGCCGGACTTATTACGATGTGCGGATTGGATTCCGACGATGACTGACGAGGACACCTCGGCCGGACCTCAGCAAGGTACAGAGGACCGGACGATTTTGCTCATCGGAAGCGGCCCAATCCAGATTGGACAGGCGGCGGAATTCGACTACTCCGGCGCGCAGGCCTGCCGCGCGCTCCGAGAGGAAGGCGCGCGAGTTGTCCTCGTCAACTCGAACCCCGCGACCATCATGACCGACCCCGAGATGGCCGACAAGGTCTACATCGAACCCATCACGACCGAGGCCATCTCCGAGATTATCGAACGCGAGCGCCCCGACGGCGTCATCGCCGGACTGGGCGGTCAGACCGGACTCAACGTCACGGCCGAACTCGCAGAGGAAGGCGTCCTCGAGGAGTTCGACGTGGACATCATGGGCACGCCGCTCGACACCATCTACGCGACGGAGGACCGCGACCTCTTCCGCCAGCGCATGGAGAAAATCGGTCAGCCCGTCCCGAAGTCGACGACCATCTCGCTGGAGGAAGACGAGGCGGTCGAGAACATCACCGAGGAGGCCCTCGAAGAGCGCGTCGAAGCCTCCGTCGACGCCGTCGGCGGCCTGCCGGTCATCTCGCGGACGACGTACACGCTCGGCGGCTCCGGCTCCGGCGTCGTCCACGAGATGGACGAACTCGTCTCCCGCGTCCGCAAGGGACTTCGCCTCTCGCGCAACAGCGAGGTGCTCATCACGGAGTCCATCTCCGGGTGGGTCGAACTCGAATACGAGGTGATGCGCGACGCCGACGACTCGTGTATCATCATCTGCAACATGGAGAACATCGACCCGATGGGGATTCACACCGGCGAGTCCACCGTCGTCACGCCCTCGCAGGTCATCCCCGACGAGGGCCACCAGGAGATGCGCGACGCCGCGCTCGGAGTCATCCGCGAACTCGGCATTCAGGGCGGCTGTAACATCCAGTTCGCGTGGCACGACGACGGCACCCCCGGCGGCGAGTACCGCGTCGTCGAGGTGAACCCGCGCGTCTCGCGCTCCTCCGCGCTCGCCTCGAAGGCGACCGGCTACCCCATCGCCCGCGTCACCGCGAAGGTCGCCCTCGGCAAGCGCCTCCACGAGATTACGAACGAAATCACCGGCGAGACCACCGCCGCCTTCGAGCCCGCAATCGACTACGTGGTCACGAAGGTTCCGCGGTGGCCCAAGGACAAGTTCACCGACGTGGACTTCGAGCTCTCGACGGCCATGAAGTCCACCGGCGAGGCGATGTCCATCGGACGCACCTTCGAGGAGTCGCTTCTGAAAGCGCTCCGTTCGTCCGAGTACGACCCCGCCGCCGACTGGGACGAGGTCTCCGACGAGGAACTCGAAGCCGAGTACCTCGAAACGCCGACCCCCGACCGCCCGTACGCCATCTTCGAGGCGTTCGAGCGCGGCTACACCACGGAGGACGTGGTCGAACTGACCGACATCCACGAGTGGTACGTCGAGCGCTTCGGCCGCGTCGTCGAGGCGGTCGAAGCCGCCTCCGAGGGCGACTTCGCCGCCGCCGCCTCCGCCGGCCACACCAACGCCAGCATCGCCGCGGCGACCGGTACGAGCGTCGGCGAGGTCGAACAGGACGTCCCCGGCCGCACCTACAAGCAGGTCGACACCTGCGCCGGCGAGTTCGCCGCGCAGACGCCGTACTACTACTCCGCGCGCAAGCCCGAGTTCTTCCGCGGGCCCTTCGAGGGCGACTCGGCCGGTAACGAACTCCGCGTCGACCGCGACATGGAGAGCGTCGTCGTCGTCGGCGGCGGTCCCATCCGCATCGGACAGGGCGTCGAGTTCGACTACTGTTCGGTCCACGCGGTGCAGGCGCTCCGCGACATGGGCATCGACGCGCACGTCGTCAACAACAACCCCGAGACGGTGTCGACCGACTACGACACCTCCGACGGCCTCTTCTTCGAGCCCATCACGGCCGAAGAGGTCGCCGACGTCATCGAGGCCATCGACGCCGACGGCGTCATGCTCCAGTTCGGCGGGCAGACCTCGGTCAACATCGGCCACCCGCTCGAATCCGAACTCGACCGCCGCGGCGTCGACTGCGAGATTCTCGGCACGACCATCGACGCGATGGACCTCGCCGAGGACCGCGACCGCTTCAACCGCCTGATGGACGACCTCGGTATCCTCCAGCCCGAAGGCGGCTCCGCGACCAGCGAGGAAGAGGCGCTCGACCTCGCCAACGACCTCGGCTACCCCGTGCTCGTTCGCCCGTCGTACGTCCTCGGCGGCCGCGCGATGGAAATCGTCCACTCCGACGCGGAGCTCAAGGAGTACATCGAGGAGGCCGTTCGCGTCTCCCCCGACAAGCCCATCCTCATCGACGAGTTCCTCGCCGACGGCGTCGAACTCGACGTCGACGCCGTCTCCGACGGCGAGAACGTCCTCATCGGCGGCGTGATGGAGCACGTCGAGGCCGCCGGCGTCCACTCCGGCGACTCCGCCTGTATGATTCCGCCGCGCTCGCTCGACGACGAGACGATGGCCCGCGTCCGCGAGGTTACGGAGGACATCGCCAGCGCCCTCGACACGGTCGGCCTGATGAACGTCCAGCTCGCGGTCAAGCAGAACGAGGAGGGCTCGAACGACGTGTACGTCCTCGAAGCCAACCCGCGGTCCTCGCGCACCGTCCCGTTCGTCTCGAAGGCCACGGGCGTCCCAATCGCCAAGCTCGCGGCGAAGGTCATGGCCGGCAACTCGCTCGCCGACCTCGCCGTGAGCGAGCAGATTCCCGAGCAGGTGTCGGTCAAGGAGGTCGTCCTCCCGTTCGACCGCCTGCCGGGTTCGGACCCGCGTCTCGGCCCGGAGATGAAGTCCACGGGTGAGGTCATGGGAACCGCGACCTCGTTCGGGAAGGCCTACGAGAAGGCCCAGTCGGCCGCCAACGACCCGATTCCGGCCGACGGAACCATCTACGTCGACCTCGCGGACCCCGAGTTCCCCGACGCCGACAGCGAGGCCGGACAGGAACTGCTCGACGCCTTCGGCGAGTACTACGAGGTGCTCACGCCCGAGGACGTCGACGACTTCCTCACGATGCTCCGCGAGGACAACTTCGACTTCGTCGTCTCCCGCGACCGCGAGACGCTCATCGACTGCGTCGAAGAGGAGGTCAGCTACTTCTCGACGTACGCCTCCGCGAAGGCGGCCCTCGAAGCGCGCGGCGCGGCCGACGAGGACATCGACGTGCTCCCGGTCGGCGAGCGTCCGCGCGTCGTCGCCAACTGGGGTCAGTAAACGACCGGTCGGCGCGCGAACCCCCTGACTCGATTCCTCGATTTCCCACCGACTCGGTTCTTCTCTCCTCGGGCCGGCGACCGCCGCCGCCCCGGACTTTTGACGCGTTCCCGAAGGTTATTGAGCCCCGCACCCATGCGCGGGTATGGCACGCAATCGCGGTCGCGTCCTCCTCGCCGGTGCGACGGGTCGGACGGGCCGACACGTCCTCGACGCGTTGGCGGACACTCCCCTCGTCGTCAGGGCGCTGACCCGCGACGCCGACGCCGAATCCGACCTCCGAGCGCGCGGCGCGGACGAGGTCGTCGTCGGCGACCTCCTCGACCCCGACGACGCCCGGCGGGCGGTCCTCGACGCCGACGCCGTCGTCTCCGCGGTCGGCGTCTCGGCGGGACTCGACGCAATCCGCGGCGACCTCGTCGACGGCGCGGGCGTCGAGAACCTCGTGGACGCCGCGACCGCCTCCGGCGCGCAGCGGTTCGTTCTCGTGTCTTCTATCGGTGTCGGCGACTCGAAGGGCGGACTCCCGCTGTCGCTCCGCGCGATTCTCACCGCGTCGGGCGTCCTCTCGGCGAAGGAACGAAGCGAGACGCGGCTTCGAGACGCGCCGCTCGACCACACGATTATCAGGCCCGGCGCGCTCACCGACGCCCCCGCGACCGCCGACGTGGTCGTCGGCGAGGGCGGCGACTCGGTCTGCGGGAGCGTCCCGCGCGCGGACGTGGCGAACGTCCTCGCGCACTCGCTTTTCACCCGCGAGACCGAAAACCGGACGTTCGAGGTCGTCTCCCGGCCAGGGCTCCGCGGCCGGCCGGATAACGTGGTCGACATCGACTGGACGCCGCTCCCCCGCGCCGAGGCGTCGGGCGACGAGGGCGAACGAGAACTCGCGGAGTAGCCGACCGCGGCGGCGCGCTCAGTCGAGTTTTCCGAGCGCTTCGAAGAAGTCGGAGGTCGGACCGGCGAGTCGAACCGGCGAGTCGGACCGCTCGATACGTATCTCCGTCGGCGGCGACACCGTTCGCCGGGTCCGCCCGTCGCCGACGACGACCGCCGACGCCGCGTCGGTGACGCTGACGGTCACGGCCGCGTCCAGCGGGACGACGAGTGGCGGCATCCCCTCGTCGGCCGCCATCTCGGTGACGACGAGCCCCTCGACGCCGGGGTGGACGAGCGGGCCGCCCTCGCTGAGGTTGTAGGCGGAGCTCCCCGCGGGCGTCGTGACGAGCACGCCGTCGGCGTGGCCGCCGGAGTACACGGAGCCGTTCACGCGGACTTCCAAGTCCGCGCCGCCGCCGTGTCCCCGGCGCGGGCCGTGGACGACGACCTCGTTCATCGACGGGTTTATCTCCCAGCCGTCACCGCTGGCGACGATTCGGGGGACCTCCCGAATCGACTGGCTCCCCTCGCGGAACGCGGCGACCTCGGCCAACACCTCGTCGATGGCGTCGTCGGGCGAGACCGCGTTCAGGAAGCCGACCTCGCCGAGGTTGACGCCGAGGATGGGGACGCCGTCGGCACCGCGGGCGGCGTAGAGAAACGTTCCGTCGCCGCCGATGCTCACCACGAGGTCGCAGTCGTCGAGCGACTCGACGGGGACGCCCTTGACGCCCAACTCCTCGGCGGTCGCCGCGTCGACGACCGCCTCGGCGTCGACCTCGGCGAGCGCCTCGCTCGCGTCCGCCGCGAGGTACGCGGCCCGGCTGTTGCCCTTCTGTGCGACGATGCCGACCTTCATGCCCCGCGGTTTGGCGTCCCCCGGCAAAAGCCCACCGTCACGTCGCCCGGCCCCGTCTCCGCTCGACGCCGCGCGGTAGCTCCGCGCACGGGAAACGTTCATCACGACGCCTGCCTACCTTGAGGTGATGGCAGGCACGGACGCCGGCCGCGCTGTCGTTCGGTGGTGGCTCCCGTGAGTGACGACGACTGGTTCGAGCGGGCACTCCGCGAGGGCGCCGACGGTGAGACCGACGCAGACGACGCGGACCCGGACGAACGCGAGCAGCGCGACGACGGTGAGACCGACGGGTCTCCCGAGAGCGATGCGGTCGCGGACCCCGCGTACGAGCCGTCGGAAGACACCCCCGAGAGCGGGGCCGGCGGCGTCGGAGAGCCTCTGTCGTTCGATGACCGCGCCCCCTTCGACGGTGACGACGACCGCTTCGACGGCGATGACGACCCGTTTTCGACCGACTTCGCCACGGCGTTCGAGAACGCGCCGATGCCCGACGCGGGCGGCGGCCTCGGCGGCGCGCAGTCCGACGACGAGTTCGGATTCGGCCCGGATCCGGGGGAGTCGGAGCCGCCGGCGTTCGACGACGAAGAGCTCGATTCCGACATCGACCGCATCGACATCGGCATCGAAGGCCTCGACGACATGATTCTTGGCGGCGTCCCGGAGCGGTCGCTCATGGTCACTATCGGGAGCGCCGGGACCGGCAAGACGACGTTCGGCCTGCAGTTCCTCCGGAAGGCGCTCGAAGACGGCGACAGCGGCGTCTACATCACGCTCGAAGAGAGTCGCGAGCGCATCCTCGACACCGCCGACGAGAAGGGGTGGGAGTTCTCGAAACACGAGGCCGAGGGCCGACTGGCCGTCGTGGACCTCGACCCCGTGGAGATGGCGAACAGCCTGTCGAGCATCCGAAACGACCTCCCGCGGCTGGTCGAGGAGTTCGGTGCCGACCGGCTCGTCCTCGACTCCGTCTCGCTTTTGGAGATGATGTACGACCACCCCTCGAAGCGCCGCAGCGAGGTGTTCAACTTCACGCGGTCGCTGAAGGACGCGGGCGTGACGACGATGCTCACCTCGGAGGCGGACCAGTCCAACCCCTACGTCTCCAGACACGGTATCGTCGAGTACCTCTCTGACGCCGTGTTCGTTCTCCAGTACGTCCGAAACGACGACTTCCGCGAGACGCGGCTCGCAATCGAGATTCAGAAGATACGCGATGCCAACCACTCCCGCGAGACCAAGCCCTACGAACTCACGAACGAGGGTATCAGCGTCTACCAGCAGGCGAATATTTTCTGAGCCTGCGTTTCGCCTCTCGGCTCACGGAGGTTCTGTGCACGACCGTACGGGTTCCCGTAAGAGGGCTAAGCGCGACCCCCCTGTTGCAGCCGCCTCAGTCGTCGGCGGGCGCCGGTTCGGCGGACTGTTCGGACTCGAAGCGCTCGAAGTGGACGACCTCGTCGACTGGGCGGCGGTACTTGCGTTCCGCCCGCAGCTCGTCGGCGTCGTCGACGGGGATGCCCATCGTGAGAAGCATCACGGGCTCGTACCGCTCGCCGTCGATGTCGAACGCGTCGAGGACGGCGTCAGCGTCGAACCCGCCGATGGGGCAGGTGGCCACGCCCTCGTCCCACGCGGCGTACATGAGCGACATGGCGACCAGCGACGTCGAGCGGACGGTCCAGACGCGGCGCTCCTGTTCGGGGAGGTCCGCCATGTCGGCGATGTTTTCGAGGATACCGTCGTGGACCTCCTCGCTCGGCAGGTAGCCCTTCTCCAGCATGTCGTCGGTGACGGTCTCGGCGTGGGCCTCGGGGTCCTTGTTACCGAGCACGATGACCGACGCGGCGGCACCGGTGACGTGTTCTTGGTCGTACGCCGCCTCGCGGAGCGTCTGCTGTGTCTCGTCTTCGCGCAGTACGACGAACTCCCACGGTTGGAGGTTGTAGCTCGACGGGGCCTGTACGGCGTTTTCGAATATCGTCCGGAGAGTCGTCGAGCGACTCGTCGGCGTACTCGTGGACTGAACGGCGAGTCGTTACGACCTCTGTGAATTCCATTGATGCCCGCCAAGGGCGGCACCAAAATAGGGCGTTGCAATCCGGTCGAACCGGCCGATTCCGGTGTGCTCGCAGTACTCGTATCAGCACGCTACTGGGTGACGCCCGTGTCACCGCGAGGTCGAAGACACGGTTCTGTGGTGCCGTCCGCTCGCCGCGACTCACCTGACGATAGTCACCGGCACCGGCGACCGCCGGAGGACCTCCTCGGCGACGCTTCCGAGCAGGATGCGCGAGACGCCGGTTCGGCCGTGGCTCCCCATCACGACGTGGTCGTAGCCGGCGTCGTCGCCGTCCAGCACCTCGACGATGACTTTCTGCGGGCTGCCGACCTCGATGCGGTCGGTGACCGACCTGTCGGTGTCGACGAGCCCCACCTCGGCTTTCACCTCGGCGAACGTCTCTCTCGACTTTCGTTTCTCCGCTTGAAACCACTCTTCGGAGCCGCTGAGTGCCCGCTCACGATAGTCGGCGTCGGCGGGGTTGATGACATTCAAAAGCGTGAGTTCCGCGTCGGGCCACTCCGTGGCGGCGAAACGGACCGCGGCGACTGACTGCGGCGACCCGTCGGTCGGAACGAGCACGTGTTCGGCCATGTCGCGGCCTACTCGGCCGCGGGCTAAAAATCCGCCCGGCGGGCGCGGGCCGGGACAACCGCGACTCGATCGTCTGCGACGGACGGCGCGGGACGTTCCGGGTGCTCAGTCGCCGTGTCGCGTCACGCAGGTCGAAAGCCCCGTCAGCTCGACGGGCTCGGAGTTATCGGGCGAGTAGACGACCATCTGCCCTTTCTCCATGTACGGCACCTTGTCTTCGAGGTTCGGCGGGATGTTGACGCTCTTGATGGCGTCCTCGTCACCGAGGTTGAGCACGACCTTCGTGTTCACCTGCTTGAACACCGGGTCGGCGATGTCCTGTGGGTCCTGCGTGATGAGGAACAAACCGAGGCGCTCTTTTCGGCCCTGTTTCGCCGCCTCGGTGAACTTCTGGATGACCTTCCGCGCCTGTACGGTGTCGGCGTCGGTGAGGAAGTTGTGCGCCTCGTCCATCCCGAGGACGACCGGCGTCTCCTTGATGCGGTCGCTCGCGGGGTCGTTCGAGAGTTTGTCGTCGATGAGGAGCGCCGAGACGGCGAGGACGAACAGCTCTTTCGCCCGACTCGACGAGAGGTGGTAGGTCGGCACGACCGTCAGCCCGCCGGGCCGGACGAGTTCGTGGTCGAGTTCGGTTATGGGCCGGGCGTCCTGGTCGAAGACCCCGCTCGGCACGCCGCGGACCCGGCGTTTCACCGCGTCGAAGGTGGCCTCGTGGACTCGCCCCGACTCGTGGAGTTCCTCTTTCAGCGCCGGGTCGTCGAGGAACTGGAGGAACTGCTTGTACGTCCCCGAATCGCCGTAGTTCCGGAAGAAGCGGTTCAGGAGTTCGGTGAGCGCCGGGTACTGGTTGTCGTTGAGGCTGCTGCCGGCGACGAGCCACGGGAGGTCCCGCGCCATCGAGAAGGGGATGGTGAACTCCAACTGCTCGGCGCGGTGGTTCGCGCCGGGGTACGACGACCCGGCCATCTTGGGGACGAGCGCGAGGGTGTCGTCGTGGCCGCCGTGGGCGACGCCCTCGCGCTCGTAGCGCCGGGCCATCTCGTCGTCCATGTCTGGGTTGTCGTCGTGCATCTGGGCGTACTCGTCCTGCGGGTCGAACTGGACGATCGCGGTCTGGACCTGACGGCCGTCGTCCATCTCGTAGCTCCGTTCAGCCGAGAGGTACTGCCGCAGGATGTTCTTCGAGGCGTGGGTCTTCCCCGACCCGGTGCCGCCGGCGACCAGCGTGTGGCGGAACACGAGCGGGTCGCCGTCGGTGTAGTCGTCGTTCAGGCGGTAGTCGATGGTCGGCGGTCGGGCCGCGGTTCGGACCTTCTCGCCGCCGACGGAGAGGTGGCCGAGGAAGACGCCCTCCTCGGGAATCTTCAGGCCGGTCTTAATCTGGGTCGCGTCGGTGGCCTCGCCGACCGTCGCCTGCGGTTTCGGTACGCGGTCGACCATCCGCCGTTTGAGGTCGCCGCGGTCCGAAAAGAGGACGGCGATGGGTTCGAGTTCGGCCATGAACTTGAAATCGCGCTCCTCGAACTCGTCGGCGGGGCGGCGCATCGCCCGGCGGGCGTGAATCTCGGTCGCGTCGTCGGCCTGGAACTCCTGGGCGTACTCCAAGCCGACGATGCGACAGAACAGCAGTTCGTCGTCGGGATAGGGGACGACGAGGTACTTCCCGAGGCGGACGCGCTCGCGGTTCCCCGCGGTCACGAACGCCCGGAGCGCCGTCCGCTCGGGGTCCTCCGACACGCGCAGGCCCTGCGAGACCGCAATCGCGCCGACGCCCCGCTCGTCGCCGACGGGGTCGGCGTCGTAGTCGTCGAACTGCAGGTCGTCGGCCTCGTCGGTCACGCCGCCCATGTCAGTCGAGCCGGCGTCGTCGCGCTCGCCGGAGTCGGTTTCGACGCCATCACCGCCGGCGGCGCTCGCGGCGGCCGCAGTTTCGGCTCCCGCGGCGGCCTCGGAACGCTCCGAGCGCCCGTTTCCGGTGGCGTCAGCGGCCGGCCTGTCTCGGTCCGCGTCGGACGAGTCGTCGGGGTCGTCGCCGGCGAAGTCGCTGAAGTCCCCCAAATCGGTCATGTTCCAACGCTTGCGGGCGGCGAGTAAAAAGCCACGCGTCGGCGACGGCGCGCGGTTCCCCTGTCGAACGGTCCCGGATGACGCGCTCTCGGGCGTCGCGTACGACTTTTCCGTGTCGCGCACCTAGCCCGGCTATGTTATTGGTCCGCGGTCACGGCGGCGGCACGGCACTCACCGGTACGATATTCGAACGGGGGGAGCAAGCGCCGACCTACCGCGGCGCGCCGGACGAGGACGCGCCCTACGTCTGGGTCTGCGACGAGTTCTACGAGGTCGAAAGCGGCGGGTCGGAGACCGAAATCGACGGCCGGACGATTCGGGTCGCCTTCGACACGCCGCTCCCCCGCGGCTTCGACACCCGCGAGCAGGCGCTGTCGGCCGCGAAAGAACACGTCAAGACGCAGTTCGCGCGGGTCGGCGTCTCCGCCGACGACGTACGAGTCGAGGTCGTCAGGCCCGAAGAGGAAGGGACGCCGGAGGACGAACAGCCGGACGCGGCGGACCGCTCCGCCGACGAAGGCTCTCCCGAGGGCGACGCGTCGCTCTGAGGGCGGTCGACCGCCGAGGCGCGCTCCTCGGTCGCGCTACTCTTACTCGTCGGCGTCGACCCAGCGGATATTGTCGTAGCTCTTCATCTGGTCAGAGTCGAGTTTCTCCGAGAGCTTTCGTCTGAGCGCGGCCTTCTCGCCGACGCTCACCCGCGCGAGTTCGTCGGCCTTCTCGACCGCCAGCGGCGGCCCGCGCGTGGCGGCCACGTCGCGGACGACGTGGTGCATCAGGTCGGCGCGGCGCTCGGAGTCCTTCGTGAACGCGTAGGGCGCTTCGACCCGGTAGCACACGTCGGTTCGGGGGTCGTACAGCACGAAGAACGTCACCGTGTACGCCTCGGGGTCGAGCGTTCGCTCGATGCCGAACGCCTCGCCCTCGGCGCTCAGTTGGCGGTCCGAGCCGCCGCGCGAGACGAACCAACTCGTGAACGTGAGCTCCTCGGTGCGGCGCTCGTCGCCGTCGGGGCCCTCCCGGCGTTCGAGCAGGTTGACGAAGAAGGCGGCGTCGTCGACCCACGGCCGCCTGCCGGCGTCGTTCCCGTCGAGCTGTTTTCTGACCGTGCGGACGACGTGTTTCGCGCCGGGATTCTTCACGAAGCCGGCGAGGGGCACGTCCCGCTCGACGAAGCGCTCGACGAGTCGGATGTAGTTCTCGACGACGGCCTTCGGCTTCGCGTCGCGCGCGAGGTCCTTCAGTTCGGCGTCGCGGTCGCGCCAGTTCAGGAGTTCCTTCGGGTACACCGGTCCGTCGAGGATGAGCAGGTCGGAGACGGCGTCGGCGTGTTCGAGCGCGTGGGCGCTCTCGGCGAGGTAGAGCGCGAGCGCGTGGACGACGCCCTCGGCGTAGCGGTTGACCCGCGGGACGCTCAGCACGCGCCGGCGGCCGTAGCCCTCGTCGGACCGGAGCCACTCGTCGGTGTCGAAAAACTGGACCGGGTCGTGGGTGTGCGCCGCCATGACGATAGAGCGGTGTCGGTGGAGGTCGAGGTCCGACGGCTCGGCGGCCATCGCGGCGTGGGCCACGTCGAGGACGAGCCCGTTTTTGAACGTCGTCGGGTTGATGGTCCCCGAGTCGAGGCCGTGGACGGTCGGAAACGGCGACTCCGTGAGCGCGACGTCGTCGATGGCGGCGGCGTGGAGGCGCTGTTCCCCGAGCGGTTCGACGATGGGAAGTCCCCCGTCGGGCGATTCGAGGGGGTCGAGCCACGATTCCCAGACCGTCCGCGCGAGGTCGTCGTAGTCGGCGTCGTCGACCGAGTCCGCGATGGAACTCGCCATGGACGCGATGTCGTCCACGTGGACGGGGTCGAGGGTCATATCTCGGCGTCGTCGCCGACGGGTATAGTGGTTGTCGTCGCCGGTGAGGCGTCGTTCGGACTGGCCCGCGGCGAGCCGACGCGCGACGGGTCGCCCCCTCGACAGGTCCCGGCACGCTCATATCGCTCCGTTGCCAACGCTTCGCCGAGAATGTCTGTCAGCGCGGTCGGGTTCGACCTCGACTACACACTCGCGGTTCCGACGCGGGACCGCGAGACGATTCTCTCGGAGGCGGCGGCGGCGGCGGGCGCGCCCCCGTTGACCCGAGAGGCGTATCTCCGGGCACACCAAGAGAACCTCACGCGCGAGACCCGCGCGCCCATCTTCGAGACCCTCCTCGACGAGCACGACTCCACCGTCGACCCGGAGCACGTCGCAACGGCGTACAGAGAGCGAATCACCGACGCGGTCGTCCCCGTCGAGGGCGTCGAGGCGATGCTCGCCGGCCTGCGGACGACCTACCGCGTCGGCCTCCTCACCAACGGGCCGGTCGTGGCCCAAGAGGCGAAAATCGACAAACTCGGTTGGCGCGACCACTTCGACACGGCGCTCGTGACGGGCGCGCTCCCCGCCGGAAAGCCGGACCGGCGGGCGTTCGATGCCCTGCTCGACGAGCTCGGAACCGAGCCCGAAGAGACCGTCTACGTCGGCGACAGCGTCCACCACGACATCGCCGGCGCGCACGACGCAGGGCTGCTCCCGGTGCAGGTGCTCGGCGAAGGCTGTGACGACCCCGACCCGCGGGCGGTCGCACACATCCACCACGACGACCTGCCGACGGCGCTTCCGGAACTCGTCGCGGACCTCTGAGTCGGTCGCGCGGCGGGCGGGTTTTATTGGTCTCGGCCCTCGGCTTCGAGCGCCGCGACCAGCGCGCGGAACGCCGGGAGCGTCCACTTCACCTGCGCGCCGTCCTCGACGAACACGAGCGTCCGCGGCGGGCGGACCGCCTTCGGGCGGACGCGAAGCCCCTCCTCGGAGGCGGCCTCGGCGGTCACGTCGGGGTGGGCGAGGAACTCGACGCGGGCGCGGTCGGGCTGGACGTACACCTCGGCGACGCGCTCGTCGCCGGCGGCGACCGCGTAGGCGAGCGCGCCGTCGTCGGTCGGTTCCACGTCGGGGTCGGCGTCGACGACGGAGAGAACGGAAAAGGCGTCTTCGTGGCCCGTTACCTCCGAGGCGAGCAGTTGGGCGATGCGTGTCCCGTCGGAGAGCGAATCGACGACCATGCCGGCCGTTCGCGCCCGGACGGTTTCGGGGTGTCGCTTCGCTGGCGGGCGGAGGGGCGAAGCGAAAAGACGGGAGGACGCTACTCGGCCAGCGACCGCTTTGCTTTCTCGGCCGCGTCGTCCACGTTCACCTCGTTTGCGCGTGCGAAGAGGACCGCGGCGGCCTCGGCGGTGACGCCGAGGCGGGACTGTCGCTCGTTGATGCCGGCGACGGCGGCCTGTTTTTCGATGCCGGCGGCGACGCAGGCGTCGAGAATCTGCTCGAACGCCGACTGCTCGCGGAGGACGGAGGCGTCGGGTTCGAACTCCTCGGGTATCCGTACCTCGGCGGGGTCGAACGTCGCGACGACCTCGCCGTCGTCGCGCTCGACGAGGCCGCGGCCCGCGGCGAGGTCGATGAGGCGCTTCGCCTGGTCCGGGGAGAACCAGTCGCGGTCGAGCGACAGGGCGACGACGAACTCGCCCTCGCCGAGGCGGGTCGAGCCGTGTTGCCGGAAGGGGACGGCGACGGTGACGTCGAGACTCATCGGTTCGACGGCGGGCGCGGGCGAACTAAACGGTTTGCGTTGCCATCGCGCCCGAGAGACGTGGTGTCACCCGTCTCCGCCGAGCACCGATTCGAGCGATTCAAGTAGTCACCGAGGTTTTTACCCCGTATGAAGGACCAAGGACGCTCCAAGCGGAAGCGGACCGGCGGTCGGCGCAAGCCGTCCCGAAACAAGAAGCGCTACCAGCTGGGCCGCGAACCCGCCGCCACGACGGTCGGCGAGCCCCGGTTCCAGATCATCGACTCCCGCGGTAACAACGAGAAGGTCCGCGCCCTCTCGACGAACGTCGCGCAGGTCGCCGACGGCTCCGACGTGACGCAGGCCGACATCGAAGGCGTCTTCGACAACCCGTCGAACGTCAACTACGCCCGCCGGAACATCATCACGAAGGGCTCCATCATCGACACGAGCGCCGGCCGCGCCCGCGTCACCTCCCGCCCCGGTCAGGACGGGCAGGTCAACGCCGTCGTCGTCGACGAAGAGTAAGTCTCTCTCCCCGCGTCGTCGTTTCGGCGCGGCTCGACTGTTTTACCCCGTGAGCCCCGCGGCCGTCGCTCGCGGGCGTGGTTCGGTCGAAGTCGAATCCGGAACAAGAAGTGAGCGATAAAAGCGGCGTCGCGGCTGGCCGCTCGTGGCCGGTCAGGGCGTCGGCGCGGCCTTCTGAAGCGCCGTCTCGGCGATGTTACCACCGTAGTCGGCGCTCCGGGAGACGGAGTCGACGATGAGGCCGAGCAGTTGCGCGCGGGCCGGGTCGAGGCCGCGGAGGAGTTCGTCGATGCCGCGGGCGCTCGCGTCGATGGCCTGGACGGCCTCGCGGGACTCGTTGGCGAGGCGGCTCGCCTCGTCGCTCTCCTCGGCGAACAGCGCGTCCATACCGCCGTTGACGACGGCCTTCGCCTCCTCGAACAGTTCCTGAATCGCCTCGACGATTTCGCCGTCGACGGGCTCTTCGAAGTTCAATGAGAGGTGGGCGATTTTGGTCGCGTGGTCGCCGATGCGCTCCAGTTGCCGGGCGGCGGACTGGTAGTCGAAGCAGATTTCGCGGGGCAGGCCGAGTTCTTCTGCGGCCTTCGGAGTCCGGAGCGTCGCCCGGAAGATTCGGGAGACGACCATCCAGAGGCGGTCGACGTCGTCGTCGCGCTGGATGACGTCGCGGGCCATGTCGTCGTCCTGCTCGGCGATGGCCGCGATGGCGTCTTCGAGCATCGAAAGCGAGATGAGCCGCATCCGAGTGACCGCGTTGTGGATGGAGAGCTCGGAGGAGTCGAGCAGGTCGCGGATGACGACCCGGTCGCGCGTCTCTTCGAGCACTTCGAGGCCGACGAGGCTCTGGGTCGCCTCGCGGATGGTCCGGCGTTGGTCGGTCGTGATGCGCGAACTCTCCAGCGCGATGATGTCGAACCCGCTTACGTACATCGTCATGACGGCGCGGGTGAGTTCGTCTCCTTCGAGGGTCGCGATGTCGAGGGTGCCCTCGGTGCGTTCTTCCTCCGAGCGAGGGGTCAAGAACAGCGAGTCCCCCTCCGGGTAGAACTCGACTTCGCTCCCCGCCGAGACGCCGTTGTCCGTCGCCCAATCTTTGGGAATCGAGACGGTATAGGTGGAACCGCCCGTCACCTGCACCTTTCGGGTTTCGACCATGTCCGTGGGTGGTTCTCAATACACAATAAAACTGTCTATCTCTATATATTGATTGCGCATTTTATGTGATGAGCGCTACCGAACGTGACCCGTGCCGATTCGAGCTCGAAACACCGCTCCCTCAGTAGTTGTTTTTACGCCGCTCCCGTCGGCCCGTGTCCCCGCGTTTTCTGACACGTCGGCGAAAGTTCGCGCACGAGACGGCTACGAATGGAACAATCGGCTGCTTTCGTCGATTACGCCCCGTTCTTGTCACACGTTATCAATCGTTGTGGACATACCGGAACGTATCACTATATAGTTGTCATAGCAGGGTATTTACGCCAAAATCGGCTCGTCAAAATCGATGACGCGTAACTCGGACAGCGGTCTTTCGCGGCGTAAGTTCCTGATTGCCTCGGGCGCGGCCGGTCTCGCTGGACTCGCCGGGTGTACGGAGAACAACACCGACGGCGGTGGCTCCGGCGGCGACTCTGAGGGTGAGGACTCGTCGGGTGACGGGAGCAACGAGCTCTCGGGAACCATCGATATCGCCGGCTCCTCGACGGTGTTCCCGCTCGCGACCGCGATGAGCGAGCGCTTCCAGACCGAGCACTCCGAGGTCAACATCAACCTCCAGTCCACCGGTTCCGGTGGCGGTTTCGCGAACTACTTCTGTACGGGTCAGACCGACTTCAACAACGCCTCGCGCCCCATCAAGGGCGAAGAGCAAGACCAGTGTGAGAGCAACGACGTGACCCCCGTCGAACTCAAAGTCGCCACCGACGCGCTGACGGTCATCGTCAACAACGACAACGACTTCCTCGGCGACGGACTCACCGTCGAACAGCTCCGGACCATCTTCTCGGCCGAGTCGACCCCGACGACGTGGTCCGACGTGAACTCCGAGTGGCCCGACGAGGAGATTCAGATTTACGGCCCCACCGACGCCTCCGGCACGTACGACTACTTCATCGAGGCCATCATCGGCGAGGAAGGACCGGGCCACCGACAGGACTACTCCGCGACCGAGCAGGACCGCACCATCATACAGGGCGTCCAGGGCTCCGAGTACGCCATCGGCTACATGGGCTTCGCGTACTACAGCGAGAGCACCGACGCCGTGCAGGCCGTCCCCATCGAGAACGACGCCGGCGAGTTCGTCGAGCCGTCGCTCGACACGGCGCTGTCCGGCGAATACAACCCGCTTTCCCGCCCGCTGTTTACCTATCTCGCCCGCGAGTCGCTCGCGGAGAACCACGTCGCCGAGTTCGCCCGCTACTGGATGGAGAACTCCACCAGCCGCGAAATCGTCGCCAACGAGGTCGGCTACGTCCCGCTCGGCGAAGACGAGCAACAGGAGATGCTCGACACGCTCAACGCGGCCATCGAGGAAGCCAACTAGCCGCTTCCCCGACAGAATCAGCTAACGAAGCGCTTTTTCATACACCACGATTCAATCCAACCAATGAGCACAGATGACCTCGAAACCGACCTCACGCGGAACACGGAGAACTCCCCGCGTGAGCTACTGACGCGGTCGTTCTTCTTCCTGTGCGCGGCGTTGTCCGTCGTGACGACCCTCAGTATCGTCGGGCTCCTCATCACGGAGGCGGCCAAGTTCTTCACGCTGACAGCCCCGCTGATGGGAGTGGTGGGGGAGACGGCGTCTATCGTCGACTTCCTCACCGGAACCACCTGGCAGATACACAGCCAAGAGTTCGGCGTGCTGGCGCTCGTGTCGGCGACGCTGATGGTCACCATCGGGTCGGCCATCATCGCGCTCCCGCTCGGCGTCGCCACCGCCATCTACCTCAGCGAGTACGCGAGCGCACAGGCGCGCTCGATTCTCAAACCCGCGCTGGAAATCCTCGCCGGCGTCCCGACCGTCGTCTACGGCTTCTTCGCGCTCATCTACATCACGCCGGCACTGGAAGTCGTCTTCCCCGGCATCGGGACGTTCAACATGCTCTCTGCGAGCATCGTCGTCGGCATCATGATCATCCCGATGGTCGCCTCCATCAGCGAGGACGCGATGTCCGCCGTCCCCGACGAACTCCGACAGGCGGGCTACGGCATGGGCGCGACGAAGTTCGACGTGTCGACCGGCATCGTCGTCCCCGCCGCCCTCTCCGGTATCTTCTCTTCTTTCATCCTCGCGCTCTCGCGCGCCATCGGCGAGACGATGGCCGTCACCGTCGCCGCGGGCGCGCAGGCGAAGTTCCTCAACCCGCTCAACCCCGCGTCGTACCTCGAAGGCGCGCTGCCCATGACCGCTGCGATGGTCCAGCTTCTCACCGGTGACATCACCGGCGGCGGGCTGGCCTACCGCAGCCTGTTCGCCATCGGCCTCGTGCTCTTCGTCATCACACTCATCATGAACGTCATCAGCGACTACGTCTCGCGACGCTACCGGGAGGCATACTGAGATGTCGACCGACACCGAATCGAGTTACGCAGACGGGTTCGGACAGGTCAGCCGAACCACCGGAACCGTCTTCCGGTACCTACTGTTGGGCGCGACGATGTTCGGCATCGTCACGCTCGCCATCCTCCTCGTCTACGTCGCCAACGACGCGATTCGCCCGCTCACCGCCGACCTCGGGTGGCATCTCACCTTCTTCCTGACGCTCGTCGTCCCCACGACGGTCGTCGCCGGCTCTCTCGCCCGCCGGAACGTCCCGGCGCTCAAGCTCGGCGGGATGGTCATCGGGATGCTCGCGGTGTTCCTGCTGTTCAGTGGCGGCGTCGCCATCGTCTTCGTCGATATCGTCCCGCCGCTGACCGGCCTGTCGTACGTCGTCGGCCTCCTCGTTCCGGCGGCGCTCACGGTCGTCCTGACCAAGTACGAACAGCAGATTCCGTTTACCCTCCGCGTCGCCGCGACCGGTGCCGCGTTTATTCTCTCGCTCGTCGGCGTTCCGGGGTACTTCCACAGCATCCCCGAAATCGTCCGACAGCTCCCGTTCGTCCCGACCGATTGGATGATTCTGACGCTCGTTCTCGGCGGCGTGACCGCGGTCGTCGTCGGACAGTACATCGCCCGAATCCGAGAGGACACTACCGCGGGCCTCGCGGCGGGCGCGTCCGCGCTCGTCCTGACCGGTCTCGCGGCCGTCGTCGGTCCGACGCTCGGCGTCGACGCCAACGCCGCCGCCGTCGTCACGTCGGTCGCGTTCGTCCCGACGCTGGCCTACGCCGGCGGCGCGGCGGTCACCCGCGAACAGGAGCGAATCGGCCTGCTGCTCGCGGGCGTCATCATCGGCGGGTCGCTCGTCGGCGCGGTCGCGGTCGACGCGCTCGGCTTCGCCGGCCCGCAGTCGTGGGTCGACTGGCAGTTCCTCACGAGCGCCCACAGCGGGACCGCGGAGAACGCCGGCCTCTACCCGGCCATCGGCGGCTCCATCCTGCTGATGGCGACGGTCGCCGCCCTCTCGTTCCCGCTCGGCGTCGGCGCGGCGGTGTACCTCGAAGAGTACGCCCCCGACAACGCCTTCACCCGATTCATCGACGTGAACATCTCGAACCTCGCCGGCGTCCCCTCGGTCGTCTACGGCCTGCTCGGACTCGGCGTGTTCGTCACCTACCTCGGCCAGCCGACGGGGACGGTCCTCATCGGCGGCGCGACGCTCGCGCTCCTCATCCTGCCCATCGTCATCATCTCCTCGCGCGAGGCGATTCGGGCGGTTCCCAGCGACATGCGGCAGGCGTCCTACGGCATGGGCGCGACGCGCTGGCAGACGGTGAAGAACGTCGTCCTCCCGGAGGCGTTCCCCGGCATCCTGACCGGAACCATCCTCGCGCTCGGCCGGGCCATCGGAGAGACCGCGCCGCTCATCATGATCGGCGCGCCGAACGTGCTTTTCAGCCTGCCGACGGAGCTCACTTCGAAGGTGAGCGCCATGCCCCTGCAGGTGTACGCGTGGTCCAGCCTGTTCGCCAGCGAGGACTTCTACACGAAGGCAGTCCCGGCGGGCGTCGTCGTCCTCCTGGCGGTCCTCCTCGCCATGAACTCCATCGCCATCGTCCTGCGCAACAAGTTCGAAAGTGAAAACTGAACACCACCAATGAGCCAAAGAGACAAAGCACCCGAGGGAGAACAGCAAGCCATGAACGGAACAGAGGACCCGACGAACGACGAGATGCTCGTCGAAACCGACGTGAGCGACGGGCTCTCTGCGTCGGAGAGTTCGGTGGGGCGGGACGCCGAGACCGTCATCAGCTCGGATAACATCAACGTCTGGTACGGCGACGACCACGCGCTCACCGACATCTCGATGGACATCCCCGAAAACAGCGTGACCGCCATGATCGGTCCCTCCGGCTGCGGGAAGTCCACGTTCCTCCGCTGTATCAATCGCATGAACGACCTCATCGACGTCGCCCGCGTCGAAGGGGGGCTCACGCTCCGCGGCAAGAACGTCTACGACGACGACGTCGACCCCGTCGCGCTCCGCCGCCGCGTCGGCATGGTGTTCCAGAAGCCGAACCCGTTCCCGAAGAGCATCTACGAGAACGTCGTCTACGGCCTGAAGATTCAGGGCATCGACGCCGACTACGACGAGGTCGTCGAGGAGTCGCTCAAGCGCGCCGCCCTCTGGGACGAGGTGAAAGACCGCCTCCACGAGTCCGGTCTCGACCTCTCTGGCGGTCAACAACAGCGCCTCTGTATCGCCCGCGCCATCGCCACCGACCCCGAGGTGCTGCTCATGGACGAGCCCGCCTCGGCGCTCGACCCCGTGGCGACCTCGCAGATCGAAGACCTCGTCGAGGAACTCGCCGAGGACTACACGGTCGTCATCGTCACCCACAACATGCAACAGGCGGCGCGTATCTCCGACAAGACCGCCGTCTTCCTCACCGGCGGCGAACTCGTCGAGTTCAACGACACCCAGAAAATCTTCGAGAACCCCGAGAGCCAGCGCGTCGAAGACTACATCACCGGCAAGTTCGGATAACCCGCTCTCGCTCGCACGGTTCGCGGCTCGTTTTGTGCCACGCTCGGTCCGCATCGCCGACCCGACGCCCGCGTTTCGGCGTCGCGTATCGGACACGGTCGTTCGGGACGTATCGGCGGCTCAGTCACCGAAACCATCACAAGGAATTTCACTTCGCCTGCCGGAACGTCACGTATGGCCAGAAACACGTACCAATCTCGCCTCAATCAGCTCGAAGAGGACGTGTTGTATCTCAGCGAACTCGTCTCGGAGCGAGTTCGGTACGCCCTCGACGCGCTCGAAGACAAAGACGAGCGGAAGGCCCAGGAGGTCATCGAGGGCGACCACGAAATCAACCGCATCTACCTCGACTTGGAGCAGGACTGCATCGACCTGCTCGCGCTCCAACAGCCCGTCGCGGGCGACCTGCGATTCATCGCGGCGTCGTTCAAGATAATCACCGACCTCGAACGCATCGGCGACCTCGCGACCAACCTCGCGCAGTACGCCATCGACGCCGAAAACGACGTGTACACGGAAGTCGACATCCGCCGCATCGGCGACGCCGCGCTCGACATGGTCGACCAGGCGATGGACGCCTACGAGACCGAAGACACCGACCTCTGTCAGTCCGTGGCGGAGCGCGACGACAGCCTCGACACGATGTGTGACAACGCGTCGCAGAGCATCGTCCGCGACCTCATGAGCGGCGACGACTTCGAGGGCGACGGCGACCTCGAACCCGAGACCGCCCTCGTCGACGTGCGCCGCCTCCTGCTTACGGTTCGCGACCTCGAACGCATCGGCGACCACGCCGTCAACGTCGCGGCGCGGACGCTCTACATGATAGACAACGACGACTCGCTGCTGTTCTGAGCGCGCGCCACACACCAACGCGTCGCTTCTTTTTCGGGAGATAAGAAGAAAAACCAGACCAACCGACCGCCGACCGTCCGACTTACTGGAAGCCGATACGGCCGCCGTCGCGGGTGTCGGGCGACAGGCCCTCGCGGGAACCGCCCTTGAACTGGTCTTGGATATCCTCGTAGTAGCGCATCAGTTCCTCGGTGATGGTCGGCCGGACCGACTCCATCGCCTTGCGGAAGTGGCGCATCTCGATTTCCTCGGCGTCGGAGTCCTCGCGGAGCGCCTCGATGGCCGCCTCGCGGCAGATGGATTCGAGGTCGGAGCCGACGTAGCCGTCGGTTATCTCCGCGATTTCGCGGAGGCTCACGTCGGGCGCGAGCGGGCTCCGCTGCGTGTGGATATCGAGAATCTGCTCGCGGCCCTCCTCTGCGGGCTGGCCGATGAGGACGAGGCGGTCGAACCGACCCGAGCGGATGAGCGCGGGGTCGATCATGTCCGGGCGGTTCGTCGCCGCGATGACCATGACGTTGCCCGCGTCTTCGAGGCCGTCTAACTCCGTCAGGAGCTGGTTGACGACGCGCTCGGAGACGTTGTTGCCCATGTCGTTGCCGCGGGCGGGGGCGAGCGCGTCAAGCTCGTCGAAGAAGATGATGGTCGGCGAGACCTGCCGCGCCTTGCGGAACGTCTGCCGAATCGCCTTCTCCGACTCGCCGACCCACTTCGACAGCAGCTGCGGGCCGCGCACCGAGATGAAGTTCGCGTTCGTCTCGTTGGCGACGGCCTTCGCTATCAGGGTCTTCCCCGTGCCGGGCGGCCCGTAGAGGAGCACGCCCTTCGGGGCCTCGATGCCCATCCGCTCGAACTTCTCGGGCGTCGTCAGCGGCCACTCGACGCTCTCTTGGACCTTCTGTTTGGGCCCTTCGAGACCGCCCACGTCCTCCCACGTGACCTTGGGAATCTCGACGAGCACCTCGCGCATCGCCGAGGGCTCGACCTCGCCGAGCGCGCCGCCGAAGTCGTCGTTCTTGACGACCATGCGGTCGATGAGGCTCGGCGGGATGTCTTCCCTGTCGAGGTCGATTTCGGGGAGGTAGCGCCGAAGCGCCTTCATCGCGGCTTCCTTCGTCAGCGCCTCGATGTCGGCACCGACGAAGCCGTGGGTGTCGTCGGCGAGGTCGTCGAGGTCGACGTCGTCCGAAAGCGGCATGCCGCGGGTGTGAATCTGGAGGATTTCCTTGCGGCCCTCCTCGTCCGGCACGCCGATTTCGATTTCGCGGTCGAAGCGACCGGGGCGTCGGAGCGCGGGGTCGACCGAGTCGACGCGGTTCGTCGCCGCGATGACGATGACCTGTCCGCGGGCTTCGAGCCCGTCCATCATCGTCAGCAGCTGGGCGACGACCCGGCGTTCGACCTCGCCGGTCACGTCCTCGCGCTTGGGCGCGATGGAATCGAGCTCGTCGATGAAGATGATGCTCGGCGACTCCTCTTTGGCGTCCTCGAATATCTCGCGGAGCTGCTGTTCTGACTCGCCGTAGTACTTCGAGATGATCTCCGGCCCTGCGATAGAGAAGAAACTCGCCGAAGTCTCGTTGGCGACCGCGCGGGCGAGAAGCGTCTTCCCGGTGCCCGGCGGGCCGTGGAGCAACACCCCCTGCGGGGGCTCGATGCCCAGTTTCTTGAATATCTGGGGGTGCTTCATCGGCAGTTCGACCATCTCGCGGACGCGCTGAATCTCGTTGGTCAGCCCGCCGATGTCTTCGTAGGTGATGCCGCCGCCGGCCTTCTCGAAGCCCGAGATGGGCTCCTCGCGGAGTTCGACGTCGGTGTCCTCGGTGACGAGGACGACGCCGTCGGGCTTCGTCTCGACGGCGATGAGCGGAATCGCCTGTCCGGGCGACCGCATGAACGGGTGGTTCGTACTCGACATCACCGGGACGATGTCGCGTTCGACCACGGGCCGCTTGAGAATCTGCCGTTTGACCATGCCGGCCGCGTCGGACCCGAACTGGACGCTCGCCTCTTCGGGCGGCGCCAACACGAGTTTGTCGGCCTTCGTGGCCTCTGCTTTGCGGATGGTGACCCGCTCTCCGATGCCCACGTCGGCGTTCTGCCGAGTGAACCCGTCGATGCGGACCGTATCCGTGTTCCAGTCCTGCCGGTCTGCCCGCCACACCTTCGCGGCGGTCGTTTTTCCTCCCTCTATCTCGATGATGTCTCCCGGCGAGAGCTTGAGATGGAGCAAGGTGTCCGGATCAAGACGGGCGATACCGCGCCCCGAGTCGTTCGGGTACGCTTTCGCCACTTCGAGTTGGACTTCGTTCATGATTACCTCGCGGGGATGCTGATACCTGTGAGAGGCCATCGGATAAGTCCTTCCCCGGTCGGCCCGAGGCACCGTCCTCCCGTGGTTACAGCCTAGCACACCGTAGGGCGGGCGGCTACTAATCCCTACCGACTGGACAGGCGTCGGCGCGTCGATGGCTGGCGTTTTTACCCTCGAACACGACGGTTCACGCATGCGACTCCTCGCGTTCGACGGCCGGATGGGTGCCAGCGGCGACATGCTCCTCGGCGCGCTCGTCGCCGCCGGTGCCGACCCGTCCGTCCTCTCGCCCGTCGAAGACGCCCTCGACGTGACCTACCGCGTCCACGAGGTCGACAAAAACGGCATCCTCGCGACCAAGGTGGACGTGCTCCTCGCGGAGACCGACGGCGGCGACCCCCGCGGCGAGGGCCACGGCGACGACCACCGACGCCTGCGCGCCGACGGCGACGACGGGGGCGACTCCGACAACGACGCTGACGGCGACGGCGAAGACGAGCACAGTCACCAACACCAGTACCGCCACCACGACCACGCTCACGACGGGGAGCACACTCACCACCACGACGACGGCCACGAGCATTCGCACGACGACCACGAACACCACCACTCCCACGACGACCACGAACACCACCACTCCCACGACGACCACACCCACGCCGAAGGTCACGGCCCGCACCGGACCTTCCCCGAGGTCGTCGGACTCGTCGAGTCGATGGACCTGCCCGCGAGCGTCGTCGAGGATGCGACGGCCATCTTCCGCGTGCTCGGAGAGGCAGAAGCCGAGGTCCACGGCACGGACCTCGACGAGACGCACTTCCACGAGGTCGGCGCGGACGACGCCATCGCCGACGTGGTCGGGGTCTGTCTCCTCCTCGACGACCTCGGCGTCGACCGCGTCGTCACCGGCCCGGTCGCCGTCGGCGGCGGCGAGGCCGAGATGAGCCACGGGTCCTACCCGGTCCCCGCGCCCGCCGTGCTCAACATCACCGGGGCGGCCGACTGGTCGGTCCGCGGCGGCCCCGTCGAGGCCGAACTGCTCACCCCCACGGGCGCGGCCATCCTCGCGCGCCTCGCCGAGGGCGTCGAGACGCTCCCGTCGATGTCGGTCGAGTCGTCCGGCTACGGGGCCGGCGGCTGGGACTTCCCGGACCGGCCGAACGTCCTCCGCGCGGTCGTCGGCGACGGCGGCTCCCGGCTCGTCCGCGACGAGATTTCCGTCCTCGAGACGAACCTCGACGACGCGACGCCCGAAGTCCTCGGCGGGCTGCAGGAGACCCTGAAGGACGCCGGCGCGCGCGACGTATCAATCGTCCCGACGACGATGAAGAAGTCCCGCCCCGGCCACCTCGTCAAGGTCGTCGTCAAGCCGGAAGACGCCGAGCGCGTCGCCTACCGCCTCGCGGTCGAAACCGGCACGCTCGGAATCCGCGAACACGGGGCGGGGCACCGCTGGACCGCCCGTCGCGAGTTCGAGACGGCGACGCTCGCTGTCGACGGCGACGAGTACGAGGTGAGCGTCAAGGTCGGAAGCGACGCCGACGGCGTCGTCTACGACCGAAGCGCAGAGTACGACGACGCGCTCGCCGTGGCGAACGAGACGGGACTTCCCGTCCGCGAGGTCATGCGCCGCGCCGTGGACGCGGTGGCGTCTAACGACGGTGAATAAGCGATTCGCGAGGCTCACCGTCCGGGAGGATTCGCCGAAAAAGCGGTCGCGGCCGACCCGTCAGGTCACTTCTCGTTGAACTGCGGTCGGGAGTTGAACGGCGCGAACGTCCCCGCGGGGTTGTTCACGTGGACCCACGCGTGGAGGCCCCAGTGGCCGCCGGCGAAGCCCCACATACCGTCGTCGCTGTCGCCGTGGAACAGGTCCGGAAACGGCCCCTCGTACTCTGGCCCTTCGTCGAACAGGTACTCGACCGCGCCGAGGATGAGTTCCTCTTTGCCGTTGCCCTCGTTTTTCCCGTAGACGAGCGCGGCGGGCTTCGTGATATCGACCTCGTCGTCGTAGTTCTCGATGAGGTAGTGGTGGTTCACGTAGTGGTAGCCCATGCCCGGCACGAACGGACTGCCGAGGACGTAGCCGTCCGCGATGGCCTTCCGAACGTCGGCGTACTTCGACGTGGCCGCCCGGACCGACGAGAGTTCGCGCTGGAGCGCCCCGCGGTGCGCCGCCACGGGCGAGGCGAACGCGCCGAGCGAGAGCGCGCCGACGCCGAGAGCCTTCAGGTACGTTCGTCGCCCGACTTCGGGGGTGCGTGATGTGCTCATGCGACACGAGATACGCGACGGTAGAACGTAGGTATGAATCGGGCACGGCGCGTCTCATAAACCGAGAGTCGCGTTAATAGCGTTCTTTTCCCTGCCGACCACTCGAACACGGCCCCTCGACCGGTCGCGTAGACACCCGTTAGGCGGCCGTTAACGGCGGCACAACCGCCGACACGGACGCTCACTCCTCGCGCGAGCGGTGTTCGTCCAGCGCTTCGTCGATGCTCAGTTCCCCGCCGGCGACGCGGCGCGCGAGCGCGTCGTCGATGGTGCGGTTGTCGTCGGACGCCTCGCGCGAACGCGCCTTGATGCGCGTGAGTTCGCCCTCGGTCGGCTCTATCTCGCGGGATTCGATGCGCTCGCCGTCCCGGCGGGCGATGTTCACCGCGGCGAGCACGTCACCCATGCCGCGCGCGCCGGTCCCGAGGTACGGCGTCGTTCCGGTCTCGTCGACGAGTTCGACCGCGACGTCGTCGAGGTCGTTGATGAGCTTCGCGCCCTGCAGGCGCGCGCCGTCGCCGATGCGGACCACGGGGTCGACCGCGTCCTCGGTCTCGCGGCGGATGACCTCGACGGCGTCCGAAAGCGGGACGTGGAACGCGGCGACGACCGTCTCACCCGAGAGGACGGCGACGCCGGGTCTGGTTCCGGGGTCGACGCCGACGACGGTCCGTCCGTCGCCGCCGCGGAGGCTCGCGAGCGCCTCGTCGACGGCCCGGCGCACGTCGTCGCCGGTCGCGGTCACGCGGGCCACGTCGCCGTCGGTATCGACGCCGTCGAGGTCGTCGTCCGGGCCGGTGAGGAGGACCCGCGCCCGCTCGGGAAGCGGGTCGCCCGGCTCGACGGTGGTAAAGGCGACTCCTCGGCTCCGGAGTTCGGACACGGCCTCGTGGTAGAGGTCGAAGTCAGCGGTGGCGACGACTATCACGACCCTCCCTTGGCGACGGCGACGAATAAAGCGTCGTGCGCGGGTCGCCCTCGACGGTCGCGGACTGGCACCGAAGCGGCGGCCCGTACCGCGCCGGGCGACCGGGGTCTTTTTCGGCCGGTGGCACCCACCACCTGACGTGACAGAGTCAGTCTCCACCGGGTGCACGGCGCTCGACGACCTCCTCGACGGCGGGTTCGAACGCGGCACCGTCACGCAGGTGTATGGCCCCTCTGCGGCCGGCAAGACCAACGTCGCGCTCTCGGCGGCGGTCCGGGTCGCCGCAGCGGGTGGCACCGTCGTCTACATCGACACCGAGGGGCTGTCGGTCGACCGCTTCCAGCAGCTCGCGGAGGCGGTCGCCCCCGAGGACGTGGAGTCTGTGACCTCGCGGCTGATGATAAGCGAGGCGTACGACTTCGAGGACCAAGAACAGGCCGTCCGCGACGCCGAGGAACTCGCCCCCAACGCCGACCTGATCGTCCTCGACTCCGCGACCGGCTTCTACCGGCTCGAACGGACCGCCGAGGGCGACGGCGGCGAGGCGCTCCGTCGGGTCGCCCGGCAGGTCACGCACCTGCTGTCGCTCGCGCGCAAACACGACCTCGCGGTCGTCCTGACGAATCAGGTGTACTCCGACCCCGACACCGACCGGACGCGGGCGCTCGGCGGCCACACCCTCGAACACTGGACCGGCACCGTCGTCCGCCTCGACCGCTTCCGCGGCGGCAACCGCCGGGCGACGCTCGAAAAACATCGCGCGAAACCCGCCGGGGAAACGGCGACGTTCAAGATAACGGACCGCGGGCTCTCGGCGACTGAAGTGTAGAAAAAGGTCGACGCGGCCGGGCGGACGACCCGGCCCAATCCTGCTCCTGTGTTCCGTTCGCGTTTCGATTTCGGGCGTACCGGTGTGTCCGGTGCGTCGGCGTTACAGCTCGTTCAGCTTCCGGAGGAGCTGACCGCGGTAGCGCTCGTCGGCCTCGAAGCCCTTGACTTCGAGCACGTTGCGTTCGAGCTTATCGAGCGCGACGTGGAACGCGTGTTCCGCGCCGTAGCCCTCGCCGCTGCCGGCCAGTTGGCCGTGGCTCGTGCGGAGCCGAATCTGGCACTGGATGAGCGGCGTGCCGCGGAGCTTCTCCTTGTGCTCGTGGAAGCGGACGTGGGCGTGGAGCACGCTCATCCGCTGGTACTTGTCAGCCACCTCGGTGATGGCCGAGTTGATGTCGGCGCGGCTCAGCGTTTCGAGGAGGCCGATGTTCGTGACCTGCACGTCCATCTGCTCTTCTTCGGTGTAGGTGAGCGCGCGGAGCACGTCGGTCTTGGTCACCACGCCGAGGACCTCGCCGTCGTCGTCGGCGGGCGTGACGACGAGCCCGGCGATGTCGTGTTCCAGCATGCGCGCGACCGCGTCGCGGACGCTCTCTTCGGGCGTCGCCGTGCGCGCCGGGCTGGTCATGAGGTCGTAGACCGGGAGGTCGAGCATCCGGTCGGTGTCGCCGCGGCGGTCCTGTTTGCCCTGCCGACCCTCGTCGCGCACCATGAACTCGACGAGGTCGTAGGTGGTCAGGATGCCCGCGAGGCGGCCGTCCGGGTCGACGACCGGCAGCCGCGAGACGCCGTGTTCGCGGAGGCGGTTGATGGCCTGTCCGAGGTGGTCGCGCTCGCCGATGGTGACCACGTCGTCGGTGTAAATCTGCTCGACGGTCAGCGCGTCGAGGTTGTCGAGGACGGCCTCGAGGATGGCGTCCTGCGTGATGATGCCGTACTGTTTTTCGCCCTCGTAGACCGGCGCGACCTTCGTGTTGCCCTCGACGAGCATGCGCGCGACCTCGCGCACGTTCTCGTGACGGTCTATCTTGGGGACGGCCTTCGTCAGCGCGGCCGCTTTGGTGTTGTCTTCGACGTGCGAGTTGATGAGCTGCTTCTCACCGATGACGCCCGCGTACTCGCCGTCGTCCTGGACGATGATGCCTTTAGGGTTTTCCCGCTCGAAGATGGAGCGGACCTTGCCTAATCGCTCGTCAACGTCGACCTCGATGAAATCAGGAGTGGCGATATCAGCAATATCCATAATACATCCTTACATACAACGCCGCTTCTCTTGAAGGTTCGTCCCGTTTCCACCCGCGAGGAAGGACCGAAATCGCAAGGCCACGACGGGGCTGAAGGGTGGAATTCCGACGACAGACGGCCTGTGCTTATTGGTAACACTATTCTCACGCGGAATATCGTCGTTTCTCGCCGACGCGTCGACCGTGAACGGTGCGCGCGGCCGAATACTGTAACTCAGTTGCCATTCTCTCGCAGGCGAGTTTGGGGACACCCCCGCCTCGATTCCCGGTCGAGATCGGACTAGATGAATCCGGGATATGCCGGTAGTTCGGGCCTAACCGGTCGAATTCGCACATCTAGTCGCTCCATACTTACAGCCGTTCCTACCGTTCAGTATTTCCAGAGAATGGCGTCTCCTGACAAGAACTCCCAGACTGACCGCCGCGATGGCGAAGAATCGTTCCGAGCAGACGGTGCCGGCACCGCCGAACTGGTCCCCACGACCGGTCTGGAGGCGATGGCCGCCCGCGCGAGTGAACTACCGGTCCCCGCGTCGGACCGCATCGAATACGGCCCCGTCGAAGACCTCACCGACGACGAAGCGGCGGACGAAGACCGCCCGGAAACGCTCCGGGAGGCCGTCCTCCGCGAGGTGAAGGCGTTCTTCGCCGAAATCGACGACGAGACGGCGTTCGCGCCGACGCCCTCGGAGGCGTTCATCGAAGACCAGTTCTTCGACTTCTCGTTCCTCGAGGGCGTCGAGGCCGTCGAACACTACTGGGTGAACAAGCCCTTCGCGTTCGTCTCCATCCTGTACGACCACGAGAAGCGCGAACACCAGTACCACGTGAGCGAACCGCGTCTCGACGACTTCGAGGACTTCGTGCGCGACGACCTGACGAAGATTCTGCGCAACAGCCTCCTGTACCGCGACCTCGACGCCGACGGCGACCGCGAGGACGTGTTCGACGACGAGGCCCGCGAGATAATCACCGAACACGCGGCGACGGTCGAAGAAGGGTCGCTCTGGAAGCTGTTTTACTTCCTGCTCCGCGACTTCATCCACTTCGGCCGCATCGACCCCGTGATGCGGGACCCCGGCATCGAAGACATCTCCTGTGACGGCGACGACGTTCCCGTCTACGTCTTCCACAGCGTCTACCGGGACGTGCCGACGAACGTCGTCTTCGACGACGGCGACCTCTCGTCGTTCACCATCCGCCTCGCGCAACGCGCGGGCAAGCAGGTCACCGTCTCCGACCCGCTCGTGGACGCGAGCCTCCCGGACGGCTCCCGCGTCCAGTTGACCCTCGGCTCGGACATCGCCACCCGCGGGTCGAACTTCACCATCCGGAAGTTCTCGGACGTGCCGCTGTCGCCGGTCGACCTCGTGCGCTGGAACACCTTCAGCGTCGAGCAGATGGCGTACTTCTGGCTCGCCATCGAGAACAACCGGTCGCTCATCTTCGCGGGCGGCACGGGCTCCGGGAAGACCACCTCGATGAACGCGGTGTCCTTCTTCGTCCCCGGCCACGCGAAGGTCGTCTCCATCGAGGACACGCGCGAAATCACCCTCCCGCACGACAACTGGATTCAGTCCGTCACCCGCGACACGTTCACGGCCGACGGCCGCGGCGAGGTGTCGATGTACGCGCTCCTGCAGGCCGCGCTCCGACAGCGCCCCGAGTACCTGCTGGTCGGTGAGATTCGCACGGAAGAACGCGTCGCCCTGACGTTCTTCCACTCCATCGCCACGGGCCACACCGCGTACACGACGTTCCACGCCGACTCCTCGGAGGGCGTGGTCCACCGCATGCGCAACGAGCCCCTCGGCGTGCCCGCCCAGATGCTCTCGGACCTCGACATCATCTCGGTGCAAAAGCAGATTCACCTCGACGGCGACCGGACCCGCCGGAACATCGCCGTCACCGAAATCGCCGGCGTCGACGACGACGGCGAGGTCGAACTCCGCGACGTGTTCAAGCGCAACCCCGAGAACGACGCCCACGAGCGCGTCGGCGACTCGGTCGTCCTCGACGAAATCGCCGCCGAGCGCGGCTGGACGGCCGCCGACCTGCAGTACGAACTCGACGTTCGCGCCGACGTGCTCCGGTACATCGCCGCCTCGGGCGTCGACGACTACCTGACGGTCTCCGCGATGATTCGCCGCTTCGAGCGCGACCGCGAAGGCCTCCTCGCGCACGTCTACGCCGAGACCTCGCTGGTCTCCGTGGACGAGGGCGACGAGGACGCCACGGCAGACGACCTCGACGACGACGAAATCGAGGTCTCGCCCGAGACCGAGCGCCTGCTCGCGGACCTGTTCGACATCGAGTTGGACGACGACGCGGATGCCGACGCGGAAGACGACACGGCAGACGACGAGCGCGACGACTCCGACGACTCCGACGACGGCGCTGACTGGGAGGTCTTCGGCGACGAAGCTGACCCGGCCGCTGCCGACGCCGCTGCCGACGCCGATGCCGACGCCACCGAGTTCGACGATATCGCGGAGGCTGGCCCCGCGCCGGCCGATGACGCCTCGGACGCGGACGAAGCCGTGAGCGACGACGACGACCGGGAGGCCGACGATGCCCGCTGACTCGTCGTCCTCGGTTCCCCTGCCCGACTACGAGGTCGAGCAGTACTTCCCGCGCGAACACTTCGACGAGTCGCCCGAGGAGGTCAAGCGGCTCCGCCAGCGCTACGGGTACGTCCGCACGTACTTCAAGCGCAACCCGGCGAACCACCGCGACCTCCAGCGCTGGCTGAACCAGACCCGCGTGGGTACGACCTACGACCTGTACCTCACGCAGTCGCTCAAACTGGCGTTCGTCACCGCGGTGTTCGGCTCGCTCGTCGGGCTCGCGCTCACGTTCGTCCTCGCCCGCATGGGCGTGCTGGCGAACGCGTCGAGCCCCGTGAGCTTCGGCATCGCGGCGCAGTACGTCGTTCCCCTGCTCCCCTACAAGGTGCCCATCCTCGGCGCGGCCCTCGTCGGCCTCGTCGGCGGATTGGCGGCCGCCGGGACCTACTACGCCCGGTACTACCTCCCCAAGAGCCGCGCCGAGATGCGCGGCCGGAGCATCGACATCCTGCTCCCGCACGCCATCGTCTACATGTACGCGCTCAGCCACGGCGGGATGAGCTTCCTCGAAGTCATCCGCTCTGTCGCCGACGCGCCCGACTACGGCGAGGTGTCCAGCGAGTTCGAGATGATTGCCCGCGATATGGACCTGTTCGGCAACGACCTGTTCACGGCGCTCCGCAACTCGCGGAACCTGACGCCGTCGATCAACTTCGAACAGTTCCTCGACGACCTCCTTTCGGTCCTCGACTCCGGCGGCGACGTGGCCGCCTTCCTCGACCGCGAGTCCGCGACGTACCTCGAAGAGGCCCGCGACGAGCAGGAGGACTTCATCGAGACGCTGTCGATGCTCTCTGAGGTGTTCGTCGCCGCGTTCGTCGCCGCGCCGCTCTTGCTCATCGTCACCCTGATGGTCATCAGCTTCCTCGGCGGCGACACGCTCGTCCAGCTGTACGCCCTGAACTACCTCATCTTCCCGCTGGGGATGGCGTTGTTCCTGCTCCTCGTGGACGTGCTCTCCTCGCCGTACACGCAGGACACGGTCCGGACGAAACACGACGTGACCGTCCTCGAAGAGATTCGGACGGTCGTGGCCAACTTCCTCGGCGCGATGCGCCGCGAAGTCCAGCGCGCCCGCGAGGCCCGCTGGGGCGGTGACGGCGTCGCCTCCGACGGCGGCTTCGTCGACGAGCGACTCGACGACTACCGCCGGGAAAACGCGGTGTACGAGCTTCGGACGCTCGTCGGCGACCCGCTCGACATCATGCGCCGCCAGCCGTACCTCTCGGCCGTCGTCACGGTGCCTCTCGCGCTCCTGTCGGTCGTCGGCGTCCTCGTGCTCGGCCTCGCGACGCCGACGCTCGACGCCATGCTCGCGAACCCGTACAACACGACGGTCTGGTTCGTCGTCCTCCCGTTCGCCATCGTCGCGGTCCCCCTGACGGTCTTCCACGAGCTTCGGACCCGCCGCGAGCGCACGCTCGAACGGCGCTTCCCCGACACGCTGAACCTGCTGTCGAGCGCCAACCAGATGGGTATCTCGCTGGTCGAGGCGCTCGCGCTCGTCTCCCGGTGGTCGAACGGCGCGCTCGCGGACGAACTCCGCGCGCTCCGCAACGACATCCACTGGAACCACGACGCCCACTCGGCGCTCATGGCGTTCGCCAGCCGGCTCAACGTCCCGCAGCTCTCGCGGGTCATCCGGCTCATCGCCAGCGGTGGCCGCACCAGCGGCGACCTCTCGCGCGTCCTCAGCGTCGCCGCGGAGGACACCCGCAACCGGTACAAGCTCGAAAAGTCCCGCCGTCGCGCGATGGGTTCGTACATCGCCATCGTCGTCATCGGGTACTTCGTCTACCTGTTCGTCATCCTGATGCTCGGTGCGAGCTACCTCGGCCCCCTCGCCGAGATGACCGGGCCGTCGGCGTCCGCGTCGATGGACGGACAGTCGCTCCCCATCGGCATCTCGTCGGTGCCGCTGGCGAACTTCCACGTGGTGTTCTTCCACTCCGCGCTGATTCAGGCGGTCGGAAGCGGACTCCTCGCCGGAAAACTGGCAGACAACAGCGCCCTCAGCGGACTGAAGTACGCCCTCGGACTGTCCGCGCTGGCGCTCGTCGCCTTCGCACTGGTGTAAGGCCATGACTCACAACACTCCCAATCAACACACGCAATCGCCCCTCAGGCACGTACTGCGCGGGTTCGTCGCGGGCGAGGCCCGCCGCGGCTCGCACCTCCGCGGTGACCGCCGCGGAGCCTCGGCCATCCTCGGCACGATGCTCGCGTTCGCGCTCGTCGTCTCGCTCGTCGCGATGGTGCAGGTTTCGGCGGTCCCCGCGTGGAACCAACAGACCGAATTCGAACACCTCACCGCGGCCGAGACCGACTTCGCCGCGTTCGACGAGAGCGTCGCCAAGGCCGTCGACGGCCGGCAGACCCGCGCGACCCTCGACGCCGGCGTCGACTACCCGACCCGCGCGCTGTTCGTCTCGCCCGCGGCCGGTTCCGGTTCGCTCCGGACGACCGACCCCGCGACGGCCCGCATCTCCGGCGCGGTCGCGACCGGCGAGACCGGCACCTACTGGGACGGCTCCGAACACGCGTTCGACACCCAGCAGTTCGTCTACCGACCCGACTACCGGTACCTCCAGAGCGAACCCTCGCTCGTCCACGAGGGGACCGCGCAGTACACCGCCTACGGCGGCGGCGAAGTCGGTGCGACCCAGTCGCTCGTCGACGGGACCAAGGTGTCTCTCGTCTTCCTCGAAGGCGACATCGACACCGCGACGGGCGAGGCGACGACCTTCAGCGTCGTCCCCCTGAGCGCCGGCACCGACTACATCACGGTCACCGACGCGGGCACGCCCATCTCCATCTCGGTCCCCACTCGGCTCTCCGAAGACACGTGGCGCGACCTGCTGGCCGACGAACCCAACGTCCGCTCTATCGCCTACGCGACCGGAGCCGACTACAACACCCTGACGGTCGAACTCGCGCCCGGCAAGACGTACGACCTGCGGCTCTCGCGGGTCGGCATCGACACCCCCGGCGCGCTCCAAGAGCCCGCCTACATCGTCGACGTCGAGGGCGACAACGCCGTCGTCCCGCCCGGTGCGACCCACCGGGCCGTCGTCGAGGTCCGCGACGCGCAGAACAACCCCGTCCCCAACGCGGTCGTCAAGGCCAGCCCCGGCCTGACCGCCGAGAGCGGGCGCATCGTCGCGCGCGACACCGGAACCATCTCGACCGTCACCGACGGCGACGGCCGCGCGACGTTCGTCTACACCGCGACGAGCAGCGTCGACGGCGTCGTCTCCGACGAGTTCGACGTGGTCGTCGAGGACTCCGCGGGCGCGAACGTCGACCGCGTGACCTTCGACGTGCAGCTCCGCGAGGGCGGCGTCACCGACCCGCTCCGCGGGCTCGTGGCCGCCATCGGCGACCCCGGCTTCGTCTACGCTGACGTGGACGGCAACGGCGAGTTCGACGGCGCGGACTACCGCGTCAACAACACCGGCACGGGCGGCGACATCGTCTACGACGCCGGCTCCGACCGGCTCGTCGTCCCGCCGAGCGTCCGAACCATCGTCTCCGACGAGGACATCACCCTCGCGGGCGACGGGGTCTCGCTCCACGTCGACGTCGTCGCGACCGGCTCGAACAGCCGAATCGACATCGACGCCGGAAGCGGCTCTCTGGCCGCGGTCGGCGTGAGCGTCACCTCGGTCTCGGGCAAGAACATCGACGTGACCGCGGGAGACGAAATCGACCTCTCCGGCGCGTCGGTCACGCAGGGCAGCAACGCCGACCTCACCATCGAGGCCGGCGGCGACATCGACCTCGACAACGCCGGGGTGACGCTCACGCAGGATCGCAACCTCCTCGCTGTCACCTCGACGAACGGCTTCGTCAGCGCCCGGAGCGCCGACATCAGCGGGAAAGGCGACGTCCGCATCGACGGCGCGGACGGCGTCGACCTCGCCGGGGCCGGCCTCTCGGGCGTCAAGGACAACGCCGACCTCGAAATCGACTCCGCCCGCGGCGGCGTCAACCTCAACGGCGTGGTCATGCTCGGCGACGGCGACATCCTCGTCGACGCCGAGGGCAACATCTTCGTCGTCGGCGCGAACATCGCCTCGGCGAAGACGGACGTGGAGATAACCTCCGACAGCGGCATGGTCAGCGGCCGCGAGGCCGCCATCTCCGCCGAGGACGACGTGGTCATCACCGCGGCGACCCGCATCTACCTCCCCGACTCCGCCATCGAGGACGAGGACTCGCCCGAACTGAACGCGCCCGACGTGGAGGTCTGAGCCGTGTCTCGCCTCTCTCTGGACTCTCGCGGCGTGTCCGAAATCCTCGGGCTCGTCTTCGCGTTCGGCCTCATCGTGTCGGTCATCGCCATGGTCCAACTCGCGGGCACGCCCGTCTGGACCGCCGGCGACGAAGCCGACCACAGCGCCAGCGTCTCGACCGACCTCGCGTCGCTCGACTCGCAGGTGTTCCGCGCCTCCGGCGTCGACGCCGGCAGCCGCGTCGCGGTCGACTCCGACGTGTCGTACCCCGAGCGCTACCTCGTGGTCTCACCGCCCGACAGCGTCGGGACGTTCCGGGTCGACGGCGCGGACGCCGTGACCGTCACGGGCGTCTCCGCGGTCGGCCCCGAGCGGGTCTTCTGGAACGGCTCGACGCACACCTACGCGACCGGGGCCATCGTCTACGAACCCGACTACGCCGAGCGCGACGAGGCCCGGATGGTGCTCGAAAGCGGCGTCTCGTACCTCGAAACCGACGGCACCCCCGTCGTCCACCGCCAGTCGCTCGTCCGCGGCACGACCGTCACGCTCGTCTTCTTCGAAGGCGACCTCGACGGCCACACGACCGCCGGCGACACCGTGGCGCTCGCGCCCGTCTCCGTCCGCACCGAGTCGCTACCCGTCTACAGCGCCACCGACCCGGTTCGCATCTCGGTGCCGACCTACCTCTCGGAGGACGCGTGGGTCGACCTCATGGCCGAGGAACCCCACGCGCGGGTCGTCTCCTACACCTCCAGCGGCGACCACGCGGTCGTCACTATCGAACTCGACGCGGGCGTCCGCTACGACTTCCGCGTCGCTCGCCTCGGCGTCGGCGAGGCTGTCGAACCCGACCCCGCCGCCTACGCCGTCGCGGTCGAAGGCGAGGACGCCGCGGTCCCCTCCGGCGGCCGCGAGACGCTCGTCGTCCGCGCGTTCGACCGGTACGGCGCGCCCGCCGCGGGCGCGACGCTGACCGTCGCATCGCCGACCTCGCTCGGCGGCACCGTCGCCCCCACCGACGGGGCGACCGCCGTCACCGACGAGTCGGGCCGCGCGAGCTTCACGTACACCGCGCCCGACGGCGTGACCGAAATCGAACACGACACGGTCACCGTCACCCTCGACGGGGCGTCCGGCCCCGGCGCGACGGTCACCTTCCCGCTGGAAGTCCGCGGGATGGGCGAGACCTACGAGGTCAGAAACGTCGTCACCTCGACGCCGACTCCGACGCCCACTCCAACGCCGACGCCGTCACCAACGCCAACACCCACGCCGACCCCGACGCCGGAGCCCGAAGATGACTTCACCATCGACGACGGCGAGGTCGTCCCCTCCGACGACTTCACGGGCGAGTTCGAACTGCTCGGCAGCGCCATCAAGAACGGGCGGTACGACGTGCCCGTCTCCGTCACCTTCGTCGTCGACGGCGAGTCCCACAGCCCGTTCGACTGGAACAACGTGAACGACGGCGCGTCGCGCTCGTTCAACGTGGCGGGCGACGCAGGCGACGGCCTCTCCATCGTCGCCGCCGCCGAGGGCTACGTCACGGCCGACTCGTCGGTCGACCACCGGCAGGTCGCGGTCCTCCGCGACGGCGACCCGGTGCCGGACATAAAAGGCTACAACGGACAGGACGACGCCGCCGAGTTCGTCGCCCCCTACATCAGCGACGACGGACAGACGATGGAACTCGACAGCAACCAAGCCATCTTCCTGTTCGAACTCGGCACGACGAACACGAACAGCAACGCCTTCGACATGCAGGACGTGGTCATCCTCGTGACCCTCTGGGAGGACGACTGAGTAGGCCGACTCACCTCCGCCGCGCTCGTCAGGAGCGCCAACCCCATTCTTCGGTCTTTTTTCCCGCCGGGTTCGCACGACCGCCGTATCGTTAACACCCGCGTCGCCGTAGGGTCTCGCATGTCGTTCGACCCGGACCGCGTCTCGACGGTCACGTTCGACTCGTACAGCACCCTCGTGGACGTCGACGCCGCCGAGAAGGCGCTCGCCGAGCGCGTCGACGACCCCGAGCCCGTCTCGAGGCTCTGGCGGTCGCGGTCGCTCGAATACACCTTCGTCGGCAACCACATCGACGAGTACGAGCCCTTCTACGAGGTCAACCGCGCGGCGCTCCAGTACGCGCTGGAGGCCCACGACGCGTCGGTCTCGGCGACCGAGCGCGACGAGATTCTCTCGGTCTACCACGAACTCGACGTGTTCGACGACGTGCGCGACGCGGTCGGCCGCCTCCGCGACGCCGGCTACGACTGCTACGTCGTCTCGAACGGGAACCCGGAGATGCTCGACTCGATGGTCGACCACGCCGACATCCGCGACCTCCTCGACGGCGTCGTCAGCGCCGACGAGGTCGGAGTGTTCAAACCCGACGCGGAACTCTACCGCCACGCGGCCGCCCGCACCGGGACGCCCATCGACGAAATCGCCCACGCGACCGCCGGCTGGTTCGACGTGATGGGGGCCCAACACGCCGGGATGCAGGGCGTCTGGGTCGACCGGAAGGACTCGCCGTGGGAACCGTTCGGACCGGAGCCGGACCTCTCTGTCTCCGACCTCACGGCGCTCGTCGACACGCTCGTCGGCGACGAAAGCGGGACGGCGGACTGACCCCACGGCTCGCACCCGCTCGCGGGAACCGCGCGCCAGGTGCTCACAATACTATTGTCGCTGGCCGTTCATCTAGTTGGATGGAACGCCGGCGCGTGAAAGGCGGAATCTTGGCCGCTATCGGGTTCGTTCTGTCCCCGCTTTCGTGGTGGAACGACCTCGTGGTCAACCTCCCGCTGGCCTACGCGTTCGGCGTCACGGTGAGTCTCGTCTCCAGAAGCTGGTTTCTCCCGGGTGTCGTCGCCGGCTACTGGCTGACGAACGTGGTCGGCTTCGTCTTGCTCCACAAGGGCGCTGTCGACGCGGTGTCCGCCGAATCGCAGCCATATACGACCCGACGGTTCGCCAAGGACTTCGCCATCTCTATCGGTTACACTGCGCTCGTGGTCCTGTTGGTCTGGTTCGGCTTCCTCACCGTTCCCGACGGTCTGCTCGCGGCGCTCGGCCGGTGACTGCTGCCGGGTCGGTCGGACCGGCGCTCGTCGTGAAAAATAGTTCGAGCCGACTCGGCGGTAGGACCGGGTCGGTCGGCGGTCGTCGTCTCAGTTCTCCGTTCCGTTGTCGATAGGCGTCTCGGTCGGCGGTGGTGTCTCCGTCTCGTTCGTCGGTTCTTCCGTGGTCGGTTCTTCAGTCGTCGGTTCTTCCGTGGTCGGTTCTTCAGTCGTCGGTTCTTCCGTAGTTGGTTCCTCTGTCGTTGGTTCCTCTGTCGTCGGCTCGTCACCGACGGTTATCTCCGCGTCGTCGGTGATGGGCGACCCGTCCATCGTGTACGGGCCGTCCTCAGCGCCGTCAGACGAGAGGAAATCGAGCTGTTGGTTGTTGTTCGTATCCAGATGCGCCATGGCGGTCAGGGTGGCGCTCTCGCTCAGCGACTCGGTGAGGAAGATTCGGATGTTACTGTTGCTCTCTTCGATGTAGTTCGATATCCCGACGACGTCGCCGCTCTCGTTGTGAATCACGACGAAGCCGCCCTCAGAGAGGGTCGCGCTCGCGACGGTCACGGTGGCCCCGTTGGAGTTCTGGTCTTCGAACTCGACGGTCGCTGTCGGTTCTTCGGTCGGTTCTTCGGTGGTCGGTTCCTCAGTCGTTGGCTCTTCCGTAGTTGGTTCTTCGGTGGTCGGCTCCTCAGTCGTCGGTTCTTCGGTGGTCGGCTCCTCACCGACAGTCACGTCAGCGTCGTCGGTGACGGGCGTCCCGTTGACCGTGTACGGGCCGTCTTCGGTCCCGTTGGACGTGAGGAAGTCGAGCGTTTGGTTATCGTTGGTGTCGAGGTGCGCCTGTGCAGTCAGGGTGGCACTCTCGTTCAGCGGTTCGAGGAGCGGCACGGAGACGTTCTCCTGCTCGCCGGGTTCGAGGTAGTCGGTCGCGCCGACGACCGAACCGTTCTCGTCGATGACGGCGATGTAGCCGCCTTCCGAGAGGTTCGCGCTCGCGACGGTCACGCTACTCCCGTCGGACTCCTGGTCGTCGAACTGGAGTGACGCGGTCGGCTCTTCCGGCGTCGGCTCCTCGCCGACGGTCACGTCAGCGTCGTCGGTGACGGGCGTCCCGTTGACCGTGTACGGGCCGTCTTCAGTCCCGTTAGACGTGAGGAAGTCGAGCGTCTGGTTGTCGTTGGTGTCGAGGTGCGCCTGTGCAGTCAGCGTCGCACTCTCGTTGAGCGATTCGAGGAGCGGCACGGAGACGTTCTCCTGCTCGCCGGGTTCGAGGTAGTCGGTCGCACCGACGACCGAGCCGTTCTCGTCGAGGATAGCGAGGTAGCCGCCGTCAGAGAGGTTCGCGCTCGCGACGGTCACGCTACTCCCGTCGGACTCCTGGTCGTCGAACTGGAGCGACGCGGTCGGTTCTTCGGGTTCTGGCTCGGGCTGTTCGCCCACGGTGAGCGTCGCCAGTTCACCGAAGTCGCGCGTCTCGATGCCGTGGATGTACGTCCCGTCTTCGAGGCCCGTCGTGTTGACGTCGAACGTGATGGTCTCGGTCTCGTTGGGGTTCAGCGCCCAGCCGGTCCGTTCGACCACGTCACCCTCCAGACGGAACTCGACGCACTGAATCATCGGCACGTCGTTCGGGTTGGTGATGTCCGCCGATACCGTCACCGGCTCACCGGCTTCGACGCCGGACGGCGCGGAGAGGTTACTCACCTCGAACGACCCGTAGGTCGTGTTGCTCGGATACGTGCAGTACTCCGCCTGCATCTGTGTCTGTGTCTGTTGCTGTACCTGTGCCTGCCGTGTGTCGACCGCCGCCATCCCAGTTCCTGTCGCCGCCGCCGCGACGAGCGCGACGACGACGAGGACGCCGGCGATACGTGTTCGTGTATTCATGTGTCTGCAGTGACAATCTACCGACGCTGTGGGCAAAAGCTGACGAGATAGTTTCAATAGTTTCGCGTGCAAGCTGTCAACTTACCTGATGGTATAGGTGGTTAGTCTGTCTCTGATTTCGATACTGGGGGCTCATTGACCTGTTTTTTTGCAACAGTTCACGAAACACGATGTTTCACGCGAGACGCTACGATTTAACTGTCAGAAAAGCGAGTCGGTCGCCAAAGCTAACGTGGTAGCTTCTCGTTTATTCGAAGTTCTTGACATTTTGAGAGACGGGGTCGGCTGAGCGTTTCGAAAACGGAACGGTGTCGAATCGCTGGCTGTCCCACGTGTCGTTCGAGTAGTCTCATCTGACTTCCCACCCGGGTACCGATTGTCCTCTCGACGTTGAGGAGTAGGCAATATACTCAGAATTGACGTTACATATGAGTTCGAATTTGGGGAATTACACTCTTAATATCCAAAACTTCTTGTACTCGTGTCCTATTTGGTCGTGTATGAGCGAATCCAACGAGAATTCGCGGATTGCACCGTACACGGAGTACTCGCGCACCCGTTCGCGGTGCCCTCGATGCGGGACGTCCGTCCCGAAGGAGGCGGTCGCCGACGCGCTGTGTGCGAGTTGCCAGACGGACGTATCCATCTGATGAGCACGGCCGCACCACACAGTTCCGACGAGTTGGCTGACGCGCCGGTGTTCGACCTCGAATGTATCTACGACGACCCGGAGAACCCGACCGAACTGACGGTGTTTTCCCCGAAGTCGGATGAGCTGACGACGTCGTGGATTACGGTCGACCGCGGAAGCGCCGTCTCGCTCGACGACATCGCGTAGGCGTCGGCGGGCGGCGCTTTTCGGTAGTTCACCTGGTAGTGCTCAGTCTCCGATTCCACGGACGCCTCGCTCCGGCCACGACGTTCAGCTCCGCTCGGTGTTCGAGGAATCAGAAAATGGGTTGGGGCGGATTCGAACCTCGGTCGCTCACTCCGTTCGCTCCCTGCTTCGAATCCGCGGTGACCACACACTTCGACACACGCTCCTCGCTGTCGCTCGTCGGTGGTGTCGAAGAGAAGTGGGTTGGGGCGGATTCGAACCGCCGGCCTGCTCCGTGTGAAGGAGCCGTCATAACCTGGCTAGACCACCAACCCGGCTACGATTTCGATTTTCCGCGCCGCCAATTAAGACTTACGTTGTGCCCCGATTCGAGGGCACAAACGAGCCTACTCGGGTCGCCGCACGCGACGGCGAACCCGCCCGGCGGCCCGGCGACTCCGCGTCGCCGCCCGGCGCGCGCCGTACTCGACGCGCTCTCGCCGCGTCTGCGGCTCGGACTCCTCCCCGTCCTCAACCTCGCGCCCGAGCGCCGCCATGAGGCGGCGACGGAGCGGTGCCGTCTCCTCGTCCAGACCGGCGTACAGGTGCTCGAATCCCCGTCGGAAGTAGTACCGCGCGTCGGTGAAGTGTCGGTTCATACCTCTGGATAGCCACGGCGACGAGAAAACGGTTATGTCACGTGTTACCGAGAGTCATTTGTCTGGGAAAGAGCGATACACTTTAGTGATTCTTAGGCATACCTAAAACCGGGAACGCAGGCCACGCTTCGTGGTCGGTTCCAGTTAGCGTCTGGCCCCTTTCCGGGACGGCGATACCGTGGGCACGATTCGTCCGTCCTGGTCCCATTATCCTCGTGAGCGACCGCGCCGATCGCGCCGACGCCGGCGGGTGAAGCGGGCGCTCGGACTCAGTACGTCGGCGACTCCTCGGGCACGCCGTCGCGCTTGTTGACCAGTCGCGCGAAGACGAACAGCGCGTCGGAGAGGCGGTTGAGGTACGCGACGACTTCCTCGTTGACCGGCTCTTCGGCCGCGAGCGAGACGACGCGACGCTCGGCCCGCCGCGACACCGCGCGGGCGTGGTGAAGCTTGGCTCCCGTCTCGCTCCCGCCCGGGAGGATAAACGACGTGAGCGGGTCGAGTTCCTCGTCGGCCTCGTCTATCCACGCTTCGAGTTCGTCGACGTGGTCGGCGGCTATCTGCGGGTCGTCCTCGTCGGGGTCGGGGTTCGCGAGGTCGGCCTGCACGATGTGGAGGTGGTTCTGGACGGCTTCCAGCACGTCGTCCACGTCGTCGTGGCCGGTCGGGCGGACGGTCCCGACGAGGGCGTTCACCTCGTCGACCGTCCCGTAGGCCTCGATGCGGTGGCTCGTCTTCGACACGCGGGTCATGTCCCGCAGGTCGGTCATCCCCTCGTCGCCGCGGCCGGTGTATATCTTCATGCCAGCGTCTGGTCGACGTACCGGAGGATGTTCTCGCTCTCGGACATCGTCACGCCGCGGTCGCCGTCAACGAGAACGGGGACACCGCGCTGGCCGCTCACGCGCTTGACCTCGTTTCGGTCCGAGTGGAGCGCGTCGACCCACTGCGTCTCGTAGTCGACGCTCGCCTCGGACAGCGCGTCGTGGACCTTCTCGCAGTACGGACAGCCGTCGAGCGCGTAGAGTTCGATTCCCATGCCCCGCCGTTGGGCGCGCCGACTCAAAGAGATTTGCACGCCGATGGGCCCGACCGCCACGCCTCGGTCGTCGTGCCGTCGGTGCCCCGTGAGCCGTTACGGCTCTCCACCCGCATGTTTTAGACACGTCAAAATTCAACCTTAGAGCAACAAATCTATATGGTGGCTTGTATCTATTTCACATAGTGATGAACACTAACGCAGATTCGGTCGACCCCAAACTCTCTCGGCGGTCGGTCGTCGCGGCCGGTTCCGGTCTGCTGACGGCCGGCCTCGCCGGCTGTCTCGGCGGTGGCGGCGGAGCGGGAAGCGGAAGCGATGGCTCGAACACCGGCTCCAACGACGCCTCTGGCGGGTCCGAGTCGGAAGACGAATTCGTCGTCGTCGCGTCGTTCTTCAGTTTCTACGACTTCGCGCGCAAGGTCGCGGCCGACACGCCGGTGACGCTCAAGAACCTCATTCCGACCGGCCTCCACGGCCACGGCTGGGAGCCGGACGCGAGTGTCACGCGCGACATCATCGAGGCCGACGCGTTCGTCCACGTCGGCGAGGACTTCCAACCGTGGGCCGACCGCGCCATCCAGACGCTGAAAGACGACGACGTGGACACCCAACTCATCAACGTCCGCGAGGGCGTCGAACTCGTGGAACTCGCCGCGAGCCTCGACCGCGACGAGGAGGGCGTCGGCGAGGGCCGCGGGAGAGACCCCCACTTCTGGCTCGACCCGCGGCGCGCCAAGACCGCCGTCGACAACATCACCGAGGGGCTGGTCGAACTCGCCCCCGAGCACGAGGAGACCTTCCGCGACAACGCCGACGCGTACAAGGCCGACGTGCTCGACCGCATCGACCGGGACTACCAGGACATCTTCGACCGGGCGTCGCGCAAGGTCGTCCAGTTGGCGGCCCACAACGCCTTCCAGTACATCGGCGTCCGCTACGGCGTCGAGATGCGCCCGCTCGTCGTCAACCTCGCCGCCAGCGGCGACGTGAAGCCCTCGGACATCACCGAGGCGAAGCGCGTCATCGAGGACAACGACATCAAGTACATCGGCGCGGGCGTCTTCGAGACGCGTCGCCCGGCGAAACAGCTCATCGCCGAGACGCCCGTCGAGGCGTACTTCCCCGTCACACCCTACGCGGGCGTCCGCGAGGACTGGGTCGAAAACGACTGGGGCTACGAGGAAATCGCGTACAACATCAACATGCCCACGTTCGAGGTCGTCCTCGGCAACAAGTCGCCCGACGAGGTCGGCCACGACGGCTGGGCCGACGAGTGGAGGAACTTCGAATGAGCGCCCTCCGGAACGGCGAGTCCGCGGAGTCCGCTGATATCGGCGTCGCCGACGACGCCACCGCCGACGCCGGCGGCTCGTCCGGCCCCCTCGTCGAACTCGCAGACGTCGAGTTCGGGTACACCGCGACGCCCGTCGTGGAGGACATCTCGCTCCGCATCGACCCCGGCGAGTACGTCGCCATCGTCGGGCCGAACGGCTCCGGGAAATCGACGCTCATGAAGCTCATCCTCGGCCTGCTCCGGCCCGACGCGGGGACCGCGCGGCTGTTCGGCGAGCCCTCGCACGCCTTCGACGACGGCGCGCGCATCGGCTACGTCGCCCAGCACGCGAGCGCCTCCAAGGAGATGCCTATCACGGTCCGCGAGGTCGTGAAGATGGGTCGGTTCCCCCACGTCGGCTTCGGCCGGCTCTCGGCCGAGGACCACCGCATCGTCGACGAGGCGCTCGCCACAGTCGGCATGACGGACTTCGCCAACCGCCGGGTGACGAAGCTCTCGGGCGGCCAGCGCCAGCGCGCCTTCATCGCCCGTGCGCTCGCCGGCGAGGCGGACCTGCTCGTCTTGGACGAGCCGACCGTCGGCGTCGACGCCGAGTCGGTCGACGCCTTCTACGACCTGCTCGAAGCGCTCAACGAGGAGGGCATCACGATTCTCCTCATCGAACACGACCTCGGCGCGGTCACCGACCACGCCCGGCGCGTCGTCTGTCTCAACCGCGAGGTCTACTTCGACGGTCCGACCGACGAGTTCGTCGAGAGCGACGCGCTCGCACGAGCGTTCGGGACCGCGGCCTCGTTCGCCGGTGGTGGTGGCGCGTGATACCCGTCGAACTGTTCGCCGCGTTGCAGGCGGGACCGTTGGACGCCGTCCTCGCGCCGTTCTACTGGTTCCTCGCGCTGTGGTCCGACCTGCTTTTCGCCGTCGGCGACGCAACGGGCCTCGGCTTCCTCGACTACCGGTTCATGCACCGCGCCATCCTCGTCGGCCTCTGTATCGGCGTGATGGCTCCCCTCATCGGGACGTTTCTCGTCCACCGCCAGCTCGCGCTCATCGGCGACGCGCTCGCCCACACCGCCTTCGCCGGGGTCGCCGTCGGCCTCTTTCTCAACGGCGTGTTCAGCCTCGGCGTCTCGCCGTACCTGACCGCCGTCGTCGTCGCCGTCATCGCGGCGCTCCTCATCGAACTCATCTCCGAGACGACCGACGCCTACAACGACGTGTCGATGGCAATCGTGCTGTCGACCGGATTCGCGCTGGGGACGGTCCTCATCAGCCTCAACGCGGGCGGCCTCGCGGTCGGCATCAACCAGTACCTCTTCGGCAACCTCTCGACCGTCTCGGCGGAGAACGCCGCCATCCTGCTCGTGCTGTTCGCCGTCATCGTCGGCACCGTCGCGCTCACGCGCAACCAACTGCTCTACGTGACGTTCGACGAGACGGCCGCCGCCGTCTCGGGCATCTCGGTGACGTGGTACAACCGCGTGATGGTCATGCTGACCGCGCTGGTCGTCGTCGGCGCGATGCAGATTATGGGCGTCATCCTCGTCGCCGCCATGCTCGTCGTCCCGGTCGCGGGCGCGGCGCAGGTCTCCCGAAGCTTCTCCGAGTCGCTTCTGGTCTCCGTCGTCCTCGCCGAACTCGCCGTGCTGCTCGGCATCGGCGCGTCCTACTACGGCGAGGCCACCGCGGGGGGCGTCATCGTCCTCTTCGCGGTCGGTATCTACGTCGTCTCCGTCGCCATCGGTAAGTTGCAGTCGCGCGCCGGAGAGGACGCGACGCCCGAACTGGGGAGTATCGAGTCCTCCGACCTGTAACGTCGCTCGCGTTTTTCGCCCCGTCCGTCAGCTCGGCGGTTTCGAGGCTGCTCATGGTTCGTACCGGTCGAGTCGCCCGACCGCGTCCCGGAACGCGTACCAGCCCACGCCGAGTCCGAGAAGCGCCGTCGCGGCGACGGCGACCGTCATGGCCGTCGAGAGAGACATCGAACCGGTCTCGATGGCGGCGGTCGCGGCGATAGCCGGCATCCCGATGAGCGCGACGACCACGGAGAACGCCGAGAGCGCGCCGAGCGGGGGGAGCCCGACGCCTCGCGAGCCGGTCGCCGCGTCCGTCGGCGAAAGCCGAAGACCGGCCGCGAGCGACACGACGGGCGCTGTCGCACCCAGTATCGAGCCGACGAGCGCCGCGCCGACGCAGGCCGCCGGGGCAGCGCCAATCGAGAGCGCGGTTCCGAGTCCGGCCGCCGCCGACAGCGCGGTCCCCGGAATGGCCGCCGACAGCGCGTAGCCCGTCACGACTCGTTCGCGCCCGTGGGGTGCCGTGAGCGTAAGCGGGAGCGCGGCGCCTTCGGTTCCGAGCGGGTCGAGCGTCACTCCCGCGCCCGTCGCGACCGCGACGTAGGTCGCGACGACGGCCGGAAGTGCGGTCGGGAGCGTCTCGACGACCACGAGTCCCACCCCCGCGGTGGCTCCGACGACGATTCCGCTGAACAGTAGTGCGCGCGGTTCGCGCCACAGGCGGAGCCACACGACGCGGGCGACGGCGGCCGTCGGCCGCGAGGCGACACGGGCGACGAGCCGGCCGCCGGCGACCCGAAGCCGGGTTACGATTGCCGGGTCTCCCCGCGTTTCCCCTGCCTTTCCAGCGTCCGCCCGTTGGTAGTCAGTTATCCGGCGGGCCGTGGCGACACCGAGCCACCACGCGACAGGCGTTCCGAGGAGGGCGGCGACGGCGCGCCCGTCCGAGGCACCGACGCCCGCGCCGACAAGCGCGAGGTCGGCGTACCAACCGACCGGGAGTCCGCTCAGGAGCGCGAAGGACGACCGAGTTCGAACGAACGCGAAGCCCACGACCGAGACCAAGAGCGCGCCGAAAAGGAGCCGGTGCCGTCGCACTCGCGGATAGTGACGGAACGCCAATCTGACACCCAGCGCGACCGGGAATGTCACCGCAACGGCCGTCGCGACCAGCGCCGTGACGGCGACGAGCGCGGTCACAGCCGTCCTCGGTGACGCCGCTCCGGCGGCGAACGCGACGCCACCGGCGACGCCCACGACGCCGACGAGCCGGCCGGCGAACGCGAGCTGGTCGAGAAGCTCCGCGGTGAAAAACGCCGTCGGGGAGAGCGCGAGGCGCCGGTGGTCAGTCCGTTCGTCGTCCTCTCGTTGGGCCGTTCTCACGAGCACACCGTAGCAGGTCGCGACTGCCAACAGTCCCGACAGCCCGCGCGCGGTGCCGAGCGCGCCGGCCCCTCTCCCATCCGCAACGGCGACGCCGGCGGCGTACGCACCCGGGTCGCTCCAGACCGCCTCGTAGCCGGAGACCGGGAGTCGGCCGACGACCGCGAGGAGTGCGAACGAGACGGCGGCGAGATAGAGCACAGACACCATCGGGCGGTCGCGCGCTCGCCGGACCCCGCGGAGGGCGCGGACGCGAACGACGTGTCCGACCTGCCGAACCATCGTCTCCATCGGTCACTCGCTCCGGCCCTCGGTCATCTCTAGGAAGGCGGCTTCGAGCCCTTCCGACTCCCCGTCGCGCTGCGCTTTGCGTTTCACCGCGTCCAGCGGCCCCTCGGTGACGAGCCGTCCGTCCTGAATGACGCCGACGCGGTCCGCGAGCGCCTCGACGACGGTGAGCAGGTGCGAGGAGAGGAACACGGTGGTCTCGTCGTCGGCCAGGTCTTCGATGACGCGGCGCATCGTCCGCGCCGACCGCGGGTCCAGTCCGGACGTGGGCTCGTCGAGAAACACAACGTCGGGGTCGTGCAAGAGTATCTGAATGAGTCCGACGCGCTTTCGCATCCCGCGGGAGTACGCTCCGAGGCGGCGGTCGGCGTCGTCGGACAGGTCGAACCGGTCGAGAAGCGCCGAAACCCGTTCGCGAATCGTCTCGGCGGGCAGGTCACGGATGCCGCCCGCGTACCGCAACTGCTCGCGCGCGGTGAGTTCGTCGTACAGCGGCGGAACGTCCGGCAGAAATCCGATTCGACTCGTCACCGACGCCCTGTCTTCGATGGACGCCCCGGCGACGCGCGCGCGGCCGCTCGTCGGCGCCGTCAGTGTCGTGAGCATGCGCATCGTCGTCGTCTTCCCCGCACCGTTCGGACCGAGGAATCCGTAGACGCTCCCCGACTCCACTCGGAGAGAGAGCCCTGTGACTGCGACGGTGTCGCCGTACTCCTTCCGGAGCGACTCGGTCTCGATTGCTAGCGGCACGTTTCGTTCGTCGTGTATCACGATAATTAAACTGCCTCCTCAAACGGGGCTGCACTCCAGTCACTCGGATTTGCCCCGGGAGTATCTTTATTATCATCTAACATTATTATACTGATGACATGTCCGGCAGTGTCATAAATCAACGTGAAAGCGTTGAGAATAGTAGTGCCAGCATCGAGACCAATTCCCCCGAAGTTACCGTGCTCTCACGGTCAGAACTCGACGTGGTGCCGCCGCAACTAAGCGGGAGCATCACGCTGATCTGTTCCCGGGAGGCTGACGATCCGCTCGCCGGCCTCGACGACGCAGACGGGGCGTTCGACGCGAACGAGCGCGACCACATCGCCGAGCAGATCGCCGACGAGTCGGTCGCTCCCCGCCCGGCTTCGGAAGTGAGCGGTGACGTTTCGAGCTTCGACCTCGGCTACGGTGACCGGGAAATCGTCGCCGACCGGGCGATTCCATCCGAGGCCTCAATTGCCGTCACCTCCGTCCCGTTCAATGGCGGTCACATCGACTCGTCGTCGTTCTGGGTCCGCGAGGCTGCAGGTGCCGACGAACTGACGTTCCACATCATCGTCGCGCCGCCGGGTCTCAACTCGGCGGAACGCGATGCGCTCGACCGGCTTCCAGCGGGCGAAGACGTCCCTGACTTCGACCCAGAGTCCGACCTGTCCACCGCCGCGGCGGCCGTCGTCGCCGTCACCATCGCAGCGGTTGCCGTCTCGAGCAGCGGACGAGCTAACCATGCGTTTGAGGCTCCCTCGGGTGCCAGTTCCGACGCCGACTCGGGCCAGTCGGTGAGTGAGCTGATCGAGGCGCGGGTTGGCGCCTAAACGACGCCATCTGGCTCCAATCATGCAGCAAACCTCCCGAATTGGTCCGCGATGACGCCGCTTCAGTCGGTCGTTCTCGCGTTTCTGGGTGCGTGGGTCGGAGCCACGGTAGGAAACTCAACCCGGATTGCCGCAAGCGCGCTCTCCCAACGGCTCGGTCCGTTGTACGCGATAGTTCCGAAGTGGAACTTCTTTTCGCCACATCCGGGGCAACACGACTACGTCTTATTATACCGCGACCGTCGAACCGACGGGTCGCTGAGCGCTTGGCGGAGCGTCGACAAACTCAGTCAGTCGGCCCCTCCGGCTATCGTCCGGTGGGTCTGGAACCCATCGATGTACCGGAGCAAGGCACTTTTCGACCTCACACAGGGTCTCACGTCAGCCTTTGATGACGACGAACAGCGCGCAGATTCCGAAACGGAGGTAACAGCGGCAACCCCCCCGGAACCGAGACGAGTCGATCTCGGTCAGGTGAAGTTCTCGACGATGTACCTCACGCTCTTGCAGCTCGTGACGGCACAGGAACACTCACCGCTCGGAGAGTCCACGCAGTTCGCTGTTATGCAGTACTCGCGCGCGAGCGACGGGCACGAACTGGTATTCGCCTCGGAATTTCACTCACTCGATGACTGATTAACATGATTCCAACGCTCACACTCATCGGAGCCACGCGCGTGATGGCACTCCTTATCGGCGTTCACACGGTCCTGAAGTCGGCAGAGCAGTTAGCTACCCGCGGCAGATTCGAGCCCGACGGCGTACTGAATTGGGACGTCTCCCGCTTGTTCGCGGAGTCCGGACCGGCCTCGAAGGTGGTCGTTCCGCTGATAACGTATCCCCGATTCCGGTGGGTACTCGGCTGCCGACTCTTGGCTGGCGCTGCGGTCGGCGTGACGGCGGCGTTCGGGATGCCATCCCCGCTCGGACTTCTCGTCGTTCTTTTCACCGACGTCTGCATCGTCTTCCGGTGTCAGGGCGGCCTGAGCGGTGATTTCCAGATGGCGACGATCGTTACCTTCGGGGTATTGCTCGTCACGCTCGCCCCCCAGGGGAGCGTTCTTTCCCGTGCTGCCATGGCGTTCGTCGCCGCCCAGGCGGTCCTCTCATACGCGATTGCGGGGCTCAGTAAGGCGATGTCGGACGAGTGGCGGGACGGGACAGCGGTGCTCGGTGTCTTCGCGACGAACAACTGGGGGAACGGCCGCGTGTTTCGGTTTCTCGACCGCTATCCCCGGCTCACCCAGGTCGGCTCGTGGGGCGTCATCGCCTTCGAGTGTGCTTTCCCGCTAGTACTCCTTCGACCGATTGAACTGTCGGTCGGACTGCTCTCACTCGGCGTCCTGTTCCACGTTTTCAACGCTGCGTTCATGGGCTTGAACGGGTTCCTACTCGCGTTTCCCGCGACGTACCCGGCTGTTCTCTACGTGCATCAATGGTTCGGCGGACTGGTTCCCTAGTGACGATGGTCCCGCTGGCCGCCGGTCGGCGTGCCGTTCAGGGGACTCGGGCACCCGAACCCTCGTCTCTCGGCGACCACGAAATCACGCTTCGACGCCCGCCCGAGCCGTTTGCTGGCTTGCCCGCGCTCAGTCCGACTGGCTCCCCTGGACGTTCCCGGTCGGGTCCCACAGGAGGTCGACCACTCCCCCAACGCCGAGAAGAACCAACAGCACCGGGAGGTCCGTCGGCGCGCCGACCGCGTAGGCGGCGACGCCGATGACGCCGAGCGGGACCGCGGCGAGGCGCTCGACGTTCGGTACCCGGTGGAACAACAACCCCGTCACCGCGTACCCCGTCAGCGAGGCGAGGAGCAGCGCTTGCACGGGGTCGTGACCGCCGACGGTGGCCCGAACGGTCAGGCCGCCTAAGACGACGGTGAGGAGGGAAAACAGCAGTACGCGGGGTCGCTCGATAGCGGTGATGGACACGCCGGTCGCTTGTGTCTGGAAGGAGATAACACTACTTCACAGACAGGTGTGCGCAAGGCCGACACGGTCCCCGTCGCACTCGCTCGTCGGCCGCCTATATCGAGACGGTGAGTGTCTCGTCGACGCCGGCGAGTCCCGAGACGGTGAGTATCGCCTCCCGTCGGCCGGTCGCTTCGACCTCGATGCAGACGCCGAGAGGTCTTCATCCCGGCGACGACGCTCTGGACGCTCGCGCCGATGTCGCTCTCGTGTCGAGCGCGCAGACGCCGATGCCCTCGCCATTGCGGGCATTCGGCCGCCGAGACGAATTTCATATCGTCGTAATTGGTTTATCACGGCCCGCTCCCGCCCGCGAACCAATATCTTCAACAACGACTACCACGGATTCGACCCCATGAGCGACCTCGAAATCCAGCGCGAATGCCCGGCTTGCGGCAACGACACGTTCTACCTCGCCGCCAGCATGGAGATTCACCTCGGCACGAAGACGAAGTGGCACTGCACGGAGTGCGACTACGGCTACATCCACATCACGGACGACATCGAGACGTACGCGAAAGCGGAAGCGTAAGCCGCGAAAAAGAGGTTTTCTCGTTATTCGCCGTCGCCGAGCGCCTGCCACGAGAGCCGCGGGTTCCGCGCGGCGGACACCTGGTCGATGCGGCGGGCGCTGGTCTTCGTGGGCGCGGTTTCGAGCGCCTCGTCGGAGTCGGCGTACGCCGCGTTGAAGGCGTGTGCGAGGTCGTCGAGCGACGCCTTGTCCTCGACTTCCGTCGGCTCCGTGAGCATCGCCTGCGAGACGAGTTCGGGCCACTTCGTCGTCGGCGGGTGGACGCCGTAGTCGAGCATGCGCTTCGCCACGTCGGCGGCGTCGCGGTCGCCCGAGGTCGCCGCGAACTCGTGGTGGAACGGCCCGTACGGGACTTCGAGGTCTATCTGCGAGGCGAGGTAGTTGGCGTTGAGGACGGCCTTGGCGCTGGCGTCCGCGAGACCGGCGTCGCCGAGGCGGGCGATGTAGGCGTACGCCTTCACGAGGACGAGCCAGTTACCGGCGAAGCCGTGGACCTTGCCGATAGAGGACTCGGGTTCGTACTGCTCGTAGCCGGCGGCCGTCTCGCGGACCATCGGACTCGGGAGGAACTCCGCGAGCTCTTCGACCACGCCGACCGGACCCGCACCGGGGCCGCCGCCGCCGTGGGGCGTGGCGAACGTCTTGTGGACGTTGTAGTGCATGATGTCGAAGCCCATGTCGCCGGGGCGGGCGCGGCCGAGCAGCGCGTTGAGGTTCGCGCCGTCGTAGTACAGCAGGCCGCCCGCGTCGTGGACCATCTCGGCGATGTCGACGATGTCGCGCTCGAACAGCCCGAGCGTGTTGGGGTTCGTGAGCATGAGCGCGGCCGTCTCCTCGGAGATGGCGGCGTCGAGCGCCTCCATGTCGACGCGGCCGTCGTCGTCGGACGGGAGTTCGACCACGTCGTAGCCGGCCATCGCGGCCGACGCGAAGTTCGTCCCGTGGGCCGACGAGGGAATGATAATCTCCGAGCGGTCGTCGTCGCGCGACTCGTGGTAGGCCTTGGCGACGAGGATACCCGTGAACTCGCCCGCGGCACCCGCCGGGGGCTGGAGCGTCACGGCGTCCATCCCGCCGATGTCGGCGAGGTACTCCTGCAGGCCGTGCAGGAGGCCGAGCGTCCCCTGAATCGTCCGGTCGGAGCGGTCGGGGTGGACCCCGGCGTTGGGGTCCGCGGCCACGTCCTCCGTGAACGAGGGGTTGTACTTCATCGTACACGACCCCAGCGGGTACGGCCCGAGTTCGACGCTGTAGTTCATCTGCGACAGGCGCGTGTAGTGGCGCGCCAGTTGCGGCTCAGACAGCGCCGGCAGCGTCAGTTCGTCGCGGGTCAGGTCGTCGGGGAGGACGCCGTCGGAATCGACCTCGACGGTGGTACTGTCTTTCTCGGACAGGAGCGGTTCGTACTCGTCGTCGCGGCTGAATCGGGCTTGGTCGAAGTTCATCAGATGACCTCCTCGAAGGCCGCGACCAGTCCGTCCGCGGCGTCGGCGTTCGCGTCGGTGATACAGACCTGCAGATGGTGGTCGTCGAGGGCGTGGACCGCGAAGCCGCGGCCGGCGAGGTCGTTCGTGATGGCTGGCGCGGGCTGGTCCGTCCGGACGACGAACTCGCGGAAGTGGTGGCGGTCGTACAGCGGTGCTTTGACGCCCGAAAGCTCGTCCAGTCGGGCGGCGAGGTCGCGCGCGTCGGTGACGGCCTGCGTCGCCAAGTCGACGAGGCGGTCGGGGCCGAGCCACGCCATGTGCATGGCGGTTCGGAGCGCGACCCACGCCTGGTTCGTACAGATGTTCGAGGTCGCGCGCTCCTTTCGGATGTGCTGTTCGCGGGTCTGGAGCGTCAGCGTGAACGCCCGCATGTCGGCGCTGTCCTCGGAGACGCCGACGAGGCGGCCGGGGACCTGCCTGAGGTACTCCTCACGGGTGGCGAAGATGCCGAGACCCATCCCGTAGGCCGTTCCGAGGCCGAGCGCGCCGGCCTCGCCGACGACCACGTCGGCACCGACGCTCGCGGGTTCTTCGAGCAGGGCGAGCGCCACGAGGTCGCTTCCGAGACAGAACAGCGCGTCGTTGTCGTGGGCGAGGTCGCTGATATCGGCGAGTCGCTCCTCGATGACGCCGCGGACCGTCGGGGTCTCGGCGTAGACCATCACGGTCTCGTCGTCGACGAGGTCCGCGAGGGTCTCGACGTCGACCGCGCCGTCGTCCATCGGGTACTCGCCGATTTCCATCTCCGCGCCGTCGAGGTAGTTCTCCAGGACGCCGAGACGACCCTCGTGGAGGTGTTCGGGGACGAGCACGCGGTGGCCGCTCGCGCCGCGGCGAAGGCGGTTCGCGAGAAGCGCGGCCTCGGCGAGCGCCGTCGCGGCGTCGTACATCGGGCAGTTGGCGACCGGAAGCCCGGTCAGTTCGACCAGCATCGACTGGTACTCGAACAGCACCTGCAGGAAGCCCTGTGCGATTTCGGGCTGGTACTGCGTGTACGAGGTGAGGAACTCCGAGCGCCGCGAGAGGTCGTCGACCAGCGCCGGCACGTAGTGGGCGTGGTGGCCGCGACCGAGGAACTCCGTCAGCTCCTCGTTGCGTGAAAACAGGTCGGCCATGGCGTTCCTGAGCTCCTGTTCGTCGGCGCTGTCGACGCCGAACTCGCCGTCGAAGCGGACCTCACCGGGGATGTCGAAGAGGTCTTCCGCGCTGTCGACGCCGACGGCGTCCAGCATCGCTTCCTCGTCGGCGTCGGTGTGTGGGGCGTACGGGCTTCCGACCCGCCGTCCGTTTCCAGCCGTCATCTCACTCCGTCTGCTCGCGGTACTCCTCGGGAGAGAGGAGGTCGTCGAACTCGCTCGTGTCGGCCGGTTCGACTTCGAGCATCCAGCCGTCGCCGTAGGGGTCGTCGTTGAGGAGTTCCGGGGCGTCGAACAGTTCCTCGTTGACGGCCGTGACCGTGCCCGAGATGGGGGCGTAGAGGTCCGAGACGGCCTTGATGCTCTCGACCACGCCGAACTCCTCGCCGGCGGCGAGTTCGTCGCCCTCAGCGGGGAGTTCGACGAAGACGACGTCGCCCAGTTCGTCCTGCGCGAAGTCGGAGATGCCGATTTTGACGGCGTCGCCCTCGGTGGTGGTCCATTCGTGCGATTCCAGGTACTTCCGGTCGTCAGGGATTTCGAACATTGTCAGTTGATGAAGGGAGGTGTCACGATTACTGCGCGCTTCTCGCGGCCGCGGACGAGCACCGAAATCTCGGTCTCGTCGTCGGCGTACTCGACGGGGACGTAGCCGAGGCCGATAGGCTCCGACAGCGTCGGGCTCATCGTCCCGCTCGTCACGACGCCGATGACTTCGCCGTCCGCGTCGGCGATGTCGTAGCCGTGTCGGGGAACGCCGCGGTCGAGGAGGGCGAAGCCGACGAAGGTCTCGTCGACGCCGGCCTCGGACTGCTGTTCGAGGGCGTCGCGGCCCACGAACTCGGTATCGAGCTTGACGACGAAGCCGATGCCGGCCTCGTAGGGGGTCCGGGGCTCAGTCTCGGGGTCGAAGTCCTGTCCCGAGAGCAGGTAGCCCATCTCCAGTCGGAGCGTGTCGCGGGAGCCGAGCCCGCAGGGGGTCGCGTCGAGCGCCGACCAGACGGTCTCGGCGTCGTCCCACGGACAGAGGACCTCGAAGCCGTCTTCGCCGGTGTAGCCCGTCCGGGCCACCCAGCACTCGACGCCCGCCACGTCGGCGAACGTCGCTTGGAACTTCGAGAGGTCGTCGAGGGCGGCGTCGGGGGTGGCGTCCGTGACCGAATCGAGGGCGTCGGGGCCCTGTACCGCGAACATCGCCCAGTCCTCGGTCACGTCCTCGACGGTGGCGTCGAGGTCCCAGTCGTCGCGGAACGAGGTCCAGCGGTCGTACATCTCCTCGTCGTGGCCGGCGTTCGGGATGAAGAGGTAGACCCGCTCGTCGCGGTCGGGGAGTCGGTAGACGACGGTGTCGTCGATGATGACGCCCTCGTCGTTCACGATGGCCGAGTACTGCGAATCACCCGGTTCGAGGGCCGTCACGTCGTTCGTCGTCAGGCGCTGCATCAGCGCGGTCGCGTCCGGGCCGGACACCTCGAGTTCGCTCATGTGCGAAACGTCGAAGATGCCGACCGATTCTCGGACGGCCACGTGTTCGGCCTTGATGGAGTCGTACTCCACAGGCATGTCCCATCCGCCGAACTCGGTAAACGTCGCCCCGGCGTCCGCGTGGACGTCGTACAACGGCGGCTTGCGAAGGCCCATACAGGCCCCTGCGAACTGCGATAAGTAATGCTTTGGTATCTGTTCGCTCGGTCTGTTCATTATCTTGCATGAATCGGGGTCGGGTTACGGGGGTAAACACCACGAACCCGCAACCAGGTGGCGAAATCTGCCGTCCGGGAGCGGTTGCGGTCTGGACGGCGTTCGGAGTGATAAACCGACTACTGCGATACAGAACTCCGAAACGGAGTTGCGACGCGCCGCGAGATCGCTATCCGTGTCGTACTGGGTGGTGACAGAGAGTCAGAAAAGCGGAGACCGTCGGGGTCGCTGCCGCCTGTTCGGGGCGAGGTCGGTCTCAGTCGTCCGCGACGGCGGGCGCGTTCGGCGACTCTGGACGCGCTTCGACCTCGGCGGCGATCTGTTCGGACGCCGGCGTCCACGTCAGTTCCTCCTCGTAGTGGAAGGCGCGGTGGTCCTGCGTCGGGTCGACGACCGTCAGCGAGAGCCAGTCGTTGTCGAGCAGTTCGGTCAGTTCCTCGTGGTCGGCCAGCACGTCGGAGACGCGGTCGACCGGCGCGTGGATAATCGTCGAGAGGCGGAGCGGCTGGTGGTACGGCCTGTCGTCGGCGGCCATCAGCGACTGGAGCGGGAGCCCCGTCATCAGGTCGCCGCCGTTGCCCTGGTAGACGCCGACGTTGCCGACGGGGTTCTGGGTCACCTTCGACCCGCTGCCGTAGACGGCGTTGTCGACCGTCGAGAAGTAGTACTGGGCGTTAATCCACTGCGTGACGACCATCGGTCCCGTGAGAATCGCTTCGAGCGCGTCGCCGTCGGAGTCCGTCGAGTGGTCGTACGAGTGGAGGAACGCGCGGCCGTCGAGGTCGAGGTCGCTCGTCAGTTCGCGGGGGCCGATGACGAAACCGGCGTTGCCGGCCAGTCCCCACTCGGGGCGCGTCTCGGCCCAGTCGGCGGCGCGGCGCTCGGTCTCCCTGACACCCGCGGAGCCGTCGGCACCCATCGACTCGGCGCGCTCGGCGGTCGCGTTCTCCCGGGCGACCGCGAGGTCCGCGCGCAACTGGTCGAGGTCGTCGGCGTGGCTCTCGGGCACGTCGCCGTCGAACAGGTCGATTTCGTCGGTCGTCGTGTTGTGCTCGCCGGCGACGAACACCGTGTCCTCGGGGATGTCGAACCCGCGGTCGCGGAGTTCAGCCTTGACGGTCTCGTCGTTGCAGATTGCCGCGAGGACGCGGGCGTTCGGGCCGCCGGGGTTGCCGGCGCAGGCACCGCAGTCCAGACTCGAATCGAACGGGTTGTTCGCCGTCTCGCTGGCGTGGCCGGTGAACACGACGAGGCGACCGAACTCCTCCCAGCCCATCAGTCCGAAGGCGTTCGCGGCGTACTCGACTTTCTCCTCGTCGGTCAGCCCCACCGGGAGGTCGCCGACGTAGGAGTGCTGCCGGTGGACGGCCTGGTCGCAGAACTCGTGGTTGTCGGGGACCGCGTCGTCGGCGGTTCCCAGCAGGTCGGAGACGCGACCGGGGACGAGCGTGCGAGCCGCGAGGGCCAGTCCGTACCCGCTTCCGGCGCTCTCGACGAATCCGAAGGCGGTGGCGGGGTTGGTCTTCAGCGACTCGATGACTTCGCCCGCGGTCTCACGGAGGTTCGACCAGCGGTCGTGACTCGCCTTCGTCTCCCTGTCGGTCGGGACCTCGGAGACGTGGTGCTGCGGGTCGAGAATCGGGGGACAGGCGTCGACCGCAACATCGGCGTCGTAGCCCAGATACTCCATCGGGATGCCGAAGAAGCCGGCGTAGCCGTGGGTCTCGTAGTCGCCCGTGTCCTCGATGTGGCGGCGGATGACCTCGGAACGCGTGTCGATACAGAAGACCAACTGCGCGTCCGGGCGGCCGGCGGAGTCGCTGTCGTCGAGGGCCTCGCTCTCGGCGGCGACGCGGTCGACGACCTCGCCGCGGTAACTCGCCTCCCACGCGCTCAGGAACGCGTCGGCGAGTTCGTCGGCCGCGTCGGCCTTGGGGGTCTCGGGACCGGTCGACGGCTCGACATCGACGCTGAACGCGTCGAGGAGCGCGAGACGTGCCGCGAGGTAGCCTTCGAGCGTGATTGGGTGCGTGGACTGCCACTCGCCGCCGTCGGCGGCGCGTTGCTTGATGAAGCCGGTCCAGCCGGGGAGCGCGGCGAGTTGCTCCTCGAATATCGGGACCCACTGGCCCTGGGGATACGACTCCAGCGCGGCTTCGACGGTTTCGACCGGCGACTCGGGGAGGTCGGCGACGATTCCGTCGTCTGGAATCTGACCGTCGTACGCGGCCATCGACCGGAAGGCGCTGTAGAACCCGTCTTCGCGGTTCGGCATCGGCCAGTGGGCCTGTCCCTCGTCGAGGAACGCCGACAGCCACTTCGTCAGCACGCGGTCGACCCGAGCGGTGTCGGTGTTGGCGTCAGTCTCGGCGTCCGAGGGCTCCGACTCGACGCCGGCGTCCATGCGCTCCAGCAGCGTTTCGGGGTCGTCCTCGTAGCCGCGGTCGGCCAGTTCCGAGGCGAGCACGTCGGGGTCGATTTGCCCGTCGTCGAGGGCCGCCCGGAACGTCTCGGGGGTCGGGTAGCCGCGACCGCCGACGAGGTCAGCGGCCTGGGTGACGGCCTCGTGGAACGGCATGTCTTCGAACCCCGAAAGCGGGTTGGCCGTCACGAACGAGTGAATCGGCCAGACCGAACCGACGGTCGTCGCCGCTTTGTCGATGCTGTCTTCGATGGTGTGTTCAGTACTCATTGTAGTCCTCCGTGGCGGTCAGCACGGTGCTGGAGGCGGGTTGGCTCGCGTTCAACAGCGCGACGTAGAGGCGGTGGCTGCGCTCGTGGACGCCGAGTTCTATCGCGGCGTAGACGACGAGGAAGGCGCCGGCGACGAGCGCGTGGAGCGCGCTCAGTTCGGCCGGGGCCTCGACGACCGGCAGCCCGGACAGGAGGCTCGAAATCGCCTCGTAGGCGAGCGCGTAGACGGTGATTGCCGGCAAGAAGACGAGCGGGACCGCGCCGTAGCGGACTGTCGTCGGAAGCGAGGCGTGCGCGACGACGTTGCGGGCCGCGTGCAGCGTGGTGAGCACGACGAACGTCACGAGCAGGAGCCCGCTGTCGAGGTGCGTTCCCTTCCCGGTGAGCGCCGCGAACAGCGCGCCGCCGGCCAGCCCGGTCGCCAGGACGACGACCGCGCCCGCGACACCGGTCTCGTGGGCGTCGTGGTCCGTCGGGGCGGTGTGTTCGACCGCCGCGCCCGCGCTGAGGAAGTGGTACGCCTTGTAGAAGCCGTGCAGGATGAGGTGGGTGATGGCGGCTCCGAAGAAGCCGAGGCCGGCCTGCATAATCATGAAGCCCATCTGTCCGATGGTCGAACAGCCAAGTTCGCTCTTGACGTCCGACTGGACGTTCTTGAGCAGCTTTCCGAGGAGGGCGCTCGTCGCGCCGACGGCCACGATGCCGAGCATGAGCGTGGCGTCGAGGGTCACGACCGGGGCGAACCGAAGCAGAAGGATGCCGCCCGCGTTGACGAACCCGGCGTGCATCAGCGCGGAGGCGGGCGTCGGGGCGGTCATCGACGAGAGGAGCCAGCCGTGGAACGGGACGAGCGCGGACTGAATCATCGCCGCGAGGACGAGCGCGACGCAGGCCAGAAGCCACACCGGCCCGCCGAGCCCATCGGCGCTCGCGGCGATGCCGGAGACCGTCGCCGCGCCGGTCGCCCACCACAGAGCCGCGAGCGCGACGCCGAGGAACGCGCTACTGGCGAGGAAGTACCTGCGAGCGACGCTCGCGGCGGCCCGCGCTTGACTCCAGCCGTCGACGATGCCGATGAGTTTCGCCATCGCCAGTCCCATCGCCAGCCAGAGCAGCCAAAACAGCGCGACGTGGTCGGCCGCGACGAGGCCCATCACGGCGACCGTGAAGCCGAACACGGTAGCGAAGAAGCTCGTCTCGTGGCGACTGCCGGCCATGTAGCGGCGCGAGTAGCTGTGGACGATGCCGCTGAAGAACGTCACGACCACCCACAGCAGCACGGTCAGGCCGTCGACGGCGACGACGCCGGGAACCTCCCACGCGCCGCCGAGTCGGACTCGGGCGAAGAGCACGCCGATGCTCGCGGCGAACAGCGACCACACGAGCCACGTTAGTGCGACGGGCGCGAACGGCGAGTCCGCCGCCGCGTCCGGGAGTGCTCCGACCGTCGGTTTCGAGGTGCGTCCTGACATCGTTCGATTCGTCGTTGACCAGAACGGTCACCGAAACGCGTTCGGCGTCCGATACTGGTCGTCCTTACACCCATCCGAGAACAGATTGTCTATTAAATCTACCTACATTCACAAATCGTTCGCAAATTAGCCATTATAGAACATTATGGTTTTGTGAGTGCGGTCCGGCTTGAACCGCCGGTTCTGGAAGGGGAAATCGGCTTAGAACGCTCGTTTCGAGCCTCGTGCCCTGCTATCTGCCCGTTCGACGGCCGAATGTCGGCGACGGTTCACACGGGGGCGACTTTCCGCGACGATCCGCGATTGCAGTCGTTCGTCGGACTCGCTGACCGATTCGTGAACGCTCCGTTCGTCGCGAGGATATCGTGCGCGCGTCCGCTCAGGAATCGTTTTCGGCGTGTCTCTCGGCGTCGAACTTCCCGAACGGCGTCGTCTCGTGCGTGCGGACGAGCACCTCGTCGGCGACCGTGAGGCCCATATCGAGGAGTTCCTGCGCGATGGAGGTGATGTCGCTGTCCGTCTCGCCGACGGCGGTGACGAGGAGGTTCTGTTCGCCGGTGACCAGCTCTTGGACGGCCACGACGCCGTCCATCTCCAGAATCTCGGGGACGAGTTCGCCCCGCTTGGGAATCGAGGCCGTACAGTAGAGCAACATTCGGAGCGGGTAGCCCGACTTCCCATAGTCGACGCTCGCGCTGTAACCCTTGACGACGCCGTCGGATTCGAGTCGCTGGATGCGCTTGCGGACGGTGCTGTCCGAGGTTCCCGTTCGCTTCGCGATGTCGCCGGACGACATGTTCCGGGCGTCCTCTTGGAGCGCGTACAGAATCGCCTTGTCTACGTCGTCGATATCCTCGCCAGCCATACCACTACATCGGAGAGGAGAGCACTTTATCCTTTGATATTGCTCGGACGGAGGCCCGCTCGGCATCCGAGGTCCGTCGTCTCCGGAGATAGATTTATTACCCATCCGATACAATTAGTTACTATGATTGTTGTAAAAGATAACACCGACGCGCCCGACGCTCACGAGCAGTCCGTTCGCCGCACGGCCACCTTCGCCGACATGGCCGCCGCGATGCGCGGGTTCTGAGCGGTTCGTCGGGGTTCGGTTCTCCTTTCAGTTCGCCCGACTGCGCCGCGACATGACTGATTTCCTGAGTTTTCGCGTTTCCTGATAGCCCGTTTCAACGACCCGTCTGAACCGGCGCGAGACGCGCTTCGCCCCGGGAAAACGGATTTACCTTTGGGTGTCATATTCTATCAAACTGGGCGACACCGCCCTGATACCCATGGCAGACAAACCACACCAAAACCTAGCCATCATCGGACACGTCGACCACGGGAAGTCCACGCTCGTCGGCCGGCTCCTGTTCGAGACAGGCAGCGTCCCGGAACACATCATCGAACAGCACCGCGAGGAGGCGGCGTCCAAGGGGAAGTCGGGCTTCGAGTTCGCCTACGTCATGGACAACCTCGCCGAGGAGCGCGAACGCGGCGTCACCATCGACATCGCCCACCAGCGCTTCGACACGGACAAGTACTACTTCACCATCGTGGACACGCCCGGCCACCGCGACTTCGTGAAGAACATGATTACGGGTGCGTCGCAGGCCGACCACGCGATTCTCGTCGTCGCCGCCGACGACGGCGTCGCACCGCAGACCCGCGAGCACGTCTTCCTCGCCCGAACGCTCGGTATCGAGGAACTCATCATCGCGGTCAACAAGATGGACGTCGTCGACTACAGCGAGGACTCCTACAAGCAGGTCAAAGAGGAGGTCCAACAGCTCCTGAACCAGGTACGGTTCAACTCCGACGACGCCGGCTTCATCCCCATCTCGGCGTTCGAGGGCGACAACATCTCCGAGCCATCGGAGAACATGCCGTGGTTCGACGGGCCGACCGTACTGGAGTCACTCAACAACCTCCCAGAGCCGTCACCGCCGACGGACGCGCCGCTCCGCGTCCCGATTCAGGACGTGTACACCATCTCCGGCATCGGGACGGTCCCGGTCGGCCGCGTCGAGACGGGGATTCTCAAGACCGGCGACAACGTCCGGTTCATGCCCTCTGACGCGGGTGGCGAGGTGAAAACCATCGAGATGCACCACGAGGAGGTCCCGGAGGCGGGCCCCGGCGACAACGTCGGCTTCAACGTCCGCGGCGTGGGCAAGGACGACATCCGCCGCGGCGACGTCTGCGGCCCGGCCGACGACCCGCCGTCGGTCGCCAAGACGTTCAAGGCGCAAATCGTCGTGATGCAACACCCCTCGGTCATCACGGCGGGCTACACGCCGGTCATCCACGCGCACACGGCGCAGGTCGCCTGCACGTTCGAGTCGCTCGACCAGAAGCTCGACCCCGCGTCGGGCGAGGTCGCAGAGGAAGAGCCGGACTTCATCAAGGCCGGCGACGCCGCCGTCGTCACGCTGCGTCCCCAGAAGCCGCTCAGCATCGAACCGTCGTCAGAAATCGCCGAACTCGGCAGCTTCGCCATCCGCGACATGGGACAGACCATCGCGGCCGGCAAAGTCCTCGAAGTCTACGAGTAGCGCCCGGTTTCGACCACCGTTTTTCGTCCCACCGCCGCGACAGCGGTTGGGCCGTCTGCACGGCGGTCGGTCGACCGATTGGTCACAAACCGCGTGTGAGCGTCCGCCGCCTGCGGCGTCACTCGTTAGCGCCGGGGTAGAGCGCCGACACCTGCCAGACGTTCGCGCGAACGCCGGCCCGCTCGATGTCCATCCGCACGCGGTCGCCGGCGTGGTGGTTCGCGAGGTAGGCGCGGAAGGTGCTGTTCTCGTAGGAGGTCACGTGGTACGTCGAGCCGTTGTCGCCGCGGAGGGTCGCCGCACCGTGGTCGTTTACCTCGTTTACGATTGTGAACGTATTCGAATTATTTCTGGACGCTGTCTCAGACATACCCAATTATATGTTAATTGGATACATAAAACCCGGCGGTGCGTTTAGTAAATCGTTATAAACCACATCGTGATTGTTCCCCACGGGAAACTGTCCGCTCGCCGTCAGTCGATTTTCGGAGAATGGCCCGCGTCCGGTGGTCGATTCGACGCGCCGTGCGCCGGCTGTTGGGTTGCGACCGGCGTGGGACGTGACGCGACACGGCCACGCTATCGAGCGCGGGTGGGTCGTCGAAACGAATCGTGTCGCGTAAGTACGGCTTCTCGAATCGGGGACGGGGCGCGGTCATCCTAGGGGTTGGAGCCAATTAACCGAATGGCTTGATATATCCGGTTTCATTAGTCACCCGCGTCGCCGCGGACGCCCCGGCGCACGTCGACGTAGTAGTCGCGGAGCAGGTCTCGGCCGATTCGAAGCGGCGTCTCCGGACCCACGTCCTCGTCGAGCACCGCGGTCACGGTCCGCCGTTCCCCCGCGAGTTCGACCACGATATCCACTCGCGGGGGCGCGCCGTCGTCAACCACGTCCGGCGGCTCGGTACCGAGGTCGGCCGCCAACCGGGGGTCGATTCGCGTCGTCGACGCGGCGGTGTCGATGCGCGCGAGCACCGCTTTCGACCCGCTGACGCCGGTGACGGTCACGCGCTCCGCGTGGCCGACGACGGGGACTCGCTCGTCGCGGATTCCCGAAGGGGCGTCTGCCGGTCGCGTCCCGTCGAGAGAGCGCCCGACCCGCTCGACGAGCGCCGGGTCGACGCGTCCGCCGGCGCGCTCGATTGCGAGGCGGGCGATGGCCGCCGCGGGCGACCGACCGGTGGCGCGGAAGAGCCCGCGGAACCCCGCCGTCGGGTTGACTTCGAGGACGACCCAGCCGTCGTCGCTCTCGATGAGGTCGACGCCGGCGTAGTCGAGACCGAGCGCCCTCGTCGCCCGGAGCGCCGTTTCCGTGGCCTCCGGCGAGAGTTCCTCCGTCGCGTCCTCGACGTCGCCGCCGAGCGCGACGTTCGTGCGCCAGTCACCCGCCGGGGCGTATCGGTACATCGCGCCGACGACCTCGTCGTCGACGATATAGATTCGGAGGTCGCGGTGGCGTTCACTCGCGTCGACGTACTCCTGAATGAACGCTCGCCGGCCGTCGACGGTCGCCGAGACGGCCCGGTCGTGGTCGACCAGCCACGTCCCTCCGCCGTTGGTCCCGATGGCCGTCTTGTAGACGACCGGCGTCCCGAACCCCTCTCGCGCGGCGTTCAGCCTGGCGTCCGCGGTGGCCATGTACGTGTGCGGCACCGGGACGCCCGCGGCGGCCAGTCTGCTCGAAGTCGCGTGTTTGTGGACCGCGAAGAGGACGTTCCGCGGGTCGTTGAGTACGGGCCGAACCGCGGCGTAGCAACTGGCGATAGAGAGGTCTTCGAGCGGGCTCGTCGACTTCGACAGCAGGAGCCGATTGACCACCACGTCGACGTCGGGGTCGAGCGCGACGCCCGACGGCGACACGTCGATACCGACCGCCTCCTCGTGGAGCCAGACAGCCTCGTGGCCGAGCGCCGTGACCGCGTTGCTGATGGCTTTCGTCTCCCTGCTGTCGTGGAACCCCAGAATCCCCACGGTGACCGTCGGTTTGTCCCCCTCCATGGGTGACACTACGCGTCGCGGTCGCATCAGCGCATCGCGAGGTTCCGCAGAATCGGAATGTGACGCCGCGCGACGCGTCGCGGGCGCGGCGGTCACCTGCTCATGAAGTCGGCTATCGGTTCGGTCCCGCCACCGAGTCGGCGGTCGCGGTTACTCCTTTTCGGTGACGGTCACGGTGTAGCTGCCGCCGCCGGAGTAGCTGTCGACCAGCACCGAGAGGTCGGCCGACGTGTCGGGGTCGTCGATGACTATCTGCTCTTCGCTGTCCGTGGTCCACGAGCGGTAGTCGTAGGACCCGGTCGTGGGGCACGTCCCCGAGCCCTCGTTGACGTAGAGGTCGAAGTCGGCGCTCGACGGCCCGCTGAGGTCGACGACGACCTGCGACGGCGAGCCATACTCCCACGCGTAGCTCCAGCAGTCGGAGTCGGCCGACGACGACAGCGAGTCGTCGATGGTGGAGGTGGTCGAGTCGCCGCCGCCACCGCCACCGCCGCCGCCGCCGCCGCCGCCGCTTCCCGGCTCGGTCGTGACGGCGTTCGCGGCGTCGACGCGGCCCGCTCCCTGTTCGTTCTCGGAGAGGCCGACGTCGACCGCGGTGTTCTTGAGCTGGCTCCGCAGGTCGGCCGGCGAGAGGTCGTAGACGGCGAGCGTGAGCCCGGCGACCCCCGAGACCACCGGCGTCGCCATCGACGTGCCAGAGATTTCCTTGTACTCGGTATCGGTCGTCCAACACGAGAGGACGTTCGTCCCCGGGGCGGCGAGGTCGATGTCGGTACCGTAGTTCGAGTACGACGCCAGCGTCTCGTCGGGGTCGAGCGCGGAGACGGCGACGCACTCGCTGTATGCGGCGGGGTACGACACGCTCCCGCTCCCGTCGTTGCCGGCGGCGGCGACGACGAGGCTCCCCTGCTGGGTCGCGTACGACACGGCGTTCTTCATCGTGGACGTGTAACCGCCCCCGCCGAGCGAGAGGTTGATGACGTCTGCGCCCTGGTCCGCGGCCCACTCGATGGCGTCGGCGATGTCGCTCGTCGAGCCGCTGCCGGATTCGGAGAGCGCCCGCCCCGAGAGGAGCGAGGAGTCGCTGATGCCGCCGATGCCCTCGCTGTTGTCGGTGGTGCCGGCGGCGATGCCGGCGACGTGGGTGCCGTGGTACTCGTCGGCGAGCACGTCCGGATACGGGTCGCCGTCGGCGTCGACGAAGTCCTGGCCCTTGTCGGAGCCGAACTGCGCCGAGAGGTCGGGGTGGTCGTACTTGACCCCCTGGTCGACCACGGCGACGGTCACGTCGGAACTGCCGAGCGTGGTGTCCCACGCGGTGTCGGCGTTCACCTGCTGCGGGGCGTACTGACTGCCGTACTGCGGGTCGTTCGTCGTGTAGAGCGCCTGATGGGTGACGTTCTTCTCCGCGTACTTTACCTCGTCGCGCTTCGTGACGGCCGAGATGAAGTTCTCGCGGGCGCGGTCGGCGGCGACCGACGGGAACTTGACGGCCACGTAACTGAGGGTCTTGTTTTCGTGGACGACCGTCGCGTTGCCGGGAACGTGCTTTTCCACGGCCTTGCGCGGACTGTCGGCCGTCTTCGAGACGCCGACGAGAATCTCTTCTTTCTTCGGGCCGGGGGACCGACCGGGCGTCGCGGTGGTCACGCCTGCCGCGCCGGTCAGCCCGGCGGCCGCGGCGAGTTTCAGGAAGGTTCGTCTGTCGAAGTTCGGTGTGCCTGCCATGGGCACACATGTCTCGGGAGACCGTGGCAATATTTGTTAGCTTGACTGAAATTTCAATTTCAGCCTGTTCTTCAAAGACCATTCGGAACAGAATCGTAAACCAAAATAAATCATCGACAGATTCCCGAATCATCGTTCCTGCTTCGGTCGCCCCTCCCTCGAAATTTATAAACCCGAAACCGGGTGAGGTGATGTATGGACCTCCTGCGGCGGTTGGTCGGTCCCGACGGGCTCCCGTCGGGCCGAGTGGCGCTCTTCGTGGACGGCCCGAACGTCCTCCGCGACGAGTTCGACGTGGACTTAGACGACATCCGGGCGGCGGCTCGCTCGCTCGGCGGGCAGTTGAGCGCGGCGCGGCTCTACCTCGACGAGCACGCCACGCCGGGGCTGATTCAGGCGGCCGAGGCGCGCGGCTTCGAGGTCATCGTCACGAGCGGCGACGTGGACGTGAAGCTCGCGGTCGACCTCACCCGGTACGCCGTCGAGGACCGCGCCGACGTCATCGCGGTCGCCTCGCGGGACACCGACTTCAAGCCCGCCCTGGAGACGGCCAACGCCTACGGCCTGCGGACGGTCGCCATCGCGCCGGGGAGCTACGGCCGCTCGGACGCGCTCCAGAACGCGGCGACCCACGCGATGACGCTCGATGAACTCGCCGACGGCGGCGACTGAGCCGGGAGACGAGCGGGCCGGTGTCACCGGCTCTCCCGACGCCGCCTGCCCTGACATCGACGCCGCAACGACACCGCACCAACCACACACCGACTCGACCGCGAACGGTTCGCTTTTTCCTCCCCCGACCGACCACTCGTCCATGCAGGAGTTCGACACGCCGGTCGTGGACAACCACCTCCACCTCGACCCGGACCACGGGCGCGGGCTGGAGGCGGTGAAGGATTTCGCCCGGAGCGGCGGCACGCATCTCCTCGTCGTCAACAAGCCCTCGTGGCTCCTCGGCCACGAGGTCGAGACGGGCGAGGACTTCCGCCCGGTGTTCGAGACGACGGTCGAGGTCGTCCGCGAGGCTTCCGAACTACTTCCCGGACGCGCGTGGCCGGTCCTCGGCGTCCACCCCGGCCTCGTCTCGAAACTCGTCGACGACCGCGGCTACGACCCCGAGGACGCCCGCGACCTGATGTGCGCCGGTCTCGACACCGCCGCCGAGTTCGTCCGCGGGGGCGACGCGCTCGCGCTCAAGTCCGGCCGCCCGCACTACGAGGTCACGGACGCCGTCTGGGAGGCCTCGAACGCCGTCCTCGGACACGGCCTCGACCTCGCCGCGGACTGCGACTGCGCGCTCCAACTCCACACGGAGTCGACGACCGACCTCTCGGACGTGGCCGAGTGGGCCGCCGAGCGCGGCGTCCCCGGAGAGCGCGTGGTCAAACACTACGCGCAGGGCCACCTGACCGGCGGCACGCCGAGCGTCATGAGCGACAAGGACCGCCTCGAAGACGCCGCTGAGCGGGGCGACCCGTTCCTCATGGAGACCGACTTCATCGACGACCCCGACCGGCCCGGAGCGGTGATGGGGCCGAAGACCGTCCCCCGGCGCGTCGATTGGCTCCTCGACGAGGGGCGCGAGGACGCCGTCAGGAACGCCCACGTCGAGACGCCCGCGCTGGTCTACGGCGTCGACACCGAAGCGACGCTCGACCGATAGGGACCGTCGGGCGGAGCGCGGAACGGCCACCGAGACCGGCGCACGAGCCGAATTGCGCCGTCTTCTCCCACGTCGAGCCCTCACACGGTCACGAGCAGGATAAGAAAGGCATTTGAGTCCGGCACGGGAGGTTGTAGGTATGACCGAGGCCGAGGAACGATACTACTCGCCGGAACGCTGGCAGAACTGGTTGACGCGCGTCGAAGAAGAGGACCTGGACCTCGAAAGCGAGGAGACCGGCCGTCTTCTGATGAACATCCAGAACGACGCGGCCATCGCCATCGCCAAGATTCTGACCGCCTACGACGACGACACGCTGGGCGAAGAAGAGGCGCTCGACGAGCTTTCGACCGTCCACGACATCGTCATGGTCGAGCCCGAGTTCGAGTCGGAGAACGAGGAGGCCGAAATCCTCATCGGGAGCGTCCAGACGAGCCTCTCGTGTGCCTTCTTCGCCGCCGAGGAGTTCATCGTCGCCGGCCCCGCCGAACTCGAAGACGACATGGACGCCTACATCCGCGCCGCCGCGGACGCCGAGGCCGCCGACGACCTCGACAGCGCGCTCGGCTACATCGTCCAGGTCGGCACCCGCGTCATCGACGGCGAGGACCTCGATATCGAGGTTCTCGACGAACTCGAATTCGGACTCGTCACCGAGTGGGTCAACGGCCTCGACAGCCTCCAGAGCGGTCTCTCGGAGCCCGAGGTCGTCGAAGAAGAAGACTAAGCTCGGCCTCTCTCACGCTGCTTTTCGTCTCGCTTTTCGACCGCCGAGAGCGTCGGGGTCCCCCGGAATCGGCCCACCTGTAGTTCCGACGGCGAGCCCCGGCTACGGGACCGCGACGAAGTACGTCGCGAACTCGCCGTCGTCGAACTGGACGGTGAGGATGAAGAAGTCGCCACGTGTGTCGAGGTTCTTGTTCGCCGCGAAGTCGATGGTGATGTCCGTCGTCGCGTCCGACGGGAGCGTGACCCGGTCCGGGCCAAGCGTGTACTGATCAGCCCCAACGTTCTGAGCTGGAGAACCGTTGAACGACGCGGTCTCGGCGCCGTTACCGCCCTGGTCGGGGTAATAAAACGAGACGCGGAAACTCGTCACGACGCGCTCCGTTCCGGTGTTGTTGAGGGAGATTCGAGCGGCGTCGTTCCCGTTCGTGGCGGTTGTCCCCGTTAGGATGACGTCTTGGTCCTCCTGCGGCGGATTAATCTCGCTTGTCGACCCGTCGTCTCCCGCGCCCGTGCCGCCGCCACCGCCGGTTCCGTTGACGAGCGGGACAGTATAGGTCGTCTGTTCGATTGCTTCGACCGCCCCGTCGCCGTCGAGGTCGCCCGACGCCCGGATGGTTATCGGTCCGTCCGCGTCGGCGGCGGGCGTGAACGCGAACCCGGCGCGGCCATCGTCGGTCGTTGTGATGGTCCGACTCGTCGGTGACGCGTCGCCTTCGGTAACGGTGAAGTCGATACGCTCGCCTTCGACAGGGTTGTTGTAGCCGTCGCGAGCCTCGACGACGACTCCGGTCGACTCGCCGGGCGCGGCGGAAGTTCCCGTCGTGACCGGGACGAGGTACTGTCCGTCGGGACTGGCGACCGTCGACGCGGCCGACGAGGACGACAGTTCGACCTTGGCGAGTCGGAGTTCGTAGGTGTACGAGCCGTTCAGGGTGACGCGGACGAGGCTGTTCGTCGGGTCCGCGCCGTCGCCGAGGTCGGAAACGGCTTTCACCCGGACGTTCTCCAGCATCCGGTCGGCGGTCGGAGACCGACTCCACGCCGTCGCGTTCGACCCGACCGGGAGAGTCAGGGTGATGTCCTCGTCGGACTCGTTCGTCACGGTCACCGTCCGCGTGGCCGACGAGATGGGCGCGACGGTCAGCGGGGTTCGAGTCGCCGTCTGACCGACTCGGCCGTCGACGGAGACGACGGTGATTCGGTTCCCCGAGACGAGCGTCTGGCCGCCGAGCGGGACCACGTTCGCGCCGGCCTCGCGCTGGACCGACGCGCCGGAGACCGTAATCGGCGTGCCGTCGAACTCGTTGTAGTCCGGCGAGTAGCGCAGGACCTTGCTCTCGTAGGTTCGCGCCCCGCCGTCCCAGAGCGTCCGGACGGCCTCGGGTTCGCCGTCGACGGCGTCGGCACCGGCGATAGTGACGTCCCGCGAGTCCGTAAGCGCGAGGCTTCCGGTCGTCGGACCGGGGTTGATGAAGACGACGCGCGGGCGGTACTGGACGCCGGTCTGAACCGTGACACCTGACTGCACTCCTCTCGTCGCGGTCGCCAGCACGTCGTTGTGGAGCGACACGAGGTCGTCCGAGGCGTCCAGATAGGCCCCGAACTCCGTCGCTTTCGTCTGCTGGGGAACGACCGTCGCCTGGTAGAGCGACAGGCCGATAACGAGGAAGCCGAACAGGAGGATAGCGCCGACCTGAACCGCCTGCCCCCGTTCGCTGTCGAGGAGTTCCATTGGGGTGGTCAACTGGTCGGACTGATAAAGGTCTGTTGCCGCGTACGTTTTTATGTCGCACCCGCCTGCGTTCAGTCGTGCAGGTCGCTTCGCGCGCACAGATCGAGACGGTCGGGATGGTCCTCCTGTTAGGACTCGTCGTGGTGGTCGTCACGGTCGGGGGCGTCGCCGCGCTCGCCGCTGTCGACGACTACCGAGACGACGCTCCGCTAGTGGAACTCGACGTGACCGTCGACGGGTCGAACCTGACGCTCGCGCACCGCGCCGGAGACACCCTCCGCGCCGGCGAGGTGGCCGTCATCACCCGAAGCGAGGACACGACGACCCGGTACTCACTCGGGACTGACGGTGACATCAACGGGCGAGCGGCGACGACGGAGTCGCTGTTCGGCCCCGGAGACAGCTGGCGACCGGCCGCCCCTGTCGGGTTCGACGGGAGCGATCCGTACCTCGTGTTGGTCGTCCACGAACCGAGTAACACCGTCATCCACCGCGCGGAGCGGACGCTCGGCGCGATCACGGAGACGCCCGGCCCCGCGCCGACGCCGCGGCCGACGACGACGAGTTCGCCGGTGACAACCACGTCCACGGCGACGACAACTTCGACGACCGTAACTTCGACGACCGTAACTTCGACGACCGCAACGACGACCACGGCCACGACCACTTCGACGCCCCCGGAATCGACCGCTATCAACGGGGTGCACGTGGAAGACCGGACGACCGACTCCGGCGGTGCCGGTTACCGCGTGGACTACGACGTGGCCACGGGTCCGGACTTCGACCGCGTCCGCGTGACCTTCGAGAACCTCGATTCGTCGTGGGCGACCCAGACGGTCACCGAGACGAACGCCCGCGGCTTCGCGACCTACGATATCGGCGCGGGCGTCGGCGACCGCTACCGAATCACGGTGGCGGCGCTGGACGCGGGCGGCAACGTGCTCGACTCGCGGACCATCTCGGACGTTGCCGACGGCGACAACCCCGACGCGAACACGGGACTCCCCGAGTCGAACGACCCGAAGATTCGCGGTGCCGCGCTCATCGACCTGACGCAGGAGGGTGCGGCGTACGAACTGAACTACAACGTCACGAACGCCTCGAACCTCTCGGAAATTCGCGTCGAGTTCGACAACCTCGACGCGCCCTCGGCGACCGCGGAACTCAGCGGGACCGCATCCCGCGGGACCATCGCGGGCTACTCGGCGTACGACGGGACCGAAGGCGACGACTACGAGGCAGTCATCCGCGTCTTCGACGAGGACGGCGTACTCGTCGACCGCCGGGTCATCTCGGACGTGGCCGACGGCGTCGACCCCGCCGGCAACGACGACCTGACGCGGGCGTCCAGCCCGTCGTTCGCGGGGACCATCATTGACGACCTGAGCATGACGCAGGCCGACTACGAGGCCTCGTACAACGTCACCGACCGGGCGGAGTTCGGCGGCGTCAGGCTGTGGGTTTCGAACGTGGACGCGTCGTACGCCGAGGGAATCTACGAGAGCGCGGACCCGCGGCACACCATCGACGACTTCGCCGCCGAGGACAACGGCGGGACTTTTGGGATGACCTACCATATCCGGCTTCAGTTGCTCGACGCCGACGGCGTCGTCGTCGACGAGCGCATCGTGACCGACGACGCGGACTGGACCGACCCGTCCGGAAACGACGGCCTCTCCCGCGCGGGAAGCCCCGCGCTCGACTCGGTGTCTGTGTCGGATCAGTCGCAGACTAACCGGAATCGAGTTCGCTACCGGGTCGACTACGACGTTATCGGGACGAGCGAGTTCGCCGAAGTTGAGGTGTACTTCCGCAACCGTCAGCAACCGCAGGCCAGCGGGGTCGTCCGAAGTTCGGCGACGAGCGAGAACAACCTCGAATACGCCGAGACCTACGGAACTGGAGACACCTACGACATCGAGGTCCGCGTCGTCGACACCGACGGTATCGTGGTCGACCGGTACGTCCTCTCGGATATTGCGGGCGACAAGAACGCCTGACCGCTCGTCGCCTATTCTTCGACAACCGACGTAACTCACCATCGACAAAACCTTATCCCTCGGTTCTGTAGCATCGACCATGACTTCCGTCGGCATCGACGCCATGGAGATTTGGACGGGCAAACTCGTGTTAGACCTCCCCAACACCTTCGCGCCGGTGAAGGGCGAAGACCCGGAGAAGTACACGAAGGGCCTCGGTCTCCACACGTCGTCGTTCCCGGACGTGTACGAGGACATCGTCACGATGGGCGCGAACGCCGCCAAGCAACTGATGGACCGGAAGGGGCTCACGCCCGCGGACATCGGCCGCATCGACGTGGCGACCGAGTCGGCGTTCGACAACTCCAAGCCGGTGTCGACGTATATCGCCGGCTGTCTCGAACAGGTGTACGACGGCGACTTCCGCCACGCGAACAAGGGCGAGCGCAAGTTCGCCTGTATCGCCGGCACCCAGAGCCTCGACGACGCCTACAACTGGATTAAGGCGGGTCGCAACCGCGGGCGCGCGGCGCTCGTCATCGCCACCGACACCGCCCTCTACGAGCGGGGCGACCCCGGCGAGGCGACGCAGGGCGCGGGGGCGGTGGCGATGCTCATCGACGAGGACCCGGACCTCGTCGAACTCTCGACCGAGCAGGGCTACGGCAGCATGGACGAGACGGACTTCCTCAAGCCGAACCAGCAGTTCCCCTCGGTGGACGGCAAGCGCTCCATGCAGGTGTACCTCGCCCGCATGCGCGAGGCGCTCGAAGACTACGAGAGCGTCGCGGGTCGCACGCACCCCGACCTCTTCGAGTACATCCCGTTCCACACGCCGTTCCCCGGCATGGTCCGGAAGGCGGCGCTCCTCGGGTTCCGTCACATGACCCGCGACACCGACATCGAAGACGACCTCGAAGCCGAAATCGGCCGACAGCCCCGCGAGGAGGACTTCGAGACGTGGGACGACTACGAGGAGGCCATCCGCGGCTACATGGACGAGCTGAAGACGACCGAACAGTACCGCGAGTGGTACGGCCGCGTCATCGAGCCGACGCTCGACATCTCCAGCCGCGTCGGCAACTGGTACACCGGCTCGGTCCACATCGCCCGACTGTCGGCGCTCATCGCCGCCGCCGACGAGGGGAAAGACATGACCGGCAAGCAGCTTCTCGTCGGGTCGTACGGCTCCGGCGCGCAGGCCGAGATTCACGCCGAGACGGTCCAAGAGACGTGGCTCGACGAAATCGAGGCCGTGGACGTGGACGACCAGCTCGCGGCCCGAACCGAGATCTCCTTCGACGACTACGAGCTCATCCACGACGTGCACAACCACGAAAAGGAGATCGAGGTCGAGGAGTTCACCCAACCCGAAGCCGAGTTCGTCTTCACGGGCTGGGGTCGGATGAACGAGCGCCGCTACGAGTACGTGGAGTAGGTAGAATACGCGGAGTAACGGGGACCGTCTACGCGAGCGCCTCGCTTGCGTTCGCGGCCGGTCGTTAGAACGAACGAGCCTGTTCGGGGAGTATCGACCACGAGTCTGCCGGGTCCGCGCCCCGGTCGTCGTAGAACTTTCTGCCGATGTAGTCGTCGCTCACGCTTCCGAGTATCGTGTTGTACAGGTCGGCGGCCGACTCGTAGGTCTCGGTTCCGAGCGGGGCGAGGATGGTCTCGACGGTCTCCGCGTCGTCGACGTTCGGCGCGGTCACCTCGACGTCGCCGGCGCGTTCGAGCACGCGGTCGGTCGTAACGGGGTATTCGAACGCCGTTTCGAGATGTGATCGGAGGTCGCGAATGTCCATGGGCGGACATCGTCGCGGCCGCCCTTCGGCTTTTTTCGCCCTTAGACGGACACTCTGGAAATTCGAATCGAATCGGAGAGAACGCGAAAAACGGGTTCCGACGCCGGTTCAGGGGAGTTTCCGCAGGTCTTCGAGCATCTCGTCTAGGTCCCGGTCGGTCACGGCGAGGGCGAAGCCGTCGATAGTGGCGAGCGCGGGCGCGTGCTCCCAGAGTTCGTCCTCCGAGAGGCCGTGGAGGACGACGGCGTTCGGCGTCGGCGTGACGACGCGCATGGCGACGAGCGGCGACTCGCCGCGGGTGACGCCGGTGAAGACGAGCGCCCGACTCGTGGACTGGCCGTAGAGCCGGTAGAACTCCTCCGAAGAGAGTCGCGTGATGGCCTGGATACTGTTGATGACGGTGTGGCCGCTGATGCGGTCTTGGTCGCCGTCGACGATGGGTGTCGCGCCGATGGCGTCGTAGAAGCTGTCCAGCGGAATCGACGTGGGGTATTCCCGGAGGTCCTGGACGATGTCGCTCTCGAAGCCGGCCGAGAGGACGCGGGCGTACTGCCGGATGCGACTGCCGCCGCGGGCCTCGTCGATGTCGAGGAGCGCTTCGACCATCCGGCGGATGACGCCGATGCCGGGGCTCTCGCGGCGGCCGCTCTCGTAGTCGGAGACGACCGACGACGACACGTCCAACTGCTCGGCGAGCGCCGTCTGCGAGATGTCGAAGTCGGTCCGCCACTTCCGGAGCGTCGCACCGGGGTCGTCCGAGAGGGTAATCTCGCCCGCGATGCGTCGAGCGAGGTCGTCGCGCGGTGCCGCGGTCATCGCGAACACCTCGGTTCGACGGACGAGTGAATCATGCGACAACGTGCGTGAGTGTCCCGCAAAAGGGTGTCGAAAGGGGTAGTCGTCGCCTGACGAACCCCGTGGGAACCCTGAAGGTCGTCGCCCGACCACTACGCGGTATGCCATCGACCCTCGTCCACGTCGCGGTCGGCGGACTCGTCGGTGCCGCCCTCCTCGGTCGCTGGTTCGACGCCCGCTCGGTCGGCGTCGCGCTCGTCGCCGCCGCAGTCCCCGACCTCGACTCGTTCACCAGCACGCTCCTGCCCGGCAGCCACCGCGCGCTGTTTCACACGCTCTTGTTTCCGCTCGCTCTCGCCGCCGTCGTGGCCTACGACACGCGGGTTCGTGACCCCGAGCGATCCGTGATTCGCGGTCGGTGGGGCGCTCGCGGCGTCGTGGTCTCGTGGGTCGGCATCGCCGCGCTCCTCTGCGGCGGCATCTTCCCCGACCTGTTCACCAACGGCGTCAACGCCTTCTACCCGCTCCACGACGCGTTCTACTCGATTAGCGGGCGCGCCGAGTGGTCGAGCACGCGCGGGTTCGTCCAGACGTTCGTCGAACGACGGCCGGCGTCGTCGCCAGCGCCGACGACGGAGACGCTCCACTACAGCACCGTCGTCGACCCCTCGCCGGGCGCGGAACCCGAGAACGTCGAGCGGGTCGCTCCGCTGGCCTCGTCGGGGACGGAGTTAATGCTCATCGTGCTCGGTGCGGGCGTGGTCGGCGGTCGACTCCTCTCGGAGCGCCTGCGCGGGCGGATGGAGTGAGTCGTCGGAACGAGACGGGGGAGCGGCCGAGGCTCGCGACTCCGAGCGTTCATAACCGATGGCGACGCATTCGCGTCCATGAGCGAGACACCCGACGGCGTCGAGGTGCGACCCTACGAACCGGGCGACGCGGCCGCGTTCTGGGAACTGAAACGCGGGTTCGAACTCGGCATCGGCGAGGGAACCGGCGGCGACGACAAGCTCACCACGTACGAGGCGAAACTCACCGACGACTACCGCGAACGCTACCTCTCGTGGGTCGAGCACTGCGCGAGCGACGACCCCGGGTGCGTCGTCGTCGCGGAGGCGGTGTCGGGCGACGAGGACGGTGACGTCGGCGTCGATAGCGACGGCGACGACCGCGGCGACGACGCTCGTCTCGTCGGCTACGCCTTCGCGCTCCCCGAGGAGATGACGTTCATCTGGGACGCCGCCGTCCTCAACGAGCTGTTCCTCGACGCCGACTACCGCGGCACGGGCGTCGCCGACGAACTCATGGAGGCCGTACTGGACCACGCGCGCTCGCAGGACCTCCCGTTGGACCGAATCGTCCTCGACGTGGACGAGTCGAACGACCGGGCGCGGGCGTTCTACGACCGCTACGGCTTCGACCACTGGGGAGAGCTCGTCGCTCGCGACCTCTGAGTCGAAGAAAGCGAGGTACTGGAGAACGGCGATTCGAGCGCTCGGACAGGCGCGACTACCGGAGCGCCGTGGCCGCGAGGCCGCCGACGGTGCCGAGAACCGCGGGGTACGCGACGCCCGCGAGGAGCGCGGACGTGACCGGGTCGGGACTAACGGCCGCGTCGCCGACGGTAACGGTGAAAAGCGCGATACCCGCGAGCGCGAAGACGAGGTAGCCGACGGTGGTTCCCGCGCCGGCCAGCGCGCCCGCCCGCGTCGAGGACGCGCCGCTGACGACGGCCGCGAGCGCGCCCGCCGCGAGGAGCGCGACCACGGGCGCGACGTAGAGCACCGGCGAGAACGCCTCGACGCTCTCGATGAGGTTCGCGGCGGAGGTGGTCCCGAACAGCCCGGGGAACGTCGTGGTCACGCCGTGGGCGCTCATGAACACCCAGCCGACGACCTTCCACGTCGAGATGTCGGAGCCGAGGGCTTCGAGCACCTGGCTGGCCGTCGAGTTCTCGATGGTCGAGGAGGTGAGGAGGTAGGTCACGAGGTAGCCGAAGAGGGCCGCCCCGAGACCGGCGACGCCGCCGCTGCCGACCGACCGAAGCGTCGATGGTGTGGAACCGGGCGTTGATTCAGGTGTCGTTGACATCGTGTCGGAAGCGATTGTCGTTCTCCCGTAAATGTCTCGTGGCCGCCGTGAGAGGGCCTCTCGCGGTACGTGATGCCGATACGTGACGGTGGCGACGCGTCCAGCGACCGCCCGACGGCCATCGAATACCGGAGGGTCACGTTCAAGTCTCGCCGTGCGATAGCGACGGGCATGTTACTTCGGGGCCCACGGGTGATTCGTGGCGACCGCGTCATCGACGAGGCGGACGTTCGAATCGACGCCGAGACGGGGCGAATCGAGGCCGTCGGCGACCTCGACCCCCGCGGGGACGAGCGAGTCGTCGACCTCGCCGGGAAGACGGTCACCCCCGGACTGGTGGACGCGCACGTCCACTTCTCCTTGTCGGGCGAGCGGAGCGTCGAGGACGTGGTCGGCATGTCCGACGCCGAACTCACGCTGGTCGAGGCGCGAAACGCTCGGAAGACGCTCGAAGCGGGCGTCACGGGCGCTCGCGTGATGGGCGCGCGAGACATCGACGTGGCGCTGAAACGCGCCATCGACGCCGGGGACGTGCCCGGTCCGCGGACGGTCGCCAACTGCCGGTCGATAACCATCACCGGCGGCCACGGCCACCACATGGGCCGCGAGATAGACGGGCCGACCGAGGCGCGAAAGGCGGTCAGAGAGCAGGTGAAACTGGGTGCCGACTTCATCAAGTTCATGACGACCGGCGGGGTGACGACGCCCGGCAGCGACCCCGGCGCGGTGGCGTTCACCGAGGAGGAACTCCACGCGCTCGTGGACGAGGCGCACCGCCGGGGCGTCCACACCGCGACCCACGCCCACGGCGGCGAGGGCGTGAAAGCGGCCATCCGGGCCGGCGTCGACACGGTCGAACACGGGACGTTCCTCGACGACGAGGCCATCGACCTGTTCGTGGAGCGCGACGTGACGCTCGTGCCGACGCTCTCCGCGCCGTACCACATCGTCCGCAACACCGAGGCGGCGACGAAGGAGGACGTGGCGAAGACCGAGACCGTCTACGAGCGTCACATCGAGTCGTTCAAACTGGCCGCCGAGGCCGGTGTCCGAATCGCCGGCGGCACCGACGCGGGCACGCCGTTCAACTTCCACGGCGGCAACGCCTCCGAGGTGCAGTTCATGGCGCAACACGCCATGGAGCCACTGGACGCTATCCGAGCGATGACCGAGACGGCCGCCGACGCGGTGGGGTTGGACGACTGCGGCGTCGTCGAACCCGGCGCGTACGCCGACCTGCTCGTCTTCGACGACGACCCGCTGTCGGACCTGACGGTATTGAACGACCCGACGGCGGTCCTGAAGGGCGGCCGCGTCGTCGCCGGCGCGGTCCCCGGCGGAGAATAAGTCGGCCTCAGCGAACGTCGTCGGGGTCGAGGTCCCAGCGGAACTCGGCGTCGTAGTCGCCGCCGGTCGTCGCCAGCCAATCCTCGCGGGAGACGCTGTAGCGGAGTTCGTCGGCCGGGTCGCCGTCGATGACGATGCTGTTTCGCTCGCGGCCGTCGAGGCCGCCGCCGAGCGCCGCCGTGTACTTCTCGATGGCGCGCTGGGACTTCTCGTTCGCCGCGACGTGTGACACCGCGACGACTTCGAGGTCGAACACGTCGAACGCGAGCGCCGCCAGCGCCGCGGCGCGCTCGCCCGAGTAACCGCGACCCCAGTGGCGCGGCCGGAGCCACAGACCGAGTTCGCCCACGCGGCGGTCCCACTCGGTGTGGAGGCCGCCGAACCCCGCAATCTCGCCCGCACCTTCCTCGCCTTCGCGCGGGATAATCGCGTAGTCGGCGCTCTCGGCGTCGGTCCAACTCGACTCCCCGCGGTCGAGAAAGTCCTTCGTCACCTTCGGCGTCTCGTGGCGCGACCACGGCATGTACCGGGTCACGCCGTCCATCTCGGGGGCCGAACACAGGTCGTAGGCCTCGTGGACACCGACGTGCTTCGGGCGGCGGGCGACCAGTCGGAGCCGCGGCGTCTCGATGACCTCGGGGAAGAGGTCGCTCACGCGCGGCCCTCCCAGCGGAACTCGGCGTCGTAGTCGCCGCCGGTGGCGTCTTCCCACTGTTCGCGGGTCACGGACCAGCCGCGAACGTCCCGTGGAGTGCCGTCGGCGTCAACGGCCTCGTTGGGGAACAGGCCGTCTTCCTGCCCGCCGAAGCGGTCGGTGTACTTCTCGATGGCTCGACACGACGCCTCGTTTTCGGGCATGGCGTACGCGAGCGCGACGTCGAGGTCGAGCACGTCGAAGACGGCGGCGAAGAACGCGGCCGCGCGCTCGCCCGAGTAGCCGCGGCCCCAGAACTCCTTGCGGAGCCACATGCCGAAGACGGCCCGGCGCTTGTCCCACTCGGGGTTGAAGCCGGCGGTGCCCGCGAACTCGCCCGCGCCGTCCTCGCCGTCGCGGGGGAAGACGGCGTAGATGGCGTTGTCGGCGGACTCGTGACCGTCCTCGGCCTGTTCGAGGAAGTCCAGCGTCTCCTTGGGCGTCTCGTGGGGCCCCCACGTGACGAACTCGGTCTCCTCTTCGATGGTGTCCGACCGCGAGGCGGCGAAGTGTTCGTACGCGTCCAACGGGTCGACGACCTCCCGCGACAGGGCGCGGAGCCTGAGCCGCGGGGTCACGATTTCGTCGGGAAACATGGAACGGAGTCCACTCGGAGGGCGCTAATAAGTTTTCTGAATATTGACACATGTCGGCACGGGACAGTGTCCGGCGAGCGGTCGCGGACGACTGAGCAGTCGGATTCGAACACCTTCCGGTCGTACATACGTTCTCCCGTGCGAGAACGCGGAGATGCGTATTTGTGGCGGGAGCGCCTCTGACAGAAGGGAGTCAGTATGGACTGGGAGCGAACGGTCGGCGGCTACGCGCTCGTCATGGGAGCCGTGACGCTCGCCATCTGGGTGTTGACCGTCGAGCACGGGTCCGTCATGGAACCGCGGACCGACCCGTTCGCGCTGTTCGCGTCGCTCGTGTTGGGCGGGCTGACCGGCGTGTCGCTGCTGGCGACGGGCGTCGGACTCGTTCGGAGCCAGCTGTGGGCGCGGCCGCTCAGCCTCGTCGCCTTCGGTCTGCTGTTCGCTGGCGTCATCGACAGCGCCGGCTACTACGCCGGTGTCGGACGAGTCGGCGTCGTCGTGGCGCTGTTCGTCGTCTGTCTCACCACGCTCGCGGCGCTCGGGTGGTCGCTCGTCGACGCCCGGAACCGGGCGCGGCGGGCGGCGTGGTGAGTCCGCGTCCGACCAGTGCGCGGCGCTCCGCAACCACTAAACGCGCCTCGGTCCTCCTTCCGGTAATGGTAGACTGGACGGAGAAGTACCGCCCATCGACGCTCTCCGAGGTCCGCGGCAACAACAAGGCCCGCGACGCCCTCGCGGAGTGGGCCAAGACGTGGGACGACCACCGGGAGGCCGTCGTCGTCCACGGGAGCCCGGGCATCGGAAAGACCTCCGCGGCCCACGCGCTCGCCGCCGACATGGGCTGGGAGACGGTCGAGCTGAACGCGTCGGACCAGCGGACCGGCGACGTCATCGAACGCTTCGCCGGCCGCGCCGCCAAGAACGCGACGCTCGCCGGTTCCTCCGCGGGCACGTCCACCCGGCAGTTGGTCATCCTCGACGAGGCCGACAACATCCACGGCAACTACGACCGCGGCGGAGCCAGCGCCGTCACCCGCCTCGTCAAGTCGTCGAGCCAGCCCATCGTCCTCATCGCCAACGAGTTCTACGACATGAGCCGCGGGCTTCGGAACGCCTGTCAGGAAATCGAGTTCCGCGACGTGTCCGCCCGCTCTATCGTCCCCGTCCTCCGCGACATCTGCCGCAAGGAGGGACTGGAGTTCGAGTCCGACGCCCTCGACCGCATCGCCGAGATGAACAGCGGCGACCTCCGGTCGGCCGTCAACGACCTGCAGGCCATCGCCGAGGGCCGCGAGAAAATCACCGAGGAGGACGTGGTCATGGGCGACCGCGACCGCTCTGTCGGCCTGTTCGAGTTCCTCGACGCCGTCCTCAAGGAAAAGTCCGCACAGGAGGCGCTCTACACCGCCTACGACGTGGACGAGACGCCCGACGACCTCACGAAGTGGGTCGAGGACAAGGTCTCGCTCGTCTACGAACCCGACGAACTCGCCCGCGCCTACGACTTCCTCGCCAACGCCGACCGCTGGCTCGGCCGCGTCCGCGCCACGCAGAACTACTCCTACTGGCGCTACGCGACCGACAACCTCGCCGCCGGCGTCGCGGCCTCCCGCGACCGGACCCGCGGCGGGTGGACGCGCTACGGCGGCGCACCCTACCGCTCGACCCGCGACAAGACCCGCGACACCGTCGTCCGGAAAATCGCGGAGCAAGGTGGCTTCAGCATGGCGACCGCCCGTCGCGAGGTCCTTCCGTACCTCTCGGCTATCACCCACCACTGCAAGCCCCGCGAGCTGACCGTGGCCACGGCCGCCTACTACGAGTTCGACGAGTCCCACGTCTCTTTCGTCACCGGGAGCGGCGAGACGACGAACAAGGTCCAGTCCATCGTCGAGGACGCCGGCGAACTCCGCGAGGAACTGGTCGAAGCACACGCCGGCGGCGCGTTCGCCGGGATGGAGGACGTGGCCATCGAGGGCGACGCCGCGGCCGCCGACGGCGATGGTGGCGGCTCCGACGACGTGCTCGACCGGGACGCCGACGTCGACGAGTCGGCCGAGAGCGACGAGACCGACGCGTCGACCGACGACGGACAGTCCGGCCTCGACGACTTCTTCTGAGCGGGCCAGCCGTCTCGTCTCCGCCGCACCGACGCCCGAGATTGACGCCACGCGGAGCTTTTTCAGGTCGCCCGACGAACCGCGCGTATGAGAGCCGCAGTCCTCCGCGAACACGGTGAACCGCTCGACGTGACCGAAGTCCCCGACCCGACGTGCGACTCCGACGGCGTCGTCGTCGAGGTCGAGGCCTGCGGCATCTGCCGGAGCGACTGGCACTCGTGGATGGGCCACGGCGAGTGGGCAAACGACGCCGTTCCGTCCGGACAGATTCTCGGCCACGAGCCCGCGGGCCGCGTCGTCGAAGTCGGCGAGGGCGTCGAGACAATTGCGGAGGGCGACCGCGTCGCCTTGCCGTTCAACCTCGCGTGCGGTTCGTGCGGCTACTGCCGGACCGGCCACGGCAACGTCTGCACGGGCGACCACCCCAACGCCCTCGGCTTCGAACTCTCCGCGCAGGGCGCGTTCGCCGACTTGGTGCATCTCCCCTCCGCCGATTACAACGCGATTCGGCTCCCCGAGAGCGTCTCGCCGACCGACGTGGCCGCGCTCGGCTGTCGGTTCATGACCGCCTACAACGCCCTCGACGCCCGCGCCGGCCTCCGCGCGGGCCAGTGGGTCGCCGTCCACGGCTGCGGCGGCGTCGGCCTGTCGGCGATTCAGGTGGCGAACGTCCTCGGGGCGCGCGTGGTCGCGGTCGACGTACGCGATTCCGCGCTGGACGCCGCGACCGACCTCGGAGCCGACGCCGTGGTCAACGGCTCGGCGGAAGACCCCGTCGACGCCATCCGGGGGCTGACCGACGGCGGGGCGCACGTCTCGCTCGACGCGCTCGGCGTTGCGGAGACCTGCCGAAACTCGGTTCGGTCGGTCCGGCCGCGGGGCTCGCACGTGCAAGTCGGGCTGACGACCGAGGCCGAAAAGGGGAACGTGTCGCTGCCGACCGACTGGATGACGAGACACGAGGTGTCGTTCCTCGGGGCGCGCGGGATGCCGCCGACGAGCGCGGACGACCTGCTCTCGCTGCTCGCGTCGGACGCGGTCGACCCCGGGTCGCTCGTGACGAAGACCGTCTCGCTCGACGAGGTTCCCGGGCGGTTGGCCGCGATGACCGACTACGACACCGTCGGCGTCGAAGTGATGGTTCCGTAAAACAGCGGTCGTCGGTTCGGATGCCCGTTGCCCGCTCAGGGCGTCGGCGTCGGCGCCCGACGTTTTTCTGACGACTCGTCGTCGGCCAGTCCGCGCCAGACGACCTCGCCGCAGTCCGGGCAGTCGAGTCGGACCGCACGGCCGTCGCGCACCTGTTCGGGCCACTCGTCGATACCGGCGGCGCGACCGCAGGTCTGACAGAAGAGAACGGTCTTGGTGTGTTCGCAATCGGGCGGTTCGTGACTGAATTCGCGGGGAGCGTAGTTCATGCCGCAGCAAGCGGCGTTTCGGGGGATAAGCTTGTTGGATGAATCCGGGTGTGTGCCCGGCTACCCCGGCTCAGAGCAGTTTCGAGAGGAACTGCTTGCCGCGGTCGGTCTTCGGGTTCTCGAAGAACACCTCGGGCGGCGAGTCCTCGACGACTTGGCCGTCGGCCATGAGGACGATGCGGTCGCCGACCTCGCGGGCGAAGCCCATCTCGTGGGTGACGACGAGCATCGTCATCCCCTCCTCGGCGAGGTCGTGCATCACGTCGAGCACCTCCCCGACGAGTTCGGGGTCGAGGGCGCTCGTGACCTCGTCGAACAGCATCACGTGCGGGTCCATCGCGAGGGCGCGGGCGATGGCGACGCGCTGTTGCTGGCCGCCGGAGAGTTGGTTCGGGTAGGAGTTCGACTGCGCGCGGAGGCCGACGCGGTCGAGCAGTTCGTCGGCGCGGCGCTCGGCGTCGCCTTTCTTGAGACCCTTGACCTTCGTCGGGGCGAGCGTCACGTTCTCCCGCGCCGTCTTGTGCGGAAAGAGGTTGAAGCTCTGGAACACCATGCCGATTCGCTGGCGCAGGCGATTGATGTCCGCGTCGGCCGCGGAGATGGACTGGCCTTCAAGTCGAATCTCGCCGTCCTGAATCTCTTCGAGGCGGTTCGCACAGCGGAGGAGCGTCGATTTCCCGGACCCCGAGGGGCCGATGATGACGCACACTTCGCCCTCTTCGACGTCGAGGTCGACGTCTTTCAGGACGTGCGTCTCGCCGAAGTACTTGTCAACCTCGTCGAATTCGAGGAGACTCATCGGCGGTCACCCCCCCAGTCCGAGCGGGCTTCGAGGTAGCTGACGATTTTGCCGAGCGGAACCGTAATCATGAGATAGGCGATGGCGACGAGGATAATCGGCGTCCACGGGTCGAACGTGGTCGAGTTGACGTTGCGAAACGCGCTGATGAGTTCCGGAACGGCGATGACCGTCAGGAGCGAGGTGTCCTTCACGAGGATGACCTGGTCGTTGCCGATGGCGGCGAGCGCGTTGCGCCACGCCTGCGGCAGGACGACCTCGCGCATGCCCTGCACGTAGGACATCCCGAGCGAGCGGGCGGCCTCCATCTGTCCCTCCGGGACGGCGTCGATGCCGCCGCGGACGGCCTCGCCGACGTAGGCGGCGTGGTTGAGCGTCAGCCCGATGATGGCTGTAGGGTACTGCCAGTTGGAGATAGGGAACTGCCCCGGCGGCCAGAACGCCGGAATCCCGACGTAGATGACGAGCAACTGGAACAGAAGCGGCGTCCCGCGGAAGAACTCGACGTAGGCGGTCGCGACGGCGTTCGTGAACCCCGTGTTCGACACCCGACCGAGTCCGACGAAGATGCCCGCGGTAACGGACAACAGACTCCCGACGAGGATGATGGCGAGCACTCGCAGGAACGCGTTGACGAACTGCGGGTGGATGATCTCCACGAAGAGTTCGAAATCGACCTGGGTGAAGATAATCGCCGCGATGAATCCGCCGACTCCGAGCGTGAATAGCCCCGCGATGGCCGCGCCCAGTCGTCTGAGCGTTTTGTCGTTCAAAAACTGCTCTTGGTACTCACCGTCGCCGGTTCGTCCCTCGGAGTAAGATTCAGCCATTGGTAGTATTTCTCACGGTAGTGGGATAAAAAAACGCGTCCTGGTCGAATTATCCGGAGAAGTACTCCGAGTAGATCTCGTCGTACGTCCCGTTGTCGCGGATGGTCTCCAGCGCGCCGTTGACCTCCTCGCGGAGGTCGTCGTCGTCCTGCCGGAAGCCGATGCCGTACTCCTCGACGGTGAGGGTGAGGTACGGCGGGGCGTTCTCCTTGCCCTGTTCTTCGGCGGCACCGGCCCCCTCGAGGAACCGGACGTTGTCGCTCTGCTCGACGAACGCGGCGTTGACGGTGTTGTCGTTGACGACGGCGCTGACCTGGTTGTTCCGGAGCGCGTCGAACGCGCCGGTCACCTGGTCGTAGCTCTGAATCGTCAGGTCGCCGCCGAACTCCTCTTTGAGGCTGGTCGCGGCGCTCTCGCCGGTCGTCCCCTTCTGGACGCCGACGGTGACGCCCCGGAGGTCCTCCTTCGAGGAGATGTCGCTCTGGTTGAGGACGATGACCGTCTGGTACGCGGTGAAGTACGGGTCCGAGAAGTCGATCTGCTCCGCGCGGTCCTCCGTGATTGTCATCGCGGACATGATGACGCGGAAGTTCCCGTTGTTGAGCGAGGGGATGATGCTGTCGAAGCTCGTCTTCTGGAACTCGTGTTCGTAGCCGAGTTCCTCTGAGAAGACCGCCTCCGCGATGTCGACGTCGAAGCCGACGAGTTCGCCCTCGGTCGTCTCGTACTCGAACGGACGGTACGGGATGTCCGAGCCGATGGTAATCGTCTCGCTACCGCTGCCGCCGCCGCCGAGACAGCCGGCCAGCGTGAACGCGGCCGCGGCCCCGGCGGAGCCCTTCAGAAAGGTACGACGTTCCATAACAGCCATCAGGTAGCACAGCCCCGTATAACACTTCTTCGGTCCGTTCATCAATTCGTTCCGATATTGACGAAAAATATCCGGGAATTGTGTAGATGGGTGGGATATATCTCCAACCGCGAAACGGAGTCAGCCCCTTCGTGGGTCTCGGATTGCCGTACAACTTCTGGCGATACTGTTGTGACTTTTGCCGCGATTAGTGCGAGTATTGAAGCCAGCTCCGACAAGCGGGCGAGCGCACGACCAATCAGGTTGCGGTCCGCTCGTCAGTCCGCGTCGTTCGTCGCGCCGGCCTGCGGTACCGGAAGCCCACCGCGGACGAGCACCGCCGCGCCGACGACGAGGACGAGCGCGAGGACCGTCCCGCCGAGGTGGGCGAGTTCGAGCGCCGGACCGTACACCTGCCGGCCGGCGATGAGGAGCGCGACGACCACGACGCTCGCGGGCGCGGTGACGAATCTGAGCCGACCGTAGGCGTCCGCTCGCGGGCCGTGGGCGGTGTTCGCCCAGAGGGTGACCGCGAGGAGCGCGGCGTAGGTGGCGAGGCCGACGACGTAGTAGACCGCTTGCGTCGTCGGGCCAAAGGAGACGAACGCGTGGGGCGCGAGGACGAGCATGACGGGCGCGCCGACGAGCGCCAGTCTGACCGCGTCGGCGATGCGGGGGATGCCGCGGTCGACGAGCCCCCACGCCGCGGCGGCGACGACGGCGGTGAAGATGGACGTCGCGACCACGTAGTGGGCGGTGAGGATGACCCACTCGTACTCGGTGACGGTGAGCGCCCCGAGGACGATTTGGAACGGGAGGATGACCGTGGCGACGACGAGCGCGTAGCGGACGCCTTTCGCGACGCCCTCGCGCCACGCCTGCACGGTCGTCCCGAGGATGAGGAAGCCGGTGAGCATGGCGACGAGGCGGTGGAACCACTCGATGAAGCTGCCCCAGTTGGCCGGGAACAGGCCGAGGAAGCCGTCGCAGAACGGCCAGCGCCCGGCGCAGGTGAGGCCGGCCCCCGAGGCGGCGGTGTACACGCCGAGGACCATCAGGACGCCGGTCATCGCGGCGGCCCCCGTGAGGAGGCGGCGAAGCCGAGGTGTCATACGCGTGGCTCAGGACCGCGCGAACTTATATTTCGTCGGTATGGTCCTCGAAGGCGTCAGCCCGGAACGAAGTCCCACGGCTGGCACCAGTCGGAACCGGCCGGCCCCGGACGACCCGACGGGCTTCGTCCCACTTGTCCGAGCCGTCCCATTCAAGTCGGTTCGGTTGGACCCGCGAACATGGACGAGCGACTCGAATCCCGAGCGGACCGACTCGATGGCTACCTCGACGACAACGGCCTCGAAGCGGTCTGGTTCGCCCGACCGAACTCCTTCGCGTGGCTCCTCGGCGGCGACAACGTCGTCGACCGCGACTCGCCTTTGGGCGTCGCCGCCGCCGGCTACGACGGCGACGAGTTCCACGTCGTGACAGACAACATCGAAGCGGAGCGCCTGCTCCACGAGGAAGTACCCCACGAGGACGTTCGCGTCCACCGCTTCCAGTGGTACGAAGGCTCGCTGGCGTCCGGCGTCGAGGCGGTCTCGCCGACCCCCGCCGCCGCCGACTTCGACGTGCCCGGCTTCGAGAACGTGGACGCCGCGGCCGTTCGCCAGCCGCTTTCCGACGCCGACATCGAGGCCTACCGCGAACTCGGCCGCGACGCGGCGAGCGCCGTCGAGCGGGTCTGTCGCGAACTCGAACCGGGTGACACGGAACACGAGGTCGCCTCCGGCCTGAAAGTCACGCTCAGCGCGATGGGCATCGAAGCGCCGGTTGTCCTCGTCGGCAGCGGGCGGCGGGCCCAGAAGTACCGCCACTACACGCCCAAACAGGAGGAACTCGGCGACTACGCGCTCGTCTCCGTGACGGCCCAGCGCGGCGGCCTCTACGCGAGTTGCACGCGAACCGTCGCGTTCGACGCGCCCGAGTGGCTCGAAACCCGCCACGAAGGAGCGATGCAGGTCGAGACGGAGGCGCTGGCGGCGACCCGAGAGGCCGCCGTGGAAGGCGGAACCGCCGGCGACGTGTTCGACGCCATCCGCGACGCCTACGACTCGGTCGGCGAGTCCGAGGAGTGGCTGAACCACCACCAGGGCGGCGCGGCCGGGTTCGCCGGCCGCGAGTGGTTCGCCACGCCCGACGCCGACGACGAGGTCCACGCGCCGATGGGCTACGCCTACAACCCGACCATCCAGGGGGCGAAAAGCGAGGACACGGCGCTCGTCACCGACGAGGGCGTCGAAGTGCTGACCACGACCGGTCGCTGGCCGACCAGGACCGTGACCGACGCCGAGGAGACCATCGAACTCGAACGCCCGGAAATTCTTCACATCGAAACGGAGTAATTTTTCGAGCGCGACGGCGTCGATTCACCGTCCCGACCTCGCCGCCGTCCGGTGAGTGTTCGACTATTGTCGAAGTCAAAATTCGACGTTGTTGAATAGCTTTTTGCCCCCTGCGTGAGGACGTGTGGGTCATGGGACTGGACGACGACTCACGGGAATATCACAGACAAGACCCACCCGGAAAAATCGAGATTGCGACGACGAAGCCGACGAACACGCAGCGCGACCTGAGCCTGGCGTACTCGCCGGGCGTGGCCGCGCCGTGTCTCGACATCGCGGAGGACGAAGACGCCGCCTACGAGTACACGGCGAAGGGCAACCTCGTCGGCGTCGTCTCGAACGGCTCCGCCGTCCTCGGGCTGGGGGACATCGGGGCGCAGGCGTCGAAGCCGGTAATGGAGGGTAAGGGCGTGCTGTTCAAGCGCTTCGCCGACATCGACGTGTTCGACGTCGAACTCGACATCACCGACGTGGACGACTTCGTGGCGGCCACGAAGGCGATGGAGCCGACGTTCGGCGGCATCAACTTAGAGGACATCAAGGCCCCGGAGTGCTTCGAAATCGAACGACAGCTCCGCGAACAGATGGACATCCCCGTGTTCCACGACGACCAGCACGGCACGGCCATCATCTCCGGTGCGGCGCTCCTCAACGCCGCCGACATCGTGGACAAGGACCTCGACGACCTCGAAATCGTCTTCTCCGGCGCGGGCGCGTCAGCGCTCGCGACGGCGCGGTTCTACGTCTCCCTCGGCGCGAAAAAGGAGAACATCACGATGTGCGACTCCACGGGCATCATCACCGAGTCGCGCGTCGAGGCGGGCGACGTCAACAAGTACAAAGCCGAGTTCGCACAGCCGGTCGACGAGGGCTCGCTGTCGGACGCCATGGAGGGCGCGGACGTGTTCGCTGGGCTCTCGGTCGGCGGCATCGTCAGTCAGGAGATGGTGCGGTCGATGGCCGACAACCCCGTCATCTTCGCGATGGCGAACCCGGACCCCGAAATCACCTACGAGGACGCGAAAGAGGCCCGCGAGGACACCGTCATCATGGCGACCGGGCGCTCCGACTACCCGAACCAAGTCAACAACGTCCTCGGCTTCCCGTTCATCTTCCGCGGCGCGCTCGACGTGCGCGCCACCGAGATTAACGAGGCGATGAAGCGCGCGGCCGCCGAGGCGCTCGCCGAACTCGCCCGGCAGGACGTGCCCGACGCGGTCGTCAAGGCCTACGGCGACCACCCGCTCCAGTTCGGTGCCGACTACGTCATTCCCAAACCGCTCGACCCCCGCGTGCTGTTCGAAGTCGCACCCGCGGTCGCGCAGGCGGCGATGACCTCCGGTGCGGCCCGCAAGCGCCTCGACATGAACGCGTACCGCGAGCGCCTCGAAGCGCGTCTCGGGAAGTCCCGCGAGATGATGCGCGTCGTCCTCAACAAGGCGAAGTCGCACCCCAAGCGGGTCGCCCTCGCCGAGGGCTCCAACGAGAAGATGATTCGCGCCGCCTACCAGATGCAGGAGGAGGGCATCGCCGAGCCCATCCTCGTCGGGAAGACGACGACGATTCTGCGCAAGGCGGAGGAGTTGGGTCTCGACTTCGACCCGACCATCGCCAACCCCCGCGACGGCGAGTGGGACCACTACGTCGACCGCCTCTACGAGCTTCGCCAGCGCAAAGGAATCACGAAGTCCGAAGCGGAGGAACTCGTCCGCCGCGACTCGAACTACTTCGCCAGCGTCATGGTCGAGGTCGGCGACGCGGACGCGATGCTGACGGGGCTGACTCACCACTACCCCTCCGCACTTCGCCCGCCGCTCCAGATTATCGGCACGGCCGACGACGCCAACTACGCGGCCGGTGTCTACATGATGACGTTCAAGAACCGCGTCGTCTTCTGCGCCGACACGACGGTCAACCTCGACCCCGACGAGGAGATTCTCGCGGAAATCACGAAGCACACGGCGGAGCTGGCCCGCCAGTTCAACGTCGAACCCCGCGCGGCGCTGCTCTCGTACTCCAACTTCGGCAGCGTCACGAACGAGGGGACGCGCAAGCCCCGCGACGCCGCGGCGCTCCTGCAGGACGACCCCGCCGTTGACTTCCCGGTGGACGGCGAGATGCAGGCCGACACCGCCCTCGTCGAGGACATCCTCGAAGGCACCTACGACTTCGCGGAGCTCGACGACCCCGCGAACCTGCTCGTGTTCCCGAACCTCGAAGCGGGTAACATCGGTTACAAGCTCCTCCAGCGCCTCGGCGGCGCGGAGGCAATCGGCCCGATGCTCGTCGGCATGGACAAGCCGGTCCACGTCCTCCAGCGCGGCGACGAAGTCAAAGACATCGTCAATCTGGCGGCGACGGCAGTCGTGGACGCGCAAGAAGAAGAGTAACTGACGACCTCGGTTCTGCTTTTTCGGCGAGTCGTTCACCCGAACTCGACCCACGCGACGGCGACGCCCAGCCCGAGCGCCGACGGGGCCGCGTAGAGCGCGAACGTCGCCGAATCCGGCGGCGAGAAGCACGCGGCGAAGGCGACGAGACAGAGGAGCGACAGCCCTCTCGTCCCACCGGCGAGTCGACGAGAGAGCGCGCCGGCGCGGCGTAATCCGAGCAAGAGCGGGGCGACGGCCGCGCCGCCGCCGACCGCGGCCGGGAAGAACAGTTCGAGTTCGAGCGCCGACTGGCGCGAGCCGGCGGCCACGCGACCCCATTCGACCAAGAGGTCGAAGAGCGCGGGCGCGACCTGACGCGCGGCGGCGGTTCCGACGAGGAACCCCGCGGCGGCGAGCGCGAACCAGCCCCACGCGGCGCGGATATCGACTGCGGGGTCGCGGTCGGCGAGAAACACGAGCGAGGCGCCGGCGGCGAGGAGGCCGGCGAGCACGCCCAGTTCGAGGCGAACGAGCAAGGTCGGGTCGCCGGCGGTAACGACATCCGTCGAAACACCGGCGGTCGGTGAGACGCCGGCGGCCGGTGACAGGGTTCCGGGGTCCCGGACGGCGGCGAAGACGAAACCGGCCGTCAAGAGGCTGATGGCGGCGAGTTGGCGTGCGTGGCGTCTCGCGGCCGCGCCGAGCGGCGAGAGCCCGCGTCGCCGGGGGTCGAACGCGTCGACGGTCTCCGCGGAGTCCATGCGATAGCGTCGTCGCTCCGCGTTGTCAACTTTTTGACGATGAAGTGACCGGCAGTCGGCAGGGCGACGGTAGGGCGAGACGGGTGGGACCGCTCGCGCTCGGCGGCCCACCGGATGGGCGGGGCGAACGGGTCGTCGTCGACGCCTCGCGCTCAGTCGCTCGCGCGTCCCTCGAACCGCGAGGGCGGGAGATAGCTCACGTCCGTGCCGGAGTCCGCCTCGAACTCCGGCGGGTCGGGGAGCACGCAGCGGTCGGGCCGCCGGTTGACGTGTTCGTACTCCCCCGGCGCGTTCGCCAGCGGGTGCGCGGGGTTCTCGCGGCTATCGATTCGCGCGGCGCGAAGCTCTTCGAACCCGGCGATGCGGGCCTGAATCCCCCGCCAGTGGTGTTCGCTGCCGGCGGGAACGACGATGCGCTTCGGCGACTTCCAGTCGGGATGGTCGCCGGCGAGCACCGCGTTGTTGACGTTCGCGGCGAGGTCGTCGTGGTCGACGAGGACGCCGACGCGAGCGCCCGGCGGCGCGCGATTGGCGAGCACGTCCAATCCGAGATGGAGCGCGCGATACTCCGAGACGTTGTTGTCCGGCGGCACGTCTGGGAGCGCGATACGGGCGACTCGCTCGCCGTCGCGGGTCTCTATCACCGCACCGAGTCCGCCGCCGTTCGGGCGGTACGACCCGTCCGTCGCGACGTAGAAGTGTCGTTGGTGCGTGCGCGGCGGGTGTGCGATGTGGGGCGTCGGCGACTCGTCGAACAAGTCCCGAAGTGTGGGACGGCCGGTCACGGCCATACGAATCGTTCGGCGATAGTCCCTAATAAACGTACCCCGTGTTCGGGGGGTGATGACTCGGGAGCATAACTGTGCACAATATATGGGCAGAACGCTATGCGGGGGCCGAATCACAGGCAATGGATATAAGAACGACCGACGCAATCTACCTTCGATGGCTGATACCAATTCACACATTAGTCGGCGGTCGTACATGAAGTTGGCAGGCGGCGCGGCGGCGTCGGCGGCGCTCGCGGGCTGCTCCGGTGGCGGCGGCGAGGAGACCGAGACCACCGAAACGACGACGACCGGCGGCGAGGAGACCGAGACCACCGAAACGACGACGACCGAGGACAGCGGTTCGTTCGACGTGACCATCACGCAGGGCCAGATGCCCTCCGGCCTCGACCCCCACGACCACCGCGAGACGACGACGGACATCGTCGTCCTCCACGCGTACGAGGGCGTCCTGACCCGCGACGCGGCGGGGTCGATTCAGACCGCGCTGGGGACGAACTACGAGCGCATCGACGGGGAGAATGCGGTCCGATTCGACCTCCGCGAGGACGTCACGTTCCACAACGGCGACGAACTCACCCCCGAAGACGTCGCGTACAGCATCAACCGCGTCGTCGACGAGGAGGTGGGCTTCGCCAGTCCGCAGAGCGACCAACTCGCCGGCGTCGCCGGCGCGGAAGTCATCGAGGGCGAGAACGCCGTCAAGGTCAACAACTCCTCGCTCAACCCCATCGTGTTCTCCGAGTTCGCAACCTATAGTATTCGTTAGAAGTAATTACTCACTTTTGGGACCGAAAGCTGGTCAAGAGCGGCGTCTATCGCTGTCGTTAACTCGTCAAGTGAGTCGAAAAATCGGTTGCTCAACGCTGCTTGAAGCTGT